>JBGAPI010000006.1:0-149953 GCA_044221335.1 Ahniellaceae bacterium
ACATGCTTCGCCAGATCAACCGCTACGGTCGTAATCTTGTCCACGGACTCGCCCTCCTCGCTCCCGATTGGTGAGTACATCTCACCACTGGCACCTCGATGCCTGGGTCAACACGAGGGGGGCGAGTCCACCCAATTACCGTAGGGCGGCCACCGGCCGCCATTGCGAGGCGCCTCGATCGACGTCGCCTCGAGGGAGCCTCGGGGCAACAGCGCACGCCCTACGGGCAGATGAGATCGGTCGTCAGCTTCACCGTGTCCTGGTCGGTCAGCCAGTGGCCCGACAGCGGCGCGAGGAAGTCGACCTGCAGCCGCTCGTGACCGGTGTGCACATCCGTGTAGCGGCGCTGGATCGTACCCGCCGTGTCGCTGGTCGGCGCGCTGTAGCTGCAGGTCGGGCAGAAGCCCTGGAGCTGCAGCAGTGGCAGCGTGTCGACGCCGAACGGCGAGGCCTGCCCATACAGCCAGCGCGGGTTGCCGTCGGCGTCGTACAGGTAGGCGATCTGCACCTCGGTGCGGCCGAGCGTCAGCACGCTGTAGCCGTAGCCCGACAGCACCGGCGCGTACCAGCTGCCGGAGAAGTCGGTCGCGACGCCATTGACCCGCGGACACTCCTGCAGCGCGAGCTCGGACATCGGTTCGCTGGTGTAGCGCCCATCGACCATTGCCGCGAACTGGAAACGGTTGGTCCCGGTCGTGGTGACGACCACCTGTCCGGCGACCGTCCCTTGATTGCGGCTGCCGTTCCAGACGAAGCGGTAGAGGTCGGCGCGCCAGACGGAATCATTGCGGACCGGCTTCGGTGCCTGCGCGTAATACCAGACGGGCTGGCGCTGATCGTCGTAGGCGTACCAGATCAGCACCCGGTCGCTGTTGCCCTCCGACAGGAATACGCCGTGGCCAGAGCGCGACGGATTGAAATAGCCGCCGCTGCGCAGGGTCGGCGCGCCGAGTCGGACAGTCGAGAAGTCGAGGGTGATCTTCGCCCGAGTGGAGCCGACGTTGACCGGAGTCAGATACCAGCGTCCCGGCGTGAGAGCGCCGCCGGTGATGGCGACCTGCTTGAACGTGTCCCGACCGATCGCCGAACCCTGCGCGGCACTGCGCGCCGGAGCCGGCGGCAACGTCGCGGTATCCGCCGACACGTTCGCCGCCTTGGCGACGTAGAGATCGACCAGGTCGGCTCCGTGGAAATCGGTGCGTCCGTGTACCTCCACGTACAACTGTGTTGCATCCACCGGGACATCGATGGCGATGCGGTCGTGAGCCGCACCGGGAGCGAGGTCGAGGGCGACCGACTGCTGGAAGCCGAACAACGCATTCGGGCCGCCGAACGTGATGTCGCCGACGCCCCCGTTGGCCGCCATCGTCAGTGACACCGGGATTTCCGCCGACGGCGTTCCGTCGCGCGTCGCCCGCAGTTGCAGGAGGCTCACCCAGGTATCGCCGGGCAGCATGCGGGGCTCGTTGTACGCGAAACGCAGCGCGAAGTCCGCGCCCGCCGCGACGTGCCCGGGCGCCGTGACCACCAGCTCGCTGCTGTCGCTGCCGGCCCCGACCGCTGGCGCGCTGGCGGACAAGACGATGGTGTCGACCCCGCTCGGTCCGGCCGCGACGTTCTGCGCCATCACCCAGTAGCGGCGGATGTTGTCCGACGGTGCCAGATCGATGACGCAGCGTTCGCTCGCCGACGCCGAACGGCTGGCGCATAGGACCTCACTGACTTGCGGGAATCCTGCGCCGTCGAGGTCCCGGCCGACGAACAGGTCGACGTTGCTGGCCGTGGGCGACGACACCGTGGCGGTCAGCCGCGCGGCATGACCTTCGTCGACGACGATCACGAAGAAGTTGCCACCGGGGACGAGCTGATCGTAGGGGTCGTTGGGCGTCGGGTCTCTCGCCAGCTGACCCTGGAGCGATTCGACCTTCGCCAGCGGACCCGCGGTGACCGTGAGATCGGGCAAGGCCTCCAGTCCGGATACGGGCACGTCGAAGGCACCGGCGTTGCTGGCGACTTCGCGGGAGATCGCGGTCGGCAGAGCGCCGAAGGCGGGAAACGTCGGCAGCAGAAGGGAGAGCAGCAGGCCGAGCGAGGAGACGCGATTCCGCATGAGGTGAGTCCGACTAGCGGCGATGCGGACCAAGCCCGCGACCGGAAAGAAGGAAATTCTAGACGGACTGCAGCTTCGCGTAGGCCGTCACCAGCCACTTGGAACCTGACTCGGCGAAGCGCACCTGCACGCGGGCATGGTCGCCCGCGCCTTCGAGCCCGGTGACCACGCCCTCGCCGAATGAATCGTGGCGGACGTTCTGGCCGAGCCGGAAGGCCGGAGCCTCGGCGCCGGCGATGCGCTGGCCGTAGCCGCGCTCGGCGAGCCAGGACTCCGCGTTGCGGCCGAAGCTCGCCGGCCGCGCGACCTGCACCCGCGGCCGGATCTCGGACAGCACCGCCTTCGGCAGTTCATTGACGAAGCGCGACGGCCGGTTCAGCGACTCCATGCCGTGGATGCGGCGCGACTCGGCGTAGCACAGCGTCAGCTTGCGCCGGGCCCGGGTGATGCCGACGTAGGCGAGGCGACGCTCCTCCTCCAGCCGACCCTCGTCCTGCACGCTGCGCTGGCTCGGAAAGAGCCCCTCTTCCAGGCCGACCAGGAAGACTTCCTCGAACTCGAGACCCTTGGCCGAGTGCAGGCTCATCAGCTGCACGCAGTCCTCGCCGGCCTCGCCCTCGCCTTCGCCCGCTTCGAGCGCCGCGTGCGACAGGAAGGCCGACAGCTCGTCGAAGCCGGCGCGACGGTCGTCGTCGTTGTGCACGAAGCGCGCGGCGACGTTCGACAATTCCTCGAGGTTCTCGATCCGCGATTCGGTCAGCGGCCCCGCCTCGTTCTGGTAGTGCGCGCGCAGCCCGGAGCGCAGCACGACCTCGGTGACGCGCTCGGACAGGTTCAATCCGGCGGTCGCCGTCGCCAGCGACTCGATGAACTCGAGGAAGCCGCGCAGCGCGTTGCGGCTACGCGCGACGAGCTCCTGGCTCACCACCATCGCGAGCGCCGCCTCCCACAGCGTGCGGCCGTTGCCGCGCGCGGACAGTCGCAGCTGGTCGAGGCTGCGCTCGCCGATGCCGCGCGGCGGCATGTTGACCGCACGCTCGAACGCGGCGTCGTCGTTGCGCGCGGCGATCAGCCGGAGGTAGGCCATCGCGTCCTTGATCTCGGCGCGCTCGAAGAAGCGCTGGCCGCCGTAGACCCGGTAGGGCACGTCGCGCATCAGCAGCTGTTCCTCGAACAGCCGCGACTGCGCGTTGCTGCGGTAGAGGATCGCGCAGTCCTCGCGACGCCGTCCGTCCGCGACCACCTTGCCGATCCGCTCGACGACGAAGCGCGCCTCGTCCTCGCCGTTGTAGGCGGCGTAGAGGTCGATCGCCTCGCCACGGCCGGCGTCGGTCCAGAGGTTCTTGCCGAGGCGGTTCTGGTTGTTCGCGATCACCGCATTGGCGGCCGACAGGATGTTGCCGCTGGAGCGGTAGTTCTGCTCGAGGCGGATGGTGGTGGCGCCGGGGAAGTCGCGCAGGAACTGCTGCACGTTCTCGACCTTGGCGCCGCGCCAGCCGTAGATCGACTGGTCGTCGTCGCCGACCACGAAGACCTTGCCGTCCTTGCCCGCGAGCAGCCGGATGAAGGCGTACTGGATCGTGTTGGTGTCCTGGAACTCGTCGATCAGCAGGTGCTCGTAACGCTGCCGGTAGTGCGCGAGCAGCGTGTCGCTGCCGAGCAGGAGTTCCTGGGTGCGCAGCAGCAGCTCGGCGAAGTCGACGAGACCGGCGCGTCGGCACTGGTCCTCGTAGGCGCGGTACACGTCGAGATACACGCGGTCGGCCGGGTTGTAGCCAGGCTCGATGTCGGAGGGACGACGGCCCTCGTCCTTCTTGTCGTTGATGTACCAGGTCGCCTGTCGTGCGGGATAGCGCGAATCGTCGAGCTCCAGTCCGACGATGATCTTCTTGACCAGGCGCTGCTGGTCGTCGGAGTCGAGGATCTGGAAAGCCTCCGGCAGGCCGGCTTCGGCCGCGTGCTGGCGCAGCAGCCGGTGCGCGATGCCGTGGAAGGTGCCGATCGTGAGGCCTCGGCCGTAGGGGCCGGTCAGCGTCCCGGTGCGCGCCCGCATCTCACCGGCGGCCTTGTTGGTGAAGGTGACCGCGAGCACGCCGAACGGCGACACCCGCTCGACTTCGGTCAGCCAGCCGATCCGATGCACCAGCACGCGGGTCTTGCCGGAGCCGGCGCCAGCGAGCACCAGCGCGGCGGGCGCCGTCGTGCAGACGGCGCTGCGCTGGGCGTCGTTGAGGCCGTCGAGAAGATGCGAGATGTCCACGGAGCGCTTTGATCCTTTCGATCAGGGCCCAGGGCCCAGGGCACAGGGCACGGTGGGACCCGCGCTGATGTGGGAACGGCGCGAGCCGCGAAGGCGGAGGGGCGCAAGCCCCGATCCTTGCCGTGATCGGCAGCGCAGCGTTCGGGGCTTGCGCCCCTCCCACAACAGCGCGCGCTCCACTGGGCCCTGTGCCCTGGGCCCTGGGCCCTGGTCGGAGCGCACGACGACGCTACGCAGGAACGAGGCCCTCACCACGCACCGACATTCGGCATCGACACCCAGGGCTCCACCGGCGCCAGCGCCCCGCCCTTCTGCAGCAGCTCGATCGAGATCCTGTCCGGCGAACGCACGAAGGCCATGCGGCCGTCGCGCGGCGGGCGCGCGATGATGACGCCGTGGTCCATCAGCCGCTGGCAAGTGGCATAGATGTCGTCGACCTCGTAGGCGAGATGGCCGAAGTTGCGCGCGCCGCCGTAGTCCTCGTCGTCCCAGTTGTGGGTCAATTCGACCTCGGCCACGCCCTCCTGGCCGGGCGCCGCGAGGAATGCCAGGGTGTAGCGGCCCTGCGGATAGTCCTTGCGCCGCACTTCGACCAGACCCAGGGCATCACGATAGAAGGCCAGGCTGGCATCCAGGTTGCGGACGCGGACCATGGAGTGCAGGTAGCGCATTGGGGATTCTCCAAAGCGGGAATTGTCCCACGCCCCACGGGCCATGGGAGCGGCGCCGACGGGTCGCATCGCGATGGCGCGCAGGGCGCGCCCTACGACGCTCGCTTCATCCCGACCAGTCCGAGTTCGAACTCGACGCCGCTGCCGTCCGGCAGGTTGCGCGCCGCCGGCATGCCGCCGTGCAGTTCGGCGATCAGGCGCACGATGTAGAGGCCGAGGCCCAGGTGCGGCGCCTCGGGGCGGTCGCCGGTGGATTCCGGGCGGGTGCTGACCAACGACTCGAACATTCGCGCGCCGAGCTTCTCCGGAAGCTTCGAGCCCTGGTTGGCGACCCCGAGCCGGACGCCGGCCTCGTCGGCCTCCAGCGTGATCCGGACCCAGCCCTCCGCCGGCGTGAACGACCTCGCGTTGTCGATCAGCTTGTCCAGCGCCTGCGCGATCAGCTCCGGCGCGCCGTGGAACTTCAGCGGCACCGCCGGCACCGTCAACTCCAGGCGGCGCGGCGCCAGCAGGTCGCGGTAGGACTCGGCGCAGTGGCGCAGCATTTCGGCGAGATCGAAGTCCTCGCCCTCGGCATTCGCGATCGCGCGCTCCATTCGGCTCGCCTCGGCCATCGAACGCAAGATCCCGGACAGCCGCTCGGCACCGGCGCGGGCACGGTCGGCGTAGGTGCGGGCGTCGCCGCCGAGCTCGATGTGGTCGAGGTTGTCGAGCGAGGAGCGCACGATCGCGAGCGGCGTGTTCAGTTCATGCGAGAGCTTCGAGGCCAGCGTCTTCAGGTAATCGTTGTGACCACCGACCTCGCCCAGGAGGCGAGCGAAGCTGCGCGACAGGTCGCCCAAGTCGTCGCCGGCGCCGAGGTGCGGCAGCCGCGGGTCGAGGCGGCCGTCGGGGCGCAGGGCGCGCTCGGCGGCGTCGCGCAGCCGGCGGATGCGGAAGCGCAGCAGGCCCGCGTAGGCGACGATGGCGAGTACGGAGAGCACCACCACGAACAGCGTCGCCGCCATCACTCCGAACACCGCGCGGTCGGCGAGCACCAGCAGCGCGGCCGAGGGCTGCTCCAGCACCAGCGCGGCAATCGGCTGGCCATTGCGCATCACCGGCGCGGCGGCGGCCACGATGACCGAGGAGGCGCGGGTCGATGCGCGCACGCTCGAGGCCGGCACGCCCGACAGCGCCTGCCAGACGATGGGCACGTCGAGCCGCATGCGATCGGCGGCGTAGGCCTCGCTCGCCTCCGGCGGCGGCGCGAACAGCAGGCGGTACAGGGTGGCGCGCCAGCGCGTCGGCGGACGGATCGCGCCGTTGCCGGTGCCAAGCGGCCGGGAGGTACCGGCCTCGTCGTCGCCGCCGGTCTCCAGCTTCTCGATCGAGCCGGATTGGCCGAGGACGAAGGCGTCCGCGCTGGTCAGGCGCAGCCGCGCGCCGGCCGGTGTGAAGCGGGCGAGCAGGCGGTCGAGCTCGGTGTCGTGGGAGATCAGGAGCGGCGGTTCGTCGCCGGGATCGGACCAGGGCAGCCGGGTCGCCTGGTGCGATTTCGGATCGGCATCGATCAGCGTGACCGCGAGTCGCGCCGAGGGCAACGGCTTCGGCAGTCGCAGTTCGAGCCGGTAGCCGTCGGCGGTCTCCTGCCACTGGCCGCTGATCGGCACCTCGCCCTCGATCTCGTTCATCGCGACCAGCGGCCCCGGCGCGGCATTGCCGATCTTCCAGCGCTGCACGCCGACCGCATCGGTCAGTTCGATCTGCACCGCGTCGCCGGCCGGCGCGAAGGGCTGGCCGACGTCGGCCCGTGCCCGGGTCGCGTCCTTCACCTCGACCAGTGCGAACAGCGCGCTGCCGGAGGCGATCAGGTGGATGGCCAGGCGTCCGTTCGCGCCGACATTGGCGGGCGCCTCGGCCCAGTCGTCGATCGCGCCGTCGAGCAGCGGCGCACGCGCGGCGCCGACCACGAACAGCCCATGACCGAGATCCGGCAGCCGATCCACGCTCGCCGCCACCGCCCCCGCCAGCGCCTCGGTCGCACTGCGCTGCGCCTGCTCCTGCCCTTCACGCAGGATCGCCTCCAGCTGCTGCACCAGCTGCAGGCCAGCCCAGGGGAGGACGAGGGCGACGACGGTGATCAGGAGGAGGGCTAGGCGGGTGCGCACTTGTGGCTGAGGGCTGAGGGCTGAGGTCTGAGGGCTGAGGGCTGAGGGCTGAGGGCTGAGGGCTGAGGGCAGACGATTCTCGCGGAGGGGCTGAGTATTGTGTTCTGGCTTCGGTTTGCCTCCGCGCTCAGAAAGCACCCGTCATTGCGAGGAGGAGCGCAGCGACGACGAAGCAACCCAGCGACGTTGCTCTTCGACGCGCGGGAGCAAAGTCACTGGATTGCTTCGCTTCGCTCGCAATGACGGGGACTCAAGTTCTTGAGCGGAAAAGGGGAGCGCCATCGAAGCGATGTCGCCGACACTGCCCCAAGGGCGCACGTTTCAGCCCTCAGCCCTCAGAAAGTTGTACAGCGATCGGGGCTTGCGCCCCTCCCACAGGCGCGTCGAAGGCGCACCCTACGGCTTCCAGCGATACCCCGCGCCATGCATCGTCTCGATCTCGTCGAAGGCCTCGTCGATGGCGATGAACTTCTTGCGGATGCGCTTGACGTGGGAGGTGATGGTGGCGTCGTCGACGACGACCTGGGCATCGCGCATCAGCTGATCGCGCGACTTCACGTGGCCCGGGTGGCGCACCAGCGTGTGGACGATCCAGAACTCGGTGACGGTGAGCGGCACCTCGACCTCGTTCCACGTGACCCGCATGCGCTCGGCGGCCAGCTTCAGCGGTCCCTTGATGATGGTGACCTCCTCGGCTGGCGGGCGACGCAGCGCGTCGACGCGGCGGAACAGCGTATTGATCCGCGCGGTCAGGTGCGGCAGCGAGACGTCCTTGGTCAGGTAGTCGTCGGCGCCGACGCGCAGGCCCGAGATCACGTCGAAATCGGAGTCGCGCGCGGTCAGGAAGATGATCGGCAGCTGCGGATTGCGGGAGCGCAGCTCGCGGCACAGTTCGAAGCCGCCCTCGGGTTCGTCGCCGAGCCCGATGTCGATCAGCACCAGGTCGGGCAGGCGCAGGTTGAACGCGGAGGAGGCCTCCTGGCGCCCGCTGTAGGCCCAGACCTCGAAGCCGAGGCGCTTCAGCGCATCGGTGTAGTTGGCGCGAATCGCCGGTTCGTCTTCGACGATTGCAATGCTGCGGGCCATCCGTTCGTTCCTTCCTGCTGACGTCGAACCACTATAGGCAGGCCGCGCGGCGCGAGGCAAGCCGCGACGGGGCTCGCGCCCGCAGTTTGCCTCGGGCGTGAACGAAATGACGCGGCCTGTCCTGTCCGCACTGCGAAACCGGCGCCGCCGCCTTCGCCGACCGGCCCCGCCCGCGAAATGCCCGCAGCCGCCGGCAACCGCGCCCGAGCGCGGCCGCATTCCGCCTTGCGCGTCGATTCAACTGGCAGCACGTCACGAGACGTCCCTCCGGAACCACGAACATGCGCGCCCTGCTCGCCGTGCCCAGCCACACCGTCACCTTCCTCAAGGTGATGAGCCTCGTCGCCACCGTCCTGATCGCGCCGCACCTGCCGCGCAGCCCGCAGGTCGTGGAGGTGCGTCATGGCTGAGCGCCGGCCCCGCACCCGCTCGGCGCTCTTCCGCGGCCTGCTCGCCGCGCTGACGCTGTCCGCGCTCCCGGCCGCGAACGCCGCGGTGCTCGGCGCGCCGGAACTGTCCTGGCACGACGCCGAAGGCCACGTCGCGATCGCGAAGGCACTGTCGCTGTCGCTGCGCTCCGAGGTCGCGGGTCTCGTCGCCGAGACCACGGTGACCGAGACGTTCAAGAACGACGGCAAGCTCTTCCTCGAGGGCCAGTACCGCCTGCCGCTGCCGGACGGCGCCGCGGTGCACGATCTCAAGCTCACCATCGGCGGCCGCACCATCGAGGGCGAGATCCGCGAGAAGCAGCAGGCGCAGGTCGAGTACCAGCAGGCGGCGGCGAACGGACAGCACGCGAGCCTGGTCGAGGCCGAGCGCGGCAACCTGTTCCGCACCGCGGTCGCCAACGTCGCGCCGGGCGAGACGGTGGTGGTCACGATCCGCTGGTCGCAGCCGGTGGTCTATCACGACGACCGCTTCGAGCTTGCGCTGCCGTTGGCGCAGACCAACCCCTATTCTCAGCAGCTGACCGTCGGCACGCCCGACAACGGCACGCCGGCGCTGACCGGCGAGGCCGCGAACGTGCTGCCGGCCGACACCGAGGTCACCGTCGACCTGTGGCCGGGTCTGCCGACCGCCGCGGTCGGCAGCGACACCCACCAGATCGTGGTGCAGCCGAATGCCGGTCACTATTCCATCAAGGTGACCGACGCCCGCGCCGGCGGCGCCAAGGACTTCGCGCTGCAGTGGACGCCCGTGAAGGGCGGCGCTCCGCAGGCCGCGAGCTTCGTCGAACAGCGCAGCGACGGCGACTATGCCCTCACCATGCTGCTCGCCCCGGAACAGCCGAAGCAGCGGATCGCGCGCGAGCTGATCCTGGTGATCGACACCTCCGGCTCGATGACCGGCGCCTCGATCGCGCAGGCGAAAGCGGCGCTGGCACTGGCGCTCGACCACCTGCAGCCGGGCGACCGCTTCAACGTGATCGAGTTCAATTCGGTGACGCACAACCTGTTCCCGGCGCCGGTCGAAGTCGGCCCCGACACCCTGGACAAGGCACGCGCCTGGGTCGGCAAGCTGCAGGCCGACGGCGGCACCGAAATGCTGCCGGCGCTGGACGCCGCGCTCGCCGGCGCGCCGCCGCAGGGCTACCTGCGCCAGGTGGTGTTCGCGACCGACGGCGAGGTCGACCAGGAGGACGGCCTGTACGTGCTGATCGAGGACCACATCGCCGCCGCGCGGCTGTTCACCATCGGCATCGGCGACGCGCCGAACGCGCGCTTCCTCAATCGCGCCGCCGCGATGGGCCGCGGCACGGCGACGGTGATCCGCCGCATCGAGGACGTCGGCGCCCGCATGGGCGAACTGTTCGACAAGCTCGACCGTCCGGCACTGACCGATCTCGACCTCGACTTCCCGGCGCTGTCCGAGACCTTCCCGAAGCGCCTGCCCGACCTCTACCACGGCGAGCCGCTGATGGTGGTGTCGAAGCTCGCGACCGGCCACGGCACGATCCAGGCGCGCGGCCTGATCGGTCCGAGCCACTGGGCGAAAGCCGTCAGCCTCGACAGCGCCCCGCGATTGAACGGCATCGCGCGGCTGTGGGCGAAGCAGAAGGTCGATGCCCTCGAGTACCGGATCGGGCGCGACGCGACCGAGGAGCAGATCAAGCCCGAGATCGTCGCGCTCGCCACCGAGCATCACCTGGTCACTCGTTTCACCAGCCTGATCGCGGTCGACAAGACGCCGATCCGTCCGTCCGACACGCCGCTCGCCGGAATGGGCGACGCCGATGCGGTGGCCTTGGCCAAGGGTGCGACGCCGAAACCGCTGCTGTTCCTGGTCGGATGCCTGGGCTTGATGGTGATGGTGCGCGCCAGGGCACTCCGCGCGTAGGGCGGGCATCGCCCGCCATCGCGAAGCCACCGGACCGATCGCGGCTTCTCCTGCAAGACCACACGATATCGAATCGGCGGGCAATGCCCGCCCTGCGAGACCACCGATGAACGCCCACCTCCGTGCGACGAAAACCGCCACCCCCTCGGTTGTCGACAACGGGCGTTCCTGCGGTGTCCGGCCCCTCTCTGCCTCGACGAGGGAGAGGGTGTCCGGATTTTTCCGGAATGCGCGGATGGCGGCGACGAGCCGCCAACGCGAGATCTCTCGCCGTACACGCGGCGAGCAGGACGGGCATTGGCCGCCGCCGCGAAGTTCACGTCCTACGCGCTGTCCCGAGTGATCGACACATCACACCCTGAGGAGATGG
The DNA here is from genome assembly GCA_044221335.1 of Ahniellaceae bacterium. GTDB lineage: Bacteria > Pseudomonadota > Gammaproteobacteria > Xanthomonadales > Ahniellaceae > JBGAPI01. The sequence continues at coordinate 10,985 of JBGAPI010000006.1, forward strand.
CGGGCGATGCCCGCCCTACGACGATGAAATCCCTGCCGCTCGCCATGCTTCCCGATCCTCGCGCCGAACTGCTTCGCGCCTGGGCGCACCCGCAACCCGCGACCTCGCGCGACGCCGCCGCGGCCGCGGCGCGTGCCGACCACCCCGCGCCGCCACGCGAGCGCGAATGGCTGTCGCGCATCGGACGCCTGCTGCGCAGCAGGCGGGTGACGATGGCGGTCGGGGCGCTGCTCGCCGTCGTGGGCTTCACCGGCGCGGGCTACGTCGAGGCCAAGGCGCAGGTCGCGCAGGTGCTGCTGCGCAACGCCTGGCAGCGCACGCTCGACAGCGGCAAGCCCGAGCGCCCCTGGCCCTGGGCCGACACCCGCCCGGTCGCGCGCCTGTGGGTGCCGCGCCTCGCGATCGACCAGATCGTGCTGACCGGCGCCTCCGGCCGCACGCTGGCCTTCGGCCCCGCTCTGTCGACCGGCGCCGCACTGCCCGGCGAGATCGGCAACGCCATCGTCAGCGGCCACCGCGACACCCACTTCGCCTTCCTCGCCGACGTGAAGCCCGGCGACCGCGTCTGGCTCGAGACCCGCGCCGGCCGCTTCGCCTACGCCATCACCGGCACCGAGGTCGTCGATTCGCGATACGTCGAACTGTCGACCCACGCCGAGGACGCGCGCCTCACGCTGGTCACCTGCTATCCCTTCGATGCCGTCGTGCCCGGCGGGCCGCTGCGCTATGTCGTGAGTGCGCGGCTGGTGACCGTGGCGGGGCAGTCCTAGGGTGCGCCGAGGTCCAACGTGCGACCAGCGCGGTGGCGAGATGGCTGTTGTGGGAGCGGCGTTGGCCGCGATGGGCGCTGCGTCATCGCGACCAAAGCCGCTCCCGCAAGATCGGGAACGAGCACTAGATCGGCGCCCCCGGCGGCACCGCCGGCGCCGCGTGCCGCTTGTAGGTCGCCGGATCCTTCAGGTACCGATCGATCGCCTCCGCCGCCTCGCCGGCGACGCGTGACGCGCCGTCCTCGTCCGACGAACGACTCCGCGAGCGCGCGGACGCGCGCAGGCTGTCGCGCCATCCGGCCAGCGCCGAGCGCACCTCCGCCTCGACCGGCGCATGCAGGTTTCCGCCGTCGAGCGTCGCGATCAGCGCGTCGATCAGCACCCAGCCGACCGTCTGCTGCGTCAGCCGCTGCGACGCGTCGCCCTTGCCTTCGGACGCCGCCTGCCAGCTCGACGAGTAGACCGCGGACAGCACCGCCTCGATACCCGGCGAAGCGCGGTCGCGGGCATGCTGTTCGGCCACGCGGTTGAGTCGCGCCGGATCGAACAGCAATTGCGACGTCAGCCCGGCGGCGGCGGAGACCGCGCCCAGCGCGTCGAACAGCGGCGCGGTTCGGGTGGCGAAGTACTCGCGGCCGCGGTTGTAGTCGTTGCCCGGCGGCGAGAGCTGGTCGACGAGGCGCGGCGGCAACGCGAGCTGGTCGGTGCTCAACGCGGCGGCGACGCGCGTGAGCGCCTCGCGCTGCCGCGACGCCACGACCGGCGCGGTCTTCGGAGCGCCATCCGCCGGCGTGCCGTAGTCGTAGTCGATGCCGCCGACGAGGCGGATCACCGCTTCCAGCTGATAGCGATGCAGCAGGTAGATCGGCACCAGGCGGCCCTCGAGCTCGCCGTACTGGCGGTCCGGCGGCAGCACCGCCGGCGAGAAGTCGGCGAGTGCCTTCGCGCGCACCGCGATCACCCGGTCGTAGGCGGAGAGCGTGTCGCTGCCGGAATCCCACAGCAGCGCGTCCGGATGCGCCGAGTTCGGCGGCCGACCCTCGTCGTCGCCGAGGTAGCGCAGGCCCTGGGCCGTCGCGTCATGGCGCAGCCTCGCCAGCGCGGCCGCCTCCTCGGACGGCCTGAAGGTCTGGTAGGCGTGCTGCACCAGGAACTTGTCCCAGGGCCCGACGCCGACGCCGTAGGCGTTCGCGAGACTCACCCGCCCGTCGGCTCCCAGCGACAGCAGCGGATGCGGATAGTCCATCACCGAGCCGTTCGGCGTCCGGCTCGCCGCGAAATTGTGGGCGAAGCCCAGCGCGTGGCCGATCTCGTGGGCCGAGAGCTGGCGCAGGCGGGCGAGCGCCATGTCGAGCGCGGCCTTCTTCAGCTCCGCCTCGTTCGGCTTGCCGTAGGGTGCGATGAGGCCCTCGGCGATCATGAGGTCCTGCCGCACCCGCTGCGATCCGAGCGTCACCGAGCCCTTCAGGATCTCGCCGCTGCGCGGATCGATGATGCCGCCCCCGTAGGACCAGCCGCGGGTGTAGCGGTGCACCCAGGACACCACGTTGTAGCGGATGTCCATCGGATCGATGCCGGCGGGACGCAGCTCGACCCGGTACGCGTCCTCGAAGCCCGCCGCCTCGAAGGCCGCGCGCCACCAGTTGCCGCCCTCGATGAGCGCCGAGCGCACCGGCTCCGGCGTACCCGGGTCGAGGTAGAACACGATCGGCTTCTTCACCGGGCCGCGGCTCGCGGCCGGGTCGACCCGCTCCAGCCGGAAGCGCGGCTGGTAGCGAACGTCGAGGCTGTCGGCGAGCGGCGTCGCGAAGTCGTAGTGGCCGATCGCGAAGCCGCCGGAGGCCGGGTGGTAGCGGCGCGGCGAGAAGCCCGCCGGGGGCAGTCGCACCAGGCTCACGTGCTGGCGCAGCGTGATCGCGTTCGGCTCCGGCGCCACCTGGCGGACGAACTCGCCTTCGCCGCCGCCGGCGAAGGTGAGGAGTGCGGCGAGCTCGGTGTTGTCGGCGAAGGACCGCGCCTCCTCCACCAGCACCGCGCTGCGATTGGCGTCGACCTTGTAGTCGCCCTGCTTGCTCGCCTTCAGCCGGTCGCCGACGCCGTGCCAGTCGGCGGACAGGAAAGGCGCGAAGTCGATCAGCAGGGTGCCGTCGGCCGCCTCGGCCTTGATCGGCCCCGCCCACAGCACCGACTCGGCGAAGGCCTCGCGCGCCGCGGCGACCTCCAGCGGATCGCTGCTGGAGGCGACGAAATTGCTGTTGTCCGCGACCAGCAGCAGGCGGTCGCCGTGCCGGCGGAAGCGCACCATCCTCGGCGAACCCGGTTGTCCGCGGTCGAGGCCGACGTCGTTGGAGCCGAGGCCGTAGGGCAGCGACGTCACCAGCAGGAAGGGCGAGTCGAGCTGTTTGACGCCGAGCAGCAGCTGGCCCTTCTTCGCGTTGCGGTAGAGGTCGAACAGGCCCGCCTGGTGCTCGTAGCCCTTGACCGCGTCGGCAAACGGCGCGGACGGCGTCGTCGCCGACGGCTTCTGCGGCGGCGCCTCGGCCGGCTCCGCGGCAAGCGCGCGGGTTGCGCCGACCAGCGTCATCCCGAACACCGCGGTGAGCAGCAACCGGCGGATGGCGGCGTCGAGGGGGCGTGGCGTCATTGGAGTCTCCCGGGATGAACGCGCGAGCGTACCCCGCCCGGCCGTCCGGACGGCTCCCTGACCGATGTCGCATTGGTCGAGCGGAGCGCGCCTGTTAGACTGGGCGTTCTTCAGATGTTCGGGAAGCCGGTGGGAATCCGGCACTGCCCCCGCAACGGTAAGTCGAGCGATCCCTCCACCGAGTCACTGGCCGAGCGCCGGGAAGACGGCGGGACGATGCAGGTAGCGACTGCATCAGCGACGAGTCCGGAGACCGGTCTGAAGTCGATCCGGGCCCGCCCGGATCAGCGCGATTCCGGGCGGTGGGCCCTGGATGGGCGATGGTGGTTCCTTCCGGTCCCGTCTTCTCCTGATCCGATTTCGCCGCCGACGGCGCGTTAACGCGGGTGAGCGAAACTGGAGAAGCACCGATGAAGTCCCTGTTGTCCCTCGCGATCGCCGTGGCGCTCGCACAGTCCGCCCTGGCCGCGGACGAATCCCCGAAGACCCAGCCGACCGTCACCGTGACCGCGGTCCGGGTCGAGCGTCCGGTCGACGACACCCTGGCCTCGATCAGCGTGATCACGCGTGCCGACATCGAGGCGACCATGGCCCCGACCCTGATCGAGCTGTTGCGCAGCGTCCCCGGCGTGGACCTGTCGCGGAACGGCGGCCCGGGCTCGGCCACCAGCATCCTGCTGCGCGGCTCGCGCGGCGCCCACACGCTGGTGCTGATCGACGGCGTCCGGGTGTCCTCGGTCAATTCCAGCGTCTACGACTACGCCCACCTGCCATTGGAGCAGATCGAGCGGATCGAGATCGTGCGCGGTCCTCGCGCGGCCTACTGGGGCTCGGATGCGATCGGCGGCGTGATCCAGATCTTCACCCGCAAGCCCGATGGCGCCGCGGTCGATCTGGCCGGTGGCCGCTACAACACGATCGACGGGTCGGCCAGCTACGGTCGCGCGGTCGGCGACGGCGCGTTCGGCGCCACCGTCGGCGGCGTGCGCAGCCGCGGCTTCTCCGCGACCAACCCGTTCTCGCCCTCCTACGACCGCGACAACGACGGCTACGTCAACCGCAACGCCAGCATCAACGGCCGTTACGACATCGCCGACCAGCACTTCGCCGTGCGCGCGATCGGCAGCAACGACGACGTCGACTTCGACCAGGGCCACACCGAAGTGCGCCAGCACTCGCTGATGGGCTCGTGGGCCGGCAACTTCAGCGACGACTGGTCGCACCAGCTCACCTTCGGCCACGAGTTCGAGACCCTGTCCACCGCGGCCTTCTTCAACCGCCTGTCGAGCCAGCGCAACGCCTTCGACTGGATCCACCACCTGCGCCTGGCCGACGACCTGTCGCTCGGTTTCGGCGTGAACTACCAGCGCGACCACGGCCTCTCGGCCGATCCGTCGTCGGGCATCGAGGACTTCAACGACACCCGCAACAACGGCGGCGGCTTCGTCACGCTGTCCGGCGGGCACCAGGGCTGGGACTACGACGTCGCCGCCCGCTACGACCACTTCGAGGGCTTCGGCGGCAAGCTCACCGGCCAGGGCGCGGTCGGCTACCGCTTCGACAACGAGACCCGCGTGTTCGCCAGCGTCGGCCAGGGCTACCGCGCACCGGACCTCAACGAGCTGTTCTATCCGGGCTTCTTCGGCTCCTTCGGCGGCAACCCGGACCTCGACCCGGAGACCTCGTTCTCGCAGGAAGTCGGCGTCGAATTCCCGCTCGCGGCCGGGCACAAGGTATCGATCAACGCCTACCACACCCGCGTGCACGACCTGATCGCGTTCCAGGGCGAGAACAACAACGCGATCAATATCGGCGGCACCACGCTCGAGGGCGTCGAGGTCGCGTACCACGGCCAGTGGCAGCGTTGGCAGCTCGACGCCAACGCCAGCTTCCAGCACACCCGCGACGACCAGTCCGGCCAGCGCCTGTTCCGCCGCCCGAACGAGAAGGGCGCGGTCAACCTCGGCTACCAGGTCTGCGACGACGTCCGCCTCGGCGGCGAGTGGTACGCGGCGTCGGAACGCTCCGACTTCGGCAAGAACGATCACGGCTATTCGCTGGCCGCGTTCACCGCCGACTGGAAGATCAACTCGCACTGGCGCCTTGGCGCCCGTCTCGACAACGCCTTCGACACCGACTACGAACTGGCGGCGGGCTACAACACGCCGGACCGGGCGGCGCGGGTGACCTTGAGCTGGCGCGAGTGAGGCAGGGCGGGCAGCGCCCGCCGACGCGAGGCGCTGCAGGCGCCATCGAACGAGACGATTCGGCAACGGCGGGCAATGCCCGCCCTACGCCGACGGCTCTTGCCGTACCCCGCCCCCGGCGGCAGACTGCGGCCATGCCACCGATCGCCGACACCGAAACTCTCGAGCGCTACCTGCGCGGCGGAATCCCGCTCGCCCGGGTGATGGACATCCGGGTCGCCGGCTACGACGGCGCGCGACTCGCGCTGTCGGCGCCGCTCGCGCCCAACGTCAACGACAAGGGCTGCGCCTTCGGCGGCAGCCTGGTCAGCACCTTGACGCTCGCCGCCTGGGGCCTCGTGAACCTGAAGCTCGGCGAGGCCGAGCTCGCCGCCGAGGTCTACGTCGCCGACACCGAGGTCAGCTACCTCGCGCCGGTCTACGGCGAGTTCGTCGCCGAGGCGGCGATCGCGCCGGAGCAGGACTGGGACGACTTCATCGGCACGCTGAAGAAGTTCGGCAAGGCGCGCACCGAGCTCGTCGCCGAGATCAGCGCGATCGATGGCGGCGGCATCGCGGCGCGCTTCAAGGCGCGCTTCGTCGCCAAGCGCGGCGAAGGGGAGTGAGATGAGCACGATCACCGGGTCGGTACGCGCGTTCGCCCTTGGCCTCGTCACGCTGCTGCTGGCGTCCTGTGCCGCCGGCGGATCGAAGCCGGACGCGAAGCTCCTCGACCAGACGCTCGAGGCCTACGCCGCGGCCGTCCGCTGGAACGGCCTCGACGCCTCGACACGCTATCTCGATCCCGACCAGGTGGCCGCGCACCCGCCGCCCGAGTTCGATCTAGAGCGACTGCGTCAGGTCGAGGTCACGAGCTACAAGGTGCTGAGCCGCACGCCGACCGACCCGAGCCATGTCGTTCAGACGGTCGAGATCGAGCTGTCGAACAAGAACAACCAGACCGTGCGCACCGTCCGCGTCTCCCAGAAGTGGCAGTTCGACGACAAGCGCAGACGCTGGTGGCTGGGCGGCTTGCCGGACATCTCCGCCAAGTAGGCCGGCCCCATCCGGCCGCCGCGGCGCGCTTCGATCGGTTCGAGGCTTCGACCCGGCCGCGAGGCTAGGGCGCGCAGGGCGCGCTCGGCGCTCCGCGCAGTCTCAAGGTCGCCCGGAGGCCGCCCTCCGGCAGCGACTCCAGCACGACCTCGCCGCCGTGCTGCCGTGCGATCGCCTGCACGATCGACAGGCCCAGGCCGTAGCCCCGCGTGCTGTCGGCGTCGGAAGGGACCGGGCGCCCCTGGTCGCTGACGGCGATCGTGGTCACGCCGGCGGCCGCCGACAGCGCGATCGTGACCGGTGGCGCGCCGTGGCGGAACGCATTGGCCACCAGATTCCCGAGCGCGCGACGCAGCGCCAGGCGGTCGCCTGACAACGGCGGGGTCGGATCGAGCTCGAGCCTGACCTCGCCCTGCGGCCGCCACGCCTCGGCGACCTCGCCGAGCAGCGCGGCGAGGTCGACCGGCGCGACCTGCGGCGCCGCCTGCTGCCGGGTCAACGCGATGAACTCGCCGATCAGCGCGTCCATTTCCTCGATGTCGGCGATCATCGCCTCGCGCGCCGCGGCATCGGCGCTGTCGCCGAGCTCGGTGGCGAAGCGCAGGCGCGACAACGGCGTGCGAAGGTCGTGGGAGACGCCGGCCAGCAGCTGCTCGCGCTCGACCTGCGCCGTGCGCAGTCGCCCGGCAGCACGCAGCAGGGCGGCCCGCAGCTGGGCGACCTCGCGCAGCTCGTCGACCGCCTCGGACTCGACCTCGCCGCCGCCGACGATCGCGTCGGCGCGCTCGGCGAGCGCGTCGAGCGGCCGGGTCAGCTGGCGCGACAGCCAGGTGCCGAGTGCGATCACCAGCACGCCGGCGATCAACAGGATGGTGACCGAAGCCCGCAGCACCGGCCGCCGGAGCGGCTCGACCGCGACCCCGGTCCAGGACGCACCGGCGGCCGCGCCACGGATCCACACGCGCCGCGGTTCGCTGCGGGAGAAGCGGACCCGCTCCGGATCGCCGAGCTCGGCCGCGATCCGATCCACCAGGGCGCGCGCCAGCGGCGAGTCGGGAATGTCCGCCGGCGGTGCGTCCGTCCGGGTCAGCGGCGCGAACGGATCGTCGCCACCGGGCGCGGCGCCGACCTCGTGCAGCACCATCCGCGCCAGCATCGCGCTGCCCGGTTCCAGCGTCTGCCGGCCCATCACGATCGCGGCCAGCAACAGCACCAGCACGACCGACGCGGCCAGCAGCAGCGTGACGCGGGCCCGCACGGAACCGGCGAGGCTCATGCCGGCTCGTCCGGCACGAACACGTAGCCGACGCCCCACACCGTCTGCAGGTAGCGCGGCTGCTTCGGATCGTCCTCGGTGAGGCGGCGCAGGCGCGACAGCATCACGTCGATGCTGCGGTCGTAGGCTTCGGAGTCGCCGCCGCGGGCGAGCTGGCGCAGGCGCTCGCGGGTCATCGCCTCGCGCGGCCGCGCCAGCAGCACCGCGAGCACGCCGAATTCGCCGCTGGTGATCTTCTGCGCCACACCGTCGCGGTAGAGCTGGCGCGTCCCCGGCTCGAAGCGGCAGCGGCCGAAGGCGACGGCGGCACCGGCGTGCGGCGCGCTCGCGGGCACGCTCGGCGCGCGCCGGAGCACCGCCCGGATCCGCGCGAGCAGCTCGCGGGGGCTGCAGGGCTTGCCGAGGTAGTCATCGGCGCCGAGCTCGAGTCCGACGATCGCGTCGACGTCGTCGCCCTTCGCGGTCAGCATGATCACCGGCAGGCCCTCGCCGGCGCCGCGCAGCAGACGACAGGCCTCGAGGCCGTTGCCGTCGGGCAGCATCAGGTCGAGCACCATCAGGTCGAAGGCTTCGGCGGCCAGCACCCGCCGCATCGCCGCCAGCGATCCGACGCCGCGGCAGGCATAACCCTGCTCGGTGAGATAGCGCTCGAGCAGGTCGCGGAGACGCAGGTCGTCGTCGACGATCAGCAGGCGGGGAGTGGCCTTGTTCATGGCGGCACTATCGGTCGCCCGGATCGCGCCGACAAGCCGTCGTGCCCTCGAGTTGTAAGCGGATGTTTCCGAAGCCGCCTGCAGCAACCGGCGCTTGCAGATTCCCAACACTTCGACAGGCGATCCCGCCTTCCGGCGGCGATGCTGTGATGGCCGCCCCCCACGGCATCACCCCAAGGAAATCGTCATGAAGCACTTTCTCGTCGGCGCCCTCGCGGGCGTCCTGTTGTCCGGCACGGTCGGCGTCGCCGCCGGCCAGGTGCGCGTGCCCGGCGCCTTCTTCGCCAGCCGGATCGAGGCGCGGCAGCAGGCCTTCGTCGCCAGTCTCGGCCTCGACGCCGGCCAGCAGGCCGCGTGGCAGAGCCTGCACCAGCAGCAGACCCAATTCGCCGCAGACGCCCGCCAGGCCCTCGCGACGCTGGTCGGCGGCGCCAAGTCCGATCTCGCCAACCCGTCCGCCGACCTGCATGCCACCCAGGCGCGCGCCGAGGCCCAGGTCGACCGCCTGATCGCCGAGCACCGCACTCTGAAGCGTGCGCAGCTCGCGTTCTACGACCAGCTGAACGCCGAGCAGCAGCAGCGCGTCCGCCAGCAGCTGCTGGAGCGGATCAGCCGGATGGAGCGGATCCGGGACGACCTGCTGGATGTGGCGGCCGCCGCCCAATGACGTCGTTCGCCGGCTCGGAAATCGCCGCGCGAACCCCGTGAGGCGCGGCTTCGCCGCGCAGAACTGCCTGAAGTCCGTTCACCGCCGGGTCCGTTGCGGGCCCGGCTCCTTCCCAACCCTCGAGGAACTCCCGTGATCAATGCCCGTCATCTGGCCTTTGCCGCCTTCGCCATGTTCTCCGTGGCGGCTTCCGACCCCTCCCTCGCCGCTGGCCGCGCCCGCGCCGCCGGCGCCCACCCGAATGCCGCCGGTGGAACGACAGCGGCCGGCGGCGCCGTGGTCGCCGGCCCCAACGGCGGCCGCGCCGCGCGCGGTGGCGCGGTCGCCACCGACGGCCAGGGCAACGCCGTCGGCGGCAGCGCCGGCGCGGTCGAGACGGCCAACGGCAGCAAGGCCGCCCGTGCCGGCGGCTTCACCCGAAACGCCGACGGCTCCGCGACCCGCCAGGGCGCCGCCGCAGCCAGCGGCGCGCGCGGCCAGGCGTCGACCCAAGGGTCCACCACCCGCAACGCCGACGGCACCGTCAGCGGCCAGCGCGGCACCCAGGCCACTGGGGCGAACGGCAACAGCTACAACGGACAGACGACGTACAGCAGCGAGAGTGGCGCGACGCATACCGGGACCTGCACGGATGCTTCGGGGGTGACGATTCCCTGCCATTGATCGCGGCGCCACCGCCCCGACATCGCGAGCGCGGCGAAGCAATCCAGGGGCCTTTGCATTTCATCCGGTCGGAGCCAGAGCAAGGGCGCTGGGTTGCTTCGTCGTCGCTGCGCTCCTCCTCGCAATGACGGGGCCCTGGGTCGCGTGTGCCGGGGATTTCGGCCTTCCCTCAGCGGCATCCGTCAGCGCAGGAAGTCGCGCCGATCCCGCCGCGTCCGTTCCAGCATCACCTCGATCGCATCGACCAGCCAGCGCCGCGGCAGGGCCTTCTCGGCAGCGAGCACGGTGGCGGCGCGGGCGCTGCCGAGATGGACGTTGGCGGTCTCCAAGCCCATCGCCCGCATCAGCCGCTCGTCTTCGGCGGGATGATGCAGGTCGGCGAATTCGACCCGCGATCCATCCGGCGCGATGCGACGCACGATCGCCTGGTCGGTGACGTGCAGGGTCGGGTCCGGCGAGCGCACAGCCTTCTTCAGCACGCGAGCGATATAGGTCGGCGAGGTCGCCGGGCGTCCGCGGACCCAGTCGCAAGCCGAGGCGACGAGCGCCTTGGCCTCGCGCGCGACCGGGCCGCCCTGCCAGGTCGCGAGTGCGACCACGCGCGGGCGGCCGAGACTGCCCATGCCGGCGACGCGGTGGATCAGCCGCACTTCGGAGTGCGGCGTGGGCAGTGCCGCGCGGGCCGCCGGCGCGTAGCGCTTGCGCTCCGCCGCGGTGGCCGGACCGAATCCGTCGAGCTTGGACCAGAACACCGCCGGGTCCTTCAGCTTCGACAACGCCGCGCGGCGCAGCCACTGGTGCTCGCCGGTCAGCACGAAGGGGCGGCCGCCCAGCGCCAGCGCGCTGCGGTAGCCGTCGAGCACCGACTCGGCGACGTCGCGAAAATCCGGCGTTCGCTTGACCGCCGTGCCGACCAGCACGCAACTCGCCGCGAGCCTCACCAGGTCGTTGGTGAACGGCAGCGTGTAGGTCTCGTCGAAGTCGTTGACGCCCCAGGACAACCGTCCGTCGCCGTCGCGCCAGGCGCCGAAGTTCTCGACGTGGAGATCGCCGACCGCCAGCACCGCGGGTTGCCGCGCCAGCGTCGGACAGTCGTGGGCGAACACCTCGGCCCAGCGGAAGAACGTCGCCCGGAAGAACGGGAACGCCGCTTCGCGCATCGCCGCGTGCTTTCCGGACAGGTCCTCGCGGCGCAGCGGGATCGCCGCGCGCAGCCACTGCTCGTAGTCGCGCATCGCGACCGGAAACGTTCGTATCGTCGTCATCGACGCTGCTCCGTGGTCCGCTCTACGCCCACGCGCCGATTGTCGGCCGCGGCTCGCGCGCATCGCAACTCGTACACCGAGAAGCTGCTGTCGGCGAGCAGCCACTCCGCGTTCGAAGACGAGCGGCTGGAGGCGATCTACCTGCGCGCCCACGAGGGGCTGACGGCTTCCAGGGACGCGCAACGCGAGGCAAGAGCGGCGCTTGCGCCGCTCTTGCCTCGACGTCGCGTTCAGAGCAGCGGACCGAGGTCCGCTCTACTCGAAATCGGCGCGGAAGATCAGGTTCGGATCCGGCCCAGCGTAGCCGCCGGCGCCAAGGCCGCCGCGCACCAGCCGGACGCCGCAGGACTGCGACTTGTTCTGCTCGGCGACATAACCGATCTGCAGACGGACCTGGTAGGCGTCGGTCGTGATCTCCGTGTAGTAGGTGTTGGTCCAGTAGCAGTTGGCGAGCGCCGGCCGGTAGCTGCCGTAGTCGACCAGCAGGATCAGTTCCTTCGGATTGGGCACGCGCCAGTCGCTGTGGCCGAGGTAGCTCGCCTGGTTCGCGTTGGCGGCGAGAGCCAGCGCCGCTTGCCAGGAGTAGGTCGTGCCGGTGCCGCTGCAGCCGCCGCCGGCGTGGTTCTGGCCGTAGTCGCAACCGTCGAGGAACAGGCTGCTGCCGGTCTCGAACAGGCTGCCGTCCGCCTGCGGCTGCAGGGTGACGGTAGTGACGGGCCCGGAGACCGCGCGCACCGAACTCGCGGTCGACTTCGGCTGGATCGTGGTGCCGGCGGCACCGACCGCGATGTACCAGGCGTAGTTCGGCAGGAAGTCCGGCAGGTAGTTGGACAGCGTCACCGACCAGTAGGCGGTGCCGAAGCCGGACTCGAAGTAGTTGCGATCGAGCAGCGGCGCCGTCGGCGAACCGAGGTAGGACAGCCCGTTCAGCTCGACGATGGTCGGCAGCCGCCACTGCGTGCTGCCGCAGCGTCCGGCGCCGGCGTTGAGCGCGGCGGCATAGGCGACCGCCTGGTCATAGGTGTAGCTGGCGGGGGGCGAGTCGGCGGTCCAGAGCAGGCCGGTGACGTTGTCGCGGGTGCATCCCCAGGAGCCCGGCTGGGTGCCGGTGGCGAGGGTGGCGGCCGGCAGGTCGGCGCCGGCATTGGACACCTTGGTGAAATCGAAAGCGCCGGCACCGGCGCCAGTCTTCGTCAGCTGGCCGTCGCGGAACGCGGCGTCGCGGCCATAGCGCTGGTCCTGATCGGGATAGCCGGCGACCGGACAGCTCATCGGACTGGTGCCGTCCGCGCAGGTGAGCTGGCCGGTGTCGTTGATCGCTGCCCCGCTGCTCGTCGGGGCGGCAAGCGCCGCTCCGACGAGCAGCAGGGCCATTGGAGTCGAGGCCTGTCGGAAGGCGCGCCGCAGAGTGCTCGGGCTGTATTTGAACCTGGTTTCTTCGCCGCTGACCATCGCCTGGCTCCGGAGGTGCTCGTCTCTGGCTGGCATTGCGACAAACACAGGGGGGATGCCTCACGCCGTTGCCTGGCGCGTCCGGGCGGCTCGCGGTAGCGCCCGACGATCCGTTCGGGCCCTTTCCGGCTTCCCTGCCCTTGCGTCAGCACCGATCGACCGGGCCCATGGCAGGATGGGCCATCGCCTCCCCGCTCGTGGAAGGAGCGTCCCCCGTGCTGCTCGACACCGCGTCGATCGCGATCATCGCGGCCATCCCGCTGACCTATGCGGTGATGGTGCTCGTCGAGCGCTTCGGCACCGGCCTGCGCTGGACGGCGATCCGCGGATGGCAACTGATCGGCGTGGGCGGCTTCGCGATGCTGGGCGTCGTCAACAACCTCGTCGCCGCGCTGCTGCACCGCGCCTTCGGCACCCCCCACCTGATCGACGGCGCGGCCTTCGGAACCTTCTGGGGCACGGTGCTGGGCTACGCCGTGATGAGCTACGGAAACGCGGTGATGCACCGCAGCTACCACCGCCACGATTTCCTCTGGCGCCATGTGCACCAGCTGCATCACGCGCCCGCGCGGATCGACGTCGCCGGCGTGATGTACCAGACGCCGTGGGAGGCCGCCGCCAATGCGGTGCTGTTCTATTTCGTCACCGTGTTCCTGCTCGGCCTCGATCCGATCGCGACGCTGCTGGTCGGATATCTCGGATCGTTCTACGGCATGTTCCAGCACTTCAACATCCGGACGCCACGCTGGCTCGGTTACCTGATCCAGCGGCCGGAGGCGCACTGCGAACACCACCGTCGCGGCGTGCATGCCGGCAACTACAGCGACCTGCCGATCTGGGACATCCTCTGGGGCAGCTTCGACAACCCCGAGGAATTCGAGGGCGAGGTCGGATTCGCCGACGACGCGACCGAGCGCTGGCGGGAGATGCTCCGCGGCCACGACATCGCGCCTGCTGCCTTGCCGAATGACGTCGCCGCGGCGGAGTCGGCGCTGCCATGACGGTCCCATCGCCGGCAGCGATGACGGCGCTTCGGCCCCGGCTGCTCGCGCTGCTGTGGCTCGCGGTCTACCTGCCGGTCTATCTGCAGACCTACGGCGCCTGGCACCTGCTGTTCCTGTGCAACACCGGCATCCTGCTGACGGCGGTCGGCATCCTCGTCGACAGCCGCCTGCTGGTCTCGAGCCAGCTGCTCGCGGCGCCGGCGCTGTCCGGTGGCTGGCTCATCGACGTGATCTGGCACCTCGCGACCGGGCATTCCCTGCACGGCGGCAGCGCCTACATGTGGGACGACACCATCCCGGTCGAGGCGCGGATACTGTCGGTCTACCACCTGTTCTGGCCGATCGTCGTTTTCGCCTGGGTCGCACGCCGCGGCTACGACCGCCGCGCCTTGCCGCTGCAGTGCGCGATTGCGGCGGCGGCGTTCGCACTCGCGCTCTGGGTCGCGCCGGAGGCGGAGAACCTCAACTACGTATTCCATGATCCGCACCGGCGGGCGAGCCCCCTGTTGCTGGAGCTGCGCGCATTGTGGCTGTTCACCGGTATCGCAGCGGTCGCGTACTGGCCGATGCACGAGCTGGGGACGCGGCTGTTCCGACCGGCCGGACGCTCGGAGGCGGGCGCACGACTGAGGCAACTCCTGCTGCCGAACGATGGCCGACGGCTGCTGCTGATCGGCACCTGCAGCCTGATGGATCGCTGACGCCGCGGTCGTGGCGCGATCGAGCGCGCGCCGCGACGGCGCTGTCCCGCGCCACCCGTTTTTGTCGATACTGCCCGGCCCGCCGATCGACCGCCGCACCGACGCGACTTCCGCCGCCATGCCCAGCCTGCGCTCCCGCCTCTGGATCCTGCTGCTGGCGCACCGCCATCTGCTGCGCGGGCGGCTGCGGCGCGAGCGGATCACGCCCGCGACGCCGATCGGCCCGATGCGCGAGCGCCTCGACGCTTCGGCCGCGCGCTTCGGCGACCTGCCGCCGGACGTCGCGATCACGGCCGCCCGCAACGCCCCGGTCGCCGCGGACTGGCTGCGACCGCAGGCCGCGGGCCGGTCCGGCGTGGTGCTGTATTTCCACGGCGGCGGCTACGTGATGGGTTCGCGGCTCAGCCACCGCAACGTGGTCGCCGGGTTCGCCGCGGTGATCGGCCGACCGGTCCTGCTGTTCGACTACCGCCTCGCGCCGGAACACCGCTATCCGGCCGCGCTCGACGACGCCGTCGCGATCTATCGCTGGCTGCTCGACCAGGGCCATCCGGCCGACCGCATCGCCTTCATGGGCGACTCCGCCGGCGGCGGACTCGCGCTCGCCACCCTTGTCGCCGCCCGCGACCGCGGCCTTCCGCAGCCCGCCGCGGCCGTGCTGATGTCGCCGTGGACCGATCTGCGCGTCGCCACCCAGGCCGGCCGGCACTCCGACCCGCTCGCGCCCGACGGCGCCTGGGAGGTGTTCTCGGCGCACTACGCGGGGGAGCACCCACGCGAGGACCCGGGACTGTCGCCGCTGCTCGGCGAGCTCGCCGGGCTGCCGCCGCTGCAGATCCTGGTCGGCGGCGCCGAGGTCATGCTCGACGACAGCACTCGCCTCGCCGAACGCGCCCGCGCGGCCGGGGTCGAGGTCGACCTCGTCGTCGAGCCGGGGATGGTCCATGGCTATCCGGCGTTCCCGAAGCTGTTCACCGAGGCGCGGCGGGCGCAGTCGCAGTTCACGGCCTTCCTGAACGTACACCTCGGTCCGCCCTGAGGCGCCCGCATCGCGCCATCGCGCGAGCGGGGTCTCTCGCGACACACTAGGCGCCAGTCCACCGACCACCGCTCCGATGACCGACCTCCACCTCGGCCGCTTCACCTTGTCGCTCGTCGATCTCGGCATCGCGGCGTCGGTGCTGCTCGGCAGCCTCGGCCTGACCCGCCTGATGCACCGCGCGCTGACCCGCCTCAGCCAGACCCAGGACGTGTCGATGCGCGCGACCTACTACTCGGTGGCGCGCGTCGCGCAGTACCTGATCCTGATCTCGGGCGGCCTGTTCGCGCTCGGCGTGCTCGGCGTCGACCTGTCGAAGATCACGCTGCTGGTCTCCGCGATCGGCGTCGGCCTCGGCTTCGGCATGCAGCAGCTGATCGGCAACTTCGTCGCCGGCCTGATCATCCTGTTCGAGCGGCATCTCAAGGTCGGCGACTACGTCGAGCTCGCCTCCGGCACCACCGGCACCGTCCGCGAGATCAACCTGCGCGCCACCCGCGTCACCACCAACGACAACATCGACGTGCTGGTGCCGAACAGCGAGTTCGTCAACGGCCGGGTGCTGAACTGGACGCTGTCGGACATCAACAAGCGGATGCGGGTGAAGTTCGGCGTGGCCTACGGCAGCGACAAGTCGCAGGTCCGGCAGGTGGTCACCGACGCGGCGCTGCGCCTCGTCAGCACCCGCGACGACGGCATCTACAAGCCGCAGGTCTGGCTGACCGGCTTCGGCGCCTCGGCGCTGGAGTTCGAGCTGGTGGTATGGCTGCGCCCGGAGGCGGTCGGTCGACCGGCGTCGACCCAGGCCGACTATTGCTGGGCGATCGACGACGCGCTGCGGTCGGCGGGAATCGAATTGCCCTTCCCGCAGCAGGACGTGCGGCTGCGCTCGCTGTTCGGCCTGGAGGGCGATGCGGCGCGGCAGTTCCTGCACGCGGCGGTCGCCGTGCAGGCGGTGGCGCCGGCGGCCGCCGCGGCGACGCCCACGGTGACGGCGGCGCCGGAGAGCCGCCCGTCCGTCGACCCGCAGTAGCGCCGTTCGCCCCGCCGCCGGTGCTCGTTCCTGCTGGAGGCGCCGTCGTCGACGGCGAGGAGAATCCGATGTCCGTTGCGCTGCTCCGCCTCGCCGTCGCCGTCGTGCTGGCGCTGCCTGCCACGGCCGCACGGGCTGAAGACGACGAGTGCCTCAACGGCAGCTGGGAGGGCAAGCTCGGGGCGACGACGGTCAGCCTCGAATTCCGGCCGAATCATGGCAGCGATGGCACCGTGGGCCGCTACTACTACGACCGCACGCTCGCCGACCTGCTGCTGGTCGCCGACGACGACGATCCGGAGCAGTGGCAGGAACGTGACGCCGTCGGCCGCATCACCGGTCGCTGGCAGTTCGACTGCGCCGGCGATCGCCTCGGCGGCCGCTGGCAGGCGCCGGACGGACGGCGCACGCTGAAGCTCTCCGCCGCACGCACCCCGTCCTTCGACCAGCGTCGCCTCGCGGCGCTGGTGCCGACGGCGAGTCCGCAGCACGACGGCCAGGGCCACACCTACGAGGCGCTGACGGTTCCGGGCGTCCCCGACGTCGCGGCGCTGCGGTTGCCGGGGACGGCGCCGGGGGTGACCCGCATCAATGCGCAGTTGCTCGCCAACCTGCGTGAGGACGTCGGCCGGGCACTGGAGTGCAGCACCTTCGGACGCTTGTGGGGGCCGGACGCGGGCTGGTCGCACCATGCCGGGACGACGGTTGCCGCGTGGTTCGACGACGTAGTGACCCTGCGCACGTCCTCGGAGGGCTACTGCGGTGGCGCCCATCCCTACGGCGACAACGGCCATCGGACCTTCCGCTTGAGCGACGGCGAGACGCTGCGCCTGTCCGCCTGGCTCGCCGACGACTACCGGACCTCGATCGATCGCGAGTCGCCGCTCGGCGAGGCACTGAAGCGGCGCTACCTCGAGCGCCGCGCCGACGACGACGCGACATGCTGGGACACGCTCGATTTCTTCCCGGACTTCGTCGCCCTTGATCCCGGCGGCCTGGTGTTCCCCGCGACCGCCCCCTATGTGTCGCGACCCTGCGAGGACGACGTACAGGTCGACTTCGACGACGTGCAGCCCTTCCTGTCCGAGGCCGGGCGGCAGGCAGTCGCGCGACTGCGCGGTGCCGCCGCGGCGGCGCCGCACTGAGGCGGATGTCCGCTCCGCGGACGAATCCCCGTATCTTCGCGAGAGCCGGGCAGTGACGCCCCGAGGATCCGTCGCCATGTGGTCGTCCTACCTTCCCCCTACCGCAAGCAAGAAGGGTGTTCCGCTGGTGATCGGCCTCGTGCTGTTCGCGGCCGGGATGCTGTTCCTCTCTCTCGCGATCGGCCGCGACGCCCGCCGTGCGGTGTTCGGCGTCCACGCCTTCGGCGAGGTGACCAAGCTGACCCAGCGCACGACCTCCGACCGCAGCCCGCGCCGCAGCGGCGAGTCGCGCAGCAGCTACCGCGCGCGCCGCGGCCGCGGCGGCGGAGTGTCGACGATCATCAGTGTCCGCTTCACGCCCGAGGGCGGCACGCCGATCGACATCGACACCCTCGCGACCTGGGGCTACCGCGCGGAGGTCGGCGAGCGGGTCGAGCTGGTCTACCCGGCCGACGCGCCGGATGACGCCGAGATCTACGCGACCCGCCAGGTCTGGCTGCCGATCGCGACCGGCGCCACCATCGGACTGCTGTGCCTCGTCGGCGGCCTGGCGATGGTCTGGGTCCAGGTCCGCCCGCGGTAGAGCACTGCCCGCGCTGCCGGCGTCACGGAACGCGAGGGCGCGCCGCGGCCGGGGATTCACTCTACGGGAACAATCCGCGCCAGGCCTTCAGCAGCGCCGTGCCGACCGCGAGGCTGGCGAGGTAGGCCGCCGCCGGCAGCGCCAGGAACAGCATCAGGAGTCCCACCAGTCGTGGATAGGCATCCGCCTCGCTGCCGCCCGCCTTGACGTACTGGAGCAGCTGCACGGTGCCGCCGATCGCGGCGATGGCCAGGAGGGTGATCAGCGCGAGGCCGACCATCGAGAGGCGGCGGTGCCACAGCCAGGCGTGGAACAGGCCGGCGAACACGATGGCAGCAGCGGTGGCGAACAACCTCACATCCATGTCGAGCGTTCCTTCGATCGTGCCCGCGAGGGCCGTTGCGCGGCGAGCAGCACCGTGCCGTTCCCCGGTCTCAACCCAGAATCACGTGCGGCACGAACCGTGAGCTGTCGCGGGTGATCCGCCCATCGTCCTCGCGCATGCCGAGTCCCACTGCGCGGTCGCCGATCACCCAGCTGCCGAGCACCGGGAAGCGGCCCGCGAAAGCGTTGGTCAGGTGACAGGCCTGCTGGATCGCCGGCCCGTCGTACGGCCCCGCGGAGACCAGGCGGCGACCGTCGGAAAGGTGCATGTCGATGTTGGCGCCTTCGCGCGAGTACAAGGGCTTGCGCACCCAGCCGGCCGGCAGCGTCGCGCCGGGCGCCGACTCGAACACCGCCGGCAGCAGGTTGGGATGACCGCGGTGGCGCTCCCACAGCAGCGGCAGGATGCCCTTGTTCGACAGCACGGTCTTCCACGGCGGTTCCAGCAGCGTGATGCCGGAATCCGGCAGCGCGGCGCCGAAGGTCTCGGCGAACAGGAACTCCAGCGGATAGAGCTTGAACAGGCTGCCGATGGGTCGGCCATCGAGGTCGACGAAGCGCCCGTCGCCGGCAAGGCCGATGTCCTCGATCGCGATCGCGGCGGTCGTGATGCCGGCCTGCTCGGCGCAGTCGCGCAGGTAGGCGATCGTGCCCTGGTCCTCGTGACTCTCCCGCACCGCCGAGAAATAGAGCGGGCCCGGGCCCGCGCGCCCCGGCGTCGCGGGGCGCGCCAGTCGCCGGGCGATCGTCCCGAAGGCCTCGATCAGGGTCTCCTGGATCAGGTTGTACTGGTCCGCGTCCGTCGCCAGTGCTCCGCGTTCCTTCTGCTCTTCCAGCCACAGCCACTGGAAAAACGCGGCCTCGTACAGCGCCGTGGGAGTGTCGTAGTTGAGTTCGTACAGTCGCGCGGCGCCGAGACCGTCGTAGCCGAGGTCCATCCGGCCGTAGAGGTGCGGCGAACGCTCGCGCCAGCTCCGCGCGATCCAGTCCCAGTAGGGCTCGGGAATCGCGAGGCGGCGCATCAGCTCGTCGTCGCGCAGCACCGCGTCGACGAGGTCGAGCGCCATCGCGTGCAGCTCCTGGGTCGGCCCTTCGATCCGCTCCTCGATCTCGGCGAGGGTGAACTCGTAGCAGGCCGATTCGTCCCAGTAGGGCGCGTCGTCGATGGTGTGGAAGTCGAAGCCGAGGCGCTCGGCGGTGGCGACCCAATCGGAGCGCGGCGTAAGGTCGCGTCGTCGCATCTAGCTGCCGCTGGAATGGCCACTCGAATGGCTCGAGTGACTGCCACTGCTCGAATGACTGCTCGAGGAATGCGACGACGACGTGTGGCCGAAGCCGCCGCGAGTCACCGTCTGCGCGTGCGCCGTGGCGGTCACCGGCGAGCTGGTGTGCTGGGCGTACTTGCTCGCCGCATAGCCGGCCGCACCGGCGACCACGGCGGTCTCGACCAGTCCGCCGCTGCTGCTGCGGTACAGCGGATGCGACTCGACCGCCGGCGCGTCGACGCCCCCGCCCGAGCTGTACAGGCTGCGGCGCCAGAGGATGCCGTGGGTGTGCGGCGCCCAGTGGCGCTCCTCGCCGTTCACCATTTCCGTGCAGTCCTCCGCGCTGAACTGCTTCTCGCATTCCTCGCGGGTCGCGAATTTCGGATGCTCCTTCGCCGCACTGTTTTCCGCGGCGACGAATGCCTTCTCGCAGTCCGCGGCACTGTTGCCGTCGGTGATGCACTGGGCGCGATCGGCGTAGGCCGCCTCGTTGAATTCCTCGGTGGAGTCGTCCGCGTCGTCGCAGCCGGCGAGCAGGAAGGGGGTGGCGCCCATCAGCAGGAGCGCGAGGTGACGGGAGCGTTTCATCGATGCGTCGTCCGCCGCCTCAGTAGGTCATGCAGGCCGCGTTGAGCAGCCCGATCGTGGTCGCGACCGCCGCCACCAGCACGCCGCTGGCGCGCTCGTCGCGACTGATCCGGCCCGGCAGGTCGGACACCAGGACGCGCAGCGCGACGAAGGCCAGCACCTGCACGACGAGAGCAACCACGCCCCACACGGCGCAGTCGACCACGCCGACCGAGTGCGCGATCGCGGAGGACAGCGGGATGGCGAAGCCGAGCAGGGATCCGGAGAAGGCCAGCGCCGCCGCCACGTTGTCGGCCTTGATCAGCGCGAACTCGCGTTGCGGAGTCAGCAGGACGTAGACCGCCACGTAGGCGATCGTCAGTCCGATCGCGATGCCGAAATAGGTGGCGAATCCGGCCAGGCCGGCAAGTGAGGCGCTGATGACTTCCACGGGGTCCCTCCGCTGCGATTCCCGAAGATTAACCCGAAGAAAGGGAGTTCGGCGCGGGCGCCGCCCCCTGGTCGAGGTCATCCGCTGTGAGAGGCGGAGTCGCGGAAACGGGATGTGACTTCATTCCCGTGATGAGGATCCCAGGTGCCGCTAGGATGATGATGGCCTGCGGATCGCGGACGTCCGCGCGCCGAGGTGCTGGATCGGAGTCCACCGATGCCGAATGACCGTGTTTCCTGGTGTCGTTCCGCCGCCGCGGCGCGGCGATTCCTGGTGCGGACCATGCTCCTTGTCGGCATCGCGCTGCCCGTCGCCGCCCACGTGCCCGGCGACGCCGACACGACGCTGCTCGATTCCGCGCCGTTCGCCGGACGCTCCCTGCCGAGTCCTGATGAACTCGTCGCCATCCCGCCGGAGCTGGACCAGCGGCTCGCGCAGGAGGTGGTGGCGGCGAGCGCGCCCGGTCGCGCGCGCCTCACCCGCCTGTTCGATTTCGTCACCCGCGCCGACGGTCTCGGGGTCCGCTACAACCCCGGCGCCAACCGCAGCGTCGCCGGGACCTGGCGCGCGCGCGACGGCAACTGCGTCAGTCTCGCCTTGTTCTTCGCCGTGCTGGCCGAGCGCGCGGGGCTCAGCGTCGCGGCGCAGGAGTCGCGGGTGCCGCTCGATCTCACCACACGGGCCGAGCGGGTGATCGAACTCGGCCACGCGGCCGCAGTCATCCGGATCGACGGTGTCGACTACGAGGTCGACCTGACCGGCAACCAGCGGATCGACGGCTTCGGCAATCGCCGCATCGACCTCGTACGGCTGGAAGCCGAGTTCTACAACAACGTCGCGGTGCGTGCGCTGGCCGGTGGCGACGCCGCCACCGCGAGCGCCGCACTCACGACCGCGCTGACGCTGGACCCCGCGTTCGACGGCGCCCACAACACGCTCGGCGTGATCGCGCTCGCTCGCCATGATCACGCCGCGGCGCGAAGCGCGTTCGACGCGGCCCTGGCGCTCGCACCCGACAACGTGGAGGCGCTCGCCAACCGGATCGCGCTGGCGGACGCCGACGGCGACGCGATCGCGCGCACCGACGCCCAGCAACGGCTCGCGCGTCTCCGACGCCAGGATCCGGCCTACCACTTCCTGGTCGGCGCCCATGCGCTGGCCGAGCAGCGCTACGCCGACGCCCTGCCGGAACTCACCCGCGCCGCTCGCCTGCTGCCGCACACGCCGGCGATCTACGACTCGCTCGCGGCGACCTACCTCGGCCTGCACGACGCCAGCCGCGCGGCCTGGGCGGCGCGCAGGGCGGAGCGACTGCGAAGCGAGGAGCAGCGGCGCTATCTGGTGGCACCGGAAGACCGGTCCGCCAACGGCAAATGAGTCGATCGACCGGATCCTCCGTGTCGATGCGCCTCGCGGATCCCCGATGGGAAGGCAATGGCGAGGGCCGTGGTCGAGTCAGTTCAGCCAGCCGATGATCAGGTCCGGATGCAAGGACCCGCCGAGCAGACCGGCGAGGCCCATCAGCACGCCGAACCCGGTCGGCACCAGCGCGACGACATACATCCAGCGCTTGTGGGTCAGTGCGGTGATCGCAAGCAGCGAGATCGCGATCGCCAGCAACGCATCGGACAGGTCGAACTGGTCGTCGCGGCGATTGAGCGCGTCGTAGAGCGACTGCTGCTCCTCGGCCGCCGACTTCTCCTGCTCCTTCTTCAGCTTCTGATCGTCGACCAGCGCCCGGTAGCGCGCGATTGCGGCTTCATAGCCCTCGCGCGCCGATTCCGCCGCGGCGGCGCGCGACAGTTCCAGCTGGTCAAGGGTCGACTGGGCGACCTCCTCGCGGAGATTGCGCGCCTGGTAATAGGCCCAGTGGTCGATCTTGTCGGTCTGCGCCTGCTGCATCGCCTGAACGATGTTGTCGTCCTTGACCTTGCAGATCGCCATGAAGGTGGCAAGCAGCGCGACCGTCACCGCGACCCGGGAATTCAGTCGGCTGGCCGCCGCATGGGCAGCATCGGCGACCGTCGGTTCTTCCTCGGGCTCGAGCGCGTCCAGCGGATTCACGTCCATCGGGTCACCTCCTCGCGCGAGAGTGACCCCAGGAGGTGATCCCGGCGGCTAACGGCGGATTACGAATCTTTCGGAGCGCGGCGACCACGCCCGTCATTGCGAGGAGGAGCGCAGCGACGACGAAGCAATCCCGTGCCTTTGCTCTTGCTCCGGCGGCGGGAAAAGCGAAGGCGCCGGATTGCTTCGCTGCGCTCGCAATGACGGAACTGAGGCTGGTGAAACGCGCCGGATTGCTTCGCTGCGCTCGCGATGACGACAGGGCCTTGGTTGCGCTCGCCATCGCGGAGCCGCGGATTCCTGGCCGCACTCAGGGATCGAACATCTTCACCTGGCAGTCGGCACCCTCGACTCCGATCACGGCATGGCGCGGGAACGGCGCCTGTCCGCGGTGGTAGCGGTCGACCCGGTCGACCTCGACGACATAGTCCCCACCCTGTCTCTGGAAGCGGACGACCGTGCTGCCGTCCTCGGCGTTGTCGTTCGGGTGGAGACGGAAGCGACGGACGCCGTGGTCGTCGTCGACGGTGAGCGTCTCCTCGACCAGCGAGTCGGTGTTGACGTAGGCCGAGAACACCTGACGATTGCCTTCCTCGTCCAGCTGCCAGGAGATGAACGTCTCGATGGCGAAGCCCACCGGTGCCTGCTGGTCCAGGCGCACGCGGACGTTGACTTCGTTGCTGACCTCGCCATCGAGCCATTCGCTGTGACAGGAGCGGGTCTCGGCGTGGACGGACGGGCACAGGGCCAGGGCAGTGGCGATCAACAATCGACTTTTCATGGCGAGAGAATCGCCGGAGAGGCCATCGACCGAACGCCACCAACATGGCGATTTCGGGGCGGCCCGTGGTCGTTGCGTGAAGAACTGCGCGACGACGGCGTCAGCCCGGCGGAGCGACGGCGCGCTCGCCGCGGGCGCGCCGGACCCGCTCCGCCAGCGCCTCGACGATCGGCGAGCAGTCGCGGGGGTAGAACCAGAGCGGCAAGGCCGGTGAGAAGTGGATGCGCTCGCCGAGCGGTCCGGGGCTCACGAGATGGAGCGTGATCCGGGGCGGATTCAACAGCGGCAGCAGCGACACCCGGGCGATCTGCTGGAGGGCGATGCGCTGCTCGCTGCCGCCCTTGCGCACGATCAGCGCGTCGCCGGCGTCGAACACCTCGTCGGCCAGGCTCCAGAACACCGTGCGGAACAGGAGGAAGCCGCCCACGATCATCACTGGCAGCATCACGAGACCGACGGTCTCGCTCTCGCCGGTACCCTTGATCGCCAGAAGCACCGTCATCAGGCCGAGCATGCCGAACCAGAAGGCGGGCAGGATCCGGCGGAAGAAGACGAGGCGGGTCGAGATCAGCTGGGGGGTTTGGGTGTTCATATCCTGGTTCACGTCAATGAGGGACGCGTCGGATCAGCACGGCGTGCGGGGCGCACGGAGGCCCCGACCGTCCTGACCGCTTCTTCCCGCTCTCCGGCCCCGTGCTGCGACGAGAAGCGTAGCTCCGATGAAGCAATCCAGTGAGCTGGCTCTTGCTTCGGCGCGATGAAGCGCAAGGCGCTGGATGGCTTCGCTGCGCTCGCAAAGTCGGGCTTGGGATTGCCGACGCAGCAGCGGCGCGAGCACCGCACTACACTGTCGTCATGAACTCGCGCCGCCTGTTCGTCCTCGCCGCCTCCGGTCTCGCCCTTCCCGGCGCGTGGGCCGGCAGCAAGTCCGACGCCGCCCGCGTCTACGGCAAGATCCAGGTCGTGCAGTCCTTCCCGGACTTCAAGGTCCAGGTCGTGTCGAGCTTCGCGGACCTCAAGGTGCAGGTGGTGACGAGCTTCCCCGACGCCCCGGGCAAGTGGCAGATGGTCGACAGCTTCCCGGACTTCAAGATCCAGTTCGTCGACAGCTTTCCCGACTTCACCATCACCTACGTCAGCAGCTTCCCCGGCGTCTCGTAGGGCGTGCCCTGCACGCCATCGCGAGGCAGGTCGGCCTCGCCGCGCGGCACTTGCCGCGACACCTGGGGCGCCCCTGCGCGGCAGC
This sequence comes from Ahniellaceae bacterium, assembly GCA_044221335.1. Taxonomy (GTDB): domain Bacteria; phylum Pseudomonadota; class Gammaproteobacteria; order Xanthomonadales; family Ahniellaceae; genus JBGAPI01. Next base: position 35,943 of record JBGAPI010000006.1, read on the forward strand.
GCGAGGCACTTCGGCCTGGACGCGCTGTCCGAACTCCTCGCGACGGCGCGCAGTGCGCGCCCTACGACCCCGTGATTGCAAAGGAGTGCGTCCTCGGCGCGGCGACAGCGATCGACCGATGATCGAGTTTCAGGGACCACGGCGCGTAGCTTTCAAGGCCCCGGACTGCGCACATCGCAGGCGGGGCCCGCCCCTCAGCCACGAAGGCCCACGCGCCGATGTCCGCGACTCCCCATGCGCTCGCCCACCTCCCCGTCCGGCCGCTGATCGCCGTGCAACGTCCCTCGACGGTGCCTCGGATGATCGCCTACCGCATCGAGCGGGTCGCCTGCGGTCGCGCGATCCACTACAGCGCCGAGCTGTACTGCGAGGAATGCGCGTTCCGCAGCGGACGGGTGCGCTTCGCCAGCACCGCGGCGCTGCGCCGCGGCTGCCCCTGCCCGCGCTGCGCCGACCCGCGGGTGCACTCGAGCAAGCCGAACTGGCTGGTGGTATTCAGCGGCGAGAGCAAGGCGGGCGGCAGCTGGAACTGGTCGTTGCGCCGTGACGGTGTCGAGACCCAGCGGGGCAGCTCGCCGCCGTCGCAGCCGTCCTACGACGCTGTGCTCCGGATGGCCACCGATCACCTGCACCGCAGCGGCATGCTGAAGCCGGGCGACGACATCCCGTCCGCACGTTTCCTGGTCGAGCCGGTCGGCTCGCTCAATCTCGGCGGGCGCCGTCGCCGCAAGCGACGCGCGGGCACGCCGTTGTCCCGCCTGCCGTCCTAGGATTCGACTGCGTTTCAGGGGCGGGACGACGCAGGTCCCGTCTTGACGAGGCTCCATCGCCCCGCGAACCGGGGCACACCGTGACGACGAAGCACGGAACGCGATCCACGACCCTGCGCCCGGCCGCGGTCGGCACCGACAGCCATGCGGTGCCGGCCGCGGTCCATTTTCCGGCCCGGGGGAGCCGACGGCGACGACGTCCTCGGCATCACGGCCGGAACCCGCGACGGAGCAGATGCTCGCGGCGTCATCAGGCAACATCAGCCCCCCGACCAGGACCCCCGACATGCGCCTCGTCCTCGCCTCCCTGACTGCCCTCGCCCTTGCCGGTTGCGCCACCACGCCGGCAACCTCGCTGCCGCTGTCGACCATCACCGGCACGCCGTACACCAAGACCGATCCGCACATCTACCCGGTTCGGATCATCGCGGTCGACGGCGAGGAGTACTTCAGCGCCCGCAATCCGGACGGGGAGATCCATCTCGTTCCCGGACCGCACTGGATCGTTGCCCAGGCCGACCCGGCCAAGGCGGCACGCAAGAACACCGAGAAGTCCTTCGCGTACAAGATCGAGCCCTGCACCCGGATCAACTTCGCGGCCGAGCGCGAGACGCCGATGTCGGCCGAGTGGAAGCTGCTGGTCGACCACCAGGAGACGGTCAAGGCCTGCAATCCGGAAGAGGAAATGGCGAAGGCGGCGGCGCGCGCGAAGCGTTGACGCCGCGATGCCGGCGGTCGCGGGTGGGGCGTCCGTCCCTCCCGCGATCACCCGCCGTACGATTCGCGGATGCGTTCACGCACCGTCGTCTTCACCACCGTCGCGCTGCTGGCTTTCGCCGGCAATTCCGTGCTGTGCCGCGTCGCGCTGTCGCGAACGGCGATCGACGCGGCGAGCTTCACGCTGATCCGGATCGCCGCCGGCGCCGTGGTGCTCGGCGCGATCGCCCGCTGGCGCGGCACGGAGCGAACCGGCGACGGCACCTGGATCTCCGCGGCAGCCCTGTTCGCCTACGCCGCGGGCTTCTCGTTCGCCTACCGCAGCCTCGGCGCCGCGACCGGAGCGCTGCTGCTGTTCGGAGCGGTGCAGGCGACGATGATCGGCCATGGGCTCGCCCGCGGCGAGCGCCTGGGCCCGCGGCAGGCGCTGGGCCTCGCCCTCGCGCTGACGGGACTCGTCGTCCTGCTGCGCCCGGGACTCAGCGCTCCGCCGCCGCTCGCGGCCGCGCTGATGCTGGTCGCGGGCATGGCCTGGGGCGTGTATTCGCTGCGTGGCCGCGGCGCCGGCGATCCGACCCGGGTCACCGCAGGCAACTTCCTGCGCGCCACGCCGTTCGCGCTGGCGCTGTCGCTGGCACTGGCCACGCATGCCCTGCCGACCATCGACGCGAGCGGCGCCGCCTATGCCATCGCGTCCGGGGCGCTGACGTCCGGCGTCGGCTACGCGATCTGGTACGCCGCATTGCCGGACCTCGGCGCGACGCGGGCCGCGACCGTGCAGTTGTCGGTGCCGATCCTGACCGCATTCGGCGGAGTGCTGATGCTGGGCGAGACCGCCAGCCCGCGCCTGGCACTGGCCGCTGCGGCGATCCTCGGCGGGATCGCGCTGGTATTGCGCCGCTGAACCGTCGGTCGGATGTCGCCGCGATCGCCGGTGACCGCGGCGACCGGGAGTCCTGACGGGCACGGGCGAGGCGGCACTACGCCCCGTAACGCCGAAACCCGTCGCGCTGTTCCAGTCGCTCGACGTAGGCCGCCACTGCCGACAGGGCCGGCCGCGCGATCGGAGTCTCCTGCCAGCGCCGTACGGACACCCCGATCACGATGTCGGCGAGCGTGAACTCCCGGCCCGCGACATGGCCTGCGCCGCCCGCCAGCACGCCATCCAGGATCGTCATCAGGCGGTTCCACTGCTGCTCGCTCGCGCGCGCCGCGGCCGGATCGGCATGGGCGGGGCTGTTCCGCACGTGGTGCTGGAAGGCGTAGCGCCACGCCGGATTGAGCTCGCTCGCCTGCCAGTCCATCCATTGTTCGACGCGGGCGCGTTCGCGGGGACGCGCCGGAAGGAGGTCGGTTCGCGCTTCGCGGGCGGCGAGGTAGCGGCAGATGGCGTTCGATTCCCACAGCGCGGCATCGCCGTCGACCAGGACCGGGACGAGGGCATTGGGGTTGCATGCGCGGACCTCCGCGGAATCCCCGCGGAGGTCGACGTGGTCGAGGGACAGGCCGAGCTCGAACGCGGTCCAGAGAACCTTGCGGACATTGATCGAGCGGGGATTGCCGTACAGGCGGAGCGTGTCGATCGCGGATCTCCCGGACGCCATGCGGCGCGTAGCGGTGAGGAGGCCTGCGGGTGCGCCCGCGCCCCCCGACGGCTCATGCGCAGAGCCGGCCTTCGGAATAGAAGACGCAACGGCCGCTGAGTTCGACGCGATCGCCGACCCGGCGGACGCCGATCTCGCCGCCGCGGGCCGAGGCCTGCCAGGCCCGGAACTGGTCGCGCCCGAGGCGCTCGGCCCAGAACGGCGCCAGCGCGCAGTGGGCGCCGCCGGTGACCGGATCCTCCGGGATGCCCTTGGCCGGTGCGAAGTAGCGGCTGGTGAAGTCGTAGTCGCCGTCACCAGCCGCGGTGACCACCACGCCGTCCGCATCGAAGCGCGCGATCGCGGCGATGTCCGGTGCCAGCGTCCGCACCGTGGCGGCATCGGCGAGGCGCGCGATCAGGTTGGTGCCATCGTGCGCGACCTCGAGCGGCGCGGCTCCGAGGGCGACGCCGAGTCCCGCCGGTGCCTCGACGAGGCGGGGTCGCCGTTGCGGGAAGTCCATCCGGTAGAACTCGCCGTCGCGGCGCACGCCGAGCGCGCCGCTGGCGGTATGGAACACCACCCGGTCGCGGCCGCGCTCGAGGCGCTCCAGCACCACCGCGGCACTCGCCAGCGTGGCGTGGCCGCACAGTGGCACCTCGACGGTCGGGGTGAACCAGCGGAGGCGATAGTCGGTTCCGGAACACACCAGGAAGGCGGTCTCGGCGAGGTTGTGTTCGGCGGCGATCGCCTGCAGTTCGGCATCTTCCGGAAACGCCGGCAGGTGGATCACGGCGGCGGGATTGCCTTCGAAGCGGCGACGGGCGAAGGCGTCCACTTGGAACATTGGTATGCTCATTTTCGTATCCATTCGATATCGGTGTAGCCAATCTCGCCGATAGTAGCCAAACTGTTCCATAGCCAATCACCGAATGGATCTCTGCCATGCCGCCCACGTTTCTCGCCGGCGTTCGCTTCCAGCCCGACCCTGGCTCGCCCCTGCCGCTGTACCGCCAGCTCGCCGCCGCGCTGCGCGAGGCAATCGCTGCCGGGCGACTCGCGGTGGGCGCGCGGCTGCCGTCGGAGCGCGACTACGCGGTCCGTCTCGGCGTCAGCCGAACCACCGTCACCGCCGCCTACCAGGAGCTGAAGGACCAGGGCCTGCTGCGCGGCTATGTCGGCCGCGGCGCGGTGGTGCTGGCGGCCGACGTGGACGACGGCGGCATCGGATCGGGCCTGCCGTGGCCGCAGCTCGGCGCCCGCCTCACCCGCCATGGCCTGCCCGCCGCCGTCCAGCGGCGTTCCGCGGAGATCACGCTCGGCGACGGCTGGCTGCATCCGGAACTGCTGCCGGCCGCCGCACTGCAGGAAGCCGCGCTCCGTGCTGCCGGTGACGCCGACCTGTTCGTGCGCGCCGCGGCACCGCTCGGCCTGCCGGCCCTGCGCGCCGCGATCGCACGACGGGAGTCGCGTCCCGGCCGCCGGGTCGAGCCCGACGATGTGCTCGTCTGCGGGGGCGCGCAGCAAGGCATCCATCTCGTCGCCCGCGCCCTGCTCGGTCCCGGCGACCGCGTGCTGACCGAGAGCCCGACCTGGCATGGCGCGGTCCGCGCGTTCCGCGGCGCCGGCGCCGAGGTGGCCAGCGTCCCGATGGATGCCGAGGGCATCGATCCTGACGCGCTGGAGGACGCGCTGCTGCGGCAACGCCCGAAGCTCGTCAATCTGATCCCGACGCTGCATTGCCCGACCGGCCGCGTCGCCAGCGTCGCGCGACGGCGCCGCGTGCTGGCGCTGTGCCAGCGCTACCGCACGCCGATCCTGGAGAGCCAGGTCTACGGCGAGCTGATGTTCGACGCGGCGGCCACGCCGCCGTCGCTGCGCCAGCTCGACGACCGCGGCCTGGTGATCGAGCTCGGCAGCATCGCGAAGTCGCTGAGCCCGGCGCTCCGGCTCGGCTGGCTGATGGCACCGCGGGCCGCGCTGGCACTGCTCGGGGCCGCGAAGGCTGGGCTCGACCTCGGAACGCCCGCGCTGCCGCAGGCGATCCTCGCGGACCTCTTCGATCGCGGCATCGCGGACCGCCATCTGGTCCGTCTCCGTCGTGCGCTCGCCGCTCGTCGCGACGCCCTGGTCGCCGCGCTCGCGGCGGATTGCCCGGAGCTCCGGCTGACGCCACCGGCGGGCGGGCTCTACCTGTGGGGCACGCTGCCCCCGGGAACCAGCGGCGCCGAGCTCGAGGCCGCCGCCGCCGCCGAGGGCGTCGCGGTCCGCGGCGGCGAGGCCTTCCTGCCGGAGGCGGGGCCGTCCCGGCACCTTCGCCTTTGTTTCGCCGCGGCCCCTGCCGACGCCCTCGCCGCCGGCGCCGGGCGGCTCGGGCGGGCCCTCCGGCGACTCATCGCCGAACCGCGCGCGACCGTCGATCGCGGCCACGCGGCGGCCTGGGTGTAGACGGTTTCCTAGCCCTTTCGATACGGTGTGCGGCAGTCGAGCCTGTCGCTACCATCGACGGCATCGCGGCGCGCTCGGACTCGGGAGGGAGGACGGATGAACGCACAGGATCAACCGAATCATCGCGGCGGCGACGCCGCTCGAGCGCCGCGCAGCGGCGCGCCATGGCCGCTGCTGCTGCCGCTGCTCGTCCTGCTCGGCGCCTGCAAGCCCGACCCGGTCAAGATCGCCGTCGCCGCGTGCCGCGACGAGATCCCGAAACACACCCAGCTGACCTGGGAGATGGACGATTCCCGGCTCACCACCGGCATGAAGACCGACGCCGGCGGCGTCACCGAGTTCATCGGACTGATCGTGTTCGAGAAGGGCATGTCGTCCGAGTCGACCCAGACCATCCACTGCCGCGCGGTCATCAGCACCAAGGACGACAAGACCACCGTCGACGTGATCTCGGTGCAGTTCTTCCCGGTCGACGACAAGATCAAGCCCTAGCCGTCCGTCGAGCGACGGCACTCCGGTTCGGATTTCAGGTCGGGGCTCCGGGGCCCGACCGGACCCGCCCTCGACCGTGGCTGCCGCCGCGTTCGCTGCTCACGCCGTTTCGCGCGGCATTTCGGCCTGGCCGGTCACGCCGACGTCGTTCGCCGCGATCTTCCAGGGCAGCACGTGCGGCGCGGCGACCTGACCGGCGACGACCTCGCGCAGCTCCGGCGTCGTCAGCCATACCGCCGCGACCTCGTGCCGGTCACGGAGGCGCCGCAGCTCGTGCCGCAGTGCCGCGGCCGCGGCCAGATCGACGCGAAAGTCGCCGGCGCCGACCGGATGCACCGCACGGCAGCCGGCGTCCAGCGGATGCATGCGGCGCGCGCCGGTGCCGGCCGGCTCCAACACGATCAGGTCGGACTCGGCCGTCTGCCGATTCAGCCAGGCGGAGAGCGCGCCTTGTGGATCGGCGAGCGCCAGCTCCGGCAGCGGCCGGTGGGCGACGAGCAGCGCCAGCGCGCGCTCGCGGTGGCGCCGCGGCGGCTCCGGATGGATGCGCTGCGCGAGCCAGCGCGGGTCGGGCAGCATCGTGCTGGCGAGCACCCGGGTGCGCGCCCGACGATGACCACCGGACAGGTGGCGACCGAGATGCGCGAGCCGTGCCGCGAGGCCGTCGGACCGCCGGCGCGCGCCGAACAGGTCGCCGTAGCGGAAGCGGAAGTGGTCGAGATTGCGGCGGATCACCCGCGCGATCTCGTCGGCGTCGTAGTAACGGCCGATGGTCGCGCGGTGCTCGTGGGTCGCGCGCGCCGCGGGGCAATAGAGCGTCGCATAGCCGCGTGCCCAGGCCTGCAGTGCCCAGTCGGCGTCCTCGAAGTAGAACGGCGCATAGCAGCGGCTGTCCGCGAGGACGTCGACCAGCAGTGCACGGAGGAACAGCGAGGCGCCGCCGCCGGCGTAGACGCTGCCACGCACCGCGACATCCGGCGGCAGCAGGTCGTGCAGCTCCAGGCTACCGTCGGCGGAGACCACGCCGGCGGTATAGCCGGTTTCCTCGCGGCGGCGATGCGGATCGGCAAACTCGATCTGGGCGGCGACCGCAAAGACTCCCGGACCGCGCCAGCGCCAGCAGTGGGCGAGCGCATCGGAGGCGAGGCGCATGTCGCTGTTGAGCAGGAACACCCAGTCGCCGCGTGCCGCGGCAAGGAGCGCGGAGATCGCGCCGTGGAAGCCGAGCGGACGACGCTCGAAGCGCCAGTCGATCCGGGGATGGCGATGCCGCAGTTCGGCGTAGTCCGATTCCGGATGGCCGTTGACGAGGACCCGGCAGGTCGCGGGGACTTCGAGTCCCGCGAGCGCCGTCTCCAGCGCGTCGAGGCAGCGCGCGAGCAGGTCCGGTCGGCCGCGCTCCGGCACCAGCACCTCGAGCGTCTCCGTGCTCACCGCAGCGCCGCCTCGAACAGCGCAAAGCCGAGTTCGCGCTGGTCCGCGCCGGGCGGCCGGGCGGCCGGCGCGGCCGGGCAGTGGATCTCCAGCAGCCCCGCGCTCGCCGGCTCGGCGGCCGGCAGGCGCAGGACCAGGTCGATCGCGCGATCGCGGCCGTCGGACCGATGCAGGAGCGCGCCGCGCCAGCGCAGCTCGAATCCGGCGACCGCCGCCAGCTGTCCGCGCAGGCGCAACTGCCGCGCACCCGGTCGCGGCCCGAGCAGCAGTGCGGCCTCGCGCTGCGACCACAGCGTCTCGCCGTCGTCCGGATGCCAGCCGTGCAGCAACTGGTGGCCGGGGATGTCGTCGCGCCGCACCTGCGCCGCGGACGGCGTGGCTCGGCAGGCGCGCTTGTAGATGCACTCCCGGCAGCCGGGCTGGCGTCCCGCCAGATGCTCGACGCGCAGCGCCCGGTAGGCCTCGCCCTGCCAGACCTCCGCCAGCGACTGCGTGCGAAGCTCGCCGAGCGTCAGCTTCTCCAGCACCTCGCACGCCACCACCCGGCCGTCGGAGAGGACATGGGTCGTGGCGAACGGGCTCTGGTCGCACTCGACCAGACGTGCCGCGGGCGGCAGCGTCCACGGCCATGGCTGCGCGCGGGCACCGAGTTCGCGCGGCGGATCGAGCTCATGCGAGGACAGCTGCAGTGCCACGCTCGGCGCCAACGCTGTCGCCGCGGCGACAACCTCGGTCAGTTCCCGTGCAAAACCGGCCGCGAGACTGCCGTCGACGCCATGTTCGCCGTCCGATCCCATCGGCAGCGGATCCCGCGCGATCAGCGGATGGACCGCCAGCACCGGGATGCGCAGCGCTTCGGCCAGCGCCGCGATCGCCGGGAGCTCGGCGAGGTTGCGGCGCATCGCAACGAACGCCAGGTCGAGCACGAAGTCAGGATGCGTGTCGCGCCAGGCCACGACCTCCGCGAGCCGCGCACGCAACGACGCCAGGTCGGAAAAGCGGTAGATCGCAGCGAAGCCCTCGGCATCGAGGCTGTGCAGCGACACCGTCAGGCGCGACAGCCCGGCGGCCAACAGCGCCTGCAGGCGGTCGGGTTTCAGAGAGGCGAGCGCGGTGACCAGCTCGACCTGCGCGCCGGTCGCGGCGGCCAGCGCCACCGCCTCGGCGAGGTCGGGATAGTGGCCGGACTCGCCGGCGTAGTTGAGGCGCAGGATCTGCGGCCGATCGAGCTGCCCGATCAGCCGACGGAACAGCGCGATATCCATGTGCCGACCGGCGCCGCGCAGCGACTTGCGGGTACAGAACACGCAGTCGAAGGGACAGCGCGAGGTCAGTTCGATCCACAGCACGCGCGGCCGCGGCAGGGTCCGAAGCTCGGCCTCGTCCGCGAGGGCGCGATCGGCGGCCGGGCGATCGATGCGAACGTCGAACTTCACGCGGCAAGCCCAGGCGGGAACGGAGGAAACCGCAGTAGACGGCATGCGCCGCGGACACGCAATCCCGGAACCTGGCGATCGGCGAAGCGCGTTCCGGCACGTCGGCGACCCGGTTGCCAGGCGCTAGAGTTCCGTCCTCGCCTCGCCGGACCACCTCCATGACGGGCAACGCCCATCAGCGCCTGCTGCCCCTGTTCAACGCCGCGCTGGAGCTTCCGCCGGGCGAACGCGAGTCCTTTCTCCGCGAACACACCGTCGACGATCCGGACCTTCGTTCCGAACTCGAGGCGCTGCTCGCCGCGGATGCCCGCACCGCCGGGCTCACTGCACGCCCGGTGTTGCCCGGGCTCGGCCGACTGATCGTCGACACGCAGGAATCCGAGTCGGTGATCGGCACCCGCGTCGGACCGTTCGTGCTGCGCCAGGAGCTCGGCCGCGGCGGGATGGGACGAGTGTTCCTGGCGGAGCGGGTCGACGGCGAAGTGCAGCAGCAGGTCGCGATCAAGCTGGTGCGAAGCGAACTGGCCGATCCCGACGCGCAACGCCGGTTCCGCCGCGAGCGCGAACTGCTCGCACGTCTCGACCATCCGGCGATCGCCCGCCTGGTCGACGCCGCGCAGTTGCCCGGCGGCACGCCCTACCTGGTGATGGAGTACGTCGACGGCCGCACGCTGACCGACTACTGCGAGCACGCCGGACTCGACCTTCGCGCGCGGGTGGCGCTGCTGGCGCGGATCTGCGATGCGGTCGCCGCGGCGCATCGCCAGCTGATCGTGCACCGCGACCTGAAGCCCGCCAACGTGCTGGTGCAGGCGGACGGCAGCCCGAAGCTGCTCGACTTCGGCATCGCCAAGCTGCTCGACGACGCCGGCGACGGCCCCTCCGTGACGGGCACCGCACAGCGCTATTTCTCGCCGAACTACGCCGCGCCGGAACAACTGACCGGCGCACCGATCGGCGTCGCCTGCGACGTCTACGGGATCGGACTGCTGCTCTACGAGGCGCTGGCGGGCGCCCTGCCGTTCGACCTCGCCGGCCTGACGCCGAGCCAGGCCGAGCGGCTCATCACCGGCACGCCGCCGGCGCCGCCGAGCGTGACGGCGGCACGCTCCACCCTGGCCGCCGTGCGCGCCCGTGCCCGCGGCCTGCGGGGCGACCTCGACCAGATCATCCTTCGCTGCCTGCGCAAGGCGCCGGCGGAGCGCTATGCCAGCATCGACCGGCTGGAGTCGGACCTGCGCAACTACCTCGAAGGCCGACCGGTCAGCGCACGCGGCGGCCACGCCTGGTACCGCCTCCGCAAATTCGTCGGGCGCAATCGCGTCGCGGTCTCCGCCGCGACGCTCGGCGCGGTCGCCCTGCTCGGCTTCATCGCCGCCGTCGTGCTCGGCTCGCAGCGCCTGGCGGCCGAGCGCGACCTCGCCCGGGCGGAACGCGATCACGCGGACCAGGCCGTGCGCTTCCTGGTCGACGTGTTCAAGTCCGCCGATCCGCACAACTCGCTGACCCGCACGACCGCGATCGGCGAGGTGGTCGACAACGCCCGCAAGCGCCTGGCCGACGACCTCGCACGCGCTCCGGCACAGCACGGCCGGCTCGCCACCGCACTGGCGCAGGTCTATCTCGATATCGGTGACGGCGAGGTCGCGCAAAGCCTGCTCGATCAGGTCGCTCCCGCCTACGACGCCCCCGACAGCGACCCGCGCGCCCGCATCGACTACCTGAAGACACTGGCCCAGGTGGTCGGCGACCGCGGCGATGCGGCCCGCAAGGCCGAACTGCTCGAGGCCGCGCTCGCACTGCACCGCCGCCTCGGCGACCCGGTCGCACTGACCTGGGAAGCGGAGTACCAGCAGGCCGAGGCGATCAACTCGCTCGGCGAGCGTCAGCGCGCCGTCGGGCTGATGGACGCGCTGGTGAAGCGGCTCGACGCGGATCCGGGTGTCGATCCCTCCGCCGCGCCGCAGGTGCTGACCGTCGCCGGCTTCAGCTACGCCACGCTGGACCGCCCGGACGACGCCGAGCCGCGCCTGCGCGAGGCGGTGGCGCGACTGGAGAAGCAGGTCGCGCCGAACGATCCGCGGCTGCTCGAGGCCAAGCTCGACCTCGGCGACACTCTCGACTTCGGGCGCCACCAGCCGGAGCAGGCGCTTGTGCTGTTCGCCGAGGTGATCGCGGAACAGACGAAACTCTTCGGGCCGGACTCCGCGTCGGTGGCGCGCAGCCTCATCTACCAGGGCAATGCCCGGCAGCACCTGAAGCAGTTCGACCTCGCGCTCGCCGACTTCCAGCGATCGCTCGCGATCTATTCCAGGATCCACCACCAGCCGCATGCCGACCTGATGGCGGTCAACTTCAACATCGCGGGACTCGAGATGGAGCGCGACCACCTCGACGCAGCGGCCGCCGCGTTCGAGGAGGCCTATCGGGTCGCCGAGGTCGTGTTTCCCGAGAATTCCACCAACCTGGCGTCGATCCGGTTCGAGATCGGCCGGATCCGGTTGAGCCAGGGCCGCCTCGACGAGGCGATCGAGCTCCTGACGTCGGCCGCCGCCAGGTCGGAGGCGACGGGCAAGGGACTGGAGATCCACCTCTGTCATGCGGAGGCCCTGGTCCAGCGCGGCCGGATGGCGGAGGCGAAGGACGAGCTCTCGGGCACCCGCGCGGCGGTCGAGGCGAACGAGCCTCATCCCGATCCGCCGTGCCGATCGTGGAAGGAACTGTGGCAGGCGGCTGCCGCGCCCTGAACGGAGCTAGTGCAGCGCCAGCCGCCAGACCAGCCAGCCGCCGCCGAGGATCGCGAGGTATGCACCCATCGCCCCCGCGGCCAGCAGCGGCGCGAGGCGGCGTTCATTGGCGGGCACGTCGGCGCGTCGATGTCCGCGCAGGAACAGGAGGTGCGCGGCGATCGCCAGCACGATGCCGCCGACCACGTCGGCGACGTAGTGCTGCTTCACCAGCAGCGTCGACAGCGCCACCAGCGTCGCCCAGACCAGCGCGACGTTTCCGACGTCGCGATGCACGCGTCCGCAAGCGAGCGCCGCCACGTAGCACTGCGCCACATGCAGCGAGGGAAAGCAGTTGGCGCGGACGTCGGAGGCGTGGAGCAGCCGGGTGAGCGTCTCTGCGTAGCCGTCACCGACGACCGCGGCATGCACCGGCGCCGCCGTCGGCCACGCGAGGAACACGGCGAACGCGGCGAGCCAGATCGCGAGGAAGGCGTGGACCGTGCGGCGGATCAGGCTCCGCTCGTGGATGACGAATACCGGCAGCAGCGCCGCGAGGAACAGCGACAGGTAGACGACCGACCAGACCGGTGACAGCGGCAGCGCGCGATCCAACTCGATCTCCGGGACGTGCAGCGGGCCGTCGATGACGATCGAACCGATCACCAGGTAGAGCGGCACGATCGCCATCAGCAGGACCATCGCCGGGGTCAGCGGCTGTGGCCGGCGAAACAGCGCTGCGGCGGCGCGGAAGTCGGCGCGGCAGGTAACGATCATGCTTCTTCCGACAGGAAGCGGAGGCCGCGCTCTTCGAAGTCCACCCGGATACGAGGCCGGTCCGGGGGCGGTACGTCGGCGCCCAAGCGAAACGCTTCAGCCATCGCGCGGTTTCCGATCCCGCTCGGGCAGTACGTCTTCGAATTCCGCGAAGCATTTCCACGCCGGCACCGGCGGCTCGTAGTCGGGCCTCGGCGCGTGCGCCGAATGCTCGACCACCCGCATCGTGTGCAGGTTGCGCGGGCAGTTCGGGAAGATCAGTTCGGCCGTGATCCGGACCAGGAACACCGCGCCGGGAAACTCGCCGAGCAGCGGATCGTCCATCGCGAGTCCGGCGCGGCCGTTGACCCGCAGCCGCTTGCCGCGCTCGAAGTCGAGGAACAGCAGGCCGACGCGCGGGTTGACCCGCACGTTGCCCCAGGTCCGGTACATGCCGTTGCCGTCGTAGTCGGGCAGGCACAGCGTGCGATCGTCGAGCACGCGAACGAAGCCCGGCAGCCCGCCCTTGTAGGAACAGTCGGGCTGGCCGTCGGCGTCGGCACTCGCCACGAACACCATCGCCGCGGCACCGATGAAGGCGCGGTCCTCGTCGGTGAACGCCGTTCGCGAGGTCACCCGCTGCAGCCGGTCCGCGAGCCGGCGGGTGTCGCGCTGATCCTGCAGCTGTCGCATGCCTTCGTGGTACATGGCCGAGCCTCCTGTACTGCCGGCCCAAGGTACTCCGCATGCAGGCCGATCAAAACGTCGCCCGGCGGGCCTCGTGCTTCGCGTCGTCCCGGGCAGCATGCGTCTCGGCTCCGGGGGCGTCCGTCTCGGCTGCGAGCCGGCGGGCGGATGCCAAAGGGGGGTCGATCGCGCGCGCCGACCTCCCGACGACCGGGTCACCGGTCAGGCAATGACCCGGAGGAATGAACAGGTAGACACAGCCGGACTGGGTGAGCGCGATGACGACGGCCAGCAGGATGAGTCGCGATGACATGAGGGATACCTCGTCGGCGTGGGGACTGCGCAGCCGGGTCGCGACCTGCGCCGATCGCAACGCTGTGCGTCGTTCGCGGCGAACGCCAGTTTCCCGACCAAGGTCGCCACCGGGTCACGCGAAGTGGAACCCGCGTCGACTCTCTCAGGGAAAGTGTTCCGCGTCCGCCGGAGGCACCACCCACGAATGCATCCGCGACTCGTAGACCGAGACCCGCGGGGCTGGAAACGCCGGATCCGCGAACGCGCCGATCGGGATCGCGAGGAAATCCGGAAACGCGTCCATCTCGTAGTAGACGGTGTCGCCGCAGGTCGGGCAGAAGTGAAACGTCGCGCGCGTCCCCGCGTCGCCGACCCGGACGAAAGTCGTCGAGGCACCGGCGAGCGATACGCCGGTGCGGGAAAACCGCGCCTGCGCCGCGAACACGCTGCCGCTGCGGCGCTGGCAGGCGAGGCAGTGGCAGATCGAGACCCGCACCGGGTCGGTGTCGACCGTGGCGGTGAGTTGGCCGCAGGTGCAGGAGGCGAGGCGAGTGGGCATGATGGCTTTGATCTTGCTGATGTCAGGGACCAGGCAGTGCCTTGCGCCGGCGCTTCTTGAAGCGGCTGCTCGCGGCCGAATACACCCGAACCAGCTCGGCGCCGTCCATCGCGAGCCGGCGTGCCTCCCCGTCGATTTCCTCGACAGACTTGGAGGCGTCCGCCATTGCGTGCATCAGCTCGTCTCGCCTCACCTTCCAGGCATGGAGCCGGGTGAACTCGAAGTGGGCGCGCAACACATCGTCCGACGCTGAGCGCTCCTGAAGCTCCCTCAACTTGTTCCCGAGCGGACGGAAGGGCTTCCCCTTCCTGTCGTTCACTCCACCAGAGCCACGCAAGAGCGACAACAATCGATCTTCCAGAACGGCGTACGCGTACCAAGATGCCTCCAGGAAATGTCCTCCGGAAACCGCCAAGTCGAGCCTTCCGATGAATGTCTCGTAATGTGACCTTTTGCTCATCGGCGCTCCCCGCCATCGAGTGTTGATTGCCATTTCGCACACGAGTGTGCACAGCAGCCCTGTCGATGTCACATCGACCTCCGCGAGGCTGCTGCTCGCGCTCGATATTCCTTGAGTGCACGGCCCATCCCGGCCTCCGCACCGAACGTGACGGGCGATTCGTGCCCTCGGAACCGTCACTGTCGCCGCGACGGCGTCCTCCGCGCCTCGCCACCGAGCATCGTCGCCCAGAACGCGGGATCGCCGAGGTTCTGATGCGCCGTCAGCTCGGGCGGAACCACCGCGAACAGACCGGCGCGTGCGAGGCGGCGCCACAGGCGGAGCAGCAGGCGGTCCTTGGTGACGAGCGCGATGGCGCCGGTGTCGCGGGCGAGCTCGAGGAACTTCTGGTCGTCGGGGTCGCCGCATTGCGGCAGTTCGACTTCGCTGCGCGGAGGCGCTTCCCCTGCGGAGAGACGTCGCACCAGCGCGTCGTGGCGCGCCTCGATCTCCGGGCGCCGCGCCTCCTCGACCTTCAGCTTCGGATAGGCCAGCACCCGCTGCCACTCGCCGCGGCAGGCGTCGTTGGTCACCGCCGTCACCGCACCGGAACGCAGCGCGGCGAGCAGCGTCGCGCTGTTGCGGTCCTCGTACAGGAACAGGTCGAGGCAGATGCAGGTGTCGAGGATCACGAGAGGTGGCTTCATGGTCGCGAAGGATGCAGCGCCATCGGGGGACGGGCAATGCCCGCCATTGCGAAGCTCCCTGCTTCCTCCCGTCGTTGCGAGCGCAGCGAAGCAATCCAGCGCCTTTGCCGTTGCTCTTGTCGACAAAAAGCAAACGCACTGGACTGCTTCGCTGCGCTCGCAATGACGGGATGTCGATTCGATGCCCGAATCCTGCACACGGTCACACAATCGCGGTTGCATCACCGTCCCCCCGCCGTCATCCTCCGCGCCGTCCCATCGGCCCGCGCATGCGCAACATCCCGGTCTACCAGCCCGACCTGTCCGGCAACGAGCGCGCCTACGTGCTGCAGTGCCTGGACAGCACCTGGATCTCGTCGAAGGGAAAGTTCATCACCGGTTTCGAACGGGCGTTCGCCGATGTCGTCGGCGTTTCGCACGCGGTCAGCGTCTGCAACGGCACCGTCGCGCTGCATCTCGCGCTGCAGGCGCTCGGCATCGGTCCGGGTGACGAGGTGCTGGTGCCGACGCTGACCTACATCGCCTCGGTCAACGCGATCCACCATGTCGGCGCGTGCCCGGTATTCGTCGACGCCCGACCCGACACCTGGCAGATCGACGTCGCCGATGCGCGGCGCAAGCTGACGCCGCGGACCCGGGCGGTGATGGCCGTGCATCTGTACGGTGGCGCCTGCGACATGGCGGCGCTCGGCGCGCTCTGCGACCGTCATCGGCTGGCGCTGGTCGAGGATTGCGCCGAAGGCATCGGCAGCCGCCACGGCGGTCGCCACGTCGGCGGCTTCGGGCAGGTCGCGACCTTCAGCTTCTTCGGCAACAAGACGATCACCACCGGCGAAGGCGGAATGGTGGTCTGCTCCGACCCCGGCCTGGCCGAGGACCTGCGCCGCCTGCGCGGCCAGGGGCTGGTGCCGGGCAGCGAATACCAGCACGACCGGATCGGCTACAACTACCGGATGACCAATCTCTGCGCCGCGATCGGACTCGCCCAGGTCGAACGGATCGGCACCATCCTCGAGCGCAAACACGCGCTCGACGCGGCCTACCGACGCGCACTCGCCGGAACCGGGCTCGTCTTCCAGGACTTCGACGACGCCACGACGCCCGGCCACTGGATGACCAGCATTCTCGCCACCGACGCCGATCAGCGTGGCCGCCTGCGCGCAGCGCTCGCGTCCGCCGGCGTCGAGACCCGGCCGCTGTTCCCGCCCGTGCACCGGATGCCGATGTATGCCGCGCCCGGCGCGGCGTATCCGGTGGCCGACGATCTCGCGGCGCGCGGCTTCAATCTGCCGAGCTGGCATGAGCTGTCGGCGGACGACGTCGACTACGTGGCCCGGATCCTGAAGGACGCTCTGGAGCCAGCCACATGCGCGTGATGTTCGGTGCGAGGGGTTGCGGGCGGGACGCCTATTGGCTGTGGCACGAGACCGTCGGCGCGGCTGCGGCGGGGCTGGATCTCGACCTCTTCATCGCCGCCGATGGCGCCGAGGAGGTCGGCAGCGCGATCCGCAAGGTGCCGATCGTCGGCGAGAGCGAGTTCTTCACGCGCCACGCCGACGACGCGCTCGAGGTCTTCATCGGCATCGGCGCCTCCGCACCTCGCTACGCGGTCGTCCGCAAATGCCGCGGAGCGCTCCGCCACGCGCACTATCCGAGCCTCATCCACCCGTCCGTGCGCTACGACCGCCGCCCCGACGCGACCGGCTTCGGTGCCGGGCTGATGCTCGCGGCCGGCAGCACGCTGACGACCGAGGTCGAGCTCGGCGACTTCGTCCACGTGAACCTGCACTGCACGATCGCCCACTGCGCGCGGATCGGGGCCTTCTCCACGCTGTCGCCGGGCTGCCACGTATCGGGCGGCGTCGAGATCGGCGAGCGCTGCTTCCTCGGCGCCGGCGCGGTGGTCAATCAGGACCTCCGGATCGCGTCCGGCGCCGTGATCGGCTCCGGCGCCGTCGTCACCCGCGACATCGTCGACGCGGGCACCTACGTCGGCGTGCCGGCCCGGAGGATCGGCCAGTGAAGGTGCTGATCCCCTGGCACGGCTTCATCACCTGGGCCGGTGGCGTCGATCTGATGCGGGTGATCGTCAGCGCCGTTCGGACCGTGGCCCGGGAGCACGGCGTCGAGCTTGCGTTCGCGCTGCCGCCGGCGACCGCCGACGCGAGCGCATCCGCGCTGGCGCTGCGCACGATGGCGCGCGAGGTGATCGGCGACGAGCCCGCGGTCGACACCGGCGACGACGCCCGCGCCATCAACCGCGCCGCGGTGGAGTCGAACGCGCAGATCGTGTTCCCGACCATGCTGCCGATCCGCACCAGCCACGTGAAGAAGGTCGGCTACTTCTACGACTTCCAGCACCGCGACCTGCCCGAGCACTTCACCGAAGCCGAGCGCGAGCGTCGCGACTGGGACTTCATCGACATGGCCGAGCGCTCCCACGCGGTGTTCTGCACCTCGCGATCGGTCGCGGCCAAGGCGACGCAGTATGTCGGCATCGAGCCCGAGCGGATGCTGGTGATGCCCTACACGCCGTGGCTGCAGCCGCAGTGGCTCGGGCTCGACGTTGCCGCGGCTCAGGCGACCTACGACACCGGGTCGCGCTACGTGCTGGTCTGCAACCACTTCTGGATCCACAAGGACCACGCGACGGCGATCCGCGCCTTCGCGGCGGTTACCGCCGACCCGCGCCATGCCGATCTCCGGCTGGTGATGACCGGCGACACCAGCGACTTTCGCGATCCCGCCCACTTCGGTCGCCTCGCGGCGCTGATCGACGAACTGGGCCTGCGCTCGCGCTGCCGGATCCTCGGAATGATCCCGAAGCCCGACCAGATCGCATTGCTGCGCGGAGCGGCGCTGCTCCTCCAGCCGACGCTGTACGAGGGGGGTCCGGGAGGTGGGTCGAGCTACGAGGCCGGCGGCCTCGGCGTGCCGGCGCTGCTGTCGGACATCCCGGTGAACCTCGAGGCGGCGATCGACACGGTGCGCTTCTTCCGCGCCGGCGATTCGACGCACTGCGCGGAACAGATGACGGCGATGCTGGCGATGTCGCAAGCGCGACCGAGCGATGCGGAGTTGATCGCACGGTCGGAGCGGCGACTCAGGGTAGCGGGCGAGGTTCTGGTCGGAAGGCTCTTCGAGCTTCTGGACTGAGCTCTCGTGGGAGGGGCGAGAGCCCCGATGGCGGTGCTCCGAATTGAAGATGAGCGTCGGGGCCCGCGCCCCTCCCACGACGGCATTACGGCAGCACGACCACGTTGCCGCGCTTGTGCCGCTCCTCGACATAGGCATGCGCCTCGGCGATCCGTTCCAGCGGATAGCTGCGATCGACCACCGGCGTCAGCTCGCCGCGACCCGCGAGATCGACGAGTTCGGTCAAGGCCGACAGCGTCATCTTCGGCATCCCGCCATCGACCGAGATCGCCCGGCCGCCGGGCTTCAACGCACCCTCGCACGCGGTCTTCAACGCCGAGGTCCGGCGCTTGCCGACGGCATCGAAGACGAGGTCGAAACGCGCATCGCCCGGAGTGTCGGTCGTGGTGTAGTCGAGGGTCGCGACTGCACCGAGCGAGGTAACGAGTGCGTGGTTGTCGGGCCCGCAGACGGCGGTCACCCGCGCGCCGGCGTGGATCGCGATCTGCAGCGCCGAGCTGCCGATCGCGCCGGAGGCGCCGTACACCAGCACCTCCTGGCCGGCCGCGAGCCCGGCGTGGCGCAGGAAATGCAGCGCGATCATTCCGCCATAGGGCAGCGCCGCGGCGGCGGGAAAGTCGATGCCGGGCGGCAGGGCCACGATGAGGCCGGATTCGGCCACGCAGGCGAACTCGGCGTACGTGCCCATCCGGAGCGAGGTGAACGCGACCACGCGATCGCCGGCGCGGAACCGAGTCACCTTGGCCCCGACCGCATCGTGCGCGGCACGATCGACGCGAACGGCACGGCACTGCGGATGTAGGTGTCGCTGACCGACACGGTGGTCGCGCGGACGCGCACCTGCACCTCGCGAGCGGCGGGCGCGGGGGTCGCGATCTCGCCGATCTCGAAGACGTCCGGCGGACCATAGCGGCGGCACAGCGCGGCTTTCATGGGACGCGGCCTCGGCATTGGGTTGAGAACTATCCCATTCGGCGTCCGCGCGCACCCGGGCTACAGGTCACATCCCGACGATCGTCATGCGTCGATGCTCGTCGCGTGCGGCCTCGGCATCCGCAGCTGAAGCTCGCAATGAACACACCGCCGTCAGTAATCCAGGTTCGCGCCGAAATCGGGGCGTCGTCCTGCATTGACGTCGGACGACCAGACATCCAGTCGGCCTCGCTGCATCTCCCAGAATGAGCGGCACTCGTCGAAGTATCGCAGCACCACTTCGCGCTCGCCCTTGGCCAGCAGATCGTCCGCCAGCCGCATGTTCGGCCCGAAGGAATTGAGCTGCGGCGATCCCGGAGTCTTGCCGGCCGACAGCAGGTGACGACGCGCGGCCTCGAGGTCGCCGATGCGGACCGCCTCGCGACCCAGCACGACGTGGCCGTCATGAATCGCGTTTCCGTAGTTCCAGTTCTTGGGAAAGCTCGGCGCGATCTCCAGAAGCTCGGTGGCCTCGCGTACGGCCCGTTCGGTCTGTCCGGCCTCAAAATTGAGCTTGGCGGCGGTACCCAGCGAATACGTCCGCCGCAGTGGATCGGTCGTGATCCGCAACTCTTCCTCGGCCTTCTGCAGCTGCTCGGCGTGGAAGCGTTCAATGTCGACGCCGCACCCTGAAAGCCCGAGTACCAGGACCACAGCAACCCCGACCTGCATCATGCGAGCGAACATCTCCGTCGATCCCGACTCAGCCGATCGCGTCATCATGTCCTGCTCGAGCTTCACCGTAGTCGCCACCGTCTAGAAGCTCTGCACGGAAGCTGGGCTTGGAACCTGATCGATCACGAGCGATGTGTGATCAGACATTCGCGGCTCCCGCCTCGCCAACAGCGCCCCACCCGGATGAGGCGGCCGCGAGATCCCGCGCACGAACTCCCTCCCCGGAGTCGGCGCATCCCCAATCGTGAGATCTCGCGGCCGCCTGATCCGGGCGAAGCCGCGTACGGTCAGGCGGCTTCGTTCGCCGGTCGCGGTGCGGCGACGACCTCCGCCGCCTTCACCGGCGCCCCGCGCAGCACGCTGTACTTGAAGATGCACCAGAGCGCCCGGAAGCCGTCCCTCCAGCCGATCTTCTTTCCTTCCTCGTAGGTACGCCCGTAATAGGAGATGCCGACCTCGTAGATGCGCAGGTGCAGCTTGGCGAGCTTGGCGGTGATCTCGGGCTCGAAGCCGAAGCGGTTCTCCTCGATCGGGATCGCCTGGATGATCTCGCGACGGAAGGCCTTGTAGCAGGTCTCCATGTCGGTGAGATTGAGGTTGGTGAACATGTTGGACAGCAGGGTCAGCACGCCGTTGCCGACCCGGTGCCAGAAGTACAGCACCCGGTGGCGCTCGCCGCCCATGAAGCGCGAGCCGAACACCACGTCGGCGTGGCCGGCGACGATCGGCTCGATCACCTTCGGGTATTCGTTCGGGTCGTACTCGAGGTCCGCGTCCTGGATGATCACGATGTCACCCGTCGCCGCCGCGATACCGGTGCGCAGCGCGGCACCCTTGCCCTGGTTCACCGCGTGGTAGCAGACCTTGTCGACCAGCGCGTGGATCTCGGAGTCGATCAGCGCCCGGGTGCCGTCCTTCGAGCAGTCGTCGACCAGGATGATCTCCTTGTCGGCATAGGGCGCGGCACGCACCGCGTCGATCAGTCCGCGCAGGGTGTGCAGTTCGTTGTAGCAGGGGACCACCACCGAAAGCTTCACGGGAGACTCCAGTTCAATGCTTGAGAAAGGCCAGCCATGCGCCGGCGCCGACGGCCACGACCAGTCCCGCGGCTGCGGCGAGCGACAGGACGCGGTCCTGGCGCCGCGCGCGGGCGAGCGCGTCGCCGTAGGGCATGGTGGTGTGGGCGATCATCGTGTACAGCGGCAGCCAGGTCGCGGGCATCAGCGTGTTCAGCACGACGTCGAGGCGCTTCTTCGCCAGGAACCAGGGCGAGCGCACCTTCTCCTTCAGCTCGACGAAGTTCGCCTTCGACAGCTCGCACAGCGTGTCGGTGTGCGGCCGCCGCGCGTCCTCGTAGGCCTTGAACGCGGCCGCCCGGCTGGCGCGGTTCGCGGCCAGCGCGGCGAGCAGCGCCGAGCAGTCCTCGAAGGCGGAATTCATCCCCTGGCCGAAGAAGGGATAGACCGCATGGCAGGCGTCGCCGACCAGCACGAACCAGTCGTCATGGCGCCAGGGGGCGGTGCGGATGGTGGTCAGCGTGCCGACCGGATGGCGCAGCCACTCCTCGACCAGGCCCGGCAGCAGCGGCACCAGGTCGGGGAAGTACTTCGTGAACAGCGCGCGCACGTCGTCCGCCGTCTGCACGGTCGCGAAACTGCCCACGCCTTCGTGCGGCAGGAACAGCGTCAGCGTGTGCGAGCCGTCGCGGTTCGGGTGCGAGACGAACAGGCCGTGCTCGCGCGGCCACACGTGCAGGGCCTCGAGCTCGATCGCCGAGCCGCCGCCGGCCGGTGCGGCCAGGGTCAGCTCCTTGTAGCCCCACTCGAGGAATTCCTGGTGGAAGTCCGCACGCTCGCCGCGCTGCATCTCGGCGCGCGATCTCGAATACGCGCCGTCGGCGCCGACCACCCAGGCGGGTCGCACCCGCACCTCGGCGTCGCCGTGCTCGAACACGAGCTCGCGCGATTCGCGCTCGATCCCGGTCAGGCGATGCTCGAAATGCAGCGTCACTTCGGGATGACGATCGGCGCGGTCGAGCAGGAGCCGCACCAGCTCGTTGCGGTCGATCGAGTGCAGGACCTCCCTGTCGTCCTTTCCGTAGGGCTGGTAGCGAGTGCTGCCATCCGGGGCGTGGATCACCCGGCCGCGCATCGCGACCGCGAGCCGCATCACCTCGTCGATCAGCCCGACCTCGGACAGAGCGAGGATGCCGCGCTTCGACAGCCCGAGGTTGATCGAGCGGCCGTCCGCGGCACCGGTCGCGCGCGGGTCCGGACGGCGCTCGTAGACGTCGACGCCGTAGCCGCGCTGCGCGAGGCCCAGCGCCAGCAGAGCGCCCGCGAGGCCGCCGCCGACGATCGCGACGCGTTGGCTAGCCGCGCTCATCGGCGCTCCTTTCCGGCAGTGCAAGCGTGCCGGCGGAACAGCGCCGCTCGATCTCGGCGTCGACCAGCGCGTCGATCGCCTGCTCGAAGTTGTTGTTCTTCATGCTGCCACCGCCGAGGCGGCGCAGGTAGGAGCGCACGAAGGCGGCGCGCAGGTCCGGCGAGTCGATGCTGCGCTTCAGGAACGGCAGGTCGGACTCGACCATGTAGCGGATCGCCAGCATCGGGATCGGGCTGCGCAGCGGCCGGAACTCCGGGTTGCGCAGGCCCGGGCTCTCGTTCGCGGCGTGGAACTCGCCCAGCATCAGGCCGACGGCGACGAACAGCGGCTTCAGCTCCGCCTGCACCCGATCGACCGTCGCGGCGCCGTTCGGGCCGAGGTTCGGGAACACCACCATGAACGCCTTGTTGATCGCGGCGTTGCCGGTCTTCGGCTCGATCTCGAGGAAGCGGTCGCGGTAGGCGTTGATGATCGCGGCGATCTTCTCCGGCGCCGGATCGCTCTCCGGGACCTCGGCCAGCCACAGCGTGCCGAGGTTCAGCGCGGCCGGCGTGTAGGGGCACACCGGCCCCGGGCGACCGAGCTCGGGATGCGGACGCGCCAGGAACTCGCGAACCCAGGCGACGGTGCGGAACAGCGGCGAGTCCTTCGGCAGCTCGCGTTCGACGACCGGACCTGCGAGCAGGCGCGGCAGCGCCGGATCGTTCGCGGCATCGTCCACGGCGTTCGCGTGGAAGGGGCAGCCGCCGGCGAGGGCGGCGACCCGCTTGCGGTCGACGGCGCTCATCGGGCGACTCCCGGCGCGCCGCGCAGCGAGCGCGGCGCGAGGTCGGTCCAGCGCGTGCGGATCTCCGCGAGGCACTCGGGTCGGCTGCCTTCGCGGCCGGCCACGCGCCAGCCCGCCGGCAGCGCCTGCTCGGCCGGCCACAGCGAAAACTGGTCTTCGTGGTTCGCCACCACGCGCCAGGATCCCGTCTCGATGTCTTCGTCTTGCATCACGCCCTCCTCGTCAGACGGCCGCCGCGGTCAGCGGCGCCGCATCGGGCAATCGTTCCTCGATCTGTCTCAGCGCCGGCACCGTCCAGGCGGTCGCCGCGACACCCGTCATCAGTCCGCCGAGCACGATGAACAGGAGGGCGATGCCTCTCCCGTCGCCGGTGCCGATCCACGGCCCGAGGCTGCCGGCCAGCGCGCCGCCGTTCGCCATCAGCGGCTCGAAGACATGCTCGATCAGCGGGCCGGCGAGGCAGAAGCCGATCGGCATCGCCGCCTCCGACAGCACCCGCTGGATCGCGAAGCAGCGCCCCTGCAGCTCGTTCGGCACCTTGGCCTGCCACAACGTGTCGTTCGATGCGTTGATCACCGGCACGCACAGGAAGAACACGAAGCCCACGCCCGCGACCAGCGGCAGCGACGGCGCCGCGCCGTGCGCCGCGAGCGCGAGTCCGGCCAGCGCCGAGAATCCGAGCACGCCGACGATCCGTCGCGGCGGCCCGCCCCAGGTGCTCATCGCGATGCCGCCGGCCACCAGCCCCGCACCGCCGACGGCCATCTGCAGCCCGAGCCCCGTCGCATCGGTGAACGACAGCACCAGCGGGGTGATCGCGATGCTGGCGACGCCGAACAGGAAGTTGGTGAATCCGAAGACCGACAACAGCGCCAGCAACGGACGCCGCTCGCGGACGTAGCGCCAGCCGTCGGCCGCCTCGCGCCAGACGCTCGGCTCGGACGCGGCCGCCGGGTCGCGCAGCGGTCGCGGCACCCGGGCGAAGGCCAGGGTCAGCACGCCGACCAGGAAGGTCGCGGCGTCGATCAGCAGCACGCCGCTCATCGACATCAGCGCGACCAGGGTGCCGGCCAGCAGCGGACCCAGCACCTGCGCCATCGCGAAGCCGGTCTGCACCATGCCGTTGACGCGGGCGAGCTGCTCGCGGTCGGCCAGCAGCGGCACGCTCGCCGCATACGCCGGCTGGTGGAAGGCGTTGGCCAGCGCCGACAGTGCCGCGACCGCGTAGATGTGCGACAGCTGCAGGTGGCCGCTGGCCTCGAGCGCCGCCAGCGCGAGCATCGCGGTCGCCGAGATCGCATCGCAGGCCAGCATCACCTTGCGGCGGTCCCAGCGGTCGACCAGCGCACCGGCGATCGGCGCGATCGCGAGCGCCGGCAGCGCCATCGCGACGAAGATCAGAGCAAACCGGGTCGTCGATCCGGTCGTCTTCAGCACCCAGATGCCGAGCGCGAACGAGGTCAGCCGCGAGCCGATCACCGAGATCATCTGCCCGGCCCAGATCAGCAGGAAGTCGCGCAGGCCGGCATTGCGTCCGGGACTCATCGACGGTTCTCCTCGAACTGCCCGCGCGTCTCGAGATGACGCAAGTAGGACGCGAACAGCGCGCGATCGGCGGCCGGACAGTCGATGCCGCCGGCGGCGAAGGTCGCGCTGCAGTCGAACTCGGGCTCGCGCGGATCCGGACGCTCCGGGAACATCCCGGCGAACGCCGCGAGGGCGTTGTCCTGCTTCGCGGCGACCGCGGCGATCAGCGCGCGGCGCCAGTCGGCGTAGGGCACTTCGCGGACGGCGAGGCCGAAGTCGCGCATCGCCGCGATCGCGTCCGGGATCGGCAGGCGCCGCGGGTTGAAATAGTGATAGTTGCCGACGCCTTCACCCAGCGCGATCGTCACGAGGCCGCGTGCGACCACGTCCACCGGCATCATGTCGAAGGCCTCGTCCGGCAGTCGCGGCGCCAGTCCGAGCTGGACGCAGCCCCGGATCCAGGCATTGAAATAGTCGCCGACGTTGCTGGCGCCGCTGCGGCTGTCGCCGGTGATCCGCGCCGGGCGGTGCAGCGTCAGCGGCAGGCCGCGCTCGCGCGCGACCAGCGCCAACTGCTCGGCGACCCATTTGCTCTGGTTGTAGCCGCCGTGCTGGCCGGCGGCCTCCGGTGCGGGATCGGACTCGCGCACGGTGCGCCCGAGATTGTCCGCGGTGAGGTGGACACCGAGCGTCGAGACCAGGTGCACCGGCTTCAGGCGCCCGCGGGTCGCGAGCCGCAGCACCTCGCGGGTGCCGCCGACATTGGCCGCCTCGAGGCGCGCGTAGGGCGCGAGGAAATTGACCTGGCCGCCGTTGTGGAAGATCGCGTCGACGGTTTCGGCGAGCGCGTCGAATCCGGCGCCGTCGAGTCCGAGCCGCGGCAGGGCCAGCTCGCCGCGGACCGGACGCAGTCGCGCCGCGTCGTCGGGGTGCCACAGGCCGTAGGCCCGCAGGTTGTCCCGCACCCGACCGAGCGCGTCGGCGCCCTCGTCGGCGCGGACCAGGCAGTGGATCGTCGCCGCCGTCCGGTCGAGCAGTTCGCGCAGCAGGTAGGCGCCGAGAAAGCCGGTGGCGCCGGTCAGCAACAGCTGCCGTGGCGCGTTGCGCGGCGCGTCGGCCGGTGCCGCGTGGCGCGGGTCGATCTCGACCGGCAACTGCACGAGCGCCGCGAGATCCAGCGCCGTCCCGGCCTCGCCGGCACGCTGGCGGTCGGCCGCCTCCGCCATGCCGGCGACGGTCGGCGCGGCGAACAGGGCGGCCAGCGGCAGCTCGGTGCCGAGCGCCGTGTTGAGCTTGAACAGGAGCGGCAGCGTCGACAACGAGTCGCCGCCGAGGGCGAAGTAGTCCTCGTCGACGCCGATGTCGGCGCGTCCCAGCAGTTCGCGCCACACCGCCAGCACCGCCTGCTCGGTGGCCGTGGTCGGCGCGCGCAGCTGGCGCAGGTCGCGCGGCGCGGCCGGCGGGACCGGCAGCGCCCGGCGGTCGACCTTGCCGTTCGGCGACAGCGGCAGCGCCGCCAGCCGCACGAACAGCGACGGCAGCATCGCCTCCGGCAGGCGTGCCGCAAGCCAGCCGCGCAGCGTCGCGTCGGCGACCTCGTCGGACGCGGCGACCACGTAGGCCACGAGACGCTTGTCGCCGGGACGATCCTCGCGCAGCGCCACCGCGGCGGCGCGCACCTCGGGATGCGCGGCGAGGGCGGTCTCGATCTCGCCGAGTTCGATCCGGATGCCGCGCAGCTTGGCCTGGAAGTCGCGCCGACCGAGGAAGGACAGGGTGCCGTCGGCGTTCCAGCGTACGCGGTCGCCGGTCCGGTAGATCCGCGCGTCGGCGGCGGCGACGAAGGGGTCGCGGAGGAAGCGCTCGGCGGTGAGCTGCGGCGCCCCGAGATAGCCATCCGCGACGCCGACGCCGCCGATCGCGAGTTCACCGACGACGCCGCGCGGCGCGAGCTCGCCGGCATCGTCGAGGACGTACAGGCGCACCCCCGGCAGGGGGCGGCCGATCGGCAGCTCGACGCCGTCGAGTTCGCCGGCGTCGCGGGTCGTCAGCATCGTCGCGCAGACCGAGGCCTCGGTCGGGCCGTAGTGGTTCGACAGCGCGACGCGGCCGCCGGTCAGCCGCGCGAAGCGGCGCACCTCCGCCAGCGGCACGCTCTCGCCGCCGATCATCATCACGGCGAGGCTCGGCAGCGCGTTGGCGCCTTCGCGCGCCAGCCCCTCCGACCAGCGCCGCCACAGCGCCGCCGGCGCGTCGATCGCGTCGATCGCGTGCTCGCGGCAGTATTCCGCGAGCTCGCGCGGACCGAGCGCGGCGGGATTGGGGTGCAGGACCAGCGTCGCGCCGACCGCCAGCACCGGGAACAGGTCGCCGACCGAGGCGTCGAAGATCAGCGGCGGGATCATCAGCAGACGCCGGCCCGCGAGATCGTGGCGGGCGACGAAGCCGCGGGTCATGTTCATCGCGCCGCGCTGCGGCACCACCACGCCCTTCGGCGCGCCAGTCGAGCCCGAGGTGTAGATCACGTAGGCCGGCGCGTCGGCATCGTCCGCGATCGACGGTCCGACCGCGGTCGGCGGTGCCTGGTCGCTGGCGATCACCGCGATCGCTCCGGCGAAGCTCCGCGCCAGCGCGACCAGCGCCGGCGGCGCGACCACCGCCGCGGCGCCGCAGTCGACGAGCAGCGCGCGCAGGCGCTCCGGGGGACTGGCCGGATCGAGCGGCACGTAGGCCGCGCCGGCGGCAAGCACGCCGAGCACGCCGATCACCGCCTCGGCCGAGCGATCCGCGAGCACCGCGATCCGCGGCCCGCGGCCGACCAGCAGGTGAGCGAGGCCGTTGACCCGGAAGTGCAGCTGCCGGTAGCTGAACGCGGCGCCGGGTTCGATCAGCGCAATCGCCTCGGGCGCGCGCGCCGCCGCGGCCGGCAGCAGCGCCGCCAGGCAGGACTCGGCTCCGACGATCGCCGCGCCACCGTCGCCCAGCGCGAGCAGCTCCGCGCGTGCCGCCTCCGACAGCAGGGGCAGGCGCGCCAGCGGCTGCTCGGGCGTCGCGAGCGCGGCGCCCAGCAGGCGCGCGTAGGCGTCCGCGAGACGCGCGATGGCGGCCGCGTCGTGCAGGTCGCGGTCGTAGTCGAGCACCGCGTCGATGCCGTCGCGGCCGACGCCGAGCGACAGCGTGATCTCGAAGCGCGCGGTCTGCGCGCCGGGCTCGTGCCAGGTCGCGACGAGACCCGGCAGCTGCGGCGCCGCCCCGTCGGCGTTCTGCAGCACGAACATCACCTGGAACAGCGGCGGGCGTCCGGGCACCCGCGCCAGCGCGAGATCCTCGACCACCCGCTCCAGCGGCGCCTGCGCGTGGTCCAGCGCGCCCAGCACGCGACGGCGCGTGTCGGCCAGCAGCTGGCGGAAGGTCGCGCCGGCGTCGACCTCGCCGCGCAGGGCGAGCGTGTTGACGAACAGGCCGACGGCACTCTCGAATTCCTGCGGCTCGCGGTTGGCGACCGGCGAACCGACCACGATCTCGCTCTGCCCGGACCAGCGCGCGAGCAGCACCTGGAACGCGGCGAGCAGCAGCATGAAGCGGGTGGCACCCTGCTGCCGCGCGAACGTATCGATCGCCTCGACCAGCGAAGTCGGCAGGGAGAAGGCATGGCGCGCGCCGCGCCCGCCGGCGACCGCCGGTCGCGGCCGGTCGGTCGGGAGCTCGAGCACGCCGCCGACGCCGTCCAGGGTCTCGCGCCACCAGGCGAGCTGGCCCTCGACGCGACGCTCGTAGGCCTCGCGACGTTGCCACAGCACGGCATCGCTCATCTGCACCGCCGGCTCCGCCAGCGGCGATTCCGCACCGCGTGCGTACGCGGCATACAGCGCGACCAGCTCGTCGAACAGCACGCCACGCGACCAGGCGTCGGCGACGATGTGGTGGACGACCGAGAGCAGCAGGTGCCGCGTCGGCGTCAGCGCGATCAGCACCAGCCGCAGCAGCGGCGGACGGCCGAGGTCGAAGGGCCGCTCGGTCTCGAGGTCGGCGATGCGGCGCGCCTCGCTCTCGCGTTCGGCTTCGGGCAGGCCGGTCAGGTCGACCCGCTCCATCGTGAACGCGCACGCGGCGAGGACGGTCTGGCGCGGTTCGCCGGCGACCTCGTCGAAGGCCGTGCGCAGCGCGTGATGGCGGCGCACCAGCTCGGCGCCGGCGCGCTCAAGCGCCGCCGGCACGAGGGCGCCGTCGAGGAAGTAGTGGCCGTAGACGTGGTACGCGCCGGTGCCGGGCGTGATCTTCTCGAACAGCCAGATGCGCTGCTGCGCCGACGACAGCGGCAATGGCGTGCCGGGCGCCGTGTGGCGCGCGACCGGCTCGACCGGCACGGCCGCGGCGCCCTGCCCGGCCAGGCGCCGCGCGAGCAGCTCGCGCTGCGCCGGCGACAGCTTCGCGAGGCGCTCGGCGAGCGCGGTGTCGGTGGTTGCGGGCGTGGTCGCGCTCATCGTCGGATCAGCCGGCGGTCTCGAGCAGCGCGGCGATGTCGTCGTCGGACAAGCCCTCGAGCTGGTCGAGCATGCCGGCCAGCGCGCCGGCGTCGATACCCTGCGCGCGTTCGGCGAGCAGCCGCTCGGCAAAGGCGGCGACCGTCGGCGCCTCGAACAGCAGGCGCAGCGGCACCTCGCCGCCGAAGCACTTCTGCACCCGCGCGATCAGCTGGGTCGCCAGCAGCGAGTGGCCGCCGAGGTCGAAGAAGTCGTCGTGGATGCCGACGCGCTCGCGGCCGAGCACCTCGGCCCACAGCGCGGCCAGGTTCTCCTCCTCGGCGCTGCGCGGCGCGACGTACTCGGCCGCGGCGCCGGCCTCGCCCTCCGGCGCCGGCAGCGCGCGGCGGTCGACCTTGCCGTTCGGCGTCAGCGGCAGCTCGGCCAGCACCAGGATCGCGGACGGCAGCATGTAGTCGGGCAGGCGCGTCTTCAGTTCGGCGCGCAGGCTGGCCGTGTCCGGCGCGACCGCCGGATCGCGCGCGACGACGTAGGCGACCAGGCGCTTGTCGCCGGGGCGATCCTCGCGGCATACCACCACGGACTGACGGAGCACCGGCAGGGCATCGAGCACCGCCTCGATCTCGCCGAGCTCGATGCGGAAGCCGCGCAGCTTGACCTGGTGGTCGATCCGGCCGATCACCTCGACGCGGCCGTCGCGGCGTCGCCGCGCGAGGTCGCCGGTGCGGTAGAGCCGATGGCCGGGGCGCGGGCCGAAGGCGTCGGGGATGAACTTCTCGGCGGTCAGCTCCGGCCGCGCGAGGTAGCCGCGCGCGACGCCGAGGCCGCCGATCAGGAGCTCGCCGGGCACGCCGGGGGGGAGCAGCTGCATCCGGCGGTCGACGACGTAGACCTCGGTGTTGTCGAGCGGCCGGCCGATGGTGATCGGCTCGGCTCCCGGCAACACGCGCTCGACCGTCGACCACACCGTGGTCTCGGTCGGCCCGTACAGGTTCCACAGTTCGCCGGCGACGCCGAGCAGGCGGTCGGCGAGCTCGCGCGGCAGGCCTTCGCCGCCGCAGAAGACGCGCAGCGCGGCGTTGCCGCGCCAGCCGGCGTCGAGCAGCATCCGCCAGGTTGCCGGCGTGGCCTGCATCGCGGTCGCCTGCGAGGATTCCAGCAGTCGCGCCAGCGCCGCACCGTCGCTCGCGGTCGCGCGGTCGGCCAGCACGATCCGAGCGCCGACGGTCAGCGGCAGGAGGAGCTCCAGCACCGCGATGTCGAAGGACAGCGTGGTCACCGCGCACAGCGTGTCCGCGGCCCCGAGGCCCGGCTCGCGTGCCATCGAGGCGAGGAAGTTCACCACCGCGCGATGCGGCACCTCGACGCCCTTCGGCCGGCCGGTCGAGCCGGAGGTGAAGATGACGTAGGCCGGATCCTCGGGATCCACCGGGCGATGCGCCTCGCGGAACGGCGTCGCCGCGAGTTCCGGCAACGCGTCGATCAGCACGACCGCGACCTCGTGCGGCGGCAGCGCCGCGGACAGAGCGCGCTCGCTGACGATCACCCGCATGCCGGCGTCTTCCAGCATGTAGGCAAGCCGCTGCGCCGGGTAGCTCGGGTCCATCGGCACGTAGGCGGCGCCGGCCTTCAGCACGCCGAGCAGTCCGACGACGAGGTCGGGCGTGCGCTCCACGAACAGGCCGACGCGATCGCCGGCGCCGATGCCACGCTCGACCAGGGCGGCGGCAAGCGCGTCGGCGCGGCGCTCGAGTTCGGCGTAGCGGAGCGTGCGGCCGTGCTGCTCGAGCGCGATCGCGTCCGGCGTGCGGGCCGCCTGCGCGGCGATCGCGCGGTGGACGAGACGCTCGGCCGGCAGCGCGCGCTCCGTCGCGTTCCAGTCGCGGGTCAGCTGGCGGCGCTCGACCGCGGTCAACAGCGGCAGCGCGCCGATCGCGGTGTCCGGCGCCGCGATCGCGCCGCGCAGCAGCTCGCGCAGGTGGGCGGCGAAGGCCTCGACGCTGGCGCGGTCGAACAGATCCGTCGCGTATTCGTAGGCCAGCACCAGCGCCCCATCGGCGTCGCTCGCGAACAGCGAGAGGTCGGCGCGTGCGGTGCCGGGATTGACCTGGTCGAAGTCCATCGGGACCAGCGTCAGGCCGGGCAGCTCGATCTCGCTCGACTTGAAGTTCTGGAAGAACAGCAGCGTCTGGAACAGCGGCGCGTGCGACAGCGCGCGATCCAGGTCCAGGTTCTCGATCAGCTTCTCGATCGGCAGGTCCTGGTTCGAGTAGGCCCCGAGCGTCGCCTCCTTCACCCGCGCGAGCAGCACGCGGAAGCTCGGGTTGCCGGACAGGTCCGTCCGCGGCGCCAGCGTGTTGACGAAGAAGCCGACCAGCGGCTCGAGCTCCTGCCGGCGGCGGTTGGCGACGCCGACGCCGACCACGAGATCGGTCTGCCCCGAGTAGCGCGCGAGCAGGGTCTGGTAGGCGGCGAACAGCGTCATGAACGGAGTCACGCCCTCGGCCCGCGAGAACCGCTTCACCGCCTCCCAGCCGTCGACGTCGAGCACGGTGCGCAGCACCTCGCCGCGGTAGCTCATCTGCGCCGGGCGCGGACGGTCGCCGGGAATCTCGAGGACGGGCAGGCGGCCCGACAGGCGCTCGCGCCAGTAGTCGAGCTGCTTCGCCAGCGACTCACCGGCGAGCTCCTCGTGCTGCCACAGCGCGTAGTCGACGTACTGGATCGGCAGCTCCGGCAGCGGCGAAGGCAGGCCGGCATGGAAGGCGGCGTAGAGTTTCGCCAGCTCGTCGTAGAGGATGCCGAGCGACCAGCCGTCGACGGCGATGTGGTGCGCGTTCAGCACGAGCAGGTGCTCTTCGCCCGAAAGCTCCACCAGCAGCGCGCGCAGCAGCGGGCCGCGGGCGATGTCGAACGGAGCCGCGGCCTCGACCCGGGCCTCGGCCAGGGCGGCGGCGTGGCGCTCGGCGAGCGGGACGCCGGCGACACTGGCGGTCGCGACCGTCGCCGCGGTCGCGGGCAGCACGATCTGGTGCGGGCCCTCCTCGTCGGCCGCGATCACCGTGCGCAGGCTCTCGTGGCGACGCAGCACTTCGGTCAGCGCGCGCGACAGCAGCTCGCGGTCCAGGCGACCCCGCAGCCACATCGCCGAGGGCACGTTGTAGACCGCCGACCCCGGATCGATCCGGTCGAGGATCCACAGGCGCTGCTGCGCGGAGGACAGCGGGATCCGCGCCGGGCGCGGACGGCGGCCGATCTCGTGCTTCGCCGCGGACGGCGCCTGCTTCGCGAGCTGCTGCAGCAGCAGGGCGCGCTTCTGCGGCGAGAGGCCGGCAAGACGGGCGTCGATGGTCTGGCTCATGGCGTGGCTCCGAGCGGGGCGGCGCGCGTCGCGATCAGGCGGGCGGCTTCCTCGTCGGACAGATGCTCGAGACTGCCGAGCAGGGCCTCGAGGTCGTCGGGAAGCTGCGCCGCGCACTCCGCGGCGACGCGTGCCGCGAGCTGCGCCAGCGTCGGCGCCTCGAACAGCGCGCGCAGCGGCAGCTCGATGCCGAACGCCTGCTCGATCCGGGCCAGCAGCTGGGTCGCCAGCAGCGAGTGGCCACCGAGGTGGAAGAAGTCGTCGCGGACGTCGATCCGCTGCTGGCCGAGCAGCTGCTGCCACAGCGCGTGCAGCGCGATCTCCTCCGGCGTGGCCGGCGCCTGCAGCGCCGCGCCGTCATCGACCTCGTCGCCCGGTGCCGGCAGCGCGCGACGGTCGACCTTGCCGTTCGGCGTCAGCGGGAAGCGCTCGAGCAGCACGAACGCGGCCGGCACCATGTAGTCGGGCAGCGCCGCCTTCAGGTGCGCGCGCAGCGCGGCGACGGTCGGCTCGCCCTGGGTGGTGACGTAGGCCACCAGGCGCTTGTCGCCGGGCCGGTCCTCTCTGCAGTGCACGACCGCCTGGGTGACGGCAGGATGCTGGGCCAGCACCGCCTCGATCTCGCCGAGCTCGATGCGGAAGCCGCGCAGCTTGATCTGGTGATCGATGCGTCCGAGCACCTCGATGCTCCCGTCCGGGCGCCAGCGCGCAAGGTCGCCGCTGCGGTACAGCCGCGCACCCGCATGACCGGAGAACGGGTCGGCGATGAACTTCTCGGCGGTGAGGTCGGGCCGACCGCGGTAGCCGGCGGCGAGGCCGTCGCCGCCGATCAGCAGTTCGCCGGGCACGCCGACCGGCTGCAGTGCCATCCGGCGATCGACGATGTGGATCTGGGTGTTGTCGACCGGCTTGCCGACCAGGATCGGGCCCTCGCCGGGGAACACGCGGCACAGCGTCGAGTACACCGTCGTCTCGGTCGGGCCGTACAGGTTCCACAGCTCGCGGCCGCGCGGCAGCAGGCGCTCGGCCAGCTCGCGCGGCAGCGCCTCGCCGGTCGAGATGATCCGCATGTCGCTCTTGCCCGCCCAGCCGACCTCGAGCAGCATCCGCCAGGTCGCCGGCGTCGCCTGCAGCACGTCGATCGCGTGGGCATCGACCAGGCGCTTCAGCCGGAGTCCGTCGCGCGCGGTGTCGCGGTCGACCAGCAGGATGTGCGCGCCGACGGTCAGCGGCAGGACCAGCTCGAACAGCGCGATGTCGAACGACAGCGTGCTGATCGCGCACAGCACTTCGCCGGCGCCGAGGCCGGGGGCGCGCGCGACCGAGCGCAGCAGGTTCACGGCCGCCTGCTGGCGGATCTCGACGCCCTTCGGCTTGCCGGTGGAACCCGAGGTGAAGATCACGTAGGCCGGATCATCGGGCGCGACCCGGGTCGCCGGCGGATGCCCGGCCTCGGGTCCGAGCACGGCGTCGGCATCCACCAGCACGACGCGCTGTCCCCCGGACGGCAGCGTCGCCGCCAGCGCGGCCTGGGTCACCACGACCTCGGCGCCGGCGGTCTCCAGCATGTAGGCGAGGCGGTCGGCGGGATAGCTCGGATCGAGCGGCACATAGGCGCCGCCGGCCTTCAGGATCGCGACGAGGCCGATCAGCATTTCCGGCGTGCGCTCGACGTAGAGGCCGACCAGGGCACCGCCGCGCACGCCCATGCCCGCGAGGCGATGCGCCAGCGCGTTGGCGCGGCGATCGAGCTCGGACAGGCTCAGCGTGCGGGCGCCGAACGACAGCGCCGGCGCGTCCGGCGTGCGCGCGACCTGCGCCTCGATCAGCGCGGCCAGCGTGCGTTCGCGCGGCAGCTCGCGCGCCGTCGCCGCGTTCCAGCGCGACAGCTCGTCGCGCTCGCCGGCGGTCAGCAGCGGCAGTGCCGCGACCGCGGTGTCCGGGGCGGTCGCGGCAGCGTCGAGCAGGACCAGAAGATGGCCGGCGAGACGCTCGATGGTCGCGGGCTCGAACAGGTCGGTGCTGTACTCGAACATCAGCTCGCGGGCGGCGTGCTGGTTGACGAACAGCGACAGGTCGCCCTGCGCGGTCGGCGCGCGGACGTCGCCCAGGTGCAGCTCGGTGACCGCCAGCCCCTCGAGCTCGAGCCGGTGCTCGGGGAAGCTCTGGAAGAAGTACAGCACCTGGGCGAACGGCGTCTGACTGGTCGAGCGCGGCAGCTTCAGCGTCTCCAGCACGCGATCGAGCGGCGCGTCGGCGTTCTCCATCGCGCCCAGCACCGACTCGCGGGTGCGCGCCAGCAGTTCGGCGAAGCTCTGCCCGTCGGGGAAGCCGGCGCGCAGCGCCAGCGTGTTGATGAAGAAGCCGACCACGGGCTCGAGCTCGACCCGCGGCCGCCCGGACACACCCATCGCGACGACGACGTCGTCCTGTCCGCTGTAGCGCGCGATCAGGGCCTGCAGCGCGGCGAGGAACAGCATCGACAGCGTGACCTGGCGCGAGCGCGCGAGTTCGACCAGGCGGTCGTACAGCGGCGCCGGCACGGCCGTCGTGTAGAGCGCGCCGCGGAAGCGCTGGACGGCCGGGCGCTGGCGATCGGTCGGCAGGTCGAGCGTGGCCGGCGCGCCGGCGAGGCGCTCCCGCCAGTAGTCGAGCTGCGGCGCGAGTGCCGCGTCGTCGTGGGCCTTCTCCTGCCAGAGCGCGACATCGGCGATCTGCAGCGCGGGCTCCGGCAGCATGGGGTCGATGCCGCGGCGGCGGGCGTTGTAGCCCGCGGCGAATTCGTTGAGCAGGGTCGAGATCGACCAGCCGTCGATCGCGATGTGGTGGAACACCAGTGCCAGCAGGTGCAGGGCGGGCTCGACCTGCACCAGCGCGAAGCGCAGCACCGGGCCGGTGGCGAGGTCGAACGGCAGCGCGACCTGCGCCCGGACGAGGGACAGCGCCTCGGCCCGGCGCGCCTCCGGCGTGGCCGCGGCGGCGGCGAGTTCGACCAGCGGCAGTTCGAGCTGCGGCAGGATCCGCTGGAACGGCTCGCCCTGCTCGGCGCGGTAGACGGTGCGCAGCCCTTCATGGCGCGCGACGAGATCGGCGAGCGCGCCATCCAGTGCAGGGCGTTCGAGCGCGCCCTCGAGCCACATCGCGCACGGCGAGTTGTAGGCGATGCTGCCTGGGCTCAGCTGGTCGAGCAGCCACAGTCGGCGCTGGTTCGCCGTCAGCGGGATCCGTTCCGGATGCGGCTGCCGGCTGATCCGGCCGCCGTTCCCGCGGGCGCGCAGGGCCGCCTGGCGCAAAAGCTCCCGCTTGGCCGCCGACAGCCCGGCGATCCGCTGTTCGATGTCGCTCATTCCACCACCCGTGATGTTCCAGGCGTCGCGCGGACGCAAACGAAACCTCCCGCCCGAACCGCTTCGACCGGTGTTTTCGTACTAAGTAATTCGTTCCCCGGAATTAGCGCGACACCGGCGACCGGCGCGGCGAAATCCGCTGTTGCGAAAGCACCCACTCGACGGAAACTACCCCGAGTTACTGTTTCCATCGTCGACGGTCCTTCCGCACGGGACAGGAAAACGCCTCCCGGCGACGGACCGAACAGTTCGCGCGGCGCAATGAACCGCGAATGCGCGAAACGGACTCATCCAGCCGCGGAAGTATGTTCGCCCCTTTCCCCCGCGTCAATAACTGTCACCCGAAATGTGAGGCGTTTCGCCCATTAGCGCTTCCATACGCAGCAGTACTCGTACTTCGCTACGCGGAAAGGATGGCGAAACCCGCTCAAAGCCTCGACTTCAGGGCATACGCGCGCGCGTCCCTGCTATTCGCGCGCGCGGACGATCCGGCTCGGCCATTACTCCGCCTGCAGGCGGAGCTGTTCGCATTCCACTCACGATTCGTTTCGTGACGTATTGGCTTGACCCTGAAATTAAGCATCGGTAATACTGCGTGCCGGTCGCGCTTGGGGTCGCGGCCTAATTGCGATACTTTCGCGGCTCTTAACGACAGCCGCGGGATCGTGGGTCGATGCGGGCGCGAGCATTCGTGCGCATTGCATTCGCGGGGTCGTTCGTCCAATCGGCAGGCCAATCGCCCGTTTCCACCGGGCGAGGCCGGTTTTTGCGCGTTTCAATTCCGGAATGGGTGGCGTATGGCGGGCGGTGATCGGGTGTCCCTGGAACGCGGCGTGATCGCCGCACTGACGTTGTGGCTGTTCGCGCTGGCGCTCGCGGTCGGGCTCTGCGCGTTCCGGATCGCACCGGCGGCCGCGTTCGCGATCGCGGCGTTGGTCGCGGCGGCGGCCTGGCGTCCGGCCGCGGGCCGCCTGCCGCGCGAATTCGATGGCGCCGCGGGCCGCCATCGCCTCGGCAGCGCCCTCTGGCTGCTGCTGGCCGTGGCCGCACTGCTCCGCGTCAGCGGCGTCGCCCTGTTCATGGCCGATGCCGAGCACCCCGAGTTCTCGGCCTGGTGGTTCGACGGCTTCTACATCCAGCACAACTGCTTCTCGGCCTGGTGGAAGGCTGCCGCGCTCGTCGGCGACCCGGCAGTGCCGAACGTGTACGAATCCGAGCTCTACGCCGGCATGGAGGGTCGCTTCAAGCTCGACGACTTCCTCTACCTGCCGCAGTTCCTGATCCTGCCCAGGGCCGGCATCGCGACCGGCGCGGACTTCCTGCAGCTGCGCGCCGCCTGGTTCGCGCTGGAGGCGGGCTCGCTCGCCGCGATCATGCTGGCGCTGTGCGGCCATGTCGGCGGCGCGATCGGCCGTCGCGCCGCGCTCGCGCTGCCGGCCGTGTGGCTGGCGACGCCGATCGTGCTGACCCTGCAGATCGGCAACTTCCAGATCGCGGCGATCGCCCTGTCGATCGCGGCGATGCTGGCCTTCGAGCGTGGCCGCCACGCGCTCGGCGGCGCACTGCTCGGCTTCGCGCTGTTCAAGATCTTCCCCGGCCTGCTGGGCGTGTACCTGGTCGCGAAGCGGCAGTGGCGCCCGGTCTTCGCGACCGCCGCCGCCTGCGGCGCCTACAGCGTGATCGCCTATCTCGCGTTCGGTCGGGCGCCGTTCGATGCCTTCCTCCACCACGAACTGCCGAAGATCGCCAGCGGCGATGCCTGGTCCTGGCTCGAGAACGAAGGCATGGGCGCCGTGGTCGCGATCAACGACTCCGTCCCGGGCCTGGTGCTCAAGCTCGGCCAGCTCGGCGTCGGCGGGATGACGCGCCAGCTCGAGGTCACGCTGTCGATGGTCTGGACGCTCGTCGCCGTCGCGCTGGCCGTGCTGGCGGCGCTGCGCTCGGACCGGATGAGCAACGCGGAGCGGGCACTGGCCTGGCTCGCGCTGCTTGCGGTCGCCGCGTTCCGCAGCCCGTTCGTGCCGGACACATACGGCCTGTTCCCGCTGCTGTGGATCTGGTCGCTGCTTGTGGCCATCGCCACGCCGAGCCGCGGCCGCCTGGCGCTGCTGGCGCTGCTGTGGATCCCGCTCGCCGCATCGCTGCCGTTCTCCGGGATGCCGCTGCCCGAACTGACCGGCCGCCTCGTCCTGTCGACGCTGTCGCAGGCGGTCGCCGTCGCCGTCTGCCTGTGGGTGCTGCTCCGTCGCCCGGCACGCACCGTCGCCCCCGTATCCCCCTCCGCTGCCGCCGCGCCGACCGCGGCCGCCCTCGCCCAATCCTAGGACCGTCCGTGATCCGATCGCTGTCTCGCGCTTCCCTGCTGCTCGCCCTCGCGGTCGCCCTGCCGGCCTGGGCGGACGACAATCTCGTCATCCCCAAGGCCGCGCACGCGCCGCGCCTCGACGACTACACCAAGGACACGCCACCGGCCGATGCCGGCGTCGAGGTCAGCGCCTTCCGCCAGAACCAGCCCGGCGACGGCGACGAGGTGACGCTGACCACCAAGGTCTACCTCTCCTACGACGAGGAACACCTGTACGCCGTGTTCGTCTGCACCGACGACCCGCGCGAGGTGCGCGCGCGCATCGCGCGGCGCGAGGACATCTTCGGCGACGAGGGCGTGCAGATCCTGCTCGACACCTACCACGACCGCCAGCGCGCCTTCGTGTTCTCCGCCAATCCCTACGGCGTGCAGCTCGACAGCAAGCTGACCGAGGGCCTCGGCTACGACTTCAACTTCGACACCCAGTGGAAGTCCGACGGCCGGATCACCGACCGCGGCTACGTCGTGACGATGGCGATCCCGTTCAAGAGCCTGCGCTTCGCGCATGGCGACAGCCAGACCTGGGGCATCGCGCTCGGCCGCATCATCCCGCGCAAGAACGAGTTCGCCTACTGGCCCTACATCACCCAGCGCAAGGAAGGCTTCGTCCCGCAGTTCGGTACCGCGACGATCGCCGACGAGATCGCCCCGGGCCGCAACATCCAGGTCATCCCCTACACCTCGTTCCGCAACACTCGCGCGCTCGACTTCGATCCGGCCGATCCGCACTTCGACAGCAACAACAAGAGCCGCGGCGGCGTCGACGCGAAGTTCGTGCTGCACGACTCGCTCGCGCTCGACCTCACCGCGAACCCGGACTTCAGCGAGGTGGAATCGGACGAGCCGCAGGTCATCGTCAACCAGCGCTTCGAGGTGCTGTTCCCGGAGAAGCGGCCGTTCTTCCTGGAGAATGCCGGCTTCTTCGGCACTCCGAACACCCTGTTCTTCTCGCGCCGCGTGGCCGACCCGCAGTACGGCGCCCGCCTCACCGGCCGGCTCGACCGCTGGTCGCTCGGCGGCCTCGTCATCGACGACCGCCAGGCCGGCGGCACGGTGCCCTTCGACCCGCTGCAGGGCCCGGAAGACCGCGGCCGGATCGGTGTCGCCCGCGTGCAGCGCGACGTCGGGACCCAGTCCAACGTCGGCGTGATGCTGACCGACCGCGACGTCGGCGATCATTCCAACACCGTCGCCGGCTTCGACACCCGTCTCAAGCTCGACGACAACTGGACCTTCGCCGGCCAGGCGGTGCAGAGCCGCACCCGCGACGAGCTCACGCCCGATGCCGACGGCCACCTGCTGTTCGCCGAATTCACCCGCACCGACCGCGAGTTCAACTACGACTTCCAGTACGCCGACATCGGTCGCGACTTCAACACGGAACTCGGCTTCGTGCCGCGCACCGACATCCGGCAGGCCTACCAGAACGCGAGCTATCTCAAGCAGTTCCCGGACGCCCCATGGCTGGTCAGCGCCGGTCCGCAGGTGATCGCGTATCGCACCTGGGACACCGACGGGAAGCTGCAGGACTGGTCGCTCGATGCCGCCTTCATCGTCAACGGCCTGCGCGCCACCAAGCTCGAGGCGCACTGGCTCGACAGCTACGAATTCTTCGGCGGCCAGGGCTTCCACAAGAGCGGCTGGCAGCTCGGCGCGCGCTCGGAGTGGTTCAGCTGGCTGACCGCCAGCGCATCGATCAGCGATACCCAGGACGTCAACCACGTGCCGGCCGAAGGGCTGTCGCCTTTCCTTGCCGACGCCCGCCAGGTCAACGCCTCGCTCACCTGGAGTCCGCTGGCGCAGCTGCGCGTCGACCAGTCCTACATCTGGAACGACCTGCGCACCCGCGGCGACGTCGACGGCCATGGCGACGGCTCCAACGTGTTCCGCAACACGCTGTGGCGCACCAAGGTCAACTACCAGTTCAGCCGCTTCCTGGCGGCGCGCGTGGTGTTCGATTACGCCGGCCTGGAACCGGATTCGGACCTGTTCGGGATCGACCGCGCGAAGCGCCTGTCGCGCGACGTGCTGATCAGCTACACGCTGAATCCCGGCACCGCGCTGTATGTCGGATACACCGACCGCCAGGACAACCTGCGACTGTTCGGCAATCCGCGCCTGATCGAGCGGACCCGCGACCTCGACCTGCGGACCGGGCGGCAGTTCTTCGTCAAGTTCTCCTACCTGTTCGACTTCTAGGGACTGCGCTGCGCGCAATCCCCGATAGGACTTGTCGCTGGCGACGGCGCCCGGAGTTTGCCTGCCTCTTCAGTTCTGGCGGGTCAACGGTGGCAGCGTGATCGCGGTGTAGAGGCGCCGGCCGTCGATCGCAAAGTGTCCGATGAAGGCGCGATGCTGGAAGGATGCCGGCGCGGACGGGTCGATGACCTGGATCGCGAAGCGATTCGCCGCCGCATCCATCTCGATTCGCGCACCGAGGAAGTCGAGGAAGCGCCTGGCCTGCGGGAACCAGGCCTTGTAGAAGGCTTCCTTGGCACTGAAGGCGAGGCGCAGCGGATCGAAAGCATTGCCGATTTCGGACATGCCACCAGGAATCAGTGCAGCCGCCTCGTCGGCCGTGACGACGCGATCGCGGATCTCCGCCGGAAGCGCGACGTTGCGTTCCGCATCGATGCCCATGCTGCCGACGTCGCCGCACCGGATCGCCGTGGCCGCGCAATAGTCGTCGCAATGGGTGATCGACAGCGAAACGCACGCGGGAAGGACCGGCTCGCGCTGCGGCCCCACCGGAATCGACACGACCTCGACCCCGAGCGCGCCCAGTGCGGCGCGGGCGGCGTTGCGGCCGGCGGTGAACTCGCGACGCCGATTCGCCACCGCCATGGCGACGGCGGGCTCCTCGTCGGCATGAAGCCCACCGTCCCACATCGACGGTGTCGCGTCGATCGCGACGGCGTCGGGAGGCAGGAGGCGGGCGAAGATCGAGGCGGAGGTCGGAAGCGGCATGGCGCGGAAACCTAGCGGACAAGGCGACCGCGCGTCGACCGTCGCCACCGGCAGCGTCGACCGCCGGCATCGTGCGGCGTCCGGGGGTCCCGGGCCGACCCGGCCTTGGCGCCAGCGACGATTCCCGAGGAGCCGCGTCGACGGTTCCGGCGTCCCTCGGCGCCTTCGAGGACACCGAGCATTCGACCGCGGAGACCGCGGTCCCAGGCCACGAGCGCGGACCGTGCCGGAGGTCCGCTTGTACCGTCGGTGCGTCGCGGCGCACCCTACGACGGCGCGACGCACCGGCGTCGCCGCACGGCCCCCGGGACTCGCCATGGCAACGATCACGCTGCGTCACCTTACTGCCGGTCTAGGCTTCCTGCTGCTCGCCGCCTGCGGCGCGGCGCCAACGCGTCCCGAGTCGAGCGCGGCGACCGTGATCCCGTTCGATCTCAATCGCGACGGCAACATCGTCGTCGCCGCGCGACTCAACGACCGCGAGTCGCTCCGGCTGATGCTGCACACGGCCGCGACCGACCTCGCACTCACCAGCGCCGCCGGCGCGAAGCTCGACAGCCTGCGCTACGACGAGGCGACGCGCATCGAGTCCTGGGGCGGCGGCGCGGAATCACGGGTCAGCCACCACAACCGCCTCGCCGTCGGCGATGCCGTACGCGACGATCTCGATGTCTTCGAGGATCTCAACTCCGGCGCCGACACGGACGGCAAGTTCGGCCTCGACCTCTTCGGCACCCGCGTCGTCCGCATCGATTTCGGGCGTCGCCGGATCGAAGTCTCCGAAGCACTCCCCGCCGACATCGACCGCTACCAGCGCCTGCCGCTCACCCTCGAGGACGGCAGCCCCTTCGTCGACGGCACCTGCACGATCGCCGGTGAGCGCTATACGACCCGCTTCATGCTGCACTCGGGCTACGCCGGCAGCGTGCTGCTCGACGACGCGTTCGCCGCGAGCAGCGGCGTCGACGACCGCATCGAGATCACCGAGACCACCGCGCTGACCGATTCCTTCGGCCATCGCATCGAGGTCCGCAAGGGCCGCCTGCCCCGCTTCGCCCTCGGCGACGCGGCGCTCGACGACGTCGCGGTCGGCTTTTTTCCCGGAACGATCGGCCGGCAACGGGTCAGCGTGGTCGGGATGGCGGTACTGCGACGCTACGACCTCGTCTTCGACCTCGCGCATCGGGCGTTGTTCATCGCGCCGACGACGTGACACCGAGGCGTCGTCGCGGGGCGCGCCTCGGCGCAGCGGCCGCACCCTCCCGGATCCAGCGCCAACGCCTGAACGGGGTGTTGCACGGCTGCCGGACCTCGTCGCCGAGGTACACGATGATTCCAATCAGGAAGTATCGCCAGCGTATCTCCGCCGTAGCAGCCGACGGAGCATCCATCGATCGATCGGGCGTCGGGACGTCATCCGACTAGCCTCGCTCCTCGTCCGCATCAGGCGCCTTCGCTGCGGCGGCCGCATCCGATGTCGATCGTCGGGAGGCGCCGCGATTCGTTCGAATCAACCTCCGGGACGACGCAACCATGGTTCAGCCCATCCGCAACGCCGAGCCCCCCGGCACGACCTCCTGCAAGTTGATGCTCGTGCAGGTCGCCGGCATCCGCTGATCTTCGCCCTCGCATTTCTGCACGGGGACGATGGCAACACGCCCGCCTTCGCCATCGGTTTCGGCTGGGCATCCCTGATGATCTTCCTGCTCGCACCCGCAGGGCTGATCCTCGGCCTGACCGGCCTGCTTCGACCGGCGGATGATCGGGCCGCCAAGGGACTGATTGGCAACCTCATCCTGATCGCGTCGCCCGTGTTGTTCATGCTCGGCCAGTTGACGAACTAGAACCCGGAGGGCGGGCGCTGGCAGGTCACGCGGAAAGCGCCGGGGCCACGGGTTCAGCACGCCCCCCCGGTGACTGCCGCGTTCCACCCGCCGACCTGGCGTACGACGGGTACGCCGAGGCGCAGCCTACGTTCGCAACCGGACGACGACCGAGCCCTCCTCGAGTTCCAGCAACAGGGACGGAGGATTTTCTTCGGGCAGCGCGACCCCCAGGAACACCGGAATCCCCTTCACGTCGATCACCAATGACGGATCGAGATTGCGAGGCGCGATGCCGACGACGACGTAACCCTCGGCCGGCCACCGGGTCAGTCTCGACCCGCCGGACTCGGTGCGCGTGAGTTCGGCCGAAGCCGGCTGCCAGCTCACGAAGACCACCGGCCGGCGGCCACGGAAGATCGCGAGCTCGCTCAGGAGCTGCGCGCGGGCGTCGTCCGTGATGTGGAGGCGATCCGTCATCGCGCGCTCAATCTCCCGTCCGTGACGAAGCCGAGAACTGGATCGCATGCGCCTCGAGGAAGCGCCCGAGTCCCGCCGCGGCCACACCGCCGAAGCGCCGCGCCAAGGCGGGCAGCAGGTCGTCATCGATCCCGAGCGCGGCGCGCAGGGTCGCGAGTTCGCTGGCGGCGACGGTCCAGGTCCATTCGTACTCGCGTACGCCGAAGGCGCGCTCGACGGCGTCGCCGAGGTCCTGGCCCGCGATCACCAGATCGCCGTTGGCGTCGATCCGCGCGACGAGGTGACGGCTGCCGTCGGCATCGCGGGCGTCCCGGAGAACGACTTCGGCACTCATTCCGGCATTCCCGGCAGGCGGATCTCGAAGCGGGTGCCCTGCCCCGGCGCGCTTTCCGCACGGATGCTGCCGCGCAGGACCTGGGTGACCAGGTTGTAGACGATGTGCAGTCCGAGGCCCGTGCCGCCCTTGCCGCGGCGGGTGGTGACGAAGGGCTCGAACAGGTGCGCCAGCACTTCGGGATTGAGACCACGGCCGTCGTCGCGAACCACGATCAGTACGCCGTCGCGCCGCGCCGCTGTGTCGTCACCGGAAACCACGGGGTCGCGGCGGGCGGAAATCGCGATGCTGCCGGCGCGACTTCCGTCGAAGGCGTGCTGCAGGGCGTTGCCGATCAGGTCGCCCAGCACCTGGGCCAGCGCGATCGGATAGGTGTGCGCGACGACATCGTGCGGGCAGTCGAGCTGGAGCCGATGCGGCGTCTTCGCCACGTCCGTGCGCTGCGCCGTCGCCACGTCTTCCAGGAAGCGGTCGAGGCGCAACTCGACCACCTCCTCGCCGCCGCGATCGACCGCGACCTGCTTGAAGTGCCGCACCAGGCGGTCGCTGCGTTCCAGGTTCCGCAGGATCAGGGCGGTCGCCTCGCGGGCCTCGCGCGCGAAGGCGCCGAGCTGTTCGACGCCCGGCGTCGTCGTAGCCAGGCTGCGTTCGAGACCGATCACCAGTCCGTCGAGATGCGAAACCGCGGTGACGCCGA
Source organism: Ahniellaceae bacterium (assembly GCA_044221335.1). Classification (GTDB taxonomy): domain Bacteria; phylum Pseudomonadota; class Gammaproteobacteria; order Xanthomonadales; family Ahniellaceae; genus JBGAPI01. The sequence goes on from JBGAPI010000006.1 coordinate 80,351, forward strand.
TGCCGATCGGCGTATTGAGCTCGTGGGCGACGCCGGCGACCAGGCCACCGAGAGCAGCCATCTTTTCCACCTCGACCAGCTGCTGCTGGGCACGTTGCAGTTCGGCCAGCGCGGACTCGGCGGCGCCCTTCGCCTCCGAGAGCTGCGCCGTGCGCAGCGCGACCATGCGTTCCAGCTCGGCGGCCCCACGCCGCAGCGATGCCATCCGTGCCCGGTGGATCGCCAGCAGCAGGGCGACCAGCGCCAGCAGCAGGCTCCACCGGAACCAGGGGGTCTGCCAGAAATGCGCCTCGACCAGCACCGGCACCGCGAGTTCGTTGCTGGCGGCGACCCCGCTGCGCGTCAACGCCCGCACGCGGAGCACGAACTCTCCGGGCGGGATGTTGGTGAAATCGGCCAGGGCCTGCTGCCCCGCGGGTCGCCACTCCTCGTCGAACGGGTCCAGACGGAATTCGTAGCGCACGTGGCCGGCCGCCGCGTAGTCGAGCGCGGCGAACTCCAGCGCGAACGATCGCGCCTGCTTCGGCACCGTCAGCGCCGAGCGCGGATGGATGCCGGACAAGGGCTTGCCGTCGATCCGCGCGCCGGTCAGGCGCAGCGGCGGGGCGCGCAGGTCGGGTTCGAAGCGTTCCGGATCGAGCACCAGGAGACCGTTGCTGCCGCCGAACAGCAGGCGACCATCGCGCATCCGGGCGGTGGAACGGAACCACGGGGTGCCGATGGCGGCGCCGTCCGCACGGGTCAGTTCGACCGCCTCGTTGCGTACCGGGTCGAAACGCCAGCGCTGCGTCCACAGGCGACCGTGCGCGTCCTCCTGCAGGTTCGCGCCGATCGGCAGGGACGGCAGACCCAGGCGCGCGCCGACCGCCTCCAGCAGCACCGAACGGGAGCTGCGGTCGCGGGCCCGGAACAGCCCGACGGCGGTGTCGATCCACATCTCGCCGCGACGGCTGATCAGCATGCCGACGATCGACAGCTGTTGCTCGCGACCGTCGTTGTCCAGCATCGGAACGCGCTGCAGCTGCGCGTCCGCGGCGCTCATCGAATACAGGCCGACGGCGCCGCAGCCGATCCAGATGCGCCCGTCGGGCTCCTCGACGATCGCGTTGATGTCGCCGTAGAAGACATGACCGCCGATCGACGCGACCGGACGGACCGTGCCGTCGCTCTCCTGCCAGCGCGCCACGCCGACGTTGCTGCCGATCCACAGCCGCCCGTCGCTCGCCAGCAGCATCCGCCGGATCATCGCCTTGTCGAGCTCGGCGGTGCTCGGAAACGGCAGCGGCTTCCGGGTCGTCGGGTCGAAGCGGTGCAGGCCCGACTGGGTCCCGACCCAGACACGGCCCGCGCGATCCTGCGCCAGGCTGGTGATCGCGTTGCCGGTCAGACCACCGTCCCGGCCGTCGCCAGCGCGCAACGTGGCGATCCGCACGCCGTCGCGGTCGAGGATGTTGATGCCGTCGTCGCGGGTACCGATCCACACGGTGCCGTCGGCGAGTTCCAGCACGGCTCCGACATTGGGACTCGTCAGCGAACCGGGACGGGTCGGACTGTGATGCAGGACGCGCAACGCGACCCGCGTCGGATCGTAGCGCTGCACGCCGCCGTCGTAGCCGCCGAGCCAGATCGCGCCCGCGCGATCGACCTGCATGGCGCGCACCTGCGAATGCGCGAGGCTGGTCGGAATCGATACGTCGTGCTGGAAGAAGCGCAACATGCGGCGATCGCTCGCCGCCACCACCACCACCCCGCCGTGCCCTCCGATCCAGATCTCGTCCGGATTCGGCTGGGCGATCGCCAGCACCATCGGGTCGCCCAGCCGGTTGACCCGGGTCGGATCGACTTTCACCGCATCGACGTGGTCGCGCGCCGGAGCGACGACGAACGCGCCGTCGCGCGACGTGCCCACCCACAGGGCACCGTCCGCGGCCTCGTGCAGCGCCAGCACGGAGCGGCCGTCGAGCAGGGCCGCGCTCCCGTCGGCAGCCGCCATGACCGTCATCGCTCCGCCGTCGGCGCGCCGCAGCAGGCCGTTCCAGGTGCCGATCCACAGGGTCTGCTGTCGGTCGACGGCGAGCGCGAGCACGCGCCGGTCGGTGCGCAGGCGGCGTTCGCCGACGGCGATCTCGACATGGCGGAACGCCGTCTCGCCGGAACGGAGCTGGTCGAGGCCGTCGCGCGTGCCCACCCACAGGACGCCTTCGGCGGTCGCGGCAAGCGCGGTGACGCTGTCGTGCGCGAGGCTGTCGGCGCGCTGCGCGTCGTGGCGGAACTGCTGCATGCCGCCACCGACCGTGTCGTAGCGGTACAGGCCATCGGCGTCGGTGCCGATCCACAGTGCGCCGTCCGGCGTCGCGTGCAGTACCCGGACGAAGGCGCTGCCGACCGGATGACCGGACTGCAGCGTGTCGATGTTGCGATAGGCGGCGCCGTCGAAGCGGAACAGCCCGTTCGGCGTGCCGACCCAGAGGAAGCCGTCGGCGTCCTGCTCGAACGCGGTGACGTTCTGGTTCGGGATGTCGTCCGAGGTGGACAAGGACTGGAAGTCGGGATCGCCCAACTCGCTCGGGATCGGCGTCGCGACGGGGTCGGCCTCGGCGGCAGCGACCCGAACGGCCACGAACAACAGCAGCGCCAGCAGGCCGAGCAGTTGCTTCATGGAGGAAACCTCAACCCGGTGGGTCGTAGGGTGCGCCTTGGCCCACCGCCTGCACAACCTCCCAGCGAGGCGTCGGCGGGGGCAGACATCGAGTCCGGCGGGCGCGCCTTCGCGCATCCTAGGGGGCCGTCTCCCTCTTGGCACCTTCCGACGATCCGCCTGCCGCCGGCGTCCGCAGGCTGAATGCGCCGAAAATGACCGCGCTGTAGATGCTCGAATGCGCCCACCAGTGCAGGAACAACAGCCAGCGGGGAGTCGCGAGGACCGCCTCCGGGTGCCATCGTGGCGTCGCTCCGAGTGGTGACGGCAGCAAGGTGTCGACGGCGAGGTCGGCGACGAACGCCACCAGCAGGGCGGCGCCGTAGCCGAAGCGTCCGATGCCGAGTCGGCGCATCACCAGCATCGGCGCGGTGGAGATCACGTTGGCCAGGGCCCAGAGCACCCAGGCGATCGTCGTTTCGCTCATTCGCCCCCCGGCCGCCCACTCCCTGCCCTGCGTCGCGCCTCGATGCCGGCGCGCCCGCACCCCGACGCTCAGATCACATCGAACGGATAGTTGCCGCGCTCCAGGATCGACACCGCCAGCTTCTCGATCGCCGCATCCTCGTTGCGGTCGAGGCCGCGGACGTTGCGCAGCATCCGGCGGCGGGCCTGGCGGGTGAAGGTCTCGGCGATGCTGACCGCCTCGGCGGCGGCCGCGTGGCCGGCCTTCACCAGCGAGTCGGCGCGCGACAGCGTGCACAGGCCGACGAACAGGTCGATCGCGAGATCGCCCATCCGCTTCTGCGCATGCTGCTCGTCGGCGATCTTCTTGCCGTGGCGGCGCAGCAGCGCGTCGGAACAGCGGGCGAGCTCGCTGGTGAACTGCTCGTAGATCGGCGCCAGCCTGGCGAGCTTCGGATCGAGCGGATGCAGGATCTTGTCGGTGCCGACGCCGGTGGCCTCGCGCACCCGCTTCGACGCATAGTCGCCGAGCACGCCGAAACCCTTGATCGGATTGTTGAAGATGTCGGACAGCGCGGTCTTGAGGCCGGCCAGGCCGGCGCCGACGCCCTTCATCCCGGACAGCGCGACATAGAGCCGCAGGATCTCGTTGGTGCCCTCGAAGATCGTCAGGATGCGGGCATCGCGGCAGATCTGCTCGTAGGGGAACTCGCGCATGAAGCCGTTGCCGGCGGCGATCTGCAGCGCCTCGTAGCCGGCGCGCTGGATCGCCTCGCTGGCGAACACCTTGCTCATCGCGGCCTCGACCGAGTAGTCGTCGGCGCCACTGTCGATCAGGTGCGCGACCATCCACACCGCGCTCTCCGCGGCGAAGCAGTCGATCGTCATCTGCGCGATCTTCTCGCGCACCAGCCCGAAGTCCGCGATCGGGCGGCCGAACTGCTTGCGCTCCTTGGCCTGCGCGGTGGCGAGCCGGATCAGGCTCTTCATCCCGCCGACGGCGCCGCCGCCGAGGCCGGTGCGCCCGCTGTTGAGAATCGCCATCGCCACCTTGAAGCCCTTGCCGACTTCGCCGAGAACGTTGGCCGCGGGCACGACGACGTCCGCGAACGCGACCGTCGTCGTCGACGAGGCGCGGATGCCCATCTTGTCCTCGTGCGGGCCATGGCTGACGCCAGCCCACTTCGCCTCGACGATGAACGCGGTGATCTTGCCCTCGCCGGTGTCGGTACGCGCGAACACCGTGTAGAAGTCGGCGATGCCGCCGTTGGTGATCCAGATCTTCTCGCCCGACAGGGTCCAGCTGCCGTCGGCATTCTTCACCGCCTTGGTGCGGATCGACGCGGCGTCGGAGCCGGCGCCGGCCTCGGTCAGGCAGAACGCCGCGATCATCTCGCCGCTGGCGAGCTTCGGCAGGTAGCGCGCCTTCTGCTCGTCGTTGCCGAACAGCAGCAGGCCCTTCATGCCGATCGAGCTGTGCGCGCCGATGGTGAGCGAGGTCGAGCTGTCGTGGCTGCTGGTCTGGGTCAGCACCCGCGCGTAGGCGCCGTTCGACAGCTCGAGGCCGCCCAGCGACTCGGGAATGATCAAGCCGAACAGACCCATGTCGCGCAGCGCCTGGATGAACTCCGGCGGCTGGTGGGCGTCGCGGTCGTAGTGCTTCAGGTCCTTGGCCTTTTCGGCGAGGAAGCCGTCGATCGCGTCGGTCATCGCGCCCAGCATCTCGCGGTCGCGCTCGCGGATCTGCGGATACGGGAAGAGGTTTTCCTCGAGGATGTCGCCGAGAAACAGCTGCTTCGCGATGCTCGCCTCGGGGCGGAAGGTCGAAGCCTTGGGCGTGTTCGTGTCGTTCATGGGCGGCTCCCGGTGGAGGCGCCATTGGTACGACAGGGGCGTGGTGAATGCAATCGACGCGCGGCCTGCGGGCCGATCGCACCGGCGACGGCGGCGAATCGGCGCTGGACCGGGCGCCCGCCGCCGGCGAGACCATGTACGATTCACATCGTACGTCTCGCCCGGAAGAATGCCATGCGCCTGCCGACCTGCGCGATCGCCCTGATGCTGGGAACTGCCGCGCACGGAGCCACACCGATCTATCGCTATCAGGTGCTGATCGACAGCGACCGTTCCGCCGCGAGCGGTTGCGACGCGGGCACGACGGTCGGCGTCGTCCACGGGATCGAGCTGCGAACGCGGGCCGACACCGACCGCGCGGCCCGACTTGCGGTCGTCACTGAGGTCTGCGTCGACGGGCACTGGCAGGCGCGCGACGGGACGACGCCGGAGCAGCCGCTCGCGCTGGCGGCCGGGCGACTCGGCAGCGACCGCGTCGAGTGGCCGCTCGACCCCGGCCTGCTCGCCGGGGCGGAGAACGTCGGGCTCCGGGTGGTCGCGGAGAACCTCGCCAGCGGCGCGCACGATCAGCTCGGCGACGCGCCGGCAGCGGTGGATTTCCCCGCAGGCGGCGCCGGCGGCGCGATCCCGCTGCTGACGCCGTGGTCGGCGCTGCTGCTGGCGGGACTGCTGGTCGGGGTCGCGCTGCGTGCGGCAGGTCCGCGCGGCGCACGCCGAGGCATCGTTGCGGCCGTCGCGATCGCGAGTGCGATGGCGGGCTCCCGACTGCAGGCCGACGGCGACGTCGCGTCGATCTGGCTCGACGATCGCGCCAACGACAGTGTCGGTGCCGATGCCGGCGTCGACCTGCTCGGCGCGGGCCTCGTCGACGCCGGAGGCGGCCGGAGCGTCCGCGTAGAACTGAACCACATCGCCGCCGACGGCCTCGCCGACGGCGCACGCGTGCTGTTCCTCGGCAACAGCCTGACCTTCGTCAACGACCTGGCGGGGATGGTCCGCGCCGTCGCCGCGCAGGCGGGCCGGACCGTAGTCACGGGCGAAGTCTCGCAGGGCGACGCGTCGCTGGAGGACCTGTACCGTGCCGGCGACGCGCCGCGCGAGATCGCGAAAGGCTACGACATCGTGATCCTGCAGCAGGGTCCGTCGGCGCTGGCGTCGAGCCAGGCCGACCTGGTGAAGTGGACGAAGGTCTTCGACCCGAAGATCCGCGCGGCCGGCGGGCGACCCGCGCTCTACATGGTGTGGCCGGAGAGCGCGCGCTTCGAGGTGTTCGACGACGTGCGCACCTCGTATTCCAGCGCCGCTGCGGCCGTCGACGGCATGTTCATTCCGGCCGGCGAGTCCTGGCGCGCCGCGTGGGCGGTCGATCCGCACCTGGCGCTGTATGGCCCCGACGCGTTCCACCCCAGCGAACTCGGCACCTACGCCGCGGCGCTGACGATCTTCTCGGAACTGTTCCGGCAGACGCCGCAGGACCTGCCCACCCGACTGAAGCTCGATGGCGGCCGCACCCTCGAGCTCGACGCCGCCGACGCCGCGATCGTGCAGCGCGCGGCCTGGCAGGCCCACCTCACCTACGGACGCCCCGGCCGGTAGGGCGCGTCCCGGACGCACCCCACGAGCCCGCCGGTCAGTACGACGAAATCCGCAGGTTCGCCCCGACCCCGCTGTCGCAATAGCTGTTGGGGTCGACCGCCACCGCCCGGACGTAGTAGTTCGAGCGCCAGTTGAACGGCACGCTCGCACCGCCGATCGGCAGGTTCAGCACCATCATCGGGCTGTAGACGCGGCCGAAGGCGCGACCCGCGGCGGCGGCGTCGCCGGCGTCCTCGAGCACGGTGAAGTCCCCCGGATCGGACAGCGAAGTGAAGGCCGCACCCTTCTTCACGCGGATCTCGATCTTCGGCGCGGAGCCCGGGCCGTAGGGTTCGGCGTGGGCGCTGCTGGTCGCGAACTCGAGCTGGGTCGCATAGAACGGCCCGAAGGTCTGCACGTCGCCGCAGATCATCCCGAGTGCATGGTTCTCGACGGCCGGCGCCCGCGTGTGGCCGCCCTGGTTCGGCGTGCCAAGGTCGTTGGCCTCGGTGGTGAAGTCCGTCTGGTTGGCGAACTTCGTCATCAGCACCTGGCGCGACACGTGCCAGCCGAGCAGGTAGGTGTGGCGCTCGATGATCACCGCGCCGTCCTGCCAGGTCGCGTTGGTCGCGGCGAAGCCGCCGCTGACGTCGGCCTGGTTCTGGTGGACCACGTGCATGCCGTTGCCGCCGGAGGTGAACGGCGCGCCGAACACGTAGACCTTGGTGTAGCCCGGAAGGGTGTAGGGGCCGGTGGACGGCTTGAACAGCGCGTCCAGCTGCGGCAGCGCCCACTGGTTCGGGTCGCTGGTCGGGACCGCCGCCATCGTCTGCCAGGGCAGCTTGCGGATCGCGCGCAGCAGGCCCGGATGACGCAGGTAGTCGAGCGCACCGGCGGCCTTCTTGCCGGCGTCGTTCGGCGTCAGCAGCGGGCCGTAGCTCGCTTCCTTGTTGTAGATCAGGTGGAAGTCGCTGGTCGCCGTGAAAACCGGCCCGAAGTTGGCCGCGAGCTCCGCGTCGGTCTGGTCGTTGAGGCTGGCCAGGCGATAGATCAGCGGCTTGGTCGGCGACAGGTCGTTGACGTCGATCACGACCGAGTATTCCGCGCCGGACGCGGTGCCGAGACTGATGTGGTAGTGCAGGTACTTGCCCTTGTTGGCCGGATCGAGCTTCTCGAGGAAACTCTTCTCCGGCTTCAGGTTGCCGACCACGTAGCCGTACTGCGCGAGCTGCGCGTGCGCCGGCACCGTGGCGAGCACGGCCAGCATCGAAAAAGCAAAACGTCCCCACAGGCTCATCGGAGCCCTCCTTGGCGTTGGTTGACTGGATGGATTCCTGCCCGACACGCACGACGGCGCTCCCCACGGGCAGGGGGCGGATTCTCGGCGGCACGGATGACGAGCATGTGTGCAGCGGGTCACAGGAAGGCGCTGCAGGAGCGGCGCGAGCGGCGATGCCCCGGCGGCGTGAGCCGCTCCTGCGCACCCGCCACTCCGTATCATCCGCAACCGGACCTCCCGCCAGGATCGACCCGATGCGCCGCCCCCTCCTGCTCGCCGTCGCCATCCTCGCCTGTTCGGCGGCATCCGCGAGGGATCTCGTGATCCACGCCGGCACCCTGATCGACGGCGTCACCGACGCGCCGCGGAAGCAGGTGTCGATCCGCGTGCAGGGCGAGCGCATCGTCGCGGTCGAATCCGGCTTCGTGACTCCCGGAGATGCCGAGCTCGTCGACCTGTCGAAGGCCACCGTGATGCCCGGTTTCATCGACTGCCACGTGCACCTGTCGGCCAAGCTGCCGAGCCGGGTCAACGCGACCGAGGACTGGCTGACCCACAGCGCGCTCGACCGCGCCTTCGAGGCCGAACGCTACGCCCGCGCGATGCTGCAGCAGGGCTTCACCGCGGCGCGCGATGTCGGCGGCGGCGATGAGACGGTCGCGCTGCGCAACGCCATCGATGCCGGCACGGTGGTCGGGCCGCGACTGTGGGTGTCGCTGGAGGCACTCGGCCCGACCGCCGGCCATGGCGACGCGCGCGCCGGCCTCGACCCCGGCCTGTCGCATCCGGACTGGAGCAACAGCCTGATCGACAGCCCCGAGCAGGCGCGCTTCCGGGTGCGCGAACACAAGCGCCGCGGCGCCAGCGTGATCAAGCTGATGCCGTCGGGCGGCATCGCCTCCACCGGCGACGATCCGAACCAGCAACTGATGACCGACGAGGAACTGCGGGTCGCGGTCGAGACGGCGCACGCACTGGGACTCAAGGTCGCGGCGCACACCTACCCGCCCGCCGCGATCGAGAACGCGGTGCGCGCCGGCGTCGACTCGATCGAGCACGGCTCCTTCGCCACCGCGAAGACCTTCGCGCTGATGAAGCAGCACGGCACGGTGCTGGTGCCCACGCTGTCGGTCTACGACGTGTTCTACGCCGTCGCCCGCGACCATCCGGAGCTGCTCGCGCCCGGCACCGCCGGGAAGGAACTCGCCAACGACCTGCTTCCGAAGAAGAACCTGCCGCTGGCGCTTCGTTCCGGCGTGAAGATCGCCTACGGTACCGATCTCGGCGAGGGCGATCACGCGCTGGAATTCGCCCTGCTCGTCGCCAACGGCATGAGCCCGCGCGAGGCGCTGCGCGCCGCGACGACGACGGCCGCCGAACTGCTCGGCGCGGAGGACCGGATCGGGTCGGTCCACGTCGGCCGCTACGCCGATCTCGTCGCCACCGACGGCGACCCGCTGGCGGATCCCGCGGAGTTTGGCAAGGTGCGGTTCGTGATGAAGGGCGGAGTCGTCGTACGGAAGTAGATGCTCGGTCCGTCGTCAAGGATTTTCGGCGGCCTTCGACCATCGTGCGCCAAGCCAGACTCGCGCCGGACGCCCGAGGGGAAGGGACCGCCTTCTCGCCGCAGGGCGGGCACTGCCCGCCATTGCCCCACCGCCTCGCGTTGGCGCGCGGTGCGCGCCCTACGCGCAGGCCGAGACGACCACCTCGAAGTCCGTGGGGACGGGACCGTCTTCTCGCCGTAGGGCGGGCACTGCCCGCCATTGCCCCACCGCCTCGCGTTGGCGCGCGGTGCGCGCCCTACGCGCGGGCCGAGACCACCACCTCGAAGTCCGTGGGAAACGGACTGCCTTCTCGCCGTAGGGCGGGCACTGCCCGCCATTGCCCCACCGCCTCGCGTTGGCGCGCGGTGCGCGCCCTACTCGCAGGCCGAAACCACCACCTTGCAGCCGCGATGTGCGCACATCGCCAGGGCGTTGTCGATGGCGATTCGCTTCGAGACGCCGTAGCCGTAGCCGTAGTAGTGATCGCTCGACGCGTAGGCGCCGCAGGTCTCGAACCACACGACCACGCGGCAGTTGTCGCCGCGCTCGGCGCAGTAGCCGAGCGCCTTGCGTTCCGCGGCCTTGCGCGAATCGAATCCGTAGGAGAAGCCGTAGGCCGGATCGCGATCGCCGACCGAGTCGTCGACCGCGATCGCTCCGATCGCGAGGGCGCCCGAGGGCGCGAGCAGGGTGGCCGCGAGAATCATTGCTGCGAAGGCTTTCATGTCCCCCTCCATGTCGCGACAGGCGCCGGATGGATGCCGAGACTACGCCGCGGCCCAAGCGCGGGGCCGGTGGCGTAATCATCGTTTTCCGCACCGGTCCGCGCCCGTCGCGGCGCTAGACTTTTCGGCAGCCGTCCCGGACCGGAGGTCCTCCCATGCAGCTCGGCAATTTCTCCGTCAGCCTCGCCGTGAAGAACATCGCGGCATCGCGCGCCTTCTACGAGAAGCTCGGATTCTCCGTCTGGGGCGGCAACGAGAAGCAGCGCTGGCTGATCCTGAAGAACGGCACGACCGTGATCGGGCTGTTCCAGGGAATGTTCGAGCGCAATGCCCTGACCTTCAACCCGGGCTGGGACGGAGACGCACGGACGCTTCCCGAGTTCACCGACGTGCGCGAACTGCAGCGGCAACTGAAAGCCGCAGGCATCGCGCTCGCCACCGAGGCCGACGAGACCACGACCGGTCCCGCGAGCTTCATGGTGATCGATCCGGATGGGAACCCGATCCTGGTCGATCAGCATGTCTAGGATCTTCGGGGTGCGGCTTCAGACCTTCCCGCAGCGGCCGCTGTGGAACGGCGCGGCTCATGACCGATCGGCGTAGCATCGTCGGCCCTGCTCCGGAGTCGATGATGCCCAAGGTCGTTCTCGCCCCCGGCCTCTCGCGCTGGCTGAAGGATCCCGCCGCGGACTCCGCCGAGACGTCGATCGACGTCGCGGCAAGCACACTGTCCGATGCGCTGGAGGCCGCGTTCGCGCTGCACCCTCGGCTGCGCGGCTACGTGCTCGATGAGCGCGCGACCGTGCGCCACCACGTCGTCGTGTTCGTCGACGGCAACGCGATCCGCGACAAGTCGGACCTGTCGGCGGCACTGGCGCCGCGCTCCGAGGTCTATGTGATGCAGGCACTTTCCGGAGGCTGACCATGTCCACGCTGCTGGTATCCACGCGCAAGGGCCTGTTCGCGATCGAATGCGCGCGGGACGGCGTGGCCGCGATCGCGCGCACCGCCTTCCTCGGCGACAACGTCACCCTCGCGGCTGCCGACCCGCGCGACGGCGCCTGGTACGCGGCGCTGAACCTGGGCCATTTCGGCGTGAAGCTGCAACGCTCCGACGATCGCGGCGCGAGCTGGACCGAGGTCGCCGTGCCGGCCTTCGGCGCCGCGCACAAGGTCGGCACCGGCGATGGCAAGGCGGAGACGCCGGCGAAGCTGTCGCTGCTGTGGTCGCTGGCCTTCGGTGGCACGGACGAGCCCGGGCGCCTGTGGGCGGGCACCATTCCCGGCGGCCTGTTCCGCTCCGACGATCGCGGCGCGAGCTGGTCGCTGGTCGAGGGACTGTGGGACCGACCCGAACGCCTCGGCTGGTTCGGCGGCGGCTACGACGCGCCCGGCATCCACTCGATCTGCGTCGATCCACGCGATTCCAGGGTGATCCGCATCGCGATCTCCAGCGGCGGCGTCTGGACGACCCGTGACTCCGGCGAGAGCTGGAGCCTCACCGCCAGCGGCATGTTCGCGGCCTACATGCCGCCGGAGCAGCGCGACAATCCCAACATCCAGGACGTGCACCACATGGAGCAGTGCGCCGGCGCGCCGGACACGCTGTGGGCGCAGCACCACAATGGCGTGTTCCGCTCGACCGACGGCGCGGCGAGCTGGCACGAGGTCCCGAACGTGCCGCCGTCGGTGTTCGGCTTCGCGGTCGCGGTGCATCCGCGCGATCCCGATCGCGCCTGGTTCGTCCCCGCGGTGAAGGACGAGCGCCGCTATCCGGTCGACGCGAAGCTCGTGGTCACCGCGACCGAGGACGGCGGCCGCAGCTTCGTCCTGCTGGACCGCGGCCTGCCGACCGGACCCAGCTACGACCTCGTCTATCGCCATGGTCTCGCGATCGATGCGACCGGTGACCGACTCGCGTTCGGCTCGACCACCGGCGGGCTCTGGTGGAGCGCCGATGGCGGCGAGCATTGGCAGGCGCTCGGCGCTCGGTTGCCGCCGATCTATGCGGTCCGTTTCGTCGGCTAGCCCGAAGCAGCGGTCGCGGAATCCGGGGCACTCCTGCGATGCCGCCGTGACGGAATGACGATCTCACGCCTCGGAGGCCGCTGCCGCTCCATCCGGGCCACGCCGCCTACGCCGCGTCGGCCTCGGCGGCGGCCTCGCGGCCCTGCTGGCGGATCATCGCCTCGAACCGCGCCTCCTCGATCGCCGCGAACACCGCGTCGAGATCGGCCGCGTGCTCCTCCCGCACGAACACACCGGTGAGGACGCTGTCCGGCACCAGCGCGCCGCGCTGGTAGAGCTCCCACATCTCCTCGGCGTAGCGCGTCTCGATCAGCTCCGGCGCGTAGCGGCCGAGGCTCATCGTGATGTTGGTGACGTCGCGGGCGAGCAGTGCTGCCGCGGCGTTGTTGTTGGCGGCGTCGACCGCCTGCGGGAAGTCGATCACGACCGGGCCGTCGGGGCCGACCAGCACGTTGTACTCGGACAGGTCGCCGTGGATCAGGCCGCAGCACAGCATCCGGACGATCTGCGCGATCAGGAAGGCGTGCCAGCGGCGCGCGGTGTCGGCATCGAGGTCGATCTCGCCGAGGCGCGCGGCGGAGTGGCCCGCGGCATCGGTGACCAGCTCCATCACCAGGACGCCGTTGAAGTAGCCGTGCGGCACCGGCACCCTGACGCCGGCCTCGGCGAGGCGATAGAGCACGTCGACCTCGGTGTTCTTCCAGGCCGCCTCCTGGGTCTTGCGGCCGTAGTTCGAGCTGCGCGCGATCGCCCGCGCCGCGCGGCTGCCGCGGACCTTGCGGCCCTCTTCGTATTGCACGCGATGCTGGAAGCTGCGCTGGCGCATGTCCTTGTAGACCTTGGCGCAACGCACCTCGTCGCCGGAGCGCACGACGTACACCGACGCCTCCTTGCCGCTCTTCAACGGCCGCACGACCTCGTCGATCACGCCGTCGTCGATCAGGGGCTGCAGGCTGGCGGGGGTTTTCATCGCGATCTCGATCTCTTCAAGTCAATTCCACGAAGGGTCTGGCCCGGATGCAGCGCGGCGGAATCCCGACGGCGCCGCAGAGGGGTCGAATCCGGGAACCGCGAGTCGCCGACACGGCTCGGGCAGCCGGTCAGTATGGCCGGGAACCGCCACCGAAGTGTGAACGCGGGGCAGCCGCCGCGATGGAAGGTCAGGCAGATGCAGCGCAACGAGGCGCGAAAATCGCGCAACGAGGGGCAGCGACAGCCGCCCAATCCCGCGCCGACGAACTTCGTGATGCCATCGCGCGCCGGTTCGATCCGGGGGACGGCAGTCGGAACCACCCGCCCGGGAGCACGTCCGACCGGAGGAACGCCGCGGGCGGCACGCTCGACGTCCGGGGATCCGCGCTCCGAGCATCCGCAATGGCCGGATCTGCGACGACTCGATCGCCGCGACCAGAAGCGCCGGCGGGAGGATCTTGCGGATGAAGCGGGCCGCCGGCGTCGATCGTCGAGCCGGCGGCCAACACGGGGGCGAAACGAACGGACCGGCTACCGCGCCGCCTTCTTTTCCTTCTTCGCCGCGCGCTTCTCCTTCATCGTCTTCGCCGGCGCCTTCTTCTCGTTCTTCTTCTGGTTCAAGCCCTTGCTCATGACCCGCTCCTCGGCTGTGGATAGCGGCGCGAAGCGTAGCCCGGATGCGGCGACAGCGGAATCCGGGGCCGGGCATGTCCTGCGCCATGGCCTCGACGCGGCGGCAGTGCAGCGACAGCCGCGGCGCACCGCGGCGGTGGCCGGGGGCCGCCCTGCGGACGATCTCGTCGCGCGCCGACTAACCGACATGGCTCCGCATCGAAGGTGGAGGGTGAAAATTCACTCCGCCGTACAATGGTCGCTTTCCCCAGCCCCACTTCCATGAAAGCGACCCTCGCCCGCTTCCTCGTCGTCGGCCTCGCCGCCACCCTCGCCCACGCCGCCGACCCCACGCCAGCCGACCGCGAGAACCAGCTCCGCGGCGCTTCGGCGATGGCCCTGCTGTCGAAAGGAGAGGCGGTGCGGCGGACGCTGTCGTTCTGCACCGAGAAGGTGCCTTCGCTGGCGCTGCGCAGCGAGCGGGTCGAGGCCGGCTGGCGCGAGCGCAACGACAAGTACCTCGTCCTGCTGCCGGTGCTCGAGCGCGAGTCGCAGAAGGACGCCGCCGACCATGGCCGCGCCCAGGACTGGAAGTCCTTCGTCGACCGCAAGCGGCCGGCGATGCTCGACCATGTCCGGGAGATGTTCGTCGCGCAACTCGCCGACGCGCCCGCGGAGAAGCGCGAGGGCCTGTGCAACCAGTTCGCCAACGACTTCGCGTCCGGCCGCTTCGACTTCGCGGCCGACCACCAGATCATCGACTACCTCGATCGGCGGCTGAAGGAACAGGCGCCGCGGTAAGCCGTTGCGACGAAGACCGCGGCCGCCTCGCCCATCTGGAACCCGAGCGCCGCCTTGAATTGCGGCGGCGCAGGGCTATGGTGCACAGCATCAGCGCCGAGCGAGAAGCGTCGACAATGAAGTGGGCTCTCAGTCCTGACCAACGACCGCGCGCCGCCACCTGCATCGCCCTGCTCGGGCTGACCGCTCTCGCCGCCGACGCCGCGACGGCCGGCACCATCGCGGGCACGGTCGTCGCCAACACGACACCCATCACGATCAACGACAGCGGGCCGGCGAGCGTGTATCCGTCGACGATCACCGTCAGCGGAATCGATCCGCGCGGCGTGGTCGGCGTCTTCGTCCAACTCCATGGATTCACTCACGCGCGCCTGTCGGACCTCGACGTGCTGCTGGTCGGGCCGCGCGGTCAGCGCGTCATGCTGATGTCGGATGCGTTCGCGGGAATTCCGGCCAACTACGTCGACAACGACGACGTTCGCTTCAGCCCGGTCGGGTCGCGGCCCCTCAGTTCCTTCGATTTCCGGGTCAACCAGAACGCGGCGTTCAACGTCAGCACCCCCGATCCGATCGACAGCTTTCCCGCCCCCGGCCCCGGCGACATCTACGCCGCCGATTCGCGTCTGGACGTGTTCGACCTCGGCGATCCGAACGGCACCTGGTCTCTGTACGTGGTCGACGACCAGAGCGGCGAAGCCGGCGTGATCGCCGGTGGCTGGGACCTCCGTTTCAGCGTGCCGACGATCTTCACCGTCAACACCACCGCCGACAGCGACGACGGCGCCTGCTCCGCGCAGGTCTGCAGCCTTCGCGATGCGATCGCTGCCGCCGGCGACTTCGACCTCATCCGCTTCTCGCCGCTGTTCGACCAGCCGCAAGTCATCACGCTCGACACCGCACTGCCGACGATTACCCGCCCGGTATCGATCGCCGGACCCGGCATGGACCGGCTGACGGTCCGTCGCAGTGACACGGCCGCCGCCTTTCCGGTGCTGTCGTACAACGGTTCCTTCGCCGCAGGAGTGGCCCTGCAGGACCTCACGCTCAGCAACGGCAGCGGCGACCTGGGCGGCGGCGTCTTCACGAGCGCGAACGTGCTTCGCCTCGCCCGCGTCCGGCTGCAGGGAAACCACGCGACCAGCGGCGCCGGCGCAGGCGTGGTGGCACCGGCCGGCCAACTCCGGATGGTCGACTGCAAGGTCGTCGGGAACACGGCCAGCAGCGACGGCGGCGGCCTCTCCGGTCGCTTCGAGCTGCTGCGCACCACAGTGGCGAACAATCAGGCCCCGATCGGGGCCGGGATCAATGTCGTCGAATCGGTGGTCGTGTCGCAAAGTTCGGTGGTCGGCAATGTCGCCAGCGTTCGCGGCGGAGCCATTCGGGTCGTGCAATCCGGCCGTCTCGCGATCGACAACACCACGATCAGCGGCAACTCGGCGGGGGCCGGCATCGGCGGCGGCATCGTCGCCGACACCGCCGCTACGGTATCCCTCGAGGCGGTCACGATCGCAGGCAACACCGCGGCCTCCGGGGCCGCGCTGATGAGCGGCTCGACTTCGGGCAGTGCGCCACAGGTTCACCTCCACGACACGCTGTTCGACGGCAACGTCCCGGCGAGCATCGCTCCACCCGACAGCCACCTCCAGGTCATCTCCGACGGGTTCAACCTCGCGAGCGACACTGCCGGCGGCGTGCTCATCCAGGCCAGCGATCATCCGTCGACTGCCCCGCTGCTGGGACCGTTGCGCGACAACGGCGGCGGCACCTTCAGCCACTACCTGCGGCCGGGCAGCCCCGCGATCGACGCCGGCCAAGGCAACAGCTTGATCGACGGGCAGCGCGACCAACTCGCCACGCCGCGCCGACAGGACACCCCGGGCGTGGCCAATGCGGTCGGTGGCGACGCCACCGACATTGGCGCGGTCGAGTTCTACGACGCCGGTCCGCTTTTCGTCGACGGCTACGAGGATCCCTGACAGCAGGTGTCCCGGGCCGCTCGATGCGCTTAACATCCGCAGGTCGTCCTCGAAGCGGAGCGCGGTTCCTTGATCGCCTGGATCACATCGGTGTGGCGACGCCTGTGGCCGCGCTCCGGCGGCGCTGCGGCGGGTCTCGATCCGGACCTCAGCGACATCTTCTTCACGGAGATGGCGGAGGTCACGTCCTCGCTGCGCACGGCCGCCGCCGCCTGGCGCGCCACGCCGCGCGATCCGGAAGCGATCAAGCAGGTGCGCCGCGGCTTCCATACGCTGAAAGGCTCGGCACCGCTGGTCGGCGCGACGGCGATCGGCGAGCTCTGCGCCGAGATCGAGCAGATGATGATCCGGCTTGGCGAGTCGCCGCTGAAGATCACCCCGAGCGCGATCGGCCTGGTCGACCAGTCGGTGGCGCTGCTGCCGGAGTTCGCGGAAGCCACCCGCGCCGGCCGGGGAGCGCCGCCGCAGGTGCGGGCGATCGTCGCGGCGGCGAAGCGGGTCGCCTAGCCCGGAAACCTCGACGGCGGATGCCGGTCAGTGCGGCGCGCAGATGCCGTCCGCACTCGGCGGCACCTTGCAGACGAGCTTGAAGACGGCATCGACGTCGATCGTCGGTCCGCCGCGCGGGGGCCCGATGCCGCTGACCGACGGGCGGAACAGGCGCGTGCCCTTGTCGACGCGCCCGAGCGCCGCCCGCGCCTCCGCCTCGTTCGGCGCGTCGGCCTTCATCCGGAGGGTGTCGCCGTCGACCACGAGGCTACGCATCGCCACGGTCGGTCCGAGCAGGCGGACCAGGGTGTCGCGGACCTGTGCCTCGCTGTAGCGGGTCGCGCCCGCCGGCTCGGCGGCCGGGCACTCGCTCGGCTCGCCCGGGGCGTCACAGGAGAAGAACATCTGGGTGGAAAACGCGTAGCCGCCATCGCGCGGGGTTCCGCCGCCGCCGCTCACGGCGGTGAACTCGCCGGAGGCGTCGAGGCGACGCGCGACATCGCGCGCGGTGGCGGCATCCGGTGCGATGCCCTCGAGCCGACCGCCCTGTTTCCACAGGGTGACGGCGGTGATCTTCACTGACGCCGGCAGGAAGCGCGCGACCACCTGCGCCACGCGTTCGCGGCCGTCGCGCGGCAGGGCCGCGGCCGCGGCGGTCGCCGTGGACAGCGCCGGATCCGCGGCCGGCAGCACCGGCGCTGGACCGGCAAGGCCGTGCAACTCGTCGCGCAGCGCGCGCAGCATGCGACGACTGGCGTCGGCGAGCGGCCGCGGGCTCACCCGTCCGGCCGGCGTCTGCAGCCGTTCGATCGGGCCCTCGACCTCGATCGTGTAGAGCTCGGCCAGTTCGCCGGGCGCGCGCGCCGGCTGGTAGTAGCCTGCCTTCGTCGTCTCGCCGATCCGGATCGACCATTGCGTTCCGGTGGTCGTCGCCGAGACGCCGACCGTGTTCGCATCGAAGCCGTGCAGCAGCATCCGGCTCGCGCTGTTCGAACTGCCGGCGCGCAGGAGGTCGACCGTGCCGTTGCCGCCGACCAGCACCGGCGCATTGGCATCGAGCGAGAGCAGTCCGAGTTCGACGCGCTCCAGCCAGACCCGGAGGTGATGGCTCGGATTGATCGCGATCCGGAGCGCCGGCTGCTTCACCCGGTCGACCAGCAGGCCAAGGCCGTCGCCGCCGATCAGCAGGTCGTGCGCGGTCGCGATCTGCACGGTGAAGCAGACCGTGTCGCCGGTCTCGGCCGTCCGCTTCAGCGGCGTGACCGACACGCCGCAGGAGCCGGGGCCGGGGCAGGCCTGCGCGTGATCCGGCGCCAGCACCACGTCGCGCGGCGTGGGCCGCTCGTTCGGGTCGGCGTCGAGGACGCGCGACTGTTCGACGACGACCAGGTCGCGCGTCCCCGGGAACACACGGTTTTCGGCACCCGACACGATCCGCACGGTGCAGTCCTTCGCGGTGATCTGCAGATGCCGCAGATTGCCGAGCCGTCCGGTTTCCGGCGCCCACGGGCGATCGCTCGCGCGGCGAACGCGGGCCGCCTGGTCGAGATAGGAATCGGGCGAGGACGGCAGGGCCGCGTGCAAGGGCGTTGCGGCAAGTGCGAACAGGAGGGCGGCGGCGGAAATCACTTCGCGATGGCGAGCGGAGCGGTGGCAGCGGGTCATCGTTCGCGGCGGCGGCGGGGGACGCGCGATAGTGTCAGCCGAGGTCGACGCCGTACATCCTCCGGTTGCCGCAGGGGAGACCGGCCGTGCGCCGGCGGTAGCGCGGTGCGCTACTGCGAATGCCCTGGACCTCCTCGAACCCAACGTCGCCCGGCGCCGCGCGGCATCCGGGCCGGAAGTCCTGTAAACCGGCCCGCAGGCTGACGCATCTCATCAGGCCAACCCCCTACCGGACCGCCCGATGCGCTCGATCGCCCCCCTGCTCTCCTGCCTGGCGCTCCTCGCCACCGCACCGCTCCACGCCACCGAGGTGATGATTCTCGGCACCTATCACATGGCCAATCCCGGCCTGGACCTGCACAACGTGAAGGCCGACGACGTGCTGCAGCCGGCGCGCCAGGCCGAACTCGCCGCCGTCGCGACCGCCCTCGCGACGTTCAAGCCGACCCTGGTCGCGGTGGAGGCGCCCGCCGAGAACGGCGTGCCGACGCCGGTGGCACGCTATCGCGAGTACCTCGACGGCACGCTGCCGGAGTCGCGCAACGAGACCGTGCAGATCGGCTTCCGGCTGGCGAAGGCGGCGAAGCTCGACCGGGTCTGGGGCATCGATGTCGGCGGCGATTTCCCCTACGAGGCGGTGCAGGCCTTCGCCGAGGACGGGCCGCCGGAACTGAAGGCGCGGCTCGCGGAGATGGGCGCCGCGATCGAGCGCTCGCTGGGCGAGCTCGGCACGCTGCTCGAGCACGGCAGTGTCGGCCAGGGGCTGCGCCTGATCAACGAGCCGGCGCGGATCGCCCGCGACAACGCGTTCTATCCGGAGATGCTGCGCTTCGGTGCCGGCGCGCGGCAACCCGGCGCGGCGCTGCTGTCGAGCTGGGAGGCGCGCAACAACGAGATCTGCGCGCGGCTGGTGCAGGTCGCCGGCCCGAACGACCGGGTCGTCGTGCTGTACGGTTCCGGACATGCCTTCCTGCTGCGCCAGTGCGTCGCGCAGATGCCGGGATATCGCCTGGTGGAGCCGAACGACTTCCTGCCGAAGTCCTAGGCGTGCCCGCCGCTCCCTGATCGGCGGTCGCGCCCCGCTGCGTTGCCGGGCGTGCGCCCCGCGGCCGGTGTTCTCCGTGAACTGTTCGACGGACACCACGTCCCCTCACGATCCGGAGAAGCTCCATGGACACGAAATCGCAATTCCGCCCCGCGTTGCGGCGCATCGCCGCAGTCGCCGCGACGCTTGCATTGATCGGCTGCGCGCCGTCGATGGAAGCGGTCATCGGCAAGCACCGCGTCGCGATCCAGGGCCTGTTCGGAAAGATCGCCGCGCTGCAATCGACCGCGAGCCGCGCGCCCGCCGTCGGCGCCGACCAGGTCGAGGCCGGCGGCGCGCGCATCGTGCTCGACGGTGCCGCCAGCAACGCCGTGATGATCCGAGCAGCGGACCTCGCAACGCCCGAACGTGCCAGTTCCGACGGCAACGGCGCCACCCGTGCCGGCACGCTGGCGGCCTGCGGCAAGATCCTGCGCGGCGAATTCCTCGGCGAGCCCTCCGGCGCCGAGATGCTGCTCGGCGAATGCGAGCGCGCCGAGTACCTGTTCGTGCTGCGCACCGTCAGCGAACGCCCTGCCGCGATCACCGGCGCCTCGACCTTCCAGCCCGGCGCCTACGAGGGCGAGGTGCTGCTGTTTCGCCTTGCGGACGGGGCAGCGATGGGCGGCTTCCGCGTCACGGCCGCCAACAGCAGCGAGGTGATGGCGCACACCGACAAGGCCGGCGCCGCGAAGGACGTCGAGGATCGCCTCGAGAGCGACCTGTCCGCCAACGCCTTCGCCGCAATCGACGCGAAGCTGCGCAAGCTGCTGCCGGGCTCCCTGCCGTAGTCGGACCGTCCGGATCAGGGGTACGCCGACCGTACCGCGTCCGCCCACAGCTGGTTCATCGCCCGTGCCCCATCGTCATTCGGATGCACGCCGTCGTAGAGCTGCTCCGGGTGGGCGAGGAACCAGGCATAGAGGTCGGGCGCGGCGCCGAGGTGGAGCTCGGCGACCGCGGCGTCGATCTCCGCGTTGTAGGCGGGCAGGTAGGCCGCACCGCCGGTCTTCCAGGGGATGCGCGGCACGAAGACGGTCCTCCCGGCCGCCTGCAGCCGGCTCACGATGAAGCGCAGGCGCTGGCCGAAGGCCGGCGCGAACTGCACGTCGGCGTTGGCGGAGTCGTTGGTGCCGTAGGAAATCACCCAGTTCTGGAACTCCGGGTGGAGCGCGATCCACTCGTCGACCTGGGCGACGCCGTCGACCGTGCTGGTGCCGCCGACGCCGGCGCCGATCATCAGCGGGAAGTAGGCCGGCGCCAGCGCGTGCACGCGCTCCGGGAAGTTGCCGGCAAAGAGTCCGCGGTGGAACGCGGCCGCGGTGATCGAATCGCCGACGAACATCCAGGTGTCGCTGGTCCCGGCCGTCGCGTCGTGCACGTCGATCTCGTCGATCGAGATGGCCTGGCCCGCTGTGGCGGCGCGCGTGACGACGAAGCGCACCCACACCTGCCCCGCGAACGCGAAGGATTGTGCACGCGACTCGGCGGAATTGCCGGTCACCGTGACGGCGACGGTCCAGCGGCCGTTGCTGCCATCGGTCGAATCGGCCGAGGTCTCGATCCGGTAGTCCGCGGGCACGTTGCTGCTCGGGTACGCGACCCAGTTCAGCATCGCCCGTGCCGGACCGACCCCGAGCCGGATCGCGACCCAGGCCGGCGACTGCGCGGACGGCACGACGTCCCAGGTCGCGCCGCCGTAGTACTCGCCGTCGACCACCGCCGCGCCGTTGCCGGAACTCGCGGCGGTCGGCTGGTTGCGCGAAATCAGCGGCATCGGCACGGGCGGGGCGCCATCGAAGCCGTCCGCGAAGAGCGCGTCGGTGGCGGCGTGGGCGCGGCCGCCGGGCAACGACAGCCCCGCGGCGAGCAGCAGGCACAGGGCGAGACGGGGGTGGCGGGCAGCGATCATCGATGAAGGCTAGTGCCGCGGACCGGCGCGGACTGTGCGCGGGGACACGGCGCGCATCGGACGATGCGCGGCCCCGGCGACGCGCCGAACTAGCGGAGCTCGTCGATCAGCCAGTGCTGCCAGCCGAACGCTCCGCTCGGCCGCCACAGCAGCGAGACGCGCTCGATGCAGCGGAACGGGCAGTCGCCGACCTCGATGCGGACCAGCCCCGGCTCGCGCTCGGCGAAGTCCGGCAGGTAGGCGAGCGCCTTGCCGCTGCGCACCAGGCCCAGCAGCACCTGCAGATCGTCGATCCAGTAGCGGATGCGGCGTGGCAATTTCCGCTGGTTCCAGCCGTCGGCGCTCGCGCCGCGCGGCTCGCCGCAGAGCAGCGAATGGGTCGGGCTGACGAAGTCGTGCCCGAGCACGGCGGCTGCGGTCGCGCGGCGCGGCCCGCGGCGCACGCGGGCCAGGCCGGACTGCGCCAGCGGATGGGACGCGCCGGCGAACAGGTGGAACTCCAGGCGTCCGAGGGGGAGAGCGGCAAGCCCGCCGCGTTCGATCCGATCCGCCTCCTGCCGCAGAGCCTCGTGGGTGACCAGCGCGACATCGACCTCGCCGCGCTCGAGCGCCGCGACGGCGGCGTTCTCGAACAGCGGCAGCACCGCGACGGTGCTGTCCGGATAGCGCGTCGTCAGGCGCTCGGCGATCTCGCCGGCGTGGCGCCACTGCAGCAGCGCCGGCCCGCCGATGCGACAGCGGATGGCCGAACGGGCCCCCAGGAATTCGGCGCGGGTGTCGTCGGCCAGCTGCAGGAGTGCGGTCGCGCGCCCGCGCAGCCGTTCGCCCATGGCGTTCAGGCGCACCGTCTTGCCGATGCGGTCGAACAGCCGGACCTTGAGCGCGCCCTCCAGCCGCCGCACCGCCTTCGACAGCGCGGACGGCGTCTGGTGCAGGGAGTCCGCCGCGCCGCGGATGCTGCCGCTCCGCGCGACCGCGGCGAAGGCGCGGAGATCGTCGATGTCCATCATCTGCTCCTGGAAGCGCACTGAAGATTGTTGCCCATGGAGACACAGAAAGCGCCTTTCTGTTGCTTTTCGGGCAAGACGGCAGCGCACGATACTGCGCGGATCCCAACCCGGAAAGCCCCGATGACCCTCCCCACGATCGCGAACCGACAGTGGATCTATCGCCGCCCGCCGCTCGCCGCCGTCGGCCCCGAGCACTACGAGCAGGTCACGACTCCCCTGAGCACCGGTCTCGCCGCCGGCGAGGTGCTGATCGCCGCGCGCTACTTCAGCGTCGACCCCTACATGCGGATCAACCAGGCCCGCGCGACGACCTGGATGGACCCGCACCCGATCGACACCGTGCAGTCCGGCGCCACCGTCGGCACGGTGCTCGCGAGCGCCGATCCGGCCTACGCGCCGGGCGACTGGGTCACGGCCTACAGCGGCTGGCAGACCCATGCACGGGTGCACGGCAGTGCGCTGGCGAAGATCGACGGCACGATGCCGACCGCGTATCTCGGCGTGCTCGGAATGCCCGGCCGCACCGCCTGGTTCGGGCTCACCGAGGCCGGGCGACCGAAGCCCGGCGAGACCGTCGTCGTCTCCGGCGCCGGCGGCGCGGTCGGCTCGCTGGTCGTGCAGTACGCGAAGCGACACGGCGCCCGGGTCGTCGCGATCGCCGGCGGCGCCGCCAAGTGCGACTGGATCCGCACGCGCCTTGGCGCCGACCTGGCGATCGACTACCGCGCGGCCGGCGATGCGGCGACGCTGTCGGCGCTCCTCGACCGCCACGGCATCGGCGTCGACGTCTACTTCGACAACGTCGGCGGCTGGATCAGCGACGCGCTGCTGCCGCGGATCCGGCGCCGCGCCCGGATCGTGATCTGCGGCCAGATCAGCCAGTACTCGGGCGGCCTCGACACCCCGGAACTCGGCCCGCGCTTGCTCCAGCACCTGCTCTACCAGCGCGCCACGATCCAGGGCGTGCTGGCGCGCGACTACCTGCACCGGATGGACGAGATGCTGGCGATCGTCGAGCCCTGGGTGCGGCGCGGCGAGGTCGTGTTCGAGGAGACCATCGTCGACGGCTTCGCGCAGCTGCCCGCGGCGCTCGGCGCGCTGTTCGGCGGCGAGCATCGGGGCAAGCTGATCGTCGCGACCCATCCGGGAGAACGTCCATGAGTCGCACGCGACGGGTCGCGCTCGCCCTGATGCTCACCGCAGGTGCGCCGATGGCGGCGGCGGCGGATGTCCTCGCCGCACCGGCGCCGACGGCCGACCGCCCCGGCATCCACGGGATGCTGCTGGTGGGCCAGCGCACGCTCTTCGTCTCGCACCTGCCGATGTTCCACTCGCCGCACGACTACCAGGCGATCGCCGAGGTCGCGCTCGACGGGGCCGCCGCGGACGTGCACCGCAGGGATGCCGAGCGCCATCCCGACGCGCTGTACACGGTGGAGCCGACCACGGAGGCCGTGCTGCCCACCTTGTTCCAGGTCGGCGCGCGCTACACGGTGAATCTCTACCGCGGTCACTTCGAGCGCGGCGGCGAGGAGATCGCGGCGGCCGTTCCGGTCACGGTCCGGCACATCGTCCACTTCCGCCGCTTCCAGCCGTCGGCGCACGCCCCGCGGGACCACTGGCTCGCCTTCGGCCGCGCCGGCGAGCGCTTCCTCGCGCATCGGATCGAGGCCCCCGACGACTTCGACCAGGTGCTCGCGCTCGGCGACTCCGGCGCCGTGGCGGACGACCGCGAAGTCGTCCTCGCCGCCACCGGCGCCCAGCCACTGGCGGCGAGGACGCCCGCCGGGACGGTCGCGCGTGTCATCTACACCGAGTACGACGATCTCCGGTCGCCGGGGCGGCGTTGACGCGACCCATCATCAGCAAGCCACGGGCGGCGCATCCCATGAACGGGGGATCTGCCGTCGGCAGTTCAGTCGGGAGCAGGCCCCGCTGCCGCTACCATGCCGGCGAACAGGGGGCCGGCGGATGGGCAAGACCAGTGTCGCGATCGTCGAGGACGACCCGGGCCTCCTGGACGCCCTGCGCCGGGTGATCGCGGCGAGCGACGACTTCTCGCTGGCCTGGACCGCCGACTCCCTCGCCGTGGCGCGGCGCGAACTGCACTGCGGCTGCGATCTCCTGATCCTCGACCTGTCGCTGCCCGACGGCGGCGGGCTCGGCCTGCTGCCGGCGCTGCGCCGCTGCCAGCCGCGGACGCGGGTGATCGCCTACACCGTGTTCGACGACGAGGCGCACGTCGTGGCGGCAGTCGAAGCGGGCATCGACGCCTACCTGCTGAAGGAGAGCAGTGCCGAGGACCTCCTCGAAGCGCTGGCGCAGACCCGCGACGGCGCCTCGCCGATCTCGCCCAGCGTCGCGCGCTACCTGCTCCGGCGTCTGCGCAAGGCCGAGGAGAGCCCCGGCGAACGGCCGGTCGCGCTGACCCCGCGCGAACGCGACGTGCTGGAGCGGCTGGCGCGCGGCTACAGCTACCGCGAGGTCGGCTCGCACCTCGGGATGACCTCGCACACCGTCGCCCACCACGTGAAGAACATCTACCCGAAGCTTGCCGTGGCGAGCCGCGCGCAGGCGGTCTATCGTGCCCTGCAGGACGGGCTGATCTCGCTGGATCCGTGATGCCGCTGCGGCTGCCGTCCTGGCTGCGCTTCCTGCTCGTCGTGGTCGCGATCGACGCGGCCCTGATCAGCCTGTTCGTCGTCCTGAAGGCCGAGCGCATCCCGGAGCGCGCGCCGATCACCCATGTCCGTGCCGGAACGTTTCCGACGCTGGAAGCCGCGCTCGCCGAAGTCGCGCACCCGACCGGACTGCCCGCCGCCACGCTGCCCTGGATCGGCTGCGACAACGACTGCGGCGACGCCTACCTCGTCGTGCATGCGGACACCGACGCGCCGATCGATCCCGAACGCGACTACGCGGTCTACGTGCAGTTCTTCAACGAGAGCGCCCGGGTCTTCGTCGACGGTCATCCCTACGGTCCGGACTGGCTCACGCCGCCCGCACCGCTGCGCCGCCACTGGCCGCTGCTGGCCAGCCTGCCCGGCTCGCTGCTGTCCGGGAAGCCGACGAAGCTCAGCGTCGTGCTGCGCGCCGCGGATGCCTCCGGCCATGTGCTGGCGCCGTTCTGGTTCGCCTACGAATCGGAGCTGCGCCCGCACTACGTGATCGCACGCTGGATGGGCGCGCTCGGCCATCAGGTGGCGGCGCTGCTGCTCACTGCCACCGTGCTGCTGGCCCTCGCCATGCTCGCGACCGCGCGGCGCGACGCCTTCTACGGCTGGTTCGCGCTGATCGCGACCGGCGGACTGATGATGCTGTCGAACTCGATCTGGCCGCGGCTGCCGCTGCCGACCGGGCTCATCGTGTGGCTGTACTTCGTCGGCGCCTTCGCCTGCGTCTGCTTCGCGCCGCGCTTCGCCGACGCGGTGATGCAGGAGGCGTCGCCGCGGTTCTCGCGCCTGATCGCCGCCTGCTATCCGGTCGCGGTGTCCGGCGCGGCTGTGCTCTGGTGGATCCCGGGCCCGAGCTACATCGACCGCAACGTGTGGCCGGCGATCGTGCTGCGCCTGCTCGCCGCGGTCGTCGCGCCCTACCTGCTGTGGCGCTGCCTGCGCTACGCCGCGAGCCATCGCGACGACCGCTTCGCGCCCTGGGTGATCGGCTGGCTGGTCGGCGCCACGCTGTGCGGTGGCTACGACGCGGCGCTGTCGTCCAACCTGTTCGGCCTGTGGGAGGTGTCGACGGCCGCGTTCGGGTGCTTCTTCCTGGCGGTCGCATTCGTGTTCGAGATCGCGCGCCGGGTCGACAGCAACGAACGCCGGATGCGCCACTCGGTCCGCGAACTCGAGGCCGCGGTCGCGGCGCGCGAAGCGGAGCTCCGCGAGAGCTTCGCGCGGCTGTCGGAGCTGGCGCGCGAACAGACCCTGACGACCGAGCGCCGGCGGCTGATGCAGGACATGCACGACGGCGTTGCCGGCCGCCTCGCCGGGCTGCTCGGCCGACCCGCGGCCCGCGACCTCGACGCGCCTGCCCTGCTCGCCACGGTCCGCGAGTCGCTGACCGACCTGCGTCTCATCATCGACTCGCTGAACCAGTTCGACGACGACCTGGTGCTGGCGATCGCCGGCCTGCGCCCGCGCCTCGAGGCGCAGCTCGCCCAGGCCGGGATCGCGCTGGCCTGGCGGATCGATCCCGCACTGCGGCTGGCGGGCTTCGGGCCGGAAGCCGTACTCAACGTCTACCGGATCGTGCAGGAGGCGGTGAACAACATCGGCCGCCACAGCGGGGCGTCGCATGCCGAGCTGGAGCTGGCCTGCCGCGACGGTCGCGTCGAACTCGCGGTCGCCGACGACGGCCGCGGCCTCGGCGACGCCGTCGCCGGCCTCGGGACGCGCAGCATGGCGTCCCGCGCCCGCCAGCTCGGCGCCGAGCTCACGCGGCGCGACCGGGTCGGCGGCGGCACCGAGGTGCGGCTGACCTTCCCCGCGGCCCGCGCGGTCCCGCCGCCGGCCGACTGAGCCGGCGGCATTGCGACGCGGACTCAGTCCTCGAAGCCATCCGCGAACAGGCGCTCCAGCACCCGGACGTCGGCGTTGCCGGCGGTCGCCTGGACGCGCCGCCACGGGCCGACCAGCGGACCGCGCGGCGCGGTGATGCCGGACTGCGTCACCGAGGGCGAGGCGTACTGCACCCGGGCGCGCCAGTGCTGCAGGCTGCCGAAACCGAGCCCGCTCGCCTGGGCCGCGAGCGTCTGTCCGCCCGCCGTCGCGCCGAGATCGGTCCACACGGTGCCGAGCGCATGCACGCAGGTCGGCGAGCCGAACGCGACGCCAGCCGCGCAGGTCTCGATCTCGAGGCGCGCGCGATCGCGTCCGCGCGGCGAGGTCGCCTCCATCGCCAGCGTGAAGCCGGCCCCGTCGCGCGAGGCGTTGCCGGGATCGACCGGCGCCAGCGGCGCGGCGGAATACATCTGCGGACTCGACGGCCGACCGATGCCGGCGCCGTCGTACACCAGGAAGCCGCCCTCGTCCGGATCCGGGTTGTCGAGTCCCGGCGCGCCGACCGTGAGATCGGGATCGCCGTCGCCGTCGAAGTCGCCGGCGGCCAGCGCGCTGCCGAACAGGCCGTTGGCGACGGCCGGCGCGAGCACGCGGTCGGCGGTGGTGTCGAAGTTGCCGGCGCCGCCGAGGAACAGGAGGGCCGCGCCGGCGTTGGCCGGACTGCCGGCCGGGTCGTACTGGTCCGCACCGATCCAGAGGTCGGCGAAGCCGTCGTGGTTGACGTCGCCCGCGCCACGCGCCGCGGTGCCGAAGAAGGCGCTGGCCTGGTTGCTGTCGAGCACCGCGTGCGCGGTCGTCGGCAGGCTGCTGCCGCCGCGGAACAGGTAGGCCCGGCCCTCGTCGAGCGTCGGGTTGTCGTATTCGCGGGCGGTGACCACGAAGTCGTCGATGCCGTCGCCATTGGTGTCGCCGACGCCGGCGATCGCCGTGCCGAAGCGGCCGTCGGACTCGTCGCCGTCCAGGATGCGGTCGACCCCGAGATCGAACGGCCGGCCGCCGAGCAGGATCACGGCGCGGCCGCCGTTGGAGGCGCCGTTGGTGTCGAAGCCGATCGCGCCGGCGCCGAGGTCGACGTAGCCGTCGCCGTTGACGTCGCCGATCGCCGCGCAGTTGCCGCCGAGGTAGCCGGCACTCTGCCCCGACGAGGTCAGGCCCAGCGGCACCGCGTGGACGCTGGTGCCGCCCTGGAACACGAACAGCGCGCCCTCGTCGGTGCGGCCGTTGTCGTAGAAGCGTGCGCCGACCGCGATGTCGGCGACGCCATCGCCGTCGACGTCCGCAGCCGCGACGCAGGAGCCGAAGTCGGCGCCAGCCTGGTCGCGCTCGAGGATCGCGTCCGCCACCGTGTCGAAGGCGCCGGCACCGCCGAAGTAGACGTAGACCCGGCCCTCGAGACTCTGACCGTTGCTGGCCTTGGGTGCGCCGACGACCAGGTCGGCGTAGCCGTCGCCGTTGACGTCGGCGATCGCCACCGCGGCGCCGAAACTCGCTCCGGCCTCGTTGGTCGACAGCGTCGACCCCGCCACCGGCTGCAGACCGGTCGCCGACCCGAAGTGCAGGGTCACCCGCCCGGCGGCCGCGGCGGGCGCGTCGAATCCGGGGGCGCCGACCGCGAGGTCGACGTAGCCGTCGCCGTTGAGGTCGCCGGTCGCGAGCGCCTGGCCGGCGCTGGAGAAGTCGTTGTTGGCCTCGACCGTCAATTCCGGAATGTTGTCCGGCAGCGAGTGAGCGCCGCGCGCGATCCGGACGGCGCCGAGGTCGGCGCTCGCGCCGTCGTCGAACGGCGCGCCGGCGACCAGATCGGCGATGCCGTCGTTGCCGAGGTCGACGCTGCCGAGCCCGGTGCCGAGGTTGCCGTCCAGCGTCGTGCCGCTGAACACCGCGGTCGGCGCCGCGGCGACGCCAGCGGCCGTACCGAGGTAGACCGCGACACGCCCGGCGTTGGCAAGGCTGGTGTCGAACAGTGGCGCGGCCACCGCGACGTCCGCGCGGCCATCGCCGTCGACATCGCCGAGTCCCGCGACGCGTGCACCCGCGGTCGCGCCGGCCTGGTCGAATTCGATCTGCGCGTCCGCACTGGTGTCGAAGGCACCCGCGCCGCCGAGGTAGAGGAAGGCGGCGCCTTCGCCGGACTGGCCGTTGCTGAAGTCCGGCGCGCCGGCCAGCAGGTCGGCGTAGCCGTCGCCGTTGACGTCACCCGCCGCTGCCACGCTGCTGCCGAGGTGGGCCCCGGTCTGGTTGGATTGCAGCGTCGCGTCGATCGTCGTGTTGAACGTGGTGCCGGCACCGCCGAAGTAGACGAAGACCGCGCCTTCCGCGACCTCGCCGGAACCGAAGTCGGTCGCGCCGACCGCGAGATCGGCGAAGCCGTCGCCGTTGACGTCGCCGACCAGCGCGACGCCGCTGCCGATCCGGATAGCCGGCGTCGACGAGGTCAGGTTGCCCGCCGACACCACGCCGCCGGGGGCTCCGAAGAACACCGTGACGATGCCGGCGTTGGTCGCGCCGGTGTTGTCGAAGCCGATGCCGCCTGCCGCGACGTCGGCGTAGCCGTCGCCGTTGAGGTCGAAGCCGCCGGAAACCGCGCCGCCGAGGTAGGTGGCCGCCTGGCCGACCGCGATCAGCTGGTCCGGCGTCGTGTGCGGCGCGGCGCCGCCGAAGAACACGAACGCGCCGCCGGTGTCGGTCGCGGTGGTGTCGTAGTTCGGCGCGCCGACGATGAGATCGTCGTAGCCGTCACCGTTGACGTCGCCGGCGCGCGCGACCGCGGTGCCGAAATTGGCCCCGGCCTGCGGAACGGCGTATTCCCAGTCGGGCGTCGCGTCGATCCCGGCGGCCAAGCCGTAGTACACCTGCACGCGGCCGCCGTCGGTGACGACGCCGTCGTAGCCCGGCGTTCCGATCGCGAGGTCCGGATAGCCGTCGCCGTTGAAGTCGAGCGATGCCGCCGCGTGCCCGAATCCGGCGTTGGCCGCCGGACCGACGAAGCTCACGTCGAAGGACTGGCCGGGCAGCGACACCGTCGTCGCGACGGCGATCGTTGACAGGGAAAACAGCACGGAGGCGGCGGCAAGCCGGCTTCGATTGGACATGAGGGCCTCGTTCGGGGATTCGACGTCGAACGAGTCTCGGCGGCCTGCCTGCGACGCGCATCCCATGAACGTGGGGACACCGGAACCGGAGCG
Source organism: Ahniellaceae bacterium (assembly GCA_044221335.1). Taxonomy (GTDB): domain Bacteria; phylum Pseudomonadota; class Gammaproteobacteria; order Xanthomonadales; family Ahniellaceae; genus JBGAPI01. Next base: position 110,730 of record JBGAPI010000006.1, read on the forward strand.
CGGGAGCGATCACGGCGGACCCGGTGGCACTCGCGTCCGATACGGCCGCCAACGCGACGCGCCGAACCACCCATCGCACTCTCCGCCGAAACGGGCTTGAAACGCTTTGCTCAATCAAATGTTTCAACGGCGATCGCGGTTCACCGGATGGACGCGCCGCGGTGGTCCCGGGACGCGAGCGGAGATGCGGAATTCCGCGATCGCGACGTTGGCCGCGGCGAAAACTCTCCAAAAACTTCGTTGCGCTTCTTTGCTGGACGAAGGCACGCTCGAAGGCTAAAGATTGCGGAAAGTCTAGGTTTGCGGCGTTTCGCTCGACGCGATCGCCGCAGTCTTCAGTACGAGACATTCCTTCGAAGGTCGAGCGGGTCCGTCGCCGATGGCGACCCAGGGCGCAGGGGTGGTTCGTCCCGGGTTCGGACTCCGACTCACCACAGGATCGATCAGGTCGAATCATGAACAGAGCACGGGGAACGATGTCCGCCAGGCCCACGCCGGAAACGCTGTTCCGCATCGCCGTCGATCCGGCGAGTTCGCGCGCACACCAGATCGACTTCCTGCTTCGCGTGGTCGAGGCGAAGTCGGTGGCCGGTGCCGCCCGCTTCCGGCGAGCGGCAGCCGACGCCTCGAAATCATCCGTGCGGGCCTCGCGCCGGCCACGCTCTGTCCCTCGCCGGTGCCGATCGCCGACCCGTTGAACCTGAGCAACATCACCGACGCGCTGCGGTCGGCGGAGCCGCCCAGGCCGGAATCGGGCCGGAGCCTGCGGCCGCGGACGAGCTGGCGCAGCGCGCTCACCGCGTGCTCGAGCGCTGGCTACGCCGGACCTCGCCGACGGCGGATCTGCACCTGGTCGGCGCGGACGGCGAGGTCGTGCTCGCACTGCTCGCGGATGGCCGAAGCCGCCTCGGCGCCGCCTTCGGCAGCGTTGCCGAGGCCCTGGATTCCTCCTGGGAATTCCTCGGCGGTGGGCCGACGCTGAAGGCCGCGACGCTGCTGAGCGATGCGCACGAGCGGCCGCTGTCGCTGATGCTGTGGGACCTCGCCCAGCTCGCCGCCACCGACCGCTGGATCGGCGACCTCGGGCCTAACACGAGCGTGGTGCTGCGCTTCTGGCCGTTCCAGGCGGCCGAAAGCTCACCGGCGGCGTCGCAGGCCCCGCGTCGCCTGCGCAAGGGGGCGGCGCCGGTGTCCGAACTGCTGGCCCTGGCCTCGAACGGTCGCGAGGATGTCGTCCGCGTACTCCATGCCTGCCTCGCCATCGAAGCGATCTCGGTGGTCGCGCGCGCCACGCCAGGAACGCCCGAGCCGACGGTCGAACCGGTGCCGGTGGTCGAGTTCGGCGGGTCCCCGACCCGGATCGGCCGGATGCTCGCCTCGATCCGCCGCGCGCTCTCGATCGACTGACGTGGCCATCGAATCGAAACTGGTGTTCTGCGGCCCGATGGGCGCAGGCAAGACCACCGCGATCCGCGCGATCAGCGAGATCCCGCCGATCTCGACCGACGTCATCAACACCGACTTCTCGGAGTCCGCCAAGGACGAGACCACGGTCGCGCTCGACTATGGCGAACTGACCCTGGAGGACGGCCAGAAGCTGCTGCTCTACGGAACGCCGGGCCAGCGCCGCTTCGAGTTCATGTGGCCGCTGGTCGCCCGCGGTGCGCTCGGGATCGTGATCCTGCTCGACCAGTCGCGACCGGATCCGCACGGCGACCTGGAGGGCTTCCTCGACGCCTTCGAGACGCAGATCGTCGACGGCCGCGTCGTCGTCGCGGTCGGTCGCCTGCAGCAGGGCGTCGACGCGGCGCTGCAGGCCTACCGCGAGCTCCTCGGCCGACGCGGACTGTTCGCGCCGGTCATGCCCGCGGACGTCCGCCGTCGCGACGAGGTGCTTCGCGTCCTCCGGGTGCTCTTCCACCAGATCGAGGCCTGTTCGGCGGGGGACGAAGACACCCTGCTGTCGGACCTGCTCGCCGCCGGATCGTGAGAATGATCACCGACGCGCTTCCCTCCCCGCTTCGCAACGAGATCGCTGCCGCGCTCGCGGTGCTCCATCGCAACACGCCCTCGGTCATCGGCTGCGTCGCCGCCACCGTCGACGGCCGGATGCTCGGCAACGTGGTCGACAACGAGGCCGATCCGCAGCGGATGGCGGCGATGGCGAGCGCGATGGTTGCGCTTGGCGAGACCATCGGCCGCGAGGTCCGGGTCGGACGCTCCGAGTACGTGGTGGTGAAGGCGCAGCAGGGCCTGTTCCTGCTGCAGCGCGTTCCCGCGGCGAAAGACCTGCTGGTGCTCGGCATGGTGACGCGGCCGACCGCGACGCTGGGCATGGCCCTGCACGAACTGAACACCGCCGCGCAGCGCGTCGGCCAGGCGCTCGACGCCTGGCTCGCCGCGCGCGCCGGCCTGAATCCGCGGCCACACGCCGCAACCCCGTCCGCACGTCCTGCGGACATCGAAGGAGAGAGTCTGATGGCCAAGGTAGACCTGGGTCCGCTCAGCGGGATCGACGGCTTCATCGCCGCGGCACTGGTGGACAGCGACAGCGGCATGGCGCTGGCGAAGAGCGGCGGCGGAAACGTCGACCTCGACGTGGCGGCAGCCGGCAATGCCGAGGTGGTGAAGTCGAAGCGCCGCGTCGCCGCGGCGTTGAAGCTCAACGACACCATCGAGGACATCCTGATCTCGCTCGGCAAGCAGTACCACCTGATCCGCCCGCTGGAGAAGAACGAGAAGATGTTCCTCTATGTCGTGCTCGACCGGGCCAAGGCGAACCTGGCGATGGCGCGCCACGAGGTGAAGTCCTACGAGAAGAACCTCGACTTCTCCTGAGCCGAGTCATGCACGAGCTGCCGGCCGCTTTCGAGCGGCACGGGCTGCCGTTGTGCTCGGTGCTCGTCGACATGCTCGACGAGCACCACGAGCACCGCACGGAGCGGCGCGGCTGCGGCTACACGCAGTCGACCCGTCATCTCGCGGACCTGGTGAATCGCGGCGACGCCGCGGCGAGCCCGGGGCTCGGCGTGTTCCACCGCGATCTCGATGCGGCGCCCGCTGAACTGCGCGTCCGCTTCGGCCGCGCCGAGGCCGCGATCCGGAGCGCCCTGGTGCTCCCCGAGTCGCGGCTGTGGTTCGACATCGTCGTCGACCTGCTGCATCCGCTGGAAGCCCGCGACTCCACGATTCCCGTGGCGCCCGAGAAGCTGAAAGTCGGCAGTTGCCCGCTCGCCGAGCAGTTCTTCCTCGAGATCGCACACGGCCGTATCCGTCGCGACGGCCGGGTCAACCTGATCCTCGCCGCCGACGGCTTGCCGCTGCTGCTGGAGAAGCGTGGACTCGGCGACGACCACTCCTGCATCAGCCTCGCCGTCGTTCTCGTCCACGGCGTCCGCCTGCCGCGCGGCAGCCTCTTCGCCGTCGACTATCCGGACGAGGCCGTCACGCACGCGAAGCCCCTTTCCGGCCTGCCCGGCCTCGGGATCGCCGCCACCGGCGTCCGCGCCTGCCGCTTCCTGCGACTGACCACCCTCGCGGTCGATCCGGACGCGCGGCAGCGTGCCTTTTCGGCGCACTTCGAGCAGCAGGCCAAGGGCGGACTGTTCTCGCCCGCGGAGACCCGTATCGAAGACCTGTTGCGCGTCGCGCAGCGCGCGCTGGCCCGAGGAAGCGCCGGTGCGCCTCGCCGCGTCCTACTGCGATCGCTATCAGGTTCCCGACCTCGCGCACTTCGAGCGCCTCGCGCGCACCGCCGCCGCGGCGACCGCACTCGGCCTGATCGACGTGCATGCCCCCGACGAGGCGCCGGTCGACGCGCTGCTGCGCCTGCATCAGCGCGACTACGTCGAGGCCATGCTGTCGGGCACCGGAGCGCTGGCCCGCACGCCCTACCTGCCGTGGTCTCCCGAACTCGTAGGCGCCTGCCGGCTCATGCTGGGCGGCCAGCTCGCGGCCGCCCGCCGCGCTCTCGCCGACGGCTGTGCGGTGAACGTCGCCTGCGGCTTCCATCACGCGCATCCCGGCCGCGGCGGCGGCTACTGCGTGTTCAACGGGCTGGCCTACGTCGCCGCCGAACTGGCCGATCTCACGGTCTGCGTACTCGACTGCGACGAGCATGGCGGCGACGGCACCGAGGCCTTTTGCGCCGAGCTGCCGAACCTCGAGGCGATCTCGATCTTCGGCTCCCGCTTCGGCATCCGCGGGCAGCCGCGCAGCCGCGCCCTCGCGGTGCCGCGCGACCCGGACGAGCCCTCCGACCTGCACTTTCTGGGGGCGCTCGACCAGGCGCTCGACGACATCGCCCGCCGTCGCCCCGACCTGGTGCTGTACCAGGCCTCCACCGACAGTCACATCGACGATCCGAAATCGACGCTGCGTCTCACGACCGAGACGCTCGCGACCCGCGACCAGCGTGTCCTCCGGGTGCTGGAGGGCACCGGCATCCCGGTGGTGATCTCCTTCGCCGGCGGCTACCAGTCGGCCGAGCGCGTCGCGGTCCTGCAGTGCCACACGCTGGAGATCGCCTGCCGGGTGTTCGGCTGACGACGCGCCGCGTTCAGCTGCCGCCCGGAGTCTTCGGCCGGTAGGGGCTGTCGGTCGACCACGCCGGAGCCGCGTCGGCATCCGCGACCTTCTCCACCAGTGCGAAGTAGAAGCGGTGGAAGTCGGCCTGCGCCTGGTAGTCGATCGGGGTCGACAGATCGTCCTGCGGCGCGTGGTAGCGGCGCTCGTACCAGTCGCGGTAGCGCGCGCGGGCGACCGCGTCGTCCGCGTCGAAGCCGAACAGGAAGCTCACCGCAGGCACGCCGACCTGCATGAAGGGCCAGTGGTCGGTGCGGCGCAGCAGGCCGCGCTCGGGCTCCAGGTCCTCGCGGACCCGGATTCCCATCGGCTCCGCGACCTCGCGCACGGACCGGCCCAGCGTCGAATCGGCGAGCGCCAGCGTGGTCAGGATCTTCAGCGGGTACAGCGGCCGCAGCTGGTCGAGATTGAGGACGGCGACCGGCCGTGGTGCGGCGGCGGTCGGATGCTGCGCGAGCCAGGTCGAGCCGAGCAGGCCCTTCTCCTCGCCGGTCACCGCCGCGAACAGCAGCGGGCGTCGGAAACCCTTGCCGCGCCGCTCGTCCGCGAGAGTGAGCAGGGTCGCGACGTAGGCGGCATCGTCGAGTGCGCCGTTGTAGAGACGGTCGCCGTCGACCTCGGTGCCGTAGCCGTAGCCGTCGAGGTGCGCGATCAGCAGCACCGGTTCGTTCGCCAGCGCGGGATCGGTGCCGGGCAGCTTCGCAAGCACGTTGGCCGAACGGTAGCTGCGCTCGCGCAGGGCGAGGTGCGCGGTGAAGCGCGCCTTGAAGTCGAACGCTGGCAGCGGGTCGCCGCGCGCGCCGCGGGCGATCAGGTCTGCGCCGTCCTGTCCGCTCTCACCGGCGAGCCCGGCGAACGCCGCCGCGCCGACGCGGAACAGCGTGATCGCCTCCGGCCGCACCGGCTTCGCGTCGACGCTCACCGTGCGTGCATAGGCCACCGGCCAGCGCGGCGGTTCGGCGGTGAAGCCCGGATCGTCGACGGAGACGACGCCGACCGCCCCGGCCGCGATCGCCGCGGCAATCCGCTCCGACCCGTTGGGCAGGCCCTTGCGGCGCGCACCGAAGCAGGCGACGACGGCGCCGCGCGCATCGGTCAGGTCGGACGGACGACAGTAGCCGCGGAACGTGAGCGGCGCGTCGAGCTCCGCGGCCAGACCGAAGTCGGGCGCGACCGTGATCTCGTGCAGGAAGCGCAGCGCGTGCCTGCGGCCGTCGCCGAACGCCACGGCGATCGCGGTGCCGTCCGCGGACGCCTCGATCTCGTGGAGGGCGATCGACTGGAAGTAGCCACCGTCGTCGCCGGCCGGCGCGAGTCCCGCCTGCCGGAACCGCTCCGCGACCATCGCCGCGGCGCGGTCGTAGCCGGGCGAGCCGGTGTCGCGGCCCTCCATCGCGTCGCCGGACAGCGCCTCCGTGGTGCGCCACCAGGCGACGGTGCGGGCGTCGCGCGGCCCGGTGCCGCTGGCACAGGCGGCCAGCATCGCCGATACGGCGATCGCGCCGAGGGACTCCCGGATCGTGTCACTCATGCAGGCTCCACTCCCGACCTGGTCAGCGCCACGCCGCTCGGGTGAGCCGTGGCGCCGTCGAGTGTATTGCCTCGCGCCCGCCGTTCAGGGCAGCACGCGCCACTCGTAGCCGATCCGGTAGCGCGCCGCGCGGCTGGCCAGTGGCGCGACCTGCGCGACCTCGGCGAAGAACGTTTCGCTGACGAAATCCGCGTCGATCGGGGCATGCAGGTCGGCGAGCACCAGGGTGGCGGGGACGAGCTCGAAGGACTCGATCGCCAGTGCCTTGCGCAGCGCGGCGAACACCGCGTAGACCGCCATCGCCACGAGGCCGGCGATCACCGCCGGCGCCGCCACCGCGGCCAGCGCCTCGGCCAGCGACATGCCACCGAGGATCGCGGCGGTCAGCGCCACCGAGAAGCCTCCGGCACCCATGCCCAGGGACTCGACCAGGTACTTCTTCAGCTTGTCGTAGACCAGGCTCGACAGCGAAGTGCCGCCACTCTCCAGCAGCTTGTCGAGCGCCTTCTCAGCGCCGCCGGGACCGAGGTCACGCTCGAACAGCATCAGCATGACATCGAAGCTGCGGAACGGCAGGTCGGTGTCGACGGTCGGAAACGTCACCAGCGGAAACGGCTGCTGGAAATCCCGGCGGACGAAAGTCTCGTTGTCGTCGGACTTGCCGCGCAGCTCGCGGCTCGGATGGCGGTCGTCACGCCGGTCGCGGCGGTCCTCGCGGCGCTCGTCGCGGCGGTCGTGACGCTCCTCGCGGCGCTCGTTGTCGAACTCCGCCCGGTACTTGCCGAGCCGGATCGGCTCGAACTTGCGCACGGCCGACAGGCCGTCGCTGGCGGTGCCCATCACGGCCATCTCGTCGCGCCCGGGCTCCCGGCTGTCCGCAAGGCACTCGAGGCTGCGCAGGCACAATTGCACCTGCGGCACGCGCTTGGTGGGTCGCGGACCGGTGGACGAACCCCCGGTACCGTCCTCGCCCGAGCCATGCTGCCGAGCCACGCGACCGCCCGGAGCCGCCCAGCGCCGGACGCGATCGCTGAAGCGCTCGGTGGGGCGGACCCGGTCGAGCGCACCGACCTGGAGCAACTGGCTTCCGACGTCGTCGCGACTGCGGAAGTCGATCTCCGCGAGACGTCCGAGACGGCCGCGGCGAGCCGTCGCCGGCTCGTCGAGCGTGGACGCGACGCGAGCGACGACCCGCTGTCGCTCGACCGCCGGCAACTCGCCGAGCCAGGCGGCGAGCCCGACCTCGAGCGCATCGGCGCGCTCCGGCAGCGTGACGTCGTTCGGCCGGCGCAGATGTCCGGCCGCGCGCTCCAGGGCGAGGTCGATCCAGTCCTGCACGACCCGCTGCACGGCGATCGTCGTCGGGTCGTCAGCGGGAAACAGTCCAGCGGGAATCATGCGCATCGGGGTGCTCCTGTGAGGGAGCTTCACCCTAGGGCACGACGGGACGCAGCCGGGAAACGATCGCCACGCGACCGATGCCGGGGTGGCGGAATGACTTTGGTGGGTCTTCGCCCATGACCGCAGCCGCCGCGGTGTCCGCAGCCCGTCGCGGCCGCCGTCGTCAGTTCGCGTGCCGCGAGGCCGCGCCCGGAATCAGCGCTCGAAATCGACCGCGACCGTGTTGCCGCCGCTCAGCAGGATGCCGATCCGCTCGCCCCGCGCCGGCACGTAGCGGCCGCACAGGAGCGCAGCGAACGCGGTCGCCGCACCCGGCTCGGCGACGATCCGCAGCGTCGCCCACAGCGCCTTCTGCGACGCGCGGATCGCGTCGTCCGGCACCAGCACGACGCGCTCGACGTGGCGACGCGCGACCGGGTAGACGAGATCGCCGATGCGCTTCGGTGCCAGCGAGTCGGCAGCGATGCCGCCGCTCGGGGCGTCGACCGGGCCGCCGGCGGCGAAGGCATCGTGCAGCGTCGGCGAGAGCTCGGGCTCGACGCCGATCACCCGCGTGCGGCCGGCGTACCAGGCGGCGACGCCGCCGATCAGCCCGCCGCCGCCGACCGCGACCAGCACGGTGTCGAGCTCGGGCGCCTGAGCCTCCAGCTCCAGCGCGATGCTGCCGGCACCGAGCATGGTCTCGACCTGATCGAAGGCATGGATCGGCAGCGCCCCGGAGACCGCCTGCCATTCCTGGCTGGCCGCGTAGGCGTCGGCGTAGCGGTCGCCGCCGACGACGAGGTCGGCGCCGTAGTCGCGGATCCGCTGGATCTTCGCCGGCGAGGAGATGCTCGGCACGTAGATCCGTGCGGGCAGCCCGCGCTGTCGCGCCGCGTAGGCGACGGCGGCGCCGTGGTTGCCGCCCGAGGCTGCGACGACACCGACCGGCGGCGGCGAACGCAGCAGCAGGTTGGCAAAGGCGCCTCGAGTCTTGAACGAGCCCGCGTGCTGGGTCATCTCCAGCTTGAAGGTGAGCGGCGTCGCGGCCAGTCCGAAGTCTGCCGCATCGACCGCGAGCACCGGCGTGCGCCGGATGAACGGTCGGATCGTGGGTTCGGTGGCGGCGATCCCGGCGCGGTCGACGGTCATGCGGTCTCTCGTCGTGGTGTCGTTCGGCGCGCTAGCGTACGCGAAGCCGGCGCTCGCCCGCACGGTCAGCACGGCCCGGGTGCGCGAGAATCGGGACGACCCGACGGAAGGAAGGGACGAATGACGGACCGACACGACGGCGACGTCTCCGCGCCGATGCAGGCGCGGCGCGGCTGCGGCGCGATCGCGCTCTCGATCGGCATGACCCTGTTCGCCCTGGCGCTGCTGCTTCCGGTGCCGGTGATCGTCTACGACTGCGAGTCCGGCGAGACCGGGGCGCGCTGCACGATCAGCGACCGCTATGCCGGCACCTGGTCCCGCAAGCAGGTCACGGTGACACAGATCCAGAAGGCCGAAGGCGAAACGCACGAGGTCAGTGGCGCGTCACAGCCCAACGGCGGCAGCAGCGCACGGGAGACGCACTCGTCGCTGACGTTTTCCGGGGCCGGCGATGTCGTGCTCTACCGCTTCGAACAGAGCGGCCTCGTCGGCAGTGATGCCGAGACGATCGCCCGCGAGGTCGGCACGCTGGCCTCGGGCGTGCGCGAGGAGCGAGTGCTGCGCTGGCAGATGCCCTGGGTCGAGGTCTTGTTCTCGTCGCTGCTGCTGTTGATCGCGGTGCCGACGCTGCTCGACGAAGTGCGTCGCCGTTTCACGCCGCTGCGCGGCAGCTCGACGGTGTACTGGCTCGAGTTCGGCGCCGTGGCGGGGCCCTTGGCGGCGGGGTGGTGGTTGGCGTTGCAGGGGAGCTTCTAGAGCCCCCTCGCACTGCCTTCTCCCCCGCCCGCGAGGCTGAGGGCGGAATGGTCGGCGCATGCGCCGACCGGCCGAACGCCTGCGCGAGTAGAGCAGGCCGGAACGAGGGCAGGGCGAGGGGAATCATTCGAAGCCGTCCCTGAACAGGCTGTCGAGACCCTGCAGTTCCACCGCGCCGATGTCGGACTTGTCGCCGGGCGCTGGCGCGTCGTTGACCGTGGGAATGTCGAATGCCCGGCGATAGGCGGTTCCGCGCTGGTCGTGGTTCGCGACATCGGCATTGCCCTTGTCGAGCGCCGGGCTGGTGTCCGTCGGCAGTCGGGTCGGCACGGAGCCGCCGTTCATTCCGAGCGGACCCAGCAGCGCCGCGCCGCTGATGTCGCTGGCGAGCGGCGCGACGACGCCGTTGTAGTTGTCGGAGAGGTTGTAGCCGCGCGAGGTCTGCACGGCGGTGCCGCCGCCGGCATCCGGAACCGCGTTGAAGTTCATCGGCGTGTTGCCGGCGACGATGCTGTTGCGGAGCAACGTCACGCCCTGCCCGGTCGCGCCGAACGACGAGGTGTCGATGCCGCCGCCATTGTCGCCCTGATTGTCGGCGATGGTGCAGCTCGTCACCTGCATTAGCGCGCGCCCGGTTTCGCCGATGACCTCGATGCCGCCGCCGAAGCCGGTCGGGCCGGCCTGGTTGCCGCTGATCGTGCTGTGCATCAGCCGAAGCGCGTGCGGTCCGTTGTCCTGGAACAACAGGCCGCCCCCTTCGACCCGCCCGGTGTTGGCACTGAAGGTGCTGCCGTCGATCACGCCGGAGGCGAAGACCACCGCCACGCCGCCACCGATCGCGGCCTGGTTGCCGGTGACGTGCACGGCCGAAAGTGCCAGCGGCCCTCCGCTGCGGATGCCACCACCGACATCGTTCGCCACGACCCCGCTGTCGAGCAGGCCGTTGGCGATGGTCAGACCCGAAAACGCGGCGCGGGTGCTCGCACCGGGGTTGTGGAACACCCTGAAGTGGGTCGCCGATGACGGGCTGCGCCGGACCGTCAGCCGGTCGGCACCGGGACCGTGCACCGCGAGATCGCTGGTGATGTCGGGCAGCGCCGTCGCGAGGTCGATGCTCTGTGCGACGTTGAAGGTGGTGTTGTCGAAGAGGATGTCGTCGAGGCCGCTGCCATTGTTGTTGGCCTGCTGGATCGCGGCGCGCAGGCTGCCGGCCCCGCTGTCGGCCACGGTCGTGACGAACTGGGGCCGCATCTCCACGGCACCGATGTCACCACCGTCTCCGCCGCTGGCGGCGCCGATTCCGGGAACGTCGAACAGGCGGACGATCCCGCGCTCGTCGAACTGCCCGCCGGAGCTGTGGCCCGCGTCGATCGCCGGACTGCCGCCGAGCAGCGCCACCGTTGGCAACACGCCGCCGTCCTGCGACAGCGGACCGAGGCGCGGATTGACGTTGACCTGGTCGCCGGTCGCACCCAGCGCGCCGCTGGCGCCGTCGTCCGTGAGGTTGTAGCCGCGCGAAACGACCGTTGCGCCGCCCCCCTGGATCGTGAAGCTGCCGCCGACATTGTCGCCGAGAAGGGTGTCCCGCACGGTGGCCGTCGGCGCGCTTCCGTTGGCGGCGATCACCGCGACCGCACCGCCGCCCCCCGCACGATTGCCGGCGATCGTCGACTGCCGGAGTTCGAGGGTCTTGGCCAGACCCGCCACGTCGCAGTAGAGAGCGACACCTGCGCCGTCCGAGCCGGCGGTGTTGGCCGCGAGGGTCGTGTTGTCGATCGAGACGTCGGCGTTGATCGCGGCGACGCCACCGCCGAAGGTGGCGGAGCGGTTGTCGTGGATGCTGCTGCCGCTGATCACACCGGCACCGGCCGCGAGGTAGAGGCCGCCGCCGTAGAAGCCGGGTGCGGTCGTGCAGTTCGACACCTCGACACCGCGCAGGAACAGGTTGCCGTCGCTGACCACGCAGCCGCCGACGTCGCCGGCCCGACCGTTGCGCAGTGCCAGCGCATTCACGGACAGGCTGCCGTTGCCGGCGACACGGAAGATGCGGCTGCCGTCGTTGCCCGACAGCGTCAGGCGATCGGCGCCCGGCCCCTGCACGGTGAGGTTCTTGTTGATCGCGATCTCGCCCGCGGTGAGCGTGATGGTCTGCACCGAATCGAACAGCGCCGAGAACTTCACCAGGTCGCCGTTGCCGGCCGCCGCCACGGCCTCGCGCAGCGTGCACTCTCCGGCGTTGCAGGTGCCGTCGCCAGGGTCGCCGGTCGAGTTGACGGTGAAGACCGTCGGCACCGTGAAGGAGAGCGACCAGCCGCCGCTGATGCTGCCACTGGCGATCGGGTCGTCGTCGACCACCCACAGCGCCCAGACGCCGTTCGGGTCCTGCAGGTTGAAGGCGGTGAGGTCGGCGGGGCCGTGGTCGAGACTGGTCGACGAGGCGAACGGGAAGTTGTCCGGCGAGCCGAAGGCGAAGTTGACGGGGCGGTACACCGAGCTACCCGTCACCGGCGCCGACGCCGGCAGCGCGACCGCGGAATTGGCGTCGAAGCCGAAGCTGACGCTGGCGGGAGCGGAGGAAGCGCCGGCATCGGACATCAGGACGGCGCGCTGCCCCTGCGGTCCGATCAGCAGCAGGTCGACGTCGGCCTCGAAGGCGTGGCTGAAGCCGTTCAGGGTCACGCGGACGTTGGTCGGCAACGCCGGCGCGACGCCGCTGACGCTGATCGTCGACGGATAGGGCGTGGCCGAGGCGTTGTCGTTGATCGTGATCGCAGCGGCGTTGCTGAACGCCACGACGGTCGAGGCCTGCGCGGTCGCCGCGCCGAACGCCCCCAGGATCACCCACGTGCTCACCCAGGCGGTCGTTCGATCGAAGCCGTTCAGTACGCGCATGTCCGCCCCCAGCGTCGATGGCCTGGTCGGCTGCGGTGTCGAGGCTCGAGCCACTGCCGGCGTGCGGGCCGATGTTCGAGCTTATCGCGGTCGTCGCCTCACGAGGTGTGGGCGATGTTTACGCGGTCGGATTCCAGCCCGCCATGGCGAGCGCCGCGAAGCGCGGAGCCGGGAGGAAGTGGCAGCGGATGCCGGGGGATGTAGAGCGGGGGCCTTCGTGATCGCAGGCGCGCCGAAACAACCGGGCGCCGTCCTCTTCTGCGGACCCGTCACGGCCGGGATGACGTCCGGTTCGGCATGGCGGCCTTCGAGCCCGTCGCCCGTCCCTTTCCGCAGCATTCAGTTCCCGTACGCGGCGACGGGCGGGCTCGAACCCGGCCCCGGTTTCAAGCGCGCCGCATGCACCCGACGGATCACCTGATAGAGATCCCCGTCGTTGAAGCGGTAGGCGTGCTCGGTGTCGACCCGGTGCACCAGCACGAGGCCGTGCTTCGGATAGACGCCGAGCATGTGGACGCCGACACCGGTATGGAAGAAGGACGGGCGCGCGTCTCCGGCTTCCGGCACCAGCACATCCCACAGCATGCCGTAGGCGAGGCCGTAATCGGGCTCGGTGAGCGAGTACGGCTGCGTCGACTGGTCGACCCATTCCGCCGGCACGATCTGCCGGCCCTGCCAGCGGCCGTGGTCGAGGAACAGCTGGCCGTAGAGCGCGAGATCGTAGGCGCTCATCCGGAAGTGGTAGGCCGGGAAGCGCGAGCGCTCCGGCTCGTACTGGTACCAGCCGTCGGCGTCGGCATCGTCGATGCGGCCGTCGGCGTCGGCGACGACGATGCGATCGTGCCAGTCGCGCATGCCGAGCGGCTTCGCGATTCGCGCGTCGAAGTCGTCGTAGATCCGCCGGCCGGTCCGCCACTCGAGCACGCGGCCGGCGACGTTGAAGTCCCAGTTGTTGTAGTAGAAGAAGCTGCCGGGCGCGTGGCTGCCGCGCGCCGGTCGCGCGGCAATCATGCTCTCGGCCTCCGCGGCCGCCGGGTGGTAGACCCCGGAGCGCGACTTCAGCACGTCGCGCAGGGTCGCGCGGCGTTCCTCGTCGCTCAGCATCGGCTCGACATCGTCCACTCCGAGCTCGCCGAGCGTCCGATCGAGGTCGACCTGTCCCTGCTCGACCGCGATGCCGTACAGCGACGACAGCAGCGCCTTGCGCATCGAGTGCACGGTGAGCTTCCGGTGGATGTCGCCCCACTCGAAGAACACCCTGCCGTCCTGGCTGTCGGAACCGGCGTGCGCGAGGAAGCCGCGCAGTTCATCGAGGCGTTCGGCCGAGTAGCCGGCTTCGGCGGAAGTGATGCGCGGCAGGTCGTCCGCCGGCGGTCCGGCAGCATCGGCGTCGCCGACCGCCGAGCACAACACTCCGCAAACTGCGATCACGATCAGCTGTTGCACGGCAAGCCTCGCTTCCGTAGGCGAATGGAGGCTATCGCAGCACCACGGCGGAATGGACCGGCCGGACGTCACCCTTCCGACGCGCATCGACCGCTTCGCCTCAGTGCGTATCTTGAGGATGTTCCGCCGCTTCGGCGGCAAGGTTGGCCGCACGCTCGGCGGCGGATCGACTCGCCAGACTGGCAACCTCGGCATCCAGGAATGCGATCAGGTTGTGGGTCTGGTCCTGGAACGACTTGGCGCGCCAGGTCAGCCTCGCGGCGACGACGAACAGGACGAACGCGACGACCACGCGAGCGGCCAGATCGAGAGTACTGCTGCAGGTCAGCACGGATGCGTCCTGGCCGCACTTGGCAACAAGGATGTCCCAAACCGTCTTTCCCGCCTGCAGTGGCGTGTCGCGGACCAACGACCACAGATCCGCAGCGAACAGGAACAGCAGAGCGGCTGGCCCGGCGTGATACATCGACGCCGTGATGATGCCGATCGAGCGCCCGCGATCCTGCAACGTTGACTTGCCGAGGACGTCCCCCGGGCCCAGCGCCGCCGTGGTCGACGGCGGTGTCAACAGCTGGGTCGCGTGGATCTGGTTCTTCAGGTAGCGCATCGACGCCAGTCCGAACTTGTATTTCGTGACGTCGCTGATCAGGTAGAACATCAGGTGATTCTCCCGCCGTGCCGCGAAGACGACCCAGGTCGCCAACAACACGACCAGCAGTCCGACCAGAATCCCGGCATCGGTGATGTGCACCTGCCCGCCGACGACGGGGATATCGACGTAGAGCCGCCCCGACCACGCATCCAGTGCCCGTTCCTCCAGAAACTGACTCACGTTGCGGTATCCCGGCCCCTTCAAGACCTCTGCCGCATGGTCGTCAGCGATGTTGCGCATCCACGAGAGATAGGCGTTGAAGGTCGCGGCGAATACCACCCAGGCCACGGCCACGTACACGCCGAAGAACCAGCGCGAGCGCTGCGCCGATCGCTCCAGGTCGTTGATCCGAGAGTCGATGTATCGCCGCAGCTCGTCGGCCGGGATGAGTTCGTCGGTGCCGCGCTGTGCCTTGGCATCGGCGGGAGAGATCGGAGTCATGAGCGTGCTCCTGGTTCCGCCATCGGGGCGGACGCCGCCCGACGTTGCCGGGTTGCCGTCACCTGCCTGGGACGGACGATGGGCTGCGAACTCCCACCCCGGTCCGTTCCACCCCGCAGGCCGTCCGAAGGCACCGTGCTACCTTGGCGAGCCCAAGGATTCGCTACCGATGATCATCAACGACGTTCTCCGCAGCATCCGCTACATGCTCGACCTCAGCGACGGCAAGGTGGCTGAGATTGCGAAACTGGCCGACGGGAAGTTCGAAGTATCCAAGGCCGACGTGCAGGCCTTCCTGAAGAAGGACGAGGACCCCGACTTCCGCGAATGCACCGACGCCGTGCTCGGTCATTTCCTCGACGGCCTGGTGGTCCACCGCCGCGGCCGCGATCCGAAGGCGCCGCCCCGGCCGGTCGCGAAGCGGATCAGCAACAACGACGTGCTGAAGAAGCTCCGGGTCGCCTTCGAACTGCAGGACGCGGACATGCACGCGATCTTCGACTCGGTCGACTTCGCGGTCACCAAGCCCGAGCTGTCGGCGCTGTTCCGCCAGCATGGCCACCGCAACTACCGGCCCTGCGGCGACCAGATGCTCAGGAATTTCCTGCGGGGACTGACGCTCCGGGTGCGCGGCCCCGAGGCTTGAGCGCGCATCGAGCGTAGGGCGGCCACTGGCCGCCGTCGCCAGGCGTCGCCAGTCAGCGGCATCGACGACGCGGCGAGGCAACGGCGCGCGGTGCGCCCTACGGCCCGGGTCGCGCGCTTCGCCCTCGGCGGTCGTACGATGACTGCCCCTTACGCGAGGCTACGCCATGAAGATCGCATTTCTCGGCATCGGCTTGATGGGCGCGGGTTTCGTCCGGCGCATGCTGTCGCAGGGCCATGAGGTCACCGTCTGGAATCGCAGCGCCGACAAGGCGCGCGCGCTCGAGCCGCATGGCGCGCGGGTCGCGGCGAGCGCCGCCGAGGCCGTGCGCGGCGTCGAGCGCGTGCACCTGATGGTCGCCGACGATGTCGTCGTCGACGCCATTCTCGAGCCGCTGGTCGACGCGATCCCGGTCGATGCCTGGATCATCGATCACACCACCACCGCGACCACCCCGACCGCCGAGCGAGCGGCGCGCTGGGCCGCGCGCGGCCGCCGCTTCGTGCACGCGCCGGTGTTCATGGCCCCGGCGAATGCCGTCGACGGCACCGGCGTGATGCTGCTGTCGGGCGACAAGGACCTGTGCGACGAGGTGACGCCGCTGCTCGCGCCGATGACCGGCAAGCTGGTCTGGCTCGGGCCGGCGCCGGAACGCGCCGCCTCGTTCAAGCTGTTCGGCAACCTCACCCTGATCGGACTGTCCGGCGTGCTCGGCGACGTCTGCCGCCTTGCCGCCGCGGTCGGTATCGCGCCGGCCGAGGCGGTCGCACTGTTCGGCGCGTTCAACCCCGGGACGCTGCTGCCGGCCCGCGCCGCGAAGATTGCATCGGGCCCCTACGACGAGGTCTCCTTCGAGGTCGCGATGGCCCGCAAGGACGTGCGCCTGATGATCGAGGAAGCCGCCCGCCACGGCGTCGACCTCGCGGTGATGCCGGTGATCGCGGCGGTGCAGGACGCGGCGATCGCGCGCGGCGAGGGAGCGCTCGATTCCTCCGCGGCATTTCGCTGGCCCGTGTAGGAGCCGCGAACGCCGCCACTCGCGGTGGATCGAGGGCCGCACCCTCCCTCTCCGGCACGCCCTGCGCGCAGGGTCATCGGGATGCGGTCCTGGGAAAAGGCATCGCGATCGTCAGCCGTTCGACGGAGCCCGGAGTCATCATTCCGCGCAGACGACGGCCTTCGAGCCTGTTAGCGAGTTGGCCCATCGTCCGTTCACCCGCGTGAAGCCGAACGTCACGGTGCCGCATGCCCCGCCGGCGAATGGCACCAGGCACACCATCAGCGCGTCGTCGCCCCGGGCGAGCCAGGCGCGCGGTCCGCGCGGATTCCCCACGAAACTCAGGAGCTGGTCGGCATTTTTCGGCGGCGCTGCGAGCGGCGTCCACTCCGGGCCGACGAGGTCGGTACAGACCCGCTCGCGGATGCCGGCGCAACCGCTCAGCACGCTCGCGACGAGAATTGCGGCGACCATGGCTTTCGACATCGATTCCTCCCGGCGAATGGCTTTCGCGGCCCTTAGGCCAGGACGATCCTGACGCTTCGTCCCGTCGCAGTCGATCGTTTCGAGCCGCCCGAGCCGCGACGGAGGTCCGGAAGCGGCGTGGCGGGCGCGGCCGCTCGACATCGCGCCCCCTGATCCGCTCTACCCTCGGCACGAGGCGCGCGATATCGTCCGACCGGGGAGCGAAATCCGCGATGACGATCAAGCTGCGCATCCTGCTCTGCGTCCTGCTGCTCGAGCTCGCGGGCTACGGACTCGTGCTCGCGCTGAACTACGAGGGCTCGCGCAGCGGCCTCGCCGGCGTGCGCGAGCAGCAGATCACCGCGACCACACTCGGCTACCTTTACAAGATCAATGCGCTGACCGGCGCCATGGAACGCAACGCTTCCGACCTCGCGCGCGCCGGCGAGGTGTACTACGCGCTGCGCGGGGAGATCGGCGCCGGGCGCCTCTCCCCGCAGATGCAGGCGCACCTGGTGCGCAACTTCGAGCGGTTCCCGGATGCGATCGGCGGCGGCTGGTGGTACGAGCCCTTCGCCTTCGATCCGCAGCAGAAGTACTTCGGGCCCTACGCCTTCCGCGAGAACGACAAGGTCAGCTTCACCTGGGACCTCAGCACGCCGAAATACGACTACTTCAACCAGGGCTGGTACCTGCGCGCGCTGCCGCTGGGGCAGCCGCGCGGCGAAGCGCCCGAACGGACCCTGGTCTGGACCGAGCCCTACTACGACGAAGCGGGATCGATGGCGCTGATGATGACCGTCGACGCGCTGATGACCGACGCCGCCGGCAGGATCATCGGCATGTCGACGGTCGACTGGTCGACCGAGGGGATGCGCCGCTTCGTCTCCGCGATCAAGATCACGCCGGGCAGCTTCACCTTCCTGATCGACCGCCAGAGCGGCCGCTTCGTCAGCTTCGTCGCCGACGAGAAGCAGGTGATGCAGCCTGCTTCGTCGCAGACCTGGAGCAAGCCGGTGCTCGAGCGTGCGCAGTCCGGCGTGCTCGACAGCATCGTCGACGTCGACTGGCACGGCCGCCGCCATCGGATCTATTTCACCCGCACCGACGTCGGGCTGATCCTCGGCATGTTCATCCCCGAGGACGAGATCCTCGCGGAGCTGTTGCCGGGACTGCGCAAGAGCCTGCTCTACGGCGCGCTGGTGTCGGTCAGCTTCATGCTGCTGATGAGCCTCGCGCTGACCGTGCTGTTCCGGCCCTTCCAGGCGGTGCTCCGGCAGATCGGCCACAGCCTGCGCCGCGAGGAGGGCAAGCTCGCGCTGACGTCGCTGTCCTACAGCGAGCGCAACGAGTTCACGCCGATCGTGGCGACGCTCAACGAGGTGTTCGACCAGGTCACCGAGTTCACCGCGAGCCTCGCGCGCGCGAACGCCGAGCTCGAGGCGACCCACGCCGAGGTCAACGAGCTCAACGTCTCGCTCGAGCGCAGGGTGCAGGAGCGCACCGAGGAGCTCGCTCAGATGAACGAAGCGCTGGTGCGCTCGCTGGCCGACCTGCGCGACGCGCAGAAGCAGCTGGTCGAGTCGGAGAAGCACGCGGCGCTGAACCAGCTGGTGGCGGGCGTCGCGCACGAGGTCAACACGCCGCTTGGCGTCGCGATCACGGCCGCCTCGCACCTGCGCGAGCGGCTGGAGCAGCTGCAGCACGGCATCGACGCCAGTCCGCTCGACGATCCCGAGGTCGATTTCAACGTCGCGAGCTCGATCGAGGCGATCGACATCACCCAGAACAACCTGCAGCGGGCGGCGAACCTGATCCGCAGCTTCAAGCAGATCTCGGTCGACCAGAGCAGCGAGGCGCGGCGGCGCTACAAGCCGATCGACTACATCGAGGACATCCTGCTGTCGCTGCGGCCGCGGCTCAAGCTTTCGCAGCAGGAGGTCGTCGTCGACTGCCCCGCCGACCTCGAGATCGACGGCTACCCCGGCGCGCTGTCGCAGGTGCTGACCAACCTCGTGATCAACGCGCAGGTCCACGGCTTCCCCAACAACGAGCCGGGAACGATCCGGATCGCGGTGCGTTCCGACCGCACGTCCTGGCAGCTCACCTTTAGCGACGACGGGCACGGCATCGCGGCCGAGCACCTGCCGCACGTGTTCGAGCCCTTCTTCACCACCCGCCGCGGCCACGGCGGCAGCGGCCTCGGCCTGCACATCGTCCACAGCCTCGTCACCCAGACGCTCGGCGGACGGAT
The DNA here is from genome assembly GCA_044221335.1 of Ahniellaceae bacterium. Taxonomy (GTDB): domain Bacteria; phylum Pseudomonadota; class Gammaproteobacteria; order Xanthomonadales; family Ahniellaceae; genus JBGAPI01. The sequence continues at coordinate 129,926 of JBGAPI010000006.1, forward strand.
CCGCTGCAGCAGTCGGCTCGGCGAGGGCACGACCTTCGTGATCGACCTGCCGGTCGTCGTCCCCTGATGTCCGGCTCGCGGCCGACGCGGCCCGGACGCTCGGCCGCGGCATCCGGACCGAGCTTCCGCCCGCCGCGAACCGCCCTAGCGCTCCATCCCGTTTCCCGCATTCCGCGCCGCGGCGACCTGCTCCGCGGTCACCACACCCCAGTCGTTGCCCCAGGCATTGAACACGTAGGTGAGGATGTCCGCGAATTCGGCGTCGCTGAACCGGGTCAGGCGCGGCATCTCGGCGTTGTAGTCGCCGCCGTTGACCTTCAGCCGGCCGCGGTAGCCGTTGACGACGACCGCCACCGCGCGGCGCGGATCGGCATCGATGAAGTCCGACCGGGCCAGGGGCGGGATCAGCCGGGCCATGCCCGTGCCGTTCGACCCGTGGCACATCGCGCAGCTGCCGTTGAACAGCGCCTGGCCCGCGATGAGCCGGCGTTCGCGCGCCGAGCCTGAACGCTCCGCGGCCGCGTCGACCTTCGAGGTCGCGGCGACAGCGTTCGCCTCTCCGACGGCCGCATGGGCCGTCGACCCCATTCCATACAGCACGGATTCCAGCGCCAGGCCGATGACCATCACGGCGGCGCGACGATGCGTTGTCATGGCGGATCCTCCCGGTGACGAGACGTCCCGATAGGACCAGTCTGCGACTCCTGTGACCGAGGGGGATTGATCCGCGTCAACCCGGCGGAACGTCGGTACGGAGCGTGAATGCGGTTGCTTCGGACACGCGCTCCCATTCGCTTCCGCCGTCGCGGGCGAGGATGCGGGCGTCTGGCGTGCGTCGACGCGTGCGGGTCGGCGATCGCGGGTGGTGCGGCCCCGGATTCCGCGGCCGCTCCATCCGGCTACTGCCGGGAGATGCCCGCGCCGCCGCGCAGCACGTACTTCTGGATCTTGCCGGTCGCGGTCTTCGGCAGCTCGGCGATGAAGCTCACCGCCTGCGGGGCCTTGAAGTGAGCGAGATGGCTGCGGGCGAACTGACGCAGATCCTCGGCGCTCGCGCTGGCGCCGGCGCGCAGCACCACGAATGCGTGCGGCGCCTCACCCCACTTCTCGTGCGGGACGCCGACGATCGCCACCTCCTGCACCGCGGGATGGCGCAACAGCACGCCCTCGACCTCGACCGAGGAGATGTTCTCGCCGCCCGAGATGATCACGTCCTTGATCCGATCGCGGATCTCCATGTAGCCGTCCGGATGGACCACCGCCGCGTCACCGCTGTGGAACCAGCCGTCGCGGATCGCCTTCGCGGTCGCCTCCGGATCATCGAAGTAGCCCTTCATCACCACGTTGCCGCGGACGACGATCTCGCCCAGCGTCTGGCCGTCCGCCGGCACCTCGCGGCCGTCGTCGTCGACCACGCGCAGTTCGCCGGACGTCAGCAGCTCGATGCCCTGGCGGGCCTTGATCACCGCCCGCTCGGGCGCACTCAGCGCCGCGTGTTCGGGCCGCGGCTCGCAGATCGAGATCAGTGGCGCGGTCTCGGTCAGTCCGTAGGCCTGGGTCACCTCCCAGCCGAGCTCGCCCTCGACGCGCTCGATCGTGACGGCCGCCGGCGGTGCGCCTGCCGTGATCAGGCGCACGCCGCGCCGTGCCCCTCGGCGCAACTCCTCCGGCGCATTCGCGATCGCGATCAGCACCGTCGGCGCGGCGCAGAAGAAGCTGACCCGCTCGCGCTCGACCAGGCCGAACACCGTCGGCGCGTCGACCTTGCGCAGGCAGATGTGGGCGGCACCGACCGCGGTGACGATCCAGGTGAAGGTCCAGCCGTTGGCATGGAACATCGGCAGCGTCCACAGATAGCGGTCCGTGCCGTCGAGCCGGAAGTGCGCCAGCGTGCCGACGATGTTCGCCCAGGCGTTGCGGTGGGTGATCATCACGCCCTTCGGCCGCGAGGTCGTGCCGGAGGTGTAGTTGATCGTGATCAGGTCGTTCTCGTCGATTACCGGCCGCTCGAATTCCGGCGCATGCGCCGCGAGCAGGGTCTCGTAGTCGAGCCAGCCGGCGCGCGCCCCCTCGAGCGCGACGAACGCGACGACCTTCGGCAACCGTCCGCGGATCCCGTCGATCGCGTCGAGGTAGTCGCTGTGCGCGCACACCACCTTCGCACCGCTGTGGTTGATCAGGTAGACGAAGTCCTCGGCGATCAGCCGGTAGTTGAGCGGCACCAGCACCGCGCCGATCTGCGGCACGGCGTAGAAGGACTCGAGCTGCGCGTGGGTGTTCGGCGCGACATAGGCGACGCGCTCGCCCTGGCGCACGCCGAGCGCGAGCAAGGCGGCCGACCAGCGGTCGCAGCGCTCGAAGAACGCGCGGTAGGACCAGCGCTGCTCGCCGTCGACGACCGCCTCGCGATCGGCGTAGTGGCGGCGGGCGCGGCGCGCGAACTCCAGCGGCGACAGGGCGACTTCCATGGTCGGCTCCGGGACGATTGCGACGCGCGGCAGGGTACATCGCCCGGCGCTTTGACGACGCGGCAACGGATGCGGCATCGTGCCCTGATGCGACGTCCCCCTCCGCGTCCGAAGCCCCGCCAGAACGATGTCCGCCGCGGTCCCGCGGCGGCGCCGCGGCACGGCGTGGCGCGGGTCCTTTCGAAGCGCGGCTACTGCTCGCGCAGCGAGGCCGAAGCACTGACCCGCGCCGGCCGCGTCGCGGTCGAGGGCCGGGTCGTGCACGACCCCGAGACGCCGACGACGCTCGATGCGCGACTCGCCGTCGACGGTGTGGGAGTCCCCGTGACGAAGCGCCTCTACCTGGCGCTGAACAAGCCCCGCGGCCTCGTCACCACGGTGCGCGACGAGCGCGGTCGCGACACCGTGTATCGCTGCTTCGACGGCGCCGGGTTGCCCTGGCTGGCGCCGGTCGGGAGGCTCGACAAGGCCAGCGAAGGCCTGCTGCTGTTCTCGAACGACCCGGAATGGGCGGCGCGGATCACGTCGCCGGACAGTCACCTCGCCAAGACCTACCACGTGCAGATCGACACCCTGCCGACCGACGAACTGCTGGCCCGGTTGCAGCGCGGCGTGATCGACGACGGCGAGCCGCTGGCGGCTCGCTGTGCACGCGAACTGCGCCGCGGCGACCGCCATGCCTGGCTCGAGATCGTGCTCGACGAGGGCCGCAACCGCCACATCCGGCGGCTGCTCGAGGCCTTCGACATCGGCGTCCTGCGGCTCGTGCGGGTGGCGATCGGTCCGGTGGTGCTTGGCGAACTGGCCAAAGGCGCGTGGCGCGAACTGTCGTCCGCGGAAGTGGCGGCGCTCGGGCGGACCTGATTCGACGCGGCGACGGGTTCCGGGACTGCATCGTGGTCCGGGCGCCCTCGCGGATGTCGCAACGACAGCGCGAATCCCGCCTGCTTCGAGGTCCGCGCGAGCGCGCCCCGACCTTCAGGACCGTCAATGCACTCCATCGTCCGTTCGTTCACCTTGGGCCTCATGGCCGCGTGCGTCATCGTCACCCCTGGCGCGCGCGCGGCTGGCGCCGGCGATCAGCGCCTGCCGACACCCGACGCCCTCGCCGCCTTCGCCCGACTGTACGGCGTCGTGCGCTACTTCCACCCGAGCGACGCGGCAGGGGAGGTGGACTGGGACCGCTTCGCGATCCACGGCGCCGCGCGCGTGAGCGACTGCCGGGACGCCGAGGAACTGCAGCAGGAACTGACGCGTCTGTTCGCACCGATGTCCCGCGGCGTCGAGATCGTCCGCCGCGAGACCGGCTTCGCCGCGCGCGATCGCCGCCTGCCGGACGGCGGCGCGGCGGTCGCGTGGCGCTATCTCGGCCCGGGTCAGGCCTCGACACCCGGCGGCAACGCGGTGTACCGGCGCTGGCGCAGCCATCGCGACAGCGCACTCGACGCCACGGACCACGTCGCGCTGGAGCAGTGGCTGGAGGACCCGGACCTGGGCGGCGCCGAAATCCGTCTCACGGCACGGATCCGGACCGAGGCCACCGCGGAAGGCGCCGGTGCAGGACTGCTGCTGCAGGGCTACAAGACACCGGAGCAGCCGGGCACGCGGGTGGACCTGCAGGAACATCCGTTGCGCGACCCGCGGTGGCAGGTCGCGTCGATCACGGCGACGCTCGAGCCGGGCTCGACGGTGGTCCGGATCGGACTGACGGTGGTCGGCGACGCCCGAGTCGGCGTCGATGACGTCCGACTGGAGCGTCACGAGGCCGACGGGCGTTGGACCGCGCTGCCGCTGGTCGACGGCGGCTTCGAGCGTGGCGACGGCTGGGGCAGCGAGGGCGGCGATCCGACGCTGACGACGCAGCGCCGCGATAACGATGCGCCGGAGGGACGCTACTGGCAGGCGCTGGAGCCATCGACCGGCGTGCTCGCACCGCCGTTCGAACCGACCCTCGCGAGCCAGCCAGACGTCGAATTCGACCTGGGCGCCGGCCTGAAGGCGCGGGTGCCCCTGGTGCTGACCGACGCCGAGGCTCGGATCGATGACGCCCAGCGCGAAGGGCTGGACGCGCTGGCACGCGCGTTGCCGCCGGCACGCGCCGTGGACTCGTCGGCGGATGCCGCGACCCGCGCCGCCGACCTCATCGTCGCCTGGAACATCTACCGGCACTTCTATCCGTACTGGGCCGAGGTCGGGGGAGACTGGGACGCGACGCTTCCGGGCTGGTTCGCCGCGGAGACGACGCATGAATCCGCGCTGGTGCACCAGGTCCACCTCGAGCACCTGGTGGCCGCAGTGCGCGACGGCCACGGCGAGGTGGTGGTGGCGGCGGACAAGGCGCCGATGAGGCACCTGCCGCTGCGCGTCCGCTGGATCGATGAACAACTCATCGTCACCGCCAGCCAGGCACCGAAGCAGGCACGAGTCGGCGATCGGATCATTGCCGTGGACGGCGTGCCGGCAGCGATGCTCTACGCCGAACGCCTGGCGCGGCGCTCCGGCTCGACGGCGCGGATCGACCGCCGCGCCGCCGAGACCTGGATGCGCTCGACCACGAAGCAGGACGCGACACTGCAGCTGGAGCACGCCGACGGCCGGCGATCGACGGCCACGCTGCCCTACGCGCTGCCCAAGGCGATCAACGAGCAGGACCGCCCGGCGATCGGCGAGCTCGCGCCCGGCGTCGCCTACCTGGACCTGCGCCGCGCCAGCGCGGCGGAGATGGAGCAGCAGATGGCCACGCTCGCCGCCGCGCGCGCGGTGATCGTCGACCTGCGCGGCTATCCGACCGACGCCGGAGCGGCGCTGCTGCCGCACCTCGTCGACCGCGCCGAGCACACGCGCTGGATGCATGTGCCGCTGTACCTGCAACCCTTCGGTGGCATCGCGGGCTGGTCGCATTTCGGCTGGGACGTGGCGCCGGTGCCGCCGCACATCGGCGGCCGCGTGATCTTCCTCACCGACGCGATGGCGATCAGCTACGCCGAGTCGGTGATGGGCTACATCGCCGACCTCCACCTCGGAACGATCGTCGGCAGTCCCACCGCCGGGACCAACGGCAACATCGTCGACATCGTGACTCCGGGCGGCTACAAGATCACGCTGACCGGCATGCGGGTGACCGGCCACGACGGCGTCGCCCAGCTTCACCTGGTCGGCGTGCCGCCCGACGTCGAAGTGGTTCCGACGATCGCCGGGATTCGCGCCGGGCGGGACGAGGTGCTGGAGCGGGCGCTGGAACTGCTGGCCGCCGGAACCGAGCCGAAGTCCTGAGACTCGCGCGCCGGAACGCTCGTCAGGGATCGAGCAGCTCGACGCTGAGCGTGTCGTCGGTCGGCTCGCCCGTCGACCGGCGGGCCGGACGGAAGACGAGTCCGCGAGCGGCGGCCGACCGAGGCGCGTGCCAGTAGACGTGCAATGCGACGCACTTCCCGGAATCCGCGGCCGCGGACCCCGCCCGCGGCGGCGGGGGCGGCGTCCGAGGCGGCCGCGCGACCGGGCGCTAGTGTGTTTCGGTCACCTCGATGACGCCGAGCAGCGTCGTCGTGTCGCCGTGCGGATAGAAGTAGATCTTCGTCACCTCGCCGACCGAGATCGGCTCGGACGCCGACCCGGGACTCGCCGCCGTGCCGAGGAACTGGTGCAGCTGCCCGGTGAGGTTGTTGTCCCCGTAGGCATCGATCTGGCTGACACCCGGTGTGCTCCAGGACAGTGTGTAGGTCGCGGTCGACTGGCCCGCCGGGATCGGAACCGGGTTCGGCGTCGCGCGAAGCACCGTGCGGGAAAGGTCGGCCGACACGTAGACGCTGGCCAGCGTCCGCGTCGGGGCGCCGCTCGGGTGCACCTGGAACAGGTACGAGTGGCCGGCCTCCACGGTCGACCAGTTGGCGCTCCCCGAGGTCCCGCCCGTGGTCCAGGCCCCCTGTGCCCCACCGTCGCGCGCAACCGTGATCGCTACCTGGCTGAATCCCGGCGCGTTCCACGCGATCGTCGATACTCCCCTCACGCCGGGGCCGAGAATCTGATAGCTCGGCGTCGCCGTCAGCGTGGCCGGTCGCACCCCAACGACCCGGACCGATCCCAGCAGGGTCGTCGTGTCCCCGTGTGGGTAGAAGGAGACGTCGACCGTCCCGCCGACCGAGATCGGTTCGAGTGCCGACCCGGGGCTGGCCGCGGTGCCGAGGAACTGGTGCTGCTGCCCGGTCAGGCTGTTGTCGCCGTAGGCGTCGATCTGGTCGTATCCGGGCGTGTTCCAGCTCAACGTGTAGTTGCCCGTCGTCTGGCCGGCCGGAATGATCACCGGATTGGGGGTCGCCGTGAACACCGGCGGCGCGATCGCGGTCACGGTGACCGATGCGAGCAATTCGGTCGGGACGGCGTGCCGGTAGAGCCGGAACTCGTAGTTGTGGCCGGGCTGGATCCAGGGCACGACCGTGTTGAAATTCGAGTCGCCGAACTTTACCGCCGTCTGCGCCGCGCCATCGACACTTACCCACAGGTCGCCGTCGCCGCCCTGGGTGTTCGCGGCAATCGTCGTCGTGCCTGCGGACTGCTGACCGGTGAGGCGGACCGGGTTCGGGCTGGCGGTGAGCGTCGCGGCGGGCCGGCCGACGACCGTGGTGCTCGCGAGGACCTCGCTCGAGCCGTGGCGCAGCAGCTTGAACTGGTAGCTGTTGCCGACGTAGATGGGCACGTTCAGAAGGCCATTCGACTCGCCGCCGCCGATCAGGCTGGTCGAGCCGTTCACCACCATCGCGACATCCAGCGCCGAGTAGCTCGGCGCCGTCCAGGTCAGCGTGGTGTACGCGAACGACGCCCCGGCGGGAACGGTGACCATGCCGGGATTGGCAGCAAGCGTGGACGGATGCGCGGTGATCGTGATGTCGACGACACGCATGCCGACGGTGCCGTCCGCCGTCTCGGTGTTCCTGTTCGTCGACCGGGTCTGGACGGTGATCGTGTGTTCGCCTTGCGAGAGGCGTCCCGCGACCGGGATCACGTCGCCGACGCCGAGATCACCATCGACATCGGACGACCACTGCAGCGCGACCCCGTCGCCTGAGGAGCCCACGAAATCCGGGACCTCGCCGGCGTCGAAACGATCGCCATTGGCAGGCACCGCAAGGCTGATGGGACGGCCCGGCGTCCAGCGTTCGTTGATGATCCACGTGCCAATGTTGTAGTCGAACTTGCCCGAGAACTGGGTCCAGTTGCCGGCCTGGGAATATCCCGCCCTGGTGACGATGCCGAGGACGGCATAGTCGCCGTCATAGTCCAGGTTGCTGGTGCGGTGGACATGCCCGATCAGCGGGCCGCCGCTGTTGCCTTTCGATACCGACACACTGGACGCCTGACCGTAGGGCTTGCAGTCGGGAACTGTCGGACAGTCGATGAGTTCATGCCGCACGATTCCGCCGATCCCTCCATAGTACTCACCGTCCAGCACTCCCGCTCCGGATCCCGACAGGTAGGGCTTCAAGTCCACGTTGCGTGCCCCGCGGACCTCCTCCGGATAGCCGATCGCGAGGATCTCCAAGGGTCGACTCGGGAGCTGCATTGGCACCGGCAGGAAGAACGAGGGGTAGGGGCGATCGGGAAGCGGTGCGATGTAGAACGGGTCCGCCGACGGATCGCCCACGCTCCCGCCAACCACGTTGACGCCGTACTTGGTCGAGTCGATGAACCAGACGGTCGGGTACTGGGGCAGGCTCGAGCACTCCGTCACGTGAACGAAGGCGACATCGTGGGCGATGGAACTCGCCGAAGCGAGAAGTCCCCAGTACGATGGGTCGTAGACGGTCTCGGCAATCGGCAGCGGCTGGGTGACATTCGGGATGCGATAGCGCGGCTTGATCTGGCCGTGCGTGCGTTCCATACCCTGCTCGTCAAGCACCACGTGCGTGGCCGTTGCATAGACGTAGGGGCTGATCTGGATGGCACTCGACGTGAGTGGCCCGCCCTGGGTGTTGTACTGGATCTGGGCGAGCGAGTAGTACGGATATCGGCTGCGAGTCAGCACGATGCGTTCATCGCCCAAGAAGCCAGGCGCCGGTGGATCCGATCCGCTTTCGGAATCGTCACGCTCTTCGCTCGCGGCGGCGGGTCCCTCGTCGACCGCGGTCGTGCCGTGGTTCGCACAACCGCTCATCGCGTCCGGGAAGTCGAGATTCGCCGCCGACAGGAAGATCCGCGCCTCCTCCCGGCTTAGCGCACGCTGCACCGGTTGCGTCAGTAGCACGCAGGTGCCGGCCTTGGTCTCGATGCGCTTCCAGCTGTAGCCGCCATCGATGATCCACTTGAAGGAACTGCCGGGCGTCGAATCGACGACCTGGCGCAGGTACTCGGCAGGGAGGACCGAACAATCGGCGATCGGCCCTTCTCGCTGCTCGATCTCGGCATAGGGCAAGGACCGCTTCCCGAGCGCGTCGGCAAGCACCGAGATCGGATCCAGGGCCTGGGCGTGTGCGGTCGCGACCGGCAATGAGAACGCCACCAGGGACGCGAGCATGTAGGACAGGCGGGCAAGCATGAGTGGGCTCTCCTCGACGGGGCCCGGGTCGACCCTGGGCGTGCGGATGGCTACGCGGAAACCGTCGATCGAAACGATCACTCGGGCCGCCGTTGGTCCGCACGGTGTCCGGTTTCGTACAGCACGACCGGCGCCCAAGGGTCGGCGTCCACGCCTCGCCGGGCCCGGTTGAACCCCGGAATGGATCTGGCCGTTGTCGCCGTCGACTACCGCAGGAAATCAAGCACTTGCGACCTTTCCGCGGCGAGCGCGACGGCGTCCGGCCGCACCGCGAACGGATGGCGCTCAACCCAGGCGCTTTCGCATGCGTTGGCACAGCGATTGCTTGTTTCAGCAGGATACGCCGAACGGCGATGACGATAGGAATGATCGATGTCCTGGCTGCTCGAACCGACGAAGGCCCTGCGCGCGGTGCTCGGGCGACCGGGCTACAGCGCCCTGGTCGTGCTGTCCCTGGGCCTGGGATTCGCCGCGGCGATCGCGATCCTGTCGGTGGCGGACATCGTGCTGCTGCGGCCGCTGCCCTTTGCCGCGGCAGAGCGACTGGTGGCGGTACGCGAGATCGATGCGCACGGCGCGAACATGCGCTTCGCCGAGCCCAATGTCCGCGACCTCGAGTCCGGCCTGCACGGCATCGACGCGCTTGCGCAGTACGCCGGCGGCACCGACCTCGTCACCGCGGGCAACCGCAGCTTCCGCGGCGACGTGCAGGCGGTGTCCGTCAACCTGTTCGACGTGCTCGGCGCGACGGCGGCGCTCGGTCGCGGCTTCGATCGCGACCCCGCCGCCGACCCGCATGTCGCCGTGGTCAGCGATGCGTTCTGGCGCGACGTGCTCGGCGGCGAGCGCGATCTGTCGCGACTCCGCATCGACGCCTATGGCAACACGCTCCAGGTGATCGGCGTGATGCCCCCGGGATTCGGCTTCCCGGAGCGCACCAGCGTGTGGCTGCCGCGCGCGCTGCTGCCGGTGGAGACCTCCCGCACGGCACACAACTGGAACGTGGTCGCGCGCATCGGCTCCGGCATCGATCTCGCGCAGCTGCGCACGGATGCGCTCGCCTTCGGCGGTCGCCTGAAGGTGCAGTTCGGCCGCGACATCGACGCGACCGGCTTCGCGCTCACGCCGCTGCACGAGCAGCTGGTCGCCCCGGTGCGCGCGCCGCTCGCGCTGCTCGCCGCCGGCGCGCTGTTCCTGCTCGTCATCGCGTCCGTCAACGGCGCCAATCTGACGCTGGCCCACGCGCTCGGCCGTCGCAAGGAATGGGCGGTGCGCCGCGCGCTCGGTGCGTCGCGGCTGCGGCTGGCGCTGCAGACCATGACGGAAAGCGCGCTGCTGACGGCGATCGCGTTCGGCGCCGGCCTCGCGCTTGCGCAGCTGTGCCTGGACGCGCTCGCCCGCTACGCCGGCACTCATCTGCCACGCTCGGACGAACTGGGTCTCGACGGTCGCGTCGTCACGGCGATGACGCTCGTCGCCGCCGCGATCGCGCTCGGGCTCGGGCTGCTGCCGCATCTCGGCGGCGGCGCGCTGGCGCCGGACCTGCACGCGCAAGGCCGCGGGACGACGCTGGGTCGCCGCGGCGTCCGGACGCGCGCCGGCCTGCTGGTCGCACAGACCGCGCTGACCGTGCTGCTGCTGGTCACCGTCGGACTGCTCGGCCGCAGCTTCATGGCGCTGCTGGACGTCGACCCCGGATTCCGCACGGAGTCCGCGGTCACCCTCGACCTGTCGCTGCCCTCCCCGGCCGACGACGCCGCGGCCGGCGCACTCGCCGTTCGCTACGGGGCGCTGATGCGCCGGCTCGCCGCACTGCCCGGCGTCACCTCGGTCGGCGGCGTGAACGCGCTGCCGCTCACCGACACCGGCTGGAACGGCGGCTTCTGGGATGGCGCGACGATGCCGACGCTGGACGGCGTCGCGCATCCGCCGCCGACGCTCGGCTACGCGGAGTACCGGGTCGCGAGCGCGGGCTACCTCGCCGCGATCGGCATTCCGCTGGTCCGCGGCCGCGACTTCGACCACCGCGACCTGGCGGATGCGCAGCACGTCGCGCTGATCAGCGCCGAGCTCGCGCGCAGCGTCTGGAAGGAACGTGACCCGATCGGGCAGACCTTGCAGTACGGCAACATGGACGGCGACATGCGCGTGCTCACCGTGATCGGCGTGGTGGGCGACGTGCGCGACGCCGGACTCGACCAGGCCGTACGCGGCACCGTCTACGTGAACCTCGCGCAGCGGCCGCGCGCGGCGAGCAACTTCAGCGTCGTGGTCCGCGGCGAGCTCGCACCCGATGCGCTGCTGGCGAGCGCGCGCGCGGAACTGGCGCGCAGTGCGCCGGAACTGCCGGTGACCTGTCGCACGCTGGCAGACGTCTACCGATCCTCGCTCGCGCTCCGGCGCTTCAGCCTGGACCTGCTGGGCGCGTTCGGCGCGCTGGCCCTGGCGCTCGCATTGTCCGGCGTCTACGGCCTGATGGCCTACGCCGTCAGCGAACGCCGCGCCGAGTTCTCGCTGCGGATGGCGCTCGGCGGCTCGCGGGCACAGGTCGGGCGTCTGGTCCTGACCGAGGGCTTGCGCCTCACCCTGCTCGGCCTCGCGCTGGGCGCGTTCGCCGCATGGTCGGCGTCGCGCGCGCTGCAGGGCCTGCTGTTCGGCGTCGGCAGCGGCGACCCGCTGACCTACGCGGCGGTCGCGGCGGTGCTGGTCGTGATGAGCCTCGCCGCATGCAGCGGCCCGGCCTGGCGCGCCGCGCGTTGCGATCCGCGGGCAACGCTCGACTGAGGACACGCGTCGCTACTCGAACCGGTCCTCGGTCCGGACCGTGGCGACGAGCGTCCGGTCGAAGGCGGCCTCGGCCTTCTCGGTGCCCGGCATCATGTCGAGCCAGAGCGTGCCGACGACGCGGTTGACCGCGGCGACACTGGGTGCGAGCGCCGGGCGATCGAGGACGTTGTCGCACCTCGCCAAGGAACCGCGTCGATCCGCCAGGCCGCGCCGACCTGCCCGGGGAACTACAGAGTGGGATCGCCTCGCCACGCCAGGAAGGTGGACAGCAGTGAGCCGTCCTCGTACACGACGTCGTCGATGGCGCAGGCACCGTCTTCCGGGGCGATCCGAACGGTGATCCGCCACGGACTTCCGGCACCGGAGGTCGATTGCACACGGACTTCCCAACGGTCCTTGGGGTCCTCCCGGAGTTCCAGCCGCCGAAGGTCCGGGGGACCGCCGTCCATCCATTCGCCGAAGGGGTCGCCGTCCACGAAGGGCGGTTTCGGGTTTGCCGTCGCGACGCCGTGACCGCTTACGCCACGTGCGTATTTCCGGGTGAAGTCGTCGCGATACTTGGCCGCACCGATCAGCAGCCAGTGCAATCGGCGCGTGTAGGGACGCTTGGTCGTCGCGAGCGCGTCCAGCGACGGGACGCCACGGTCGTGGCCGTTCGGTCCGTAGAACGATCGCACGAGTTCGGCGGCGGAATCCCGGGAGCACGCGGCGACGTTCGCCGATGCGCACGCGGAGATGAGCGTGGTGGCTAGCGCGGCCGCCATCCGTCCAGTGACGCCCATTCCGTCCGACCTCCGGGGAGACGAGCGGACCTGCAGAGTCCGATTCGGGCGAATCGTACCTCCGGCCTAGCCCGGCTTCCTTCGTGGCGCCGGGTTCCGGGTCGCCAACCGGGCGAGGACGATCAAGGCCCCGGCGAGAACCAGGCACCCCGCGAACGTCACCGTCGGAATCCCGCCCTGCGCGCTCGTCGGCCCGGCGACGACCCCGGGGCCCAGCGACGCCACGGCGAACTGCAGCGAGCGCGGCGTACTCAGCACCGTCTCTGACGGTTGCACCGACACCCTCGTGCCGGCAACGACGCCGATCCGCATCGGCTGGCTCGGAATGCAACCGGACTCGAAGCACGTGAACTGACCGGACTGCAGCACCACGACCCGGTCGCCGACACTCGCCAGCGCCTGGATCACTAACTCGGACTCGTCGTCCACCAGTAGCGGCGTGGTGGCCAGCGTCGCGAGGTCGACCGCCGAGAGGTTCTGCAGAGAGTGCGGGGCTTGCCGCGGATCGAGATCGGCGACGGTGCGGTAGAACGGAAACAGCAACCGACCCCGGGCATCGTGGGCGAAGAACTTCGGCACCGCGTTGGCGGCGAACCACGTCGGCGCGGCCAGCGCCGTCCCGGTGTCGGCATCGAAGGACTGCACGCGCGTCACCCGGCCGCCGGTCCACGCGTAGACGACGCCGGCGTGCGCGTCGATGCTCACCACGAAGTCGCTGGCTGGGTCCTGCAGCGCCATCGGAAAGCTGCGGACGGGAGCAAGGTCGCCGATCCGGTACAGATCGACGGTCGCGGTCCCCGCGGCCTCGTGCCAGGCCGGCACCAGGTCGCCCGCGTCGGACAGATCGACCTGACCGTCGACGGTCTCGTCGGCACGCAGTGTCCACTGACCGTCGACCAGCCCCGCACGCAGCAGCCGGGTCTTCGGCGTGTCGATCGCGACATCGATGCCGACCAGGATCTCGCCGTCGTCGATCGCGCGCAGCCACAGGACCTCGCGGAGGAAAGGATTGTCGACGCGGCGCCGGGCCAGCACGGCGCCACTGTCGAGGTCGACGTGCAGCAGGTCGAACCATTCCATGGAGCCGGGCGACGCGAACGGATAGGTGTCGGACTCGACCAGCACGAACGCGCGCCGCGGACCAGCGTGGACAACTGCGGTGACGCAGCCGAGCGCGGGGAAGGCATGCACCAGGCCGCCGTTGTCGGTGTCGACGATGCGCAGCCCGAGGCAGCTCGACTGCCCGGGCAACGGTGCAAGGGTTCGCGCCGGCAGCAGCAGCGAGTCCGCGCGCGCCGCGATCGCCGCGACCAGCCACAGCGGCACCATCAGCAGCGCGGCAACCTGGAATCTGCGCATGACGTGGGCTCCGGACGCGGCAGAAGGCCACGGATGGAGTCGCGTTGTTGCGCGACACACCGGCGACCCGAACGACTGTATCGATGCCGACCGCGAAAAATCAGTTATGCCCGTCGTGTGTCGCCCATCGCAAGCGCCCGTTGATGTCCGCGCGGATGATCGATCGCGACATGCCGGCAAGGATCGCGGAGGCTGGGTCCGGGACAGCGGCCCCTTCGAGGATGGGCGCCGATCGATTCCACCGCAGCAGGACGCGCAGGCTCACGGAGCCGGTCCGAGCCCTCGTTCGCCCACGAAATCCCCGCTCTCGATCCGCGGCAGCCCCTCGGTGCCGCGGTTGAGGACATAGGCCCAGGCGTCGATCCTCGTCCCGTCGCTCATCTCGACGGCAACGACCTCCCGCCGATAGTCGTGGGGACGGGAATGGTTCGGCCCGATCCCTTCGTAGTCGTCCAGTTCGAGGAGGGCGAGCTCGCGACGACCTTCGGGAAGTTCGTAGAGCTCTCCGGCGACGACCGACAGCGAGTCGGCGTCGACGGCCATCGCCGGGTAGTCGCCGAGCATGAAGAGCCGACCGCGCACGCGCCCACGGCCGACGAATTCCGCATGACGGGCGATGAGGCGGTGGATGTCTCGACCGGCATCCCTTCGGAGGGTGCCGTAGACGAACAGGCGGGTCGTGCTCATGAGACTGTGCTGAGGCCGAACCGGATCAGTGCTTCGGCGGGCCCAGGTGCGCGATCAGCTCCGCCAGATTCTGGAAATTGTTGCCCTCGATGTAGGACATGACGAATGCATGCTGCTGCAAGTCGAGCAGGTAGTACTCGAACAGCATCGAGATCTCCTTCGCGCTCAGTTGCTCCATCTTCCACAGGCTGGCGATGAATTCGAAGAAATTGAGGTAGTCGACCAGCGCCTCCTGGAGCTTGTCGTTCCCGCCTTCCGCGACGGCGGTCTTCAACGCGTCGTAGTCGGGGACCGCCCGGTAGTCGAGGATGCGGCGAATGCGCTTGTAGCTCCTGGAGACGTAGTATTTGTCGTGCAGGCTCGCCAGCCATTCCGCCCGTTTGACCCGCACGTTCTTCGCGTACGTCCCCGCCGCGATGGCGCCGACGACGATCGCCATGACGCCGGACACGATCGTGGAAACGTTCTTCCAGTCGTCAAGCGACAGGTCGCATACGCAGTCCATCGGAGCACTCCACGCCTCGGCAGGGGATCCGGCAGGTTCCGGATCGGAAGGACGGTACACGATCCGATGGCGTTCATCCCTGGCCGGCGGTCCCATCGCCCCACGCCGCGCGAACCCGTTGCGCGACCGCCGCGACGTCGCAGGCCCCCTCGGTCGCGACCCGAACGACCGTTCCGATGCCGATGGGCCGGTCGTGCTCGGCGAGCATCTCCGCCGTCAGCTCCTTGACCGGATGCGCCGGATGGGTCCGCAGCCGCGCCCGCTCGGCGAAGCGCTTCGCCGCTTCGGCCGGCGGGCAGTCGCAGTGGACCTCGACGACGTCGGCGTCGAGCTCGGCGATCTGCCGGCGCTGGTGATCGCTGTAAGGCTTGAAGTTCGCCTCCAGGACCGCGGCCGGCAGCCGGCGCGCGATCAGCCACAGCAGGTCCATCGCGGCATCTCCGATGCGGCGTGAGAACACGAGGTCGCCGTGCGGGCCTTCCAGCGTCTCCATCAGCGATTCCTTGATCGCGTCCTTCGAGAACAGCGGCAGCCCGAGCTCGCGCGCGAGCGGCCCCGCGAGCGTGGACTTGCCGGCACCGGGCGCGCCGGAGACGAGGACGATGCGGCGGCGGGGGACGGGCATGGGGCCGGTTCCTTCGACAGGCGGGGACGGGGACGACCGGTCCGATTTTCGCGCACGCCGCCGCCGCGCGCCGCGAGGATGTGAGCGGGCGCGCAGATCGGCGCCGCGGCAGCGCTCGATCACTTCGATCCTGTTCGGCCCGGGACCTCGAGGCGTCCCCTGGTCATCGTTCGCCGGCGTCGGCCGAGGGACGAACGGCTGCGGCGCGGTCTCCATCCGACGCGCGACGCTGGCCACCGCGCGACCCGCCGCACACGGGATATCCATGCTCATGTGATCCGCGATCACCCGCCCAGCGAATTCCCGCAGCGCGGATGTCGTGGAGGTCCGGTCCTGCACTATCGGCAGCGCGGCGACATCGTTCACCAACCCGGGAATCCGGATGCTGAGCCTGCGCCAGCCGGGGCGGGCGTTCCGATCGTTTTCGATCGTTTCGCCCGACCAGGATGGCAGCACCGCGACAGGGCCATTACGCTCGGAACCGTCTGGGCAATTGCGTGGCTGCGGCAGTCGGCGGCTGCCGTGCGGCCCAGCCGGTGTTGCCCTCCCTGCCCGCCTCGAGCCGATCGCCGTGAAGAGCCGAATCCTCTGGTGCTTGATGTTCGCCGCCTGCGTGGCTGCGCTGACGAGCAGCGCGTCGCTCCGCAACATCACGCTGTGCAACCTGATCGTCCAGCTCGCGATCTTCCTGCCGTTCGCGAACCTTCCCGCGTGGCGGAACAACCGGCTGTCCTATGTCGACTTCGCCTGGCCGGCCGGCCTCGCCGCGCTGGGCGTCGAACTCCTCGTGCTGGCGCCGGCACGTACGCCGACCGTGCTGTTTGTGGCCGCCATCTACCTGCTGATGGGCCTGCGCATGGCCTTCTGGGCCGCGCACATGTACAGGCCCGGCGTGCTCACCCGCGACCTGCCGCGCTACGAATACCAGCGGCAGCGCTGGCAGCGCGCGGGTTTCGCGAGCGAGCGCTTCTCGGTGCAGTACGAGATCCTCGTCCAGGCGATGGCGAACATGTCCTTCCTCGCGCTGCCTCCCTACCTGCTGGCGGCGGACGGCGGGAGGGCGTTCACGCCCTGGGACGGGCTGTGGATCTTCGTGTGGCTCGGTGCCTACGCGCTCGAGAGCACGGCGGACCTGCAGAAGCGGCGCTTTGCCCGTGCGAACGGGAATCGTTCCCGTGGCGTGTGCGACGTCGGACTGTGGCGCTACAGCCGCCATCCGAACTACTTCGGCCAGTGGCTGCAGTGGATCGCGCTGGCGGCGCTCGCGGCACCGTCCCTGCTGGCGCTTCGCGACCTCGTTCCGACCGTGGCGCTTGCCGTCCTCGCGCTGTCCCTGGCCTGGGTCGTCTACCTGATGTACAGCACCCTCGTGCACTACACCGGCGCCGTGCCCGCCGAGCACTACAGCCGGCTCAAGCGACCCGAGTACGCGCGCTATCAGGCCACGGTGAACCGGTTTTTTCCCGGACCGCGGAAGGCGTCCGAAGCGGCCACGAGCGTCGAGGAGCCGTAGCTCGGCTCGCCGGACGGCGCCGCAAGGCGCTAGGTCGGGACGAGGCCCATCTGCGCCATGATGGCGAAGGTGTCCATGAGATTCCAGGTCTCGATGATCCTTCCCTGATCGTCGAATCGATGCAGGTCCCAGAACGCCGCTTCGATGCGCTTGCCCGTGGGCGGAACGCCGAAGACCGTGGTCGTGTGGGTCGCCGTGGTCACGCACCGTCCCATCACGAAGTCGCCCTCGGCCACCGCATGCTCCACGTCGATCCGGATGCCCGGCCAGGACCGATGAGAACCCTCGAAGAAGGCCGCGATCTGCTCACGCCCCCTGGGACTCGGTCGCGACATGATCTGGTGGTCCGCCGCGTAGTAGGCCAGGCAGGCCTCGATGTCGTTCCGATTGAATGCCGCCTTGGCGCTCAGGTAGCTGGCCTTGTTCCTGGCGGCGATCGCTGCGGGATCGATGCTCGTCACGGCGCTTCCCCCGGGGAATTTCAGCCATTCTGACAGGGACTGAAGTGGGAACGCCCCCGGCCATCGGACACGGAGGATCCCGACCGTCCCCGCGAATTCGATCACCGGAGTTCGGTGCCAGGATATTCCGCCTTGCGACGAGGAACGAGTCGCCCGAAGCGCTACTGTCGCAAGCCCCTGTCCTTCCGCGCCTACAATCCTGCGATGAAGCCGACCCGCACGCTGTCCCCGTTGCTCCTCCTTCCGCTGGTCGTCGCGTGTCATCCGACGACGGCACCGACCGCCGCGACCGGGAAGTCCCCGGTCACGTCGGCCAGCGCCGAGCCCGCGCATGGACCACTCGCCTGGATCCATGACGACTTCCCGGCCGCGCTCGCCCGCGCGAAGGCCGAACACAAGCCCTTGTTCATCGACGCCTGGGCGACCTGGTGCCACACCTGCCTGTCGATGCAGGCCTACGTGTTTCCGGATCCGGCGCTGGCGCCGTTCGCGCATCGCTTCGTCTGGCTCGCGATCGACACCGAGAAGGAAGGCAACGCCGCGGTCACCGGCCGCTATCCGGTCCAGGGCTACCCCACCTTCTTCGTCGTCAATCCGGACGACGGCGCCGTCGCCGCGCGCTTCGCCGGTGCGATGACCACGGCGGAGCTGTCGACCTTCCTGGTCGATGCGGAGACCACGGTGCAGCATCCGGGCAGCGACCCCAACGATCCGCGCTCGCTGATGCACCAGGGGCTGGTCGCGCAGCTCGCCGGAAAATTCGCCGACGCCGCGAAGCTCTACGCTGACGCGGCCGCGAAGTCGGACGGCAGCAGGCGCGGCGAAGCACTGGGCTACCAGGCCGCCGCGCTGCAGGCGAACAAGGACTACGCCGGCTGCGTCGAACTGGCCTTCGCCCATCCGGACGACTCGGTGCCGGCGAACACGGTGCCCCTGGTGTACACCGCCAACGGCTGCGCCGACGAATTGCCCGAGGCGGATCCGCGTCGCGCCAGCCTGCTCAAGCGCACGGAGGCACTGCTGACCGCGTTCGCGAGCGACTCGACGGTGGCGATGTCGGCGGACGACCGCAGCGACTACTGGCGGCAGATCTGGGGAATGCGCGAGCAGCTGCACGACGACGCCGGAGCGCGCGCCGCCGCCGAGAAGCGCCTCGCCGTGCTCGAACCTGCGGCCGCGGCGGCGCCGGACGCCACCGCGAGATCGACCTACGACTGGGCGCGCGCCGAGACCCACCTGTACCTGCACCACGACGCCGAAGCGAAGGCGCTGCTGGTCGCGAGCGAGAAGGCGCTGCCGGACGACTACAACCCGCCGGCCCGGCTGGCCGTCGTCCACCTCCGTCTGGGCGAATACCCGGAAGCGCTCGCAGCCGTCGATCGCGCCCTGCCCAAGGCCTACGGCGAGCGCAAGGGCAACATCCTCTCCAACAAGGCGACCATCCTCGAGAAGATGGGCCAGCGCGACGCGGCACGCGCCGTCGTCGAAGAGGTCCTGGCGTTGTACCGCGCGCTGCCGGAGGGCCAGAGGTTCCCGACGCTGGAAGCGGCCGCGGCGAAGCGGCTCGAGGGGCTGAGCGCGAAAGCGTCGGGCTAGGTCCCCGGCACGTCACTGGAGGCCGGCGATGCTGCCGAGGACGGGCAATGGAAGGCATTGAGCCGGCGAGGTCTTGACCAGCCGCTGTCCCTCCGTCCACTGCGCCGACGCGGCCCCTCCGGCGGGCGAGGGCCCCTCGCTCATCGTTGCGGAGTTGGCTTTCCGTCCCCGAAAGCGAGCGTTGCTACCGCACGCGAGAAGCAACGTCCGACGCCTCGCAATGACGGCGGAGGCCGTCATTGCGAGTGCCCTCGAGCGCTACTCGAATCCGTCCTTGAACATCCCGTCGAATCCGACCGGCTCGATCAGCTCGGCACTGTCGTCTCGTGAAGCCCGCACTGCCTGCGGCGAAACTCGCGTAGCTGCAGCTGATCGTGCCGTTGGCACCCACCGCGGGCGTCGAGCAGCTCCAGCCTGCCGCGCTGACCAGCGAGACGAAACTGGTCGACGCGGGCAGCGCGTCACTCCAGCTGGCAGCGGCCGCCGCACTGGGTCCTGCGTTGGCGACCGTGATCGACCAGGTGATATTGCTGCCGGCATTGACCGGATCGAGCGAGTCGGACTTCGCGATCGACAGGTCGGCGACGGGCGTGATCCGCGTCGTGTCGATGGCGGAGTCGATCCCCGGCGTCGGATCGAGGCCGTGGCTGCCGTCATCCGCGCAAGCTCGCGCGCGGCGGGGTCGCCACGCAGCGATTCTGCGGTCGCTTGGTCGG
>JBGAPI010000007.1:0-147554 GCA_044221335.1 Ahniellaceae bacterium
CCCGTGGTCAGACGACCACCTCGCAGAGGCCTTACACATAGACGCAGCCGTTTGTCCGGCAAAGCAACACAGCAGTTGACCGAGGGGGCGAGTCCACACATAGGGCGCGCACCGCGCGCCATCGCGAGAAGCGCCCTACCACCGCTCGTCGCCGACAGCGGCTGCTCTTCCCAGGCGCCTCGCGATGGCGCGCAGTGCGCGCCCTACCACCGCTCCTCGTCGATAGCGGCAGTCCTTCCCAGGCGCCTCGCGATGGCGCGCAGTGCGCGCCCTACGGCATCCGCGACCCGGCAGGCGCAGCCTGCCGGGTCGCAGTTCCGCGCTTACTTGAAGCCGTAGACCACGTTGAGGGTGGTCAGGGTATCGGTCTTGTCGACACCGGCCGGAACGTCGGAGTTGTGGCGCACCTGCAGCGCGGCCTTCAGCGCGAGCGAGCTGTTGATCTTCACCTGCACGCCGAAGTCGTTCTGGATGAAGGTGTTGTCGGAGGCGCCTTCGACCAGCAGCGTGTCGATCAGGTCGGTGGTCTCGGTCAGCTTGTGCTTGAAGTCGACGAAGCCGCGGCCGAAGCCCTTGCCCTGGCTGTCGTCGTTGATCGGCTTGACCCGCTTGTAGCCGGGGCCGATTTCGAGCGACAGCTTGGTCGCCTCGCTGTTGATCGCCTTGTAGCCGTAGCCGACCGCGAAGGTGCTCTGGTAGTCGTAGGGCGCGAAGTCGTCATTCTCGTAGCGGGTCGCGCCGAACAGGTAGCTCTTCTCGTCGAGCTTGTAGCCGGCCTTGGCGCCGACCTCGAAGCGCTGCGCGCTGGTGTCGCCGTTGGTGCGCGAACGCAGTCCGAGGATGTAGCCGTCCTGCAGCCACTCCGCGTCCTCGTGCTTCAGCGCCAGCTTGGCATTGAGGGTGTCGGTGTCGGCGTTGCCGCGCGACATCACGAATCCGAATTCGCCGGTACCGCTCCAGCCGTCGGCGGCGAACGAGGCCAGCGGGGCCAGTGCCAGGACAGCCACAACCAATTGCTTGAACATGCATTTCTCCATGGGTTTTCTCGCGTCGTCAGCGGGGTCTGCGACGGGGGCCGCATGGTAGTGAAAGCCGGTCGGGCACGATGAACGGACACCAAACTTTGCGCTCGCAACCGGCCGGCGGGCGCCGCCGTCGCCCACCGGCCGCAGACAGCGGAGGTTCATCGCAATACCATCCAATAGCCCTGCCGGGGACATTCGTCGCCGGCGTTTCAACGTCAACGCCGGAGGTTCGACCCACATGGTGCGCACGCGCCCCGCCGCCTGGAACATCGCCATCGCCGTCACCCTGCTGCTGTCCGTACCGGCGCTCGCCGCCGACGCGCCCGGCAAGAAGGCCGGGGGACGCCGCACCTACAAGTGCGTCGACGCCAGTGGCGCCGTGACCTACACCGAGTCCTTCGATCCGGCCAAGTGCACCGGCGGCGGCGCGCAGATCAACGACCAGGGCGTCTCGGTCCGGACGATCGACCGCGCCAAGACGCCCGAGGAGATCGAGGCCGACAAGAAGCGCGCCGCCGAGGAAGCGGAGGCGAAGAAGGCGCGCGACGACAAGGACAACAACGACAAGATCCTGATGCAGTCCTACACCAGCAGCGACGACATCCGGCGCGCGCGGGACGCGGAGATCAAGGGCATCGACAGCGACATCGCCACCACCGAGATGTCGCGCAAGCAGCAGGAAGCCGAGCTGACCAAGTACCTGTCCGCCGCCGCCGACCAGGAGCGTGGCGGACGCAGCGTCCAGGAAGCCACGCAGAAGAACATCGACGTGGTGCGCTCGCGCATCAAGGGGCAGCTGTCCTACATCGAGAAGCGCAAGCTCGACCGCGATGCGGTGCAGAAGAAGTACGACGATCGGATCACGCGCTACGACCGCCTCAAGGCGGAGATGGAAGAACGCGCCAAGCAGCGCGATCAGCCGAAGAAGTAGTCGCTGCGCCGCCGCCGATCAGAACGGGATCGGCAGCGACGGGTCGACCATCAGCATCTGTTCGCGGTAGGCGGCCTGGATCCGGTCCAGTGCCGCCGTGGTGTCCGCGTCGAAGCGCAGCACCAGCGATGGCGTGGTGTTGGAGCAGCGCACCAGGCCCCAGCCGTCGTTGAAGTCGGCCCTTACGCCGTCGATCATCGACACCCGCGCCCCGGGGAAATTGGCGCGGTCGCGGAATTTCGCGACGAAGGCGTAGTGCTTGCCTTCCTCCATCGGGATCTTGATCTCCGGCGTCGACACGCCCTTCGGCAGTTCGTCGAAGATCTCCTGCGGGGGGCGGCCGTCGGCGGCGACGATCTCGCACAGGCGGGCCGCGGCGTAGATGCCGTCGTCGAAGCCGTACCAGCGTTCCTTGAAGAAGAAGTGGCCGCTCATCTCGCCGGCCAGTTCCGCGCCTTCCTCGCGCATCTTCGCCTTGATCAGCGAGTGCCCGGTCTTCCACATGATCGGGCTGCCGCCGTGGCGCAGGATCACGTTCTGCAGGTGACCGGTGCACTTGACGTCGTAGATGATCGGGGCGCCCGGATTGCGCATCAGCACGTCGGCGGCGAACAGCATCAGGGTGCGGTCGGGGTAGATGATCTCGCCCTGCGCGGTGACCACGCCAAGGCGGTCGCCGTCGCCGTCGAAGGCGACGCCGAGATCCGCGCCGAACTGCTTCACCGAGTTGATCAGGTCCGCGAGGTTGTGCGGATCGGACGGGTCGGGGTGGTGGTTCGGGAACTGCCCGTCGACCTCGCAGTACAGCGGGATCACTTCGCAGCCGATGCCTTCGAGCACCTTCGGCCCGACCTCGCCGGCGACGCCGTTGCCGGCATCGACCACGATCTTCAGGCTGCGCTCGACCTGGACGTCGCCGACCACGCGCTCGATGTAGTCGTTCTTCACGTCGATCTGGGTCAGCCCGCCGGACCCCGTGGTCAGCCGACCTTCGACGATCCGGGCGAACACTTCCTGGATCATCTCCTCCGCGAGCGTCTGTCCGCCGAGGACGATCTTGAAGCCGTTGTATTCCGGCGGATTGTGCGAACCGGTCACCATCACGCCGGAACCGGTATTGAGCTGGTAGGTGGCGAAATAGAGCACCGGGGTCGGCACCATGCCGACGTCGGTGACGTCGATGCCGGCCTGGCGCAGGCCGGTGATCAGGGCGCCGGCGAGCTGTGGGCCGGATTCGCGTCCATCGCGACCGACGCACACCTCGCGGAGGCCGAGGTCGCGCGCCATGCTGCCGATCGACTGACCGATGGCCCGCGCCACTTCCGGTGTCAGCGACTTGCCGACCACGCCGCGGATGTCGTAGGCCCGGAACATCGAGCGCTCGATCGATACCGGTTTCGCCGAGGCTGCCGGCGCCGCCGGTTCCGGCATGTCCTCCACGACTTCGACGCCTTCCATTCCGGCGGCAGCGGCGGCCCGGCGAGGGCGCGCCGGCGCCGGTGCGTCGCCGCCCGCGGCGGCCGCCAGTTCGTCGGCAAAGGTCGGTTCGGCGGCCGTCGCGGCAGCGGCGGCGGCACGGCTCCGGCTCTTCAGGCCGCGCAGCGCCTCCACCCACGCCGGCGCCTTGCGCTGCTTCGCGTCGGGCGCGAACCCGTAGTTCCAGATCAGGTTCAGCGCGAACGCCGCGATCAGCAGCAGGACGCCGCTGGTCAGCAGCAGGGGGACCTTGCGGGAGTCGAAGACCGACAGCACCTGGCCGATCTCGAAGAGACGCGGCACGTCGATCTGTACGCGGAACAGGCTCTGTGGCACCGCCTTGTTGTCGGTCTCGGCGATCTCGTAGCCGGTCATGCTGCCGAGTTCGTGGACGGCGTTGGTCGACAGGCGTCCCCCCTGGAAGATCGCCACGCGTCCGCCGCCGATGTCGAGCTCGTCCACCTTTTGCCACAGCGGTTCAGCCGGCATCAGGACGTAGGCGTAGGCGACCCGTTGGTCCTTGCCGATGGCCTGCACCAGCGCCAGGCGCTTCTTGTCGCTCTCGTCGGGGTGGACCTGGACCGGCGCCATGCCGTCCGCCGCGGCCCGGGCCTGAGCGAGCATGTCGGCCTTCGCGTAGCCGAATTCCTTGAGGTCCGAGGTGAACAGTTCCGGCAGGTCGGGGGCGTAGAACTCCGCGCGGACGATTTCGCTGTTCAGCTGCTTCACCCGCACCGAGGCGCGCAGGCGGCCGGGCTCATCGACCACGGTCAGTGCCCGGATCAGCTCCTCATCGGTGAGCAGCACCTTCAGCTTGCGCTGTTCCTCCTTCACCGCTTCGCCGATCAGGACGACCAGCTTGCCCTGGGCCTCCCTCAGCCGGGTGAGGGTGGAGTTCTCGCGGGCGACGGTCAGGCCCTGTGCCAGGCTGCACAGGCCGAGGATCGCGAGGACCGCGACGGCCAGCGTCACCGCATAGCGGATCGGAGTGGTCTTGCCGGCCTCTGGCCCTTGACGGGCAAGCGCCGCTTCCAGCGCAGTGTTTCCCTTCGCCACGTTGCGTCCTTATCCGATCATCCGCGCCCAGTCGAGCCGAATCCGCCGTCGCCGCGCTCGCTGCGGTCGAACTCCGCCACCACGGCGAAGCGCGCGCGTGCCACCGGCACGACGACGAGCTGGGCGATTCGTTCCAGCGGCTGGATGGTAAAGGGCGCGTTGGAACGGTTCCAGCACGAGATCATCAGCGGGCCCTGGTAGTCCGAGTCGATCAGGCCGGTGAGATTGCCCAGCACGATGCCGTGCTTGTGGCCGAGACCGGAGCGCGGCAGGATCACCGCGGCATAGGCCGGGTCGCGCACGTGAATGGCGATGCCGGACGGCAACAGCCGGGTATCCCCGGGAGCGAGTTCCAGCGGCGCGTCGATCGCGGCGCGCAGGTCCATGCCCGCGGAACCCGGGGTGGCGTAGGCCGGCAGCTCGACGTCGCGGCCGATGCGCGGGTCGAGGATCTTCAGCTCGATGTCGATCATCGTTCCGCCGGTCATCGTGCCGGCCCCGCGATGGCGGCCCGGCGTTCCAGCACCGCGTCGAGCAGGCGATGGGCCAGGACCGCCTTGCTGTCTCGGGCCAGGATCCGCTGGCCGTCCGGCCAGAGCAGGGTGATCTCGTTGTCGTCGGCATCGAAGGCGCAGCCGGGGCTGCCGACCTGGTTGGCGGCAATCAGATCGAGCTTCTTCCGTTCCAGCTTGTCGCGGGCGTAGGCCAGCACATCGTGGGTCTCGGCGGCGAAGCCGAGGACGAAGGGGCGGTCTGGCCGCGCCGCGACTTCCGACAGGATGTCCGGCGTGCGGGTCAGAGCCAGCGTGAGCTCGCCGGCGCTGGTCTTCTTGAACTTCCGGTCGTAGGGGGCGGCCGGGGTGTAGTCGGCGACCGCGGCGGCGCCGACGTAGACCGTGCACCCCGGCATCGCGGCGAGCACGGCGGCGCGCATCTGGGCAGCGTTGCGGACGTCGATCCGGGTCACGCCCGCCGGGGTCGGCACCTTGACCGGACCGGCGACCAGCACGACTTCGGCGCCGCGGCGCGCGGCCGCGTCGGCGATCGCGAATCCCATCCGGCCCGAGCTGCGGTTGCCGATGAAACGCACCGGGTCGATGTCCTCGTAGGTCGGGCCGGCGCTGATCACCAGCTTGAAGCCGCGAAAGTCGTCGCGGGTCGCGAGACGGTCGGCGACGGCGTCGACGATCGCCAGCGGTTCGCTCATCCGCCCGGCGCCGACGTCGCCACAGGCCTGGTCGCCGGAGTCGGGGCCGACGAACGCGACCCCGCGGGCGGCGAGCGTGGCGACGTTCGCCACGACCGCCGGATGCCGCCACATCGCCTGGTTCATCGCCGGCGCCAGCAGCAGCGGCTTGTCGGCGGCCGCCAGCACGCAGGTGCCGAGCAGGTCGTCGGCGATACCGCCGGCGAGTTTCGCCAGGCGGTCGGCACTGGCCGGTGCGACCAGGACCAGGTCGGCCCAGCGCGCGAGTTCGATGTGGCCCATCGCGGCTTCGGCCGCCTCGTCCCAGGCCGACTGCCGCACCGGCTCGCCGGACAGCGCCTGAAAGGTCAATGCGGTCACGAAGCGCGCGGCGTTGTCGGTCAGCACCACTCGCACGGCGGCGCCGGCGTCGCGCAGGCGCCGCACGAGGTCGGCCGCCTTGTACGCGGCGATGCCGCCGGACACGCCCAGCAGGATGTTCCGACCGGTGAGAGTAGCCATCCGAGATTTCCTACAGACAAAAGCAGCGGAATCTTACCGGACGACGCGCCTGCGACGGCAGCGCGGCGCGGTTGCCGGCGCCACACTGGCGCCATGCGAATGATCGAACTGCCCCCGGAAGAACGGCCGCGGGAACGCCTGCTCGGCGGGACCGCGGAACACCTGACCGACGCCGAGCTGCTGGCCGTGCTGCTGGGTGGCGGCACCCGCGAGCACAATGCCGTCGGCCTCGCCCAGGCACTGCACGCCGACCATGGGGGGCTCCGGGCGCTGGCGGCGGCGCTGGCCCGCGGCGCGGTCCTTCGCCGCGGCATCGGGCCGGCGCGGCGCGCCGGCCTGATCGCGGCGTTCGAGCTCGGCCGGCGCTGCATCGCCGAGGAACTGCGCGAGCGCGACACCATCCGTGATCCGGCGCACTGCCGGGACTACCTCCGGGCCCGCCTGCAGGATCGGCCCGCGGAAGTCTTCATGGCGCTGTTCCTCGACCAGCGCCACCGGCTGATCGCCTGCGAGGAGCTGTTCCGCGGGACCATCGATGCCGCCGACGTCCACCCGCGCGAAGTGGTGCGGCGCTGCCTCGAGCTGACCGCCGCGGCGCTGATCGTGGCCCACAACCATCCCTCGGGCTACCGCGAACCCAGCGCCGCCGACATCGCCCTGACCCGCCGCCTGCGCGAGGCCCTGACCCTGGTCGACGTCCGCCTGCTCGACCACTTCATCGTCGGCCACGGCGAGCCGCTGTCGATGGCGGAGCGGGGGCTGGTGTAGGGGGCGCAACGGCACAGAGGGCGGATCCGTTGCGTGCGTCGAAGCGGGGGAGGAGGAGACCTTCGGTGCAGGCCGGTGGGCGGATGGCTGGATGCGGTGTTCAGGAAGGGGCTCGAATAGGACTTTTACATCGGCCGAGTCTGAACTTCTGTCAATGTGGCAGCGCCGCCGGTGAGAGATTGGGCCCCCTCGCGGCACCTTTCCTTGACCGTTCACGTGATGTGGGGAAGTCATGTCGCGAGTGTCCCTGATGTCGATGGCGTTGCTGGTTCTGGCGACGGCATCCGTGCCGACGATGCTCGCCGCTCGGCAAGCCCGGGATCCCGTCTCCACCGACGGCGGCGCCATCGCCCTGGATGCCGGCGCCGACAGGAACCGGCCGTCCGCCGTCGAATCGCTGCCGCGCCCGGCGAGGGCGGTTCCACCCGGCCGCGACGACGCCGCCAAGTCCGGTTCGACGCGCTCCGGTGCCTCGAAGAACGCGGTCGACGATGCGTCCCGTTGGGACCGCCAGTTCGGAGTTGCGATCGGCTGCGACAACGCGGTCAAGGCGATGGCGCCGCTCGACGACGGACGAATCGTCGTCGGCGGCCTGTTTCACATGTGCGGCAACGTCCAGGCGACGTTCGTCGCGATCTGGGACCCGAATTCGGGCGTGTTCGCGCCGCTCAGTGAAGCCAGCGGCGCCGAGGGCACGGACTATGCCATCGACGCGCTGGCGGTGAATGGAAACCGGATCGTCGTCAGCAGTGGCTACAGCAGGAACAGCGTGGTCGTCGCGCGGAACATCGCGCTCTACGATCTGTCGACCCGCTCCTGGTCTCCGATGGGGAGCAGCGCGAACAACGGCGTCAACAACCCGGTCACCGGCATCGCGATGAACGCGACCACGGTATTCGTCACGGGTTCGTTTTCCTTCGCGGACGGGGTCTCCGCGAATCGCGTGGCGCGTTACGACATCGCGACGAATTCCTGGTCCAGTCTCGGGACGGGGAGCGCCAACGGCGTGACGGGCGGCGTCAACGCGATCGCGCTGAACGGCACCGATGTCTACGTGGCCGGTACATTGTCGGCCGCCGGTGGCGTCACCGCCAACAAGATCGCCCGGTTCGACACGACGACGCAGACCTGGTCCTCGGTGGGAACCGGCAGCGAGAACGGGCTCAATGGAACGGCATACGCGCTCGCGACCTTCGGCTCCCGCGTCTACGTCGGCGGCAGCTTTACGCTGGCGGGGACGAAAGCCGCCAACAATGTGGCCAGTTTCGATATCGGCACCCAGAGCTGGCAGGGCATCGGTGCCGGCACGTCGAACGGCACCGGCTCGACGGTCTATGCGGTAGTTCCCGGCAGTTCCGAACTCTACGTCGGCGGATCGTTCAGCTCGGCGGGCACGGTTGCGGCGAACCGCATCGCTCGATTCCAATTCGCTTCCCAGTCCTGGGACAGCCTCGGCACCGGTTCGGCCAACGGCGCGAACCTCACCGTCCGGGCGATCGTCAATCGCACGACGGAGATCTATGTCGCCGGGAATTTCACCCAGTCGGGCGGAGTCATCTCCCGGGGGGTCGCGCGCTACACGCCGGCGACGCAACTGTGGTCCGGACTCGGCGTCGGCACCAGCAACGGCGTCGTTTTCGGTGCGATCCAGGGCGTGAGTGCGATCAAGGCGTCCGCCACGGAGGTCTACGCCGGCGGCGATTTCACGCTGGCGGGAGACGTTCCCGCCAACAATTTCGCGCGGTTCGACATCGGCCAGGGCAAGTGGACCGTCGTCGGGAACGGCGCCGTCAACGGGCTGACCAATGCCGGGTCGTCGGTGTGCTACGCGTACCCGAGCCCCTGCGCGATGGCGATCGACACCACGGCGACGGATGTATTCGCGGGAGGCAGCTTCCAGCAGGCCGGCGATACCGGCCTCAACCTGGTCGCGCGGTTCAACCTGTCATCGCAGAGCTGGCTGCCGCTGTCGTCGGGGGCGAACAACGGCACCAACAGCCTGGTCCGGGCGATCGCCGTTTCCGGGCAGGACGTGTTCCTCGGCGGCGATTTCGTCCAGGCCCCCTACCCGACGACCAATTCCATGTTGCGCGTCGCGAGGTACAACCTGACGGCGCAGACCTGGAATTCGCTGGGTACAGGCAGCGCCAACGGGGTCAACAACTCCGTCTATGCCGTCGCGACATCCGGGCAGTACGTCTATGTCGGCGGCTCGTTCACCCTGGCCGGCGGCGCAACGGCCAATCGCATCGCACGCTTCGACCTGAATTCGCAGACCTGGTCCAGCCTGGGGACCGGGTCGGCCAATGGTGTCGGCGGACAGGTGCGAGCACTCGCCGTGTCCGGAAACTACGTGTATGCCGGCGGAAACTTCACGACGGCGGGCGGGCAGGCGGCAGCGAACATCGCTCGCTTCGACACGACGACACAGGCCTGGAGCACGCTCGGCAGCGGCGCGGCCAATGGCGTCGACGGCATCGTCGAAGCGATATCGATTTCCGGTTCGGACGCGTTCGTCGGGGGAAGCTTCCTCAATGCCGGCGGGGCATCCGCGAGACGCGTCGCCATCTTCAACACGAGCACCCTGTCGTGGCGCCCGCTGCCAGGCGACGGCGTCAATGGCGTGAACGGCCCCGTCTATACCCTCTCCGCCGTGGGAACGGCGACCTACATCGGCGGCAGCTTCTCCGTCGCCGGCGGCGTCCCGAGCATGGCGATCGCGCGGTACGACAATCGTCGCGACGTCACCGCCAGTCTGTCGCTGTCGCCCGCGGGTCCGGTGCAGGCCAATACCGCGGTGTCGATCACCGCTTCGGTCGCCACGCTCGGATTTCCGGGGCAGCCGGGCAAGGTCGACTTCTACGACAACGGCGCGCCGATGCCCGGCTGCTCCGCAGTCGCCGTCGTCGGAGGCTTGAATACGCGAACGGCGACCTGCACGACCTCCGCACTGCGGGTCGGATCGCATTCGCTGGTCGCACGCTATCTCGGCGATACCCAGAACTTCGTCGGAACCACGGATGCGAGCACGCTCGTCGTCACCGCGCCCGTCCTCGACCTCACTCCGTCGACCCTTCCCAACGCCTTGGCCGGCGTCAGCTACAGCGCGACCTTCGCGGTGTCCGGGTCCGGTACCGTGGCGCCGCTGACCTATTCGCTCAGCGCCGGAAGCCTCCCCAACGGCCTCACCCTGCTCTCCAACGGTCAGCTGTCGGGCGTTCCGAACACGCCGTCGACGTTCAACTTCACGATCACTGGCGTCGATTCTTCGGTGACCTCCGCGTCCGGGGGAGCGTTCAGCGTGTCGAGAGCGTACACGGTGACGACCTCCCTGCAGACGACCACCGTGACGATCGGAACCATCAGTCCGGAGCCCAGCGTGGTGGGCCAGAGCTATTCGGTTCCGGTCGTCGTGACCGGCCAGGTCACGGTGCCCAACGGTGCCGTCGTCTGTTCGGATGGCACCGGCGGCAGCGACACCCGGATCCTGAATTCCGGAAGCGCGACGTGCGTCATCACCTCCAGCTCGATCGGCACCAAGACGATCACTGCGCTGTACAACACGCAGGGCAACTTCGAGGCCAACCTGCAGACGAAGCCGCACGTGGTGAACGACAGCAATCAGGCGCCGGTTCCGACCTACACCCCCAATCCGGGCACGGCCGTGGACCTGACCGGCCCCGCGACCCAGCTCGGCGATCCGGCGGCCGGACAAGTCGCGGTGACGGTGGGCGGCGGCCTCGGCAACGGCAATGTCAGCCTCGGCTGCAGCGTGACCGGAGGCAACTTCACGCTGAACTCGACCGCCAGCGTGAGCTACAACGTCGGCGATGCCGGCAGCCCGATCGTGGTGGGCTGCACCCGGCTGGCGGCCGAACAGAGCGGTCCGGGCATGGCCTTGAACTGCACCGAGACCAGCAATCCCGGCGCCAACCAGCGCACCCTGAGCTGGCCCCTGCGGTGCCCGGCCGCCACCGCCGTTCCGCCGACGCTGACCTACAGCCCGGCGCCGGGGAACGCCGTGGTCTTTCCGACCGGAACCTCGGGCTCGCCGTCCCTCGCGTCGATCCAGGTGACAGGGGCGGGCGCCGTGGGCAACGGCAGCACCACGGTGAACTGCACGATTCCGCCGGCGGACACCGCATTCTCGATCGTCAGCGGCAATGGTCAGACCGTCACGGCAGGCTCCGGAGGACTGCCGATCGGCCTGCGCTGCGCGCTGTCGCCGACGCAGCGCACGTCGACGTTGACCTGTGTCGAGACCGAAGGGCCGGTGCTCGCGCAGCGATCGTGGAACTGGCCGCTGACCTGCCCGCCCGGCCAGATCGGGACCACCGCGAAGCTGACCGTCGGCTCGCGCACGGCGACCCGCGGCCAGGTCGTGTCCGTGCCGGTGAGCTTCGCGGGCGAGACGCCGCCGAGCGGGTCGTCGACGGTGTCGGTGACGGCACAGATCAACTACGACAACGCCGTCCTCGGCAATCCGCGTGCCGCCGGAGCTGGCGGCGGACAGTGCACGGTGGTGGCGGCGTCGCACGTCATCAATGTGAGCATCCCGAACCTTGGCGGCGCGCTCCCGGTCGCCGACACCCGCTACTGCGACCTGCAGTTCGACGTGGCGGCGAACGCACCGAGTGGGGCGTCGGCGCTGTCCATCGGCCAGGCGAACTGCCAGGACGCGGCACTGGTGAACCGGCAGTGCTCCAAGGCCGACGGGCGGGTGGCCGTGGCGGCACTGGCGCCGCTGCCCGGCGACGGTGCTGCGATCGTCATCGGCGGTCACGTCAGCGACGTCGACAAGGTCTACGCGGTGCAGGTGAGCAACAACAGCGCCGCGAACCGTCGGATCAACGCGTGCACGTTCACGTCGGGCCATCCCGATCTCAGCCTCGCGGCCACGCCGGCGCTGCCGCTGACGATCCTGCCGGCCCAGAAGGGCACGCTCACCCTCGCGTGCCATCTGCCGCCGATCAACCAGCAGTACGCGGCATCGCTCAGCTGCACCACCGACGATCCGATGCGGGCCCTCATCTACTACGACGTCGTCTGCAGGACCTTCGCCGATGGCGCGGAACTGCCCTCCGACCAGCTGCTGAACGACCAGCAGCGCTCCGGCGAGCAGGAAGGCCGGTCGGCGGCCATGGCGAACAGCGCCGGCAACAGCCTCGTCGCACTGGGGGCACCGCTCGGCGGTGGCGACGGCAACGGTCGGGTGGCGCTGTACGAGAGCGCTCCGGGCGCAGGCAAGGGCAGGTTCGATGGCCGCCCCGGGCTGCGATTGCTGGCCACGCTGGAGTCGCCGACGGCTCGCGACGGCGAGCGGCGCAGCAAGGCGGTGGCCGCACTCGTCACCGACCTGCTCGGCCAGGCCGTCGCGATCCGCGCCGACGGTGGCGAGGTGGCAGTCGGCGCGCCGAACGCCCCGACGAACAACGGTCCGGCCGGCCCCGGTCGCGTGTACCGCTACGTCCGCCCGGCGGGCGGGTGGGCGAACTTCGATCCGGTGTTCGATCCGCCGGTCGTGATGGACGCGCCGACCCCGCAGGGCATCTCGCTGAGTGGCTTCGGCAGTGTGCTTGCCTACTCCGCCACGGGCGACCTGCTCGCGGGTGCGCCGGGCTCCACGGCCAACGGAACGTCCGGCGCCGGTGCGGTCGTCGCCTTCCCGTTCGCCGGGCAGTGCCCGGGCAGCGGCATCGATCCCGCCAGCGGCGGCGCCTGCACTCCCGGCGCGAGCCTGTTCGATCCGCCGGTGGCCGTCACGTCGCCGACGCCGGCCGGCAATGGCAACTTCGGTGCGGCGCTGGCGGTGTCGGGATCGGAAGTGTTCGTTGGCGCACCGGCGGAACTCGCGAGCACGATCAAGCCGGGCAACGTCTATCGCATCGACTACATCCTGGGAACGTTCGGCACCCGGACCCGTCTCGCCACGACCTCGCCGCTGGCGAGCAACGACAAGTTCGGCAGCGCGCTGGCGATCAGCGGCGACCTGCTGCTGGTCGGCGCGCCGGGAGCGGACAACGCCGCCGGCACCGATGCAGGCGCGGTGCTGGTGTTCCGGAACCTGGCGGCGCCGACCCAGGTCGGCCTGCTGCTGCCGGGGAACGGTGCGACGCAGTCGGCGGGCTCGGCGATCGCGGCCAACGCCGACACGATCTACGTCGGGGCCCCCACCTTCAACACGCCCGGCCACACCGGCGTCGGGCGGGTGTACGCGTTTCCCGTGAAGGCCAGCTATACCCTGCAGGAGAGTCCGACCGCGACGCTGGACGACGTCGTGAATCGCGACGGCGACGACTTCGGTCGCTCGCTGGCGGTGGGGTTCGAACAGGCCGTGGTCGGGGTCCCCAAGGCCGACGCCACGTTGTTCGACGGAACGACGCTCACCGACACCGGCCGCGCCGATCCGTTCGTGCTGGCGAAGCCGGATCTGACGTTCGGGGACGGATTCGAATGACCTGCAGGCGCGGATCGCCCAGTCGCATGGGATCGTCCCGGCGAAGGACCATTCATCGCCGAGCGCGCACGACAGTCCGCCGTCATTTCGTTCAGGAGTGATGCAAATGGGTGGGAACTCTTCAGCACAGGCCAACCCCGACCCTGGTGCCGCAACGCCCGCCCGCCCGGCGGCTGCATGGATTCGTGAAATTTCGCTGCTCTCCGTCGCACTGCTGGGGTCGTGGTCCGCATTGGCGGGGGTCGATCGATCCTCCGCACCACCGCCGATGTCGATGGAGGCCGGCGATGGCGATCGACGCGGTGGCCTGGATCGAGCGTTTAGCGGCATGCTGGAAGTGGCGCGATTCGATGGGGGTGACAGCGATTCGGCACCCGCCTCGAAGTTCCTCGCGCAAACGAATTCCGGCCTGCTGCAGTTGACGAATGTGACGTCCTTGGACGTCGGCGACGATTTCGGATGCGTCCTGACCACCGCGGGGATCGTCAAGTGCTGGGGCGGCAATCAATATTTTCAGCTGGGCGACGGAACCAGTACGACCCGTTTGACGCCGGTCGACGTGGTCGGATTGTCGCCGGGAGTGGTTTCCCTCTCGGTGGGTCGCTTCCACGCCTGTGCGATCAGCAACGGAGGCGGTGTCTCCTGTTGGGGAAGAAATAGCTACGGCGAGCTGGGAAATGGCACGTCCGGGACGGATACAGGGGTGCCACAACAAGTCGTGGGGCTTGCCAGCGGCGTTGTTGCAGTGGCGGCCGCTGATTTCCACACCTGTGCGCTGCTGATCGGTGGGGCGGTCAAGTGCTGGGGCAACAACCTCTACGGAAAGCTGGGCAACAACAGCACGACCAACAGCGCGGTTCCCGTCGACGTCGTCGGTCTTTCGTCCGGCGTCGCGGTCATCGCTGCGGGCGCATTGGGCACGTGTTCGGTCATGGATTCCGGTGGACTGAAGTGTTGGGGAAGCAACCAGTTCGGTTCCGTCGGAGACGGCTCGGGCGTCGATCGACTGACGCCGGTGGATGTTCCGGGGCTGACGTCGGGCGTGGCGACCGTATCGGTCGGCGCGGGCCACGTCTGCGCAACGTCCACATCCGGGGCGCTCAAGTGCTGGGGGAACAACGGCTTTGGGCAGGTTGGAGACGGGTCGACCTCGAATCGACTTGTTCCGGTCGATGTCGTCGGCATGGGTTCGACGGTGACCAGCGTGTCGGCCGCCAACGGGTTGACCTGCGCCGTCGCCAACGGGACCGCCCTGAGCTGCTGGGGGCACAATTCCGAGGGGCAATTGGGTGATACGACGACGACGGATCGATGGGTGCCGGTCGGCGTTTCCGGACTCGCTTCCGGAGTCGCTGGCGCGTCCGGCGGAACGGCTCACAGTTGTGCCCGTATCGTCGACGGACGAGTGAAGTGCTGGGGGAACAACAGTGTGGGGCAACTCGGCGACAACACCACGGCGCCGCACGTTTCGCCCGCATTCGTGCTCTATCCGGCGCAAAGCGTCACCACGGTCGATTCGACGCCGAATCCTTCCGTGTACTCGCAACCGCTCCAGTTGACCGCGACGGTCTCCTTCAACGGCGATGGCGGAACCGGCAGCGTCGACTTCCGCGCCGACGGCAACGTCATCGGTGGTTGTGCCGCCATGCCACTGTCTGTGAGCGCGCGGAGCGGCACGGCGCAATGCACGACGAACTCGCTGTCCCGTGGATCTCACCTGATCACGGTCACCTACCCGGGGGACGGCCTGTTCGAAGGCAGCGTCTCGGCTGCGCTCGCTCAGACCGTGAACCCTCCGGCCATCGGCCTCAGTCCGATCAGTTTGCCAGGGACGTTCGCAGGCACGGCCTATTCCCAGCAGTTGTCGGCAAGCGGGGCGGGGACCACTGGGCCTTTCCAGTTCGCCGTGACTTCCGGTGCGCTGCCGTCGGGCCTTGCGCTGAGCGCGTCGGGGGCGTTGTCCGGCACGACGCAATCGTCGGGAACGTTCGCGTTCACGGTGACTGCCACAGACAGCTCGCCGACGTCCGTCGGCGGTCCGTTCAGCGGTTTGCAGTCGTATTCGATCACCGTCGCGAAGCAACCGGTCTCGGTCACGCTGGCGTCCGATGGAAGTCCGGCAACGGTCAACACGCCAGTCAGGCTGACGGCTTCGGTCAGCAGCTCGGGATATCCGGCGGTTCCCGGCACCGTCGACTTTCGGGACGGATCGACGCTGATTTCAGGATGTGGCGGCGTCGCGCTGACCGGTGCACTGAACAGCCGGACGGCGGTCTGCACGGTGTCCAACCTGGCTCTCGGCACCCGGAGCGTCACCGCGACCTACTCCGGTGATGCCTACAATTTCTCCGGCAGCAGTTCGGTCCTGCAGCAGACGATCGTGGCACCTGCGATTTCATTCGCTCCGTCGTCCATGCCGGCGACGCTGTCCGGCGTCAGCTATGCGCAGACCGTCACCGCGAGTGGCGTCGGGACCACAGCGCCATTCACCTACACGATCACGGCGGGGAGTCTCCCGGCAGGCATGACCTTGCTTGCCTCCGGCGGGCTGTCGGGAATCGCGACCACCCCAGGTGTGTCGGCGTTCTCGTTGACCGCGATCGACAGCTCGAGCGCGTCGGTAGGTGGCCCGTTTTCCGCGAGCGTGTCGTATTCGATCTCCGTGAGTCTCCAGTCCACGTCGATCGCGATCGGGACGATCAGTCCGGAGCCGAGTCTGACCGGCCAGTCCTACAGCGTGCCGGTGACGGTAAGCGGGCAGTCGACGACCCCCAACGGTGTCATCACGTGCAACGACGGAAGTGGCGCCAGCGACACCAAGGCCCTGTCGGCGGGGAGCGCGACCTGCGCGCTGACCTCAACGACCTCCGGCACGAAGACCATCACCGTCGTCTACGGGGCGCAAGGGAATTTTGATGCCAGCGTCAATGCCAAGACGCATCTCGTGAACGACGCCAACCAGGCGCCGACGCTGGGATTCAATCCGGTGTCCGGGTCGACCGTCGCCCTGGCGGGTTCGACGACGCAGCTCGGGGATCCGGCCAGCGGGCAGGTGACGGTGTCAGTGACCGGCGTCGGCAGCGGTACCGGCAACGTCAGCGTAGGGTGCAGCGTGAGCGGTGGAAATCTGCAATTGGGTTCCGGCGGCAGTCAGTCGCTGAATGTCGGGGCGGTTCCCGCCCCGATTGTCGTGTCCTGCGCCCGTACCTCGACGACACAATCCGGCAACCTGAGCTGCACCGAGACCAGCAGTCCGGGCGGTGCGCAGCGACAGCTGAACTGGCCGCTCGTTTGTCCGCCTGCGAGCGCGGTGCCGCCGACGTTGGCGTATGACCCGCCGCCGGGAAACACGGTGGTGTTCAACTCCGGCGCGTCTGGCACAGCTTCCAACGCTGTGATCCAGGTAACCGGATCAGGGGCAGTGGGCGACGGCAG
Organism: Ahniellaceae bacterium; assembly: GCA_044221335.1. Classification (GTDB taxonomy): domain Bacteria; phylum Pseudomonadota; class Gammaproteobacteria; order Xanthomonadales; family Ahniellaceae; genus JBGAPI01. The sequence goes on from JBGAPI010000007.1 coordinate 16,857, forward strand.
TGCGAACCTGACCTGTTCGATCCCTCCGACGGACACCGCGTTCTCCATCGTCGGCGGCAACAACCAGACTGTGATGGCGAGCGTCGGTGCGGTGCCGCTGGGACTTCGCTGTCTGCTGACGCCGACCCAGCGCACGTCCACCCTGACCTGTGTCGAGACCGATGGCCCGGTCGTCGCCCAGCGGACACGGACCTGGCCGCTCAATTGCCCGCCGGGCCAAGCCGGGACCACCGCGAAGCTGACCGTGGGCTCGCGTACGGTGACCCGAGGTCATGTGGTGTCGGTCCCGGTGAGTTTCGCGGGGGAGGGGACGACGACGTCGGTGACGGCGCAGATCAGCTACGACCCCAGCAGGCTGCTCAATCCGCGCTCCATCGGCGCTGCCGGCGGTGGGTGCACGGTGGTGGCCGCGTCCCACGCGATCAACGTGACGATCCCGAACCTCGGCGGCGCGCTGCCGGCCAACGACACGCGCTACTGCGACCTGCAGTTCTCGGTGCCCGCGAATGCGGCCAGCGGTCCCTCGACGCTGAGCATCGGCCAGGCGAACTGCCTGGATGCGTTCCTGGTGTCGAAGCTGTGCGCGAAGTCGGACGGGCGCGTGGCGGTCGCGGCCGTGTCGACGCAGCCGGGCGAGGGAGCGGGGATCGTCATCGACGGCCACGTCAGCGATCTCGACAAGTCCTTCGCGGTGCGGGTGAGCAACGACAGCAACGCGACCCGCACGATCAACGGCTGCACCTTCACCTCGACCAATCCGAACCTGAGACTGTCGGCGACCCCGGCGCTGCCACTCACGATCCTGCCAACCCAGACCGGGACACTCACCCTGCAGTGCCACCTGCCGCCGCTCGGGCAGCAGTATGCGGCGTCGCTCAACTGCACCACCGACGACGCGATGCGCGCCGTGCTGTACTACGACGTGCTCTGCAAGGCGGTCGCCGACGGCGCGGAACTGTCGGCGGAGCAGCTGCTGAACGACCAGCAGCGATCCGGGGAGCAGCAAGGCCGCTCGTCGGCGCTGGCGGACGTCTCCGGCGGCACCCTGGTGGCGCTCGGTGCGCCGCTCGGCGGCAGCGACGGCAATGGGCGAGTGGCGCTCTACGAGAGCGCGCAGACCGCAGGCAGGGGCAGCGACGACGGGCGTCCCGCTCTGCGGCCGCTGGCAAGCCTGGAGTCGCCGCCAGAGCGCGCCGGCGAGCATCGCGGCAAGGCGGTGGCCGCGCTGGTCACCGACCTCCTCGGGCAGGCGGTGGCGATCCGCGGAGACGGTGGAGAGATCGCCGTCGGCGCGCCGAATGCGCCATCCACCGGAGCCGCGGCCGGACCTGGCCGCGTGCTGCGCTACCTGCGCCCTGCGGGCGGCTGGGCGAACTTCGAACCCACCTTCGACCTGCCGCAGACCATCGACGCGCCGTCATTGCCCGGCATCACGCCGGCCGGCTTCGGCAGCGCCGTGGCCTATTCCGGCAGCGGCGACCTGCTGGTCGGCGCGCCAGGCTCGACGGCGAGCAACGTCTCCGGTGCGGGTGCCGTGTTCGCGTATGCCTTCGCCGGGCTGTGCCCGGAAAGCAACATCGATCCCCGCAACGGCAGCAGCTGTGTTGCCGGTGCGAGCCTGTTCGATCCGCCAGTAGCGGCCAGTTCGCCGGGGGCGGTCGGCAATGGCAGTTTCGGTGCAGCCCTGGCGCTCGCCAGTTCGGCAGTGTTTGTCGGAGCGCCGGGTGAACTCGTGGTCCCGATCAAGCCGGGCAACGTCTACCGGATCGACCATGTCGCCGGGACCTTCGGTGCCACAACCCGGCTCGCCGCGACGTCGTCGCTCGCGACCAACGACCGACTGGGAAGCGCACTCGCGATCACTGGCAACCTGCTGCTGGCTGGGGCGCCGGGAGCCGACAACGCTGCCGGCAGCGACGCGGGTGCGGTGCTGGTATTCCGGAATCTGGCGGCACCGGCCCAGGTCGGCCTGCTGCTGCCAGGCACGGGTGCGTCGCAGAGCGCCGGCTCCGCGATCGCGGCGAACGCCAGCACGATCTACGTCGGCGCGCCGGCCTGGAGCAGCGCGGGCCACAGCGGCGTCGGCAGGGTCTATGCCTATCCGATGAAGGCCAGCTTCACGATGCAGGAGAGCCCGACGGCGACGCTCGAGGACGCCGGCGACCGCGATGGCGACGACTTCGGCCGCTCGCTGGCGCTGGGTCCGGAGCAGGCCATCGTCGGCGTGCCGAAGGCCGATGCGACCCTGTTCGACGGCACCGCGCTCACCGACACCGGGCGCGCCGATCCTTTCGCGCTGCCGAGAGGAGACGCGATGTTCTCGGACGGATTCGAGTAGAAGCAGGTTACGCCCTCGCTGCGCGCGTCAGGTGGCCAGGGCAGGCAACGCGGAGCCCTTGCGGCGTGCGATGAGAGGAAGGAGGTCCTAAAGTGTCCAGGTCAACGGGCGAGTCGAAAGGAACGGGAGAATCGGCCATGCAAGGGGTTCCGTGTCGCGTCTTGCTCTGGGTCGTCGCGCTGCTGATTGCGGCGCCCACGGACACGGCCGCGGCGACGAAGAGCACGGCGAGCGCGTCGGCGGTGACCGTCGGGACCGTCATCGGCCTGCGCGGCAAGCGGGTGCTGGTGCCGGTGCAGTTCAACGGCGATGGCGACACCTCGGAACTGTCGGCCGACATCAGCTTCACGGGCGGGGCCATCAAGTTCAACGTGAACGCCCCGCAGGCCGGATACGGCGGCGCGACCTGCCAGCGGATATCGGACAACCTGCTGCATCTCCAGGTCGGTCCGACCGGATCGCCGCTGTCGAACGACATCCGCTACTGCGACATGGCGATCGACGTCGATCCCACCGCGTCCGGCGGCAGCGTCGTGCTGGCCGTGAGCGCGACCTGCACCGACAGCATCGGCTCGCCGAGCAGTTGCCAGACCACCAACGGCGCCGTCCAGATCACCGACGTGCAGACCTCGCTGCTGGACGGCGTCAATGTCGTCATCGCCGGCTACGAGGGAACCGCGCAGGAGTCGCGCCAGCTCCGGATCAGCAACCTCGGGACCGGCAGCCTCGGCCTCAATTGCGCCTTCATACCGTCGGATCCGAGCCTGTCCCTGGTCTTCGCCAGCTCGGTCGCGGCCGGCAGCTACACCGACGTCGTCGCCACCTGCCAGCTGCCGGCGCTGCACGCGCCCGACGTGGTCTCCGCGCTGCACTGCCTGACCACCGACCCGATCCGCAGCGTCCTGGTCTACAACGTCGACTGCACGACGGTGGCGGTCGGCGATTCGTTGCCCGGCGACCAGCTGCTGGACGGCCAGCTCAAGGCCGGCGACCAGCTCGGTTCCGCGGTGACGCAGTCGTCGCTCAGCAACGGCAACGTCGGCGTGGTCGCGCTCGGCGCCCCCTTCGGCGGTGGCGACAACAGTGGGCGCGTCATCCTCTACGAGGGTGACACCCAGGTGAGCCGGAGCGGCCCCAAGGGACTGGTGAACGAGATCGATGGCGCCCGGCGGCGGGTCGCCACGTTGGGGCCGCCGCCGCGTCCGGAGGGCAAGGCGGCGACGACCAGTCCGATCGACAAGTTCGGCTCCGCCGTCGTGATGACCCCCGACGGCCTGAGGATCATCATCGGCGCGCCCGGAGACGGCAACGGCGGCTACCTCGGCGTGGTGTATGTCTATGATCGGCCGAACACCCCTGGCGGCTGGGCCGATCTCGACACCAGCAACCCTGCGACGCCGGTCACCCGGATCAACCCGCCGACGACGGCGGTCGGCGTCGGTCCCAGCGAGTTCGGCGACGGCCTGGCGCTGACGCCCGACGGTGATCTCGTCGTCGCCGCACCGGGCAGTACCGTGAGCGGCACCAGCAAGGCCGGCGCGGTGTTCCGTTATCCCAAATCAGGCACCAGCTACACGGCCGAACCCGACTTCACGGTGACGTCGCCGTTCCGGGTGACCGACGGCCGCTTCGGCGACGCCATCGCGATGGACGACGTCGCGCTGGTTGTCGGCGCGCCGCAGGAAGGCGCGAACAATTCGCAGGCCGGCGCCGCCTACCTGATCGACTACATCGCCAGCACCTTCCAGGGGCCGCAGCCCATCCTGGACGCCTTGCTGCAGCAGGCCGGCAACAAGTTCGGCACCTCGGTCGCGATCAGCGGCGGCGTTGCGGTGGTCGGCGCGCCCGGCGCCGACACCAGCGCCGGCAGCAACAGCGGTGCCGCGGGCGCGTACACGATCGATCAGTCCCCACCGGTCCCGGGTCCGCTGACGACGCTGATCCCGCAAGCCGGCGACGATCAGGGGGCCGGCTCCGCGGTCGCCACCAACGGCGAGATCATCGCGGTCGGCGCGCCCGGACTCCTGACCGGCATCGGACCCACCTATCCCGGCAAGGTCTTCGCCTTCCAGCTGCGGCCGACGCCCACGCAGGCCGTGGCCCTGAAGCAGACCCTGAGGGGCGCCGGCGGTCGGGCGGGGGACCGCTTCGGGCGCGAGGTGTCGATCAACCGCCGCGAGATCGTGGTCGGAGCGCCACTGCGCAGCCTCGTCGTCAACGGGGCGCCGCCGGTGCCGCAGGTGGGCCAGGGAGACCCGTTCATCATCGACGGGGTGTTCCGCAGCGGCTTCGAGTAGGCGCTGCGCGGCGACACCGCCGCGCGAGCGCCTCGACGAAATCCTCACCGGCGGCGGCGTATGCTGATTCCGGTGACGATCGAGCTGCGACCCACCGCACAGCCGTGCGGGTCTGCGCCGACTAGGCTGTGACCCGCCCTGCATCCGGAATCCGATGGATTGCAGGAATCGGGACGACGACGAGGCCGTGACATGCGTTGGCAGCTGGCAGTGATGTTCGCCGCCCTGGGGGCAAGCGCCCAGGCGGCTCCCCTGGTGTTCTACGCCGATGCGCCGCTCGCCGGCCTCAACGACGCGAGCTGGACCACCCACAACCTGACGGCCACGACGCCGGTCCATTCCGGCACCCGCTCGATCAGCATGGAGCCGGACAACTACGGCGGCGTCTACCTCGTCGACCGCAACACGCCACACCGCTTCGCCGACTTCCAGTCGCTCACCTTCTGGGTCAACGGCGGCAGCGGCAACGGCCAGCAGTTGCGCATCTACCTGACGCTGCGCCAGCAGGATCGCAACAACCCCTACTCGAACGCGATCTCGGTCGCCACGGCGACGGTCAATAGCAGCATCGCCGGTGGCGGTGTCGCCTCGAACACCTGGCGCCAGGTGACGGTGAACTTCGACGCCACGACGACGCTGACCCACGGCGCCTTCGACGGCCTGATCATCATGGACGACAGCGGCGCCAACCAGTCCGCGGTCTTTATCGACGACATCCAGTTCAACGAGCGCACCCAGGCGCTGGCGAGCGCTCCGCTGTCGGCGACGGTGAACTTCGCCGGGACGCGCAAGCCGATCAGCCCGCTGATCTACGGCGTCAACTTCGGCGACGATGCCCAGGCGGCCAGCCTGCGCTTCCCGCTGCGCCGCAATGGCGGCAACAGCACGACGCGCTACAACTGGTCGGCGAACTCGCACAGCACCGCCAGCGACTACTACTACCAGGACATCCCGGACAGCTACGACGGCCAGGGCCGCAGCACGGTCGACCACTTCGTGTTCATCGGCCAGAGCGCCGGCAGCGCCTCGATCATCACCATGCCGACGATCGGCTGGCAGCCGCTCGGCGATCGCCAGAAGCACGGTGGCTTCTCGATCGCCAAGTACGGTCCGCAGGACCAGAACGAGTGCACCTACGGCGACATCAGCTACTGCCGCGCCGACGACGGCAACGGCTACTGCGACAGCGTCGGCACGACCACGACCTACTGCAAGTTCGACAGCTACCTCGGCCACTGGATCATCAAGGGCAACAACCCGGCCGACACCTCGATTCCGATGACCACGACCGACGTCACCGCGTGGGTCAATCACCTGGTCTCGACTTTCGGATCGGGCAGCGGCGCCGGCGTGCGCTACTACGCGCTCGACAACGAGTCGATGCTGTGGAACTCGACCCACCGCGACGTGCACCCGGCCGCGCCGACCTACGACGAGATCTGGACCAAGGGTCGCGACGTCGCCGCCGCGATCAAGGCCGCCGACCCCGGCGCGCAGGTGATGGGGCCGGTGACCTGGGGCTGGTGCGACCTGTTCACGTCCGCCGCGGATCCGGTCGCCAACGGGCCGGGTGGCAGTTGCACCACCGGCCCCGATCGCAACGCGCACGGCGGCACCGAGTTCGTGCGCTGGTACCTGCAGCAGGCGAAGTCCTATGCGCAGAGCCACGGCAACAACCGCCTGATCGACTACCTCGACGTGCATTTCTATCCGCAGGGCGGCGTCGACGGCCTCGGCGACTCCGGCAGCAGCGAATTGCCGGACGATGCGGCCAAGCGCCTGCGTTCGCTGAAGGAACTGTACGACCCGAACTGGCTGTCCGAATCCTGGATCGGCCAGTTCGATCCGAACGGCAAGCCCAATCTGATCCCGCGACTGAAGGCATGGATCGCCGCGGACTATCCCGGCACCAAGCTGGCGCTGACCGAATACAAGTGGGGCCCGGACGAGGGCGAGACCGGCGCGCTGGCGCAGGCCGAGGCGCTTGCGATCTTCGGGCGCGAGGGCCTCGATGCCGCCACCCGCTGGGTCTCGCCGGACGTCGGCTCGCTGGCCGAGCGCGCCTACCGGCTGTTCCTCAACTACGACAACAGCCACACGATCGTCGCCGGCGACAGCATCCCGACCACGCCGAGCAACGTCGACGAGCTCGGTGCCTATGCGATCGACAACGCCGGCTCGCGCTCCTACGTCGTGCTGATCAACCGCGCCACCGCGCCGCGCGACATCACCGTCAATTTCTCATCGGCGCTGTCGGGCAATTACAAGGCCTTTCGCTTCGACGCAACCCAGGACGTGACCCAGGTGGCGAGCGCGACGGTGAATGGCACCGCAGTCACGCTCTCCGCCGTGCCGGGCCGTTCGGCCACGCTGCTGGTGCTGCCGTCGCCGACTGCGCTGGACTCTCTGTTCAGCGACGGCTTCGAGTGACGGGGAGTTCGCAGCGCGAAATTCTCTTTCAAGGGACGAAGGTCATCGTGCGCCGTGACGCGAGCGGGATCGACTCCTAGGTTCCCGTCATTGCTTCGCTGCGCTCGCAATGACGCTGGAATGCTTCGCTGCGTTCACGGTGACGCTGGAATGCTTCGATACGCTTGCAAGGGCGGGAGCCAGTGAGGGCTGATAGGGAGAGCGTCCTGCGCGACATCGCGAAGCGCCTCGCCGTGGCGCGCCGAGCGCGCACTACGCTCCCGCGAGCCCGACCGCCGCGATCAACAGCACTCCGACCGCGCCCGCATACACGGCGCCGATCAGGCTGAGCGTCACGGCCGGCAGCACTCCCAATCCCATCCGCTGACGGCGCCACCACAGCCACGGCAACAGCACGACCTGCAATCCGCCCCCGATGAACATCAGCACGAGACCCGCCTCGGTCAGCCGCAACCACCCGCCGTCGATCGGCGCGTCGCCGCGTGCATCGAGCGCGAAGACGATCGCCAGGTAGACCAGCACCTGGGCCTGGGTGGCCAGAGTGAGCCAGAGGGGCAGGCGCTTCATGCCGGAATGGTAGGGCGCCCACTGCGCGCCGTCGCGAGGCGCCCGAGCCGTGGGAGCGGCGCAAGCCGCGATGTCCGAGGGGCGCAAGCCCCGACGGCGAGGTGCCTGGAAGTCCAGAGCAGCGGGGCTTGCGCCCCTCCCACAAGAACTACGCCGCCGACTCGACCATCTTCCAGGTATTCCGTCCCGACTCCTTCGCCTGGTACAGCGCCCGATCGGCGCGTTGCAGGAGTTCGTCGGCGCTCGGTGGATGCATCGAGTAGGCGATGCCGATGCTGACGGTGACCGCCAGCGGCCCGGCGTCGGTGTTCATCGGCTCGGACATCCGGAGCGACAGCTTGTGCGCGATCCGTTCGAGACTGTCGCGGCTGTCGACGTCGTCGACCAGCACGACGAACTCGTCGCCGCCGAGCCGCGCGACCAGGTCGACCTCGCGTACCGAGGTCGCCAGGCGCTCCGCGAACTGGCGGATCACCTGGTCGCCGACGGCGTGGCCGTGGTTGTCGTTGATCGCCTTGAAGCGATCGAGATCCAGATACAGCAGCGCGATCGGCACGCCCTGTCGGCGGTTGTGGGCGACGGCCTTGGCGAGGCTCTCCTCGAAGTGCCGGCGGTTGGCGACGCCGGTCAGGCTGTCGTAGCCGGCGAGTCGTGCGAGCTCGCGCTCGGCTTCCTTCAGCCGGGTGATGTCGTGGGTGATCGAGTAGAAGCCCCGCACGTGGCCGTCGGCGTCGCGGTCGGGCACGTAGACCGACTGGAAGTGGTAGTGCTTGCCGCCGAACTCGGCGCTGCCCTCGAACGTCGGCGAGTGGCCGTTCAGCACGGCGTCGATGTGCGGGATCATCTGCACGTACATCCCGTCGCCACGCACCTCGCGGATGGTGCGACCGACGACGCGATCGGCGGACATCCCGAAGAAGCGCTCCGAGTAGCCGTTGACGAAGAGGTAGCGCTGCTCGCGATCGAAGCGGGAGATCAGGGCGGGGATGTGGTCGGTGACGTCGTACAGCTGGCGCTGGCTGTCGGCCAGGGCGCATTCCGCCTCGACCCGCGCGCTGATGTCGCGCGCCGCGTAGACCAGCTCGTTGCGGCCGCCCGGCAGCTCGACCCTCCGGCCCAGCGCCTCGACCCAGACCCAGTGGCCGTCGCGATGCCGCAAGCGGAAATTCACCCGCGACTCGCCGCCGTCAAGGAAGAGGCGCGTGTAGGCCGCGCGCACCGTCTCGACGTCGTCGGGGTGGGTGAGCTCCCAGTGGGTGCCGGCGAAGTGCTCGGGCTCGTAGCCCAGCATCTCGCGGATCGACGGCGAGACGTAGCGGTGGCGGTCCTCGGAGTCAACGCGGACGATCAGGTCGCTGGAGTTCTCGGCAAGCAGCCGGTAGCGCGCCTCGCTCTCGTGCTCGCGCGCCAGCGCCGCGGCGAGCTCGCGGTTCGCGATCCGCAGGCGCAGCAGGAACCAGGTGACGGCCGCCAGCGCCAGCGCGCCCAGGACCAGCGCGAGGCTGGTCAGTCGGCTGCTGCGCTCGAGCGCCTCGTTGCGCTCGCGGTCGGCCTGCGCGCGCTGCTGGGTCTCGGCCAGCTCGAAGCCCTGCTTGGCGAACGCGAGGCGCTGCTCGAAGTCGACCGCCGCCGACGCGCGCTCGCGGTCGATCACGCTCTCGTCCAGAGCGACCAGGTCGGCGGCCCAGCGGTTCATCTGCGCCGGCTCGACCTTGCCGGCGAGGCCGACCCGGATCAGCTCGCGCAACACCCGGGTGCGGTCCTGGTCCTGTCCGAGGGTGCGATGGCCGGCCTCCGCCTGGATCAGCTCGGCACGCGCGGCGGCGAGGTCGCCGCGTCCGATCGCGGCAAGGCCGAGCACCTCGTGCGCCTGCGCCAGGAGCTGCGGATTGTCGAGCTGCTTCGCCAGTTCCATCACCCGCTCGCCGCGCTCGCGCTGGCCCTTGCCGTCGCCGGTGGCATGGGCGAGCCGCGCCTGCTCGAGGAGCAGCTGCGCGGCGAGCTTCGGGTCGCCGAGCTTCTCCGACAGCCCGACCGCCGTCGTCAGCGTGCGATTGGCGGCCTCGTAGCGGCTGAGCTGGATCTCGGCCTGGCCGCGGTTGCGCAGCAGGCGCGCCCGCAGCATCGGGTCGTCTTCCCGGGTGAGCTCGCCGATGCCGCGGTTGGCATAGTCGATCGCCGCTTCGTACTTGCCGAGGTCCTGCGACAGCGACGACCAGGTCAGGTCGATCTCGCCGGCCAGCACCGGCTCGGAATCCGCATCGTCGAGCGCGTTGGCCTCGGACAGCACGTGCTCGGCGCGTGCGTAGTCGCGCAGCGAGATCGCGGCCCGTGCGGTCAGGATGCGGGCGCGGATGCCCAGCTGTTTCGCTCCGGCACTGTCCGCGACCTCGCCCGCTTCGACCGCCGCCTCGCGCTGGCAGGCCCAGTCGCCCTTCACCCGGCAGGCATTGGACTTCGCGAGCAGCAGCAGGGCGACGACGTGCGAATCGCCGCGTCCATGCGCAGTCTCCAGCGCCGCCGGCAGCTCCGCCAGCACGCCATCGGGATCGGTGACCGCGCGGTCCTCGAGCGGACTGCGCTCGATCTTCGCCGCGAACGCGGGAAGCGCCGCGGCCAGCGCGATCGTCGTGACCAGGAGGTGGAGCGCTCGCGTCACCGCAGTCCCCGTTTGAAGCAGCGCCGGCATTGTATTCGTTGTCTCCCGCCGCACGTAACGACCCATATGACTTGACCGGGGCCGCCGCCCGGAACTGACGTCACAATGCGGCGATGACGCCCCCGACCGACATGCTCCGTGAACGATTTCTCGCTGATCTCCGGCGCAACCCCAACAACGACCGGATCCTCGGGCGCTGGGATGCGCTGGCGCTGCCGGACGGCTGGCTGGTCGCCGGCTGCCTGTTCCAGACCGTCTGGAACGTACTGTCGGGGCGCGATCCGACGGCCGGGATCAAGGATTACGACCTGTTCTACTTCGACCCGGACGACCTTTCGGCCGAGACCGAGCAGGCCGCAGGGCGGCGGGCCGAGGCGGTGCTGTCGGACCTCGGAATCCGGGTCGAAGTCTGCAATCAGGCGCGCGTCCATCTCTGGTACGAACGCCATTTCGGCCGCCCCTACGCCAGGCTCGCGTCCACCCGTGAAGGCATCGACCGCTTCCTGATGCCGGCGACCTGCGTCGGCGTGAATTCCCGGGAGGTCTACGCTCCCCACGGATTCGAGCTGCTGTATCGCGGGGAACTGACGATGAATCCGCTGACGCCGTACCCGGAGCTGTTCGAGCGGAAGGCGGCGGACTATCGGGCGCGGTGGGACTGGCTGCGCACAGTCCGCTCCGTAGACGCCGAGCCGTAGGTCGCGCACTGCGCGACAGCGCCGAAGCCCGTAGGTCGCGCACTGCGCGACAGCGCCGACGCCCGTAGGTCGCGCACTGCGCGACAGCGCCCAAACGTCTCGCAATGGCGGCCAATGGCCGCCCTACGCCAGCGCCGTAGCGTCTCGCAATGGCGGCCAATGGCCGCCCTACGCCAGGCGCGCCGTGCGCGCCACTTCCGCCTCCAGCTCGGCGATCCGACGATCCTTCTCCTGCAAGGCCGCGAGTACGTCGGCCGCCTCGAAGCGTGGCGGGATGTGCTGCGGGCAGTTGGCATCCCACGCCGACACGGTGAACAGCAGCACCTGCTCCGGTCGCGCCTTGTAGCCCTCGGGCATCAGCCGTGCCAGCCAGTCGTCGGTCGCCTCGACCATCCGCGCCTCGCCCCAGATCTTCACCCGCTTGCGGTGCTGGTAGTCGATCAGGAACAGATGCGCCTTCGGGTTCTCCAGCAGGTTGCCGCTGCTGATGTACTGCCGGTTGCCGCTGAAATCGACGAAAGCAAGCGTCTTCCGGTCCACCACCCGCAGGAAGCCCGGAGGACCGCCGCGGTGCTGGATGTAGGGCTGGCCGTCGGAATTCACGGTCGCCAGGAACACGCTGCGCTGCGCCGCGATGAAGGCCTCGAGGTCGGGGCTGATCTCGGTCTCCCAGGACCCGTTGCGCTCCATGTTCGCGTAGGCCCGCCGTGAGCCTTTCCGCTCCTGCAGGGACTTCACGATGGGGGTAAAGGCGATGTCGCTGGAGGGCTTGGGCATGACGCACTTCGTCCGGTGGAAACGGGAATCTGCCGCCGGAGGAAGGCTAGTCGCTCGCGGGATGCGGCAGTAGGCGTCTGTTTCGAAAATCAGAATTGACCGGACTGAAAGAATCCGACGTGAGGCCACGCCGCCGGTCGGGTGGCCGAAGGGAAGCCGACGCGGGCCGAGTGGCGAAGCCCGGCGGCCCGGCCCGATCCTGCGGTCACGCCATGGCCTGCTGCAGGGCGGCGAGGATGCGCCGCTCGACCGCTTCGCTCCAGCGCAGCACGGCAAACGCGGTCGGCCACATTCCGCCGTCGTCCAGACGCGCCGCATCGCTGAATCCGAACGTCGCGTAGCGGGTCTTGAATCGTGCGGCTGCCTGGAAGAAGCAGAGGGTCTTGCCGTTGAGCGCGTAGGCGGGCATGCCGTACCAGGTTTTCGGGACCAGGATCGGGGCGACGCGGCGGATGAGTTGGTGGAGACGTTCGGCGATCTCGCGGTCTGCGGGCTTCATGGCGGCGATCTTGGCGAGCACTTCGGCTTCGCCGTCCGCTGCGGTGCCGGTCGACTTGGCTTCGCGGGCGCGCTCGCGCATGGCTTCGCGTTCTTCGGCGGTGAAACTTGGCTTCGCTTTGGATCTGGCGGACTGTGCTGCTGGCGCCTTGCTGGTCCTGGCCTTGGGTATAGCGGCGGGCTTGGGGCGGGTGGTGGCCATGGGCGGTCGTCGTCGGTGGGTGGTGTGGCGGGTCGAGGATACGCCGGCGGGTTTGGGGGAGGGACGTTGGAGGAGGGTGGAACTCCGCTCTTCGGAGTGTCGTTGATCTGTCTTTCTTCGCGCCTTCGCGTGAGGAATCGCTCTCAAGCGTTCGCGGGTCGATTTCGCGCCGAACGTGCGCCGTCGAATCGAAGGCCAGAGCGGGAGCAGTGCGTTCTCGCGCGAAGGCGCGAAGACGCGAAGAGAGCACGGAGGTGTGCGTCGGCGATTGGCCGCCGTCGCGAGGCGCTTGGGGGCGACCGTGCGGAAGTCGGACTCACTCTGCGACGCTTGCGCAACAGCTGCCTTGTTGATGTGGCTCGCCATCGCGGCTGAAGCCGCTCCCACAACTGCCGCATCCTTGAAGCGCTTCGCCATCGCGGCTTCCGCAGCTCCTACATGGCGGAGGTGGGGCGAAGTCGCGCGGTGCGCGACCTACGGCCCGGATTCCGCTGCCGCTGCATCCGGGCTACGCGGCTCCGGCGCCCGAGTCGAATGGCCGGCGAGGCGGTGACGAAGTCGCAGGAAAGGGCGCTCGATGCCGTAGTGCAGCGCGGCGCCGCCGAACAGGGACGCGAGTCCGTACACGAACACCGCGGCGAAGCCGGCGTGCCCGAGCGCGTCGCCGAAGGTCGACTGCAGCAGGTGGTAGATCGGCTTGTGGATCAGATAGAGGCTGTAGGAGATCGTCGCGAGCCAGCCGATCAGGGGCCAGTCGCGACGGCCGAGGAGGCTGTCGCGACCGGCGGCGGCGAACACCAGCAAGGCCATCGCGAGCGACAGCACGGGCCAGCCGACGGAATTGCCGATCAGGCCGGTGCGGACCTCGAACAACTCGAAGGCGACGAGGAGCAGGACGATGCCACCGAGGAGCGACGCGTGCGCGTGGCGGCGCGCGTGCTGCCACGACGCCGGGCGCAGGGTCTTCCAGGCGGCGAGGACGACGCCGAACAGCAGTCCGTCGAGGCGATTCCAGGTCGGGTAGTACAGGTCCTCGATGAACCAGTTGCGGGTCATGGCGGGGTCGACCGCTGTGCCGTGGAGCCAGATCGCTGCGCGCAGCCCGATGCCGCCGAGGACGACGGCGGAGCAGAGCAGCGCGAACTTCCACGCGGCAGGACGACGCATCAGCACGAGCGCGGCCAGCGGGAACAGCCAGTAGAAATGCTCCTCGACGCACAGCGACCAGGCGTGGGAGAAGGTCGCGTTGCGGCCGTAGTCGATCGACAGGTTGACGACGAACAGCAGGAACTTCCACGGCGCCTCCATCCCCCGCGCCTCGCGGAACGCAGGCCACAGCACGTACAGAGCGAGAACCGCGAGGTAGGCGGGGAGGATGCGGAAGGCACGGCGGACGTAGAAGTCGCCGAGCGACAGCCGCCGTCCCTCGGCCAGTGGCGCCAGCACCTGAGCGCCGATCAGGAAGCCGGAGAGCACGAAAAACAAATCGACGCCCATCCAGCCGAAACGCGACAACCATTGCCAGTCCGGGCCAAGCCCGCCGACGAGGTAGGAGTGGAAGAACATCACCCAGACGACGGCAATACCGCGCAGCAGGTCGAGGCCGGGCAGGCGGGCGGTGAGGTTCATCGGGGTCCTTCCCGTCGCGCTCGATGGCGGAATCGGGGGACCTTAGTCCGCAGGTGTGGAGCGGTTCGGCTGGAATCGGGCGTTTTCCCGGGCGGGTGAGACGGCGCCCGTCATTGCGAGCGCAGCGAGGTACTCCAGTGTCGTCGCTTTGGAGGTGGGGGCAGGGCGAGACCGACAGTCGCAGGATTGCTTCGTCGGCGCTGCGCGCCTCCTCGCAATGACGGGGGATTTCTCCAGCCCCAGTCCCGTCATTGCGAGCGCAGCGAAGAAATCCAGCGACTTCGTCCTGCGCCGAATCGAGGCCGTCGTGGTGTCCGTCGTTCCACCCGCATCGATTCGCTACTCGAAGCCGTCCTTGAATACCGCGTCGCCCAGCGCGTAGGTCGCGCAGGCCGAGTACTCCGAGGTGTTGCCGACGGCGTCGGTGGCGGTGGCGGTGAGGCGGGAGCCGTCGGCGAGGCTGCGGTAAGGGGCGGCGGCGATGGCAAGCGTGAAGCTGGCCGTGCCCTGGTTGCCGAACATCGGGGTTGGGACCGTGACGGTGCCGGTGCCGACCCAGTAGCGCCCCTCCCCGTTGCCGCTGCCGTCGCAGCCCGGACCGTTGTAGAGGTCGAGGGTGTAGAGGCCCGGAGTGGTCGTCAGCGTGCCGCTGACCGAGCCGTTGGCGGCGACGCCGATGCCGCCGGCAAGCACCGGGTAGTTCTGGCCGCGATTGGCCTCGTCGACCGGATGCAGGCCGCCGTCGTCGTCGTTGCCGTCGACGCCGGCGGTGCCGAGGTCGATGCCGAGCCCGCTGTTGTTGAACACCGCATTCACGGCAAGGGTATTGCCGCGGCCGACGTCGACCCGCACGCCGGCGCCGGCATTGAACGCGATGCGGTCGTTCTGGATCAGGTTGTCGGCGGGCGCTGTCGTCAGGTCGGCCTGCAACTTCATTCCTGCCCCGCCATTGCCGAGGTCGTTGTCGTCATCGTCGACGCCGACCTGGTTGTAGCGGATCTCGTTGTCGTGAGCGCTGCCGCCGTCGAACAGAATGCCGGCGCCGCCATTGAAGCCGATCAGGTTCCGCGAGACGGTGTTGAGCGGCCCCTTGAGGAAGACGCCGGCGCCGCCGTTGCCCTGGTCCACGTGCGCGCCATTCCAGCCCACGCCGATGTAGTTGCCGATTACCTGGTTGACCTGGGTGTTCGCGGCCAACTGCACGCCGGCGTTGACCGAGCCGTTGAAGAAGTTGCGGCTGGCAGGATCGGATCCGCCGATGGTCGCGTTGGTCGCCGCCGAACCGACGAAGACCCCGGTGCCGTTGGCGACGAGCGGCGTGCCGTTGATCGAGCCGCCGGTGCGGTTGCCGACGACGATGTGGTTGCGGCCGCCGGCAAGATTGATCGCGGCATTCGAGAAGCCGCTGAAGCCGAGACCCCGGATCACCACCGGGTCGGTACTGCTCGAGCCCACCGCGAGGCCGTTGGTCACGCCGCCGGCACCCGCCGCGAGGATGACGCAGTCCCTGCTGTCGTCGCCGACGTCCATCGTGTTGGGCCGCCAGCCGATCGCGTTGGTCGCATCGATGGTCACGGGCACCGTGATCACCGGCAGATCGCTGGCGAGCGTGATCACCCGCGGGCAGATGCCGCCGCCGATCCCGAAATCGATGCGGCCGCCGCTGCTGGCGTTGATGCTGGTGATGGCGGCGCGCAGCGAGCCGGCGCCGGAGTCGGCGGTGGTGTTGACCACCTGCACATTGGCGAGGTCCACGCCGGATTCGTAGGCGCCGCGATCGACGCGGGTGCCGACCACGCGCGGAAGGTCGTCGATGTAGTAGTACGGCAGCCCACCAGGTACGGCGTTGGTGCCGGAGTTGACCACCGGCGAGGTCGCGTGAGGGCGGTAGTTGGTCTGCAGGTCAGGATCGACACTGAGCGTGCCGGCCTCGAACTGTGGCGCGGGGCCGAAGCGCGAGCTGATCAGATTGTCGTGGAGGATCGCGAGCGACGTGTTGGTGACGAAGTCACGGGTGCTGCCGGAGTTGTTGTACACGATGTTGTTGTACAGCTCGAAGGTCGTGGCACCGCCCGTCGTATTGCTGATCGCCAGTCCGCCGTCGATGCTGCTGCCGCTGTTGTTCATCACCGTGTTGTTGATCAGGTGGACCGCCGGTCGGCCCGCCTTCACGGCGACCGACAGCGCCTGGGACGTGCTTTGGGCGTTGTCGGTGATCTGGTTGCCGACGACGCGGATCGTGCTGCCGCCGTCGTCCGCGCGATTCCACTGGATGCGCAGCCCGCCGCCGGTGGTGTTCCTGAAGCTGTTGCGCTGGAACTCGAGGATCGAGCCCGCGGCGATCGGATTCGACGGCAGTCCCGCGACCACGGAAAAGCCGTTGCGCAGCGAGAAGGAGATCGCCTCGACGGTAAGGTCGCCGGCCGGCTGCACGCCGTCGCCGACCGTCGCGTCGACGATGCTGGTGTCGCGGATCGTGGTGTTGAAGCTGGTGACGTTGCGGCTGGTGCAGCCCGCGTCGTAACCGCCCAGCAGCCGGCTGCCACCGTGGATGCGCACCGGCTTCACCACCGTCGAACCGCTCATCGTGCCGTGCCACACGGAGTCCTTGAGGTCGTAGGTGCCCTGCACCACGAGGATGTCCTCTGCGGTGAATTGCGCCTCTTCGAGAACGGCGGCGAGCTCGGAATCGCTGGCGACACAGTGCTGGACGATGGCCGCGCGAGCCGGCGCCGCGAGCGACAGGGACAGGCAGAACAGGGCGAGCGGATGAAGCTTCATGGTCGGGATTCCGTGGAGGCCTGATCGACCAGACGGAATCCGCGCCAAAAAAGATCACCGGGGGTGTGGCGTCGCCTGCAAAGGGTGGCGCAGGCCGTCGGCCAGCTCGGAGTGTCGGGCGATGGCCTGGTTCGCGGCGGCCTCGAGGGCCAGCGCCTGCTCGCGGCGGCCGAGCGCGGCCTCCGTGCGCGCGAGCGCGACACGGGCGCGGGCGAGCCAGGGGCTGTCGGCGTCGTCGAGCGCGATCCGCTGCTCGACCGCCTTCATGAGCAGCGGCTCCGCGTCGCCCGCGCGCCCGGCGGTCAGCAGCGCGATGCCGAGCCACAGGCGGGTGCCGGCGTCGACGTCGGGCGGGGTCGCCCCGGCGCCCTGCTTGTCGATCCGGTCGAGTTGCGGACGGGCGAGTGCGATCGCCTCGTCGGCGCGACCGGTCCCGGCGAGCAGTTCGGTCAGCGCGATCGTTGCCAGCGCGGCGCTGGGGGAGGGCGCGTCGGGCTTGCCGGGCCAGGACTTGAGCACCGCGCGCAGGGTGGACTCCGCCTCGGCGTTCCGCCCGCGCGCCGCCGCCAGCGCGGCCTCGGTCATCGGCACGACGGCGTAGCGCGGGCTGGTCTCGCCGTAGATCGTGCCGAGCTTCCCGCGGGCGGTGGCGAGGATGCTTGCCGCCGGGTCGAGCTGGCCGGTCGCGATCAGCACCCGGGCATACAGCATCATCCAGGGCGCGCAATTGTTGTTGGCGTAGGCAGCGGCACGGCACAACGCCTCGTCGCGCGCCAGCAGCCGCTTCGCCTCCTCGAACTCGCCGCGCTGGTAGCGGATGTTGGCGAGGTCGTGGCGGACCATCGCCGTGAACTCGAGGTTGTCCTCGCCGCGGAAGCGCTCGGACCTGGCGAGCGCCGCGGCCGCGAGCTCCGCGGCTTCGGCGCGGCGACCGGTTCCGGCGAGCAGCGCGGCGAGCGAGCGCTCGGCATTCGCGGTGAACGGATGGTCGGGGCCGGCGGAACGGCGGTACATCTCCACCGCGCGCCGGAGCTCCGGTTCGGCCTCCGCGGGCCGCTGTCGCAGGCGCAGGATGTCGCCCAGCGACTGGTGCGCGCCGGCGCTGACCACCGCGTCGGACTCGCGCTGGACCGCGAGCCGCAGGTCCGCCTCGGCGGTCGCGTCATCGTTGCGCCGGTGGGCCTTGTTGGCCAGCCCGTTGTAGGCATCGGAGATCAGGTTCTCGCGTTGCTGCGATGCCGGTGCGCGTTCCAGCAGCGCGAGCGCCGCGCGGTAGTCGTTCTCGACCCCGGGATCCTCCGCCGGTGTGCGGTTCAACTGGACATAGCCGCGCCGGGCCAGCGCGCGCGCGTGGTCGAGCACCGGGCAGTCGGCGACTTTCGCGCAGACGTCGAGGGCTTCGCCGAAGGACTTCACGGCATCGTCCGGCGCGCCTGACTCGAACTGGGCGTCGCCGACGTCGACCCAGGCGGTGACCAGCGGCGCGGTCGGGGCGCCCGCGGCGAGCGTGCGCTGCGCGTCCAGCCGTTCCCTGAGCAGGGACAGGGCCTCGTCCTTCATGTACAGGTTGCTGTACAGCGTGCCGAGCGTGCCGAGCAGCTCGGCACGCTCCTCCGGGGCGTCGGCGAGTGCGCTGCGGATCTTCGTCGCGCCGAGCGCCAGCAGCTGCTCCGCGGTCGCCTGCCGTGCGGCCGCGCCGTCGGGATGGGCGATGCTGTTCTGCTCGAAGATGCCGACGAGGAAGTCGCGCACGGCGGTCGCCTTGCGCGCCTCGACCTCGGCCAGACGCGCCTGTTCCCGTGCGATCCGCGCCTGCCACAGGATGCCGGACAGGCCCAGGACCGCGGTCAACAGGAGCAGCGCGGCCGAGACCACGGCGACGCGATTGCGCGCGGCGAACTTGCGCAGGCGGTACAGCGGGTGATCGGGGCGCGCCTGCACCGGCAGGCCGGCGAGCCAGCGCTCGAGGTCGTCGGCGAAGGCCGGCACCGTGGGGAAGCGCTGCGCGGGGTCCTTGCGCAGTGCCTTCGCGACGATGGTGTCGAGGTCGCCGCGGAGGTCCCGGCGCAGCTCGCGCACGCTGGTGCCGCGACGGCGGGCGATCTCTTCGGCGGCGATGCCACCGGCGGTCGCCGGGTCGAGGCGGGACAGCGGATCGGGTTCGGTCTCGAGCGTCGCGCGCTGCATCCGTTCCGGCGTCGACCGCGCGTCGACATAGGGATGGCGGCCGCCGAGCAGCGCGAACAGCAGCACGCCGAGCGCGTAGACGTCGGTCGCGGTGGTGACGGCCTGGCCGCTGACCTGCTCCGGCGCGGCGTACTCCGGCGTGAGCGCGCGGCCGCCGAGGCGGGTGAGCTCGGACTCCGGGCCCTCGGCACGGTCGACCTCGAGCAGCTTCGCGATGCCGAAGTCGAGCAGCTTCACGGCGCCGTCGGCGGACACCAGGATGTTCGAGGGCTTGAGGTCGCGGTGCACGACCAGGTGCTGGTGCGCGTGCGCGACCGCGGCGCAGACCTGCAGGAACAGCTGGACCCGGGCACGCACGCCGAGCAGGCGCGCGTCGCACCAGCGGTCGATGCGTTCGCCTTCGACGAATTCGAGCGCAAGCCACGGCCGGCCCGCGGCGGTGCCGGCGTCGAGCAGGCGGGCGACGTTCGGATGGTCGAGGCTGGCGAGGATCGCTCCCTCGCGCTCGAAGCGCGCGCGCAGCGCCGGTCGCGCGAGGTGCGGGTGCAGGAGCTTCAGCGCGACGGCGGTACCGCCGTCGCGGCGCGCGAGCCAGACCTCGCCCATGCCGCCGCGTCCGAGCGGCTGCAGCAGCTCGTAGGGGCCGATCCGGGTGCCGATCACGAGCTCCTGCTCGGCCGCGTCGTCCGGTGATGGCGGTTGCCCGCGGTGCTGAAGCGCCTCGGCGCGGCGATCCGCCTCCAGCAGCGCGGCGACGCGTCTCGCCAGTTCGGGATCGGCGGCCGTCAGCTCCGCCATCGCGGCGTCGCGAGCGCCGGGATCGGCATCGAGCAGGCGTTCGAACTCGGCGTACGCGCGGCGGTCGAGGTCGTCGTCCATGCCGGGCTCAGGTGTCGAGGGCGTCGAGCACGAAGGCGCGCGACTTGCGCAGGTCGCGCTTGACCGTCGCCGGCGACAGCGTGGTCAACTCCGCGATGTCCTCGACCGACAGCCCCGAGTAGAAGTGCATCTCGAACAGGTCGTGGCCGCGCTGGTCGATCCGGCGCAGGCGATCGAGGGCCCGGTCGACCGCGACCAGCTGCGCCGCATCGATGCCGACGTCGGCGATGCCGGTCGTCAGCGTGATGGCGACCTGCGCGCCGCCGCGCTTGTCGGCATCGCGGGCACGGACGTAGTCGGTCACCACGCTGCGCATCGCGCGCGCCGCATAGGCGAAGAACATCCGGCGATTGCCGCCCGGCAGCTCCGGCTGCGCCGCGAGCCGCAGGTAGGCCTCGTGCACGAGGCCGGGCGCGTCGAGTTCGGTCAGCGTCGAATTGCGCGCCAGGCTCTGTCGCGCGAGCGAGCGCAGTTCGCCGTAGACGCGCTCGTACAGCGCGCGCTCGGCCCCGGTGTCGCCACCCCGCACGCGGTCGAGGAGTTCGGTGATGTCGCCCGCCATTTCGGCAGTCTAGCTCGGGCTGCCGAGCTCCGTGGTTGCGTTGCGCGTGTTTCGGAGGGTCCGGTCAATCGATGCCGAGCACCGGTCGGACCGCGGTCCGCAGTTCCGCGATGAGCGCGGGATCCATGTAGGTGTAGTCGTCGGGGATGTCGAGCACATGGATCGGCGTGCGCTCGACGATGCGGTTGAATTCGGCCAGCAGCCGCGACTTGTGCTTCTCCTCCATCACCAGGATCACGTCGGCCCAGCGCAGATCCGCGATCGACACCGGATGGCGAGCGCTGGGGCTGGTGCCGGCGGAGCGCGCATTCACCCGCGGATGATCCTGCCACACGCGTTCCGCCGTCGGGCTGCGCCATTGGTTGCGGCTGCAGACGAACAGCACGTTGATCCGGTCGTTCGGCCTGCCGGCGTTGCGTCGCGCCAGTTCGCCGTCGGTGACGACGGGATAGTCGAATCCGAGCTGTTTCGCCCGCCCGAGCTTTTCGGAGCGGGTGTGGACCTGCTTCCAGTTCTTCTCGCGCGGCCAGTCATCCTTTCGGGACACGGTCAGAAGTACCAGTCGCCGAAGGGAACGAACTCCCGGACGGTGAAGCCGCGAGGATTC
Organism: Ahniellaceae bacterium; assembly: GCA_044221335.1. Classification (GTDB taxonomy): domain Bacteria; phylum Pseudomonadota; class Gammaproteobacteria; order Xanthomonadales; family Ahniellaceae; genus JBGAPI01. Next base: position 37,968 of record JBGAPI010000007.1, read on the forward strand.
CGGTCCCGCCAGGACTTCCACGCGGCGATCACCTTGGCCTGGACATCGCGCGGTGCGACGTAGATGTGGCCGTTCGACATGTGTTCCGTGACATAGCCGACGTCATCGTCGGCATTGCGGTATTCCTGCAGGCGGCCGAGCGGCTCGCGGCTGCGGAAGCGGAAGTACTGCCCGGTCATGCTGCGCAGCGCGCGCTCGCACCAGATCATGTGCTGCCAGCGTCCGTCGGCGATTTCCGGGTCGATCACCTCGAGCTCGTCGATCAGTCTCGGCACGGCGGCGAGGGCACAGGCGTGGAGATCGCTGACGGTCTGCTCGGTGTTGGCGGTGTCGGAGACGCCGAGGGCCTGCACGGTCGCGCGGAGCTCGTCGCAGTGGCCGTTGAAGGAGGCGGAGGCGGTGCCGGGGCTCAGCAGGAGGACTGCGGCAAGGACCGGGCCGATGGCGTGGAGTTGCGAGGGCATCAAGGGTTGAGCGATGGGACGGGTCTCCGAGGATAGCTTCGTCGCCGCGTTCCGTACTCGCGGACCACGGTTCCGTCGGCCTCGACTCGCGATCGATGATCGGGCTCGCGCAGGCCCCGGGTTCCGCTGCCGCTGCATCCGGGGCCGTACCGTCTCATCGTGCGATCGCGGATCGACGGGACACGGATCTCGAGGTGGCGTGTCCCGGCTTCCGCTGCCCTTGCACCCGGGCTACGACCCTCCGGGTGGTGTCGTCATGGCGTGCAGTTTCGCCCCAGCGTGTTGGTCAGCCGCACCAGATCCAGGTCTCCGGAGTCGAATCCCGCCTGCACCGGCGCCCAGTGGATGTGCGCGTGGTCGGCGTCGACGGCGCGGAACGAGATCGTGCCCCAGGGGTGGAGGCTCACCTGCGACGCATCGAAGTTCGGCGGGAACTGCGCGCCGCTGCCGTCGAGCGACAGCATGTCCATCGTCGCCGTGTTGCCGCTGATCGGACCCTGGCCGTAGATCCAGTAGGAGCGGCCGTGGTCGTAGGCGTACCAGGCGCCGACCAGCTGGCGGACGCCATTGACGTCGTCGACCTCGACGGTGAGGCCGTGTCCCGGCTGGCTGGCGTTGTACCAGGCACCGGTGTGGCAGCTGCTGATCTCGTGCGACGCCGAACGCGTGTCGGCGGGCAGCGCCGTGGTCAGGCGGCTGAAGTCCATCGCGCCCTCGGTGTAGCCGGCGATGGTCCCGTTCGGGGTCCAGTGCGCGGTGTAGTGGTCGCGGTCGTCGAAGGTCAGGTCGACGCTGCCCCAGGGCTCGACGCGCACCGCGCCGCCATCGAAGTGCGGCGGGAATTCGGTGGCGCGGCCCTGGTAGAGCGGGATCGTCACGTGGTTGCCGGTCGCGGTGCCATTGCCGAACAGCCAGCGCGGCGAGCCGTTCTGGTAGGTGTACCAGGCGACCAGCACGCCGGTGACGCCCTCGCTCGGGATGGCTTCGACGAACCAGCCATGCCCGGGCTGCGCCGGGTTGTAGAACGAGCCGGTGGTGTCGGCGGCGATGCGGTAGTCGGCGGCGGCGGTGAGATCGGCGATCGGCACCCGCCAGGCTCCGCGGCCGTAGGTGAAGGCGTAGAGCTGGGTCCCGATGCTGGTGTCGGTGCCGGTTATCACCAGCTGCTCGACGATCGTGTTGACGAAGCCGGCGTCCTCCAGCGCCCAGTGCGCGCCGCCGTCGATCGAGACGAAGATGCCGATGTCGCTGCCGATGAACAGCCGCTGCGCGTTGTTCGGATCGACGGCCAGGGTGTTGACCGGCACGTCCGGCAGCGCACCGCTGCCGCTGCCGTCGATCGGGGTCCAGGTGACGCCGGCGTCGGTGGTCCGCCAGACGTGGCTGCCGCCGAAGGTGCTGTAGGTCGCATAGGCCACGGTCGCGCTGCCGGGGGCGAAGGTGAGCGACGACACCCAGCCGGTACGCGGGCTGGTTGCGGCCCAGGTGGTGCCGCTGGTCGCGGTCAGCGTCGCGCTGTTGCGGAAGATGCCGCGGTAGTTGCCGACCAGCATGACGTTGGGATTGCTCACCGACACGGCCATCGCCGAGACCCGGTCGTAGTAGTCGCTGCCGAGCGCGGTGCTGATCGTGCGCCAGTTCCGGCCCTGGTTGTCGGTCCGCCAGATCCGGCTGCCGCCGAGATACAGCCGGTCGGGGGCCGTGGTGTCGAGGATGTAGGGCACGATGAAGATGCCCACGTCGGAAAGGCCGACGTGGGCGTTGACGAAGGAGAAGCCGCCGTCGGGGCTGCGCGCCTGGGTGAAGCCCTGGAAGCTGACGTAGAGCGTGTTGCGGTTGCGCGGGTCGATCGCGACGCTGGCGCCGTCGCCACCGTAGATGGAGCGCCAGCTCAAGTTGTTGCCGTCGCTGGTGTTGAGCACCGTGCCGTTGTCCTGCAGGCCCCCCAGGTACTGGATGCCGTCGGCGGTGACCGCGCCGGTGTAGAACTGGGTGGTGCTCATCCCGACATCGGCCTCGTGCCAGGCGATCACGCCGTTGGTGGCGGGGGCGCAGACGGCGCGCGCGCCGCGCGTGGTGTTGGCGGTGGCGTTCTCGGTGACCGAGATGCCGCCGTCATTGGTGCTGAACAGGCGGCGATTGCCGACGCCGTCGTAGCGCGGATCGAACTTCAGCAGATGCTGGTCGGCGTGCACGCCGTCCGACGAGCTGCCGGCGTTGAACCAGTACGAGGCCTTGCCGAAACTGGCGCCGCCGTCCTCCGAGCGGTAGTGCTCCATGCCGGCCACCCAGACGACGTTCTCGTTGGTCGGGTCGACGGCAATCGCCTGGTTGTACCAGCCGGCGCTGTAGGGATCGTCGGCGCCGAAGCCGCAGGCCGAGCCCTCGAAGGTGTCGGCGTAGGACAACAGGTAGGTCGAGAGCTTGTCGGCGCTGTCGTAGCGCACCCGGGTCTGCCAGCTGCGGCCGCGGTCGGTCGAGCGCCACACGGCGTAGAGCCCGTTCCGGTAGCTGCCCGCGCCGATGTTGGCCGACACGGCGTAGACGACGTTGGGATTGGACTTCGCGTACGCGAGCGTGGTGCGCCCCATCTCCGGGGCGGTCGCCATGCTGCTGAAGCTGCCGGCACCGCCGGCGTCCTCGTTGCGGAAGATCGCGGCCGGACAGGGGCCGCTGCAGGCGGGCGGCAGCAGGGTGCCGGCGAGGTAGTAGCGGTCGTCGGTGGAGCGCGAGGCGCAGCTCGCGAGCAGCACGTCGTGTCCGGTGTCGGGCAGCATCAGCAGGTCGTTGCAGCCCTCGTACATCGCGTTGCCGGCGCTGTCGGCGAGCCGGAGGATGCGGGAGAAGCTGGCGCCGGCGTCGTCGGAGCGCCAGATGCCGCTGTTGGTCGCAGCGTAGATCCGGCGATGGTCGTTCGGCGAGATCGCGAGGTCGGCGACGTAGCGGAAATCGTCGTTCTGGGTCGCCAGCAGGGTCTGGAAGGTCCGGCCGCCGTCGCTGCTGCGCAGGATGCCCTGGCCCCACATCGCCGCGAACGGCTGGTTGTTGTTGCGGTAGAGCTCGCCGGTACCGGCGTAGATCGTGTCCGGTGCGACCGGGTCGATCAGCAGAGAGCCGATGTTGATGTTGCTGGTGTCGACACTCAGCGGATGCCAGCTGGCCGCAGCATCGAGCGACTCCCAGACGCCGCCGGACACGCCGCCGGCGAGCATCCGGTCGGGATTGCGCGGATCGAATTCCAGAGTGCGGGTCCGTCCGGCGACGTTCTCGGGACCGAGCGGCTGCCAGCGGGGCAGCGCGCGGGACTTCTCCAGCGCCGCGCCGTCGGCGGCACGCGCGGCCGCGGCCATCGCTGCCGCGGCGGCACGCGCGCTCGGGTAGGCCGACATCGGTACGCGATCGGCGCCCGGTGGGACGCGCCGCAGCAGTTCGTACTTTGCCGCCTCGCCGGGCGCATCGGGGCGCGCGGGCCAGTGATGGGTGCGGGGATTGCGTGACTGCGCGAGCGCGCGGCGGGCCTCGGCGTCCTCGTCGCTGCCCTGGTCGGCGTATCGATGAGGTGCCGACGTGCACGCGGCGAGAAGGGCGATCGCCAGGAGCAGAGCTGCTCCCGGGCCGCCAGCCGCCAGCGAAGCGCGGCGAGCGGCACCCCGGCCGGTCGACGCCAGCGGAACAGGAAAGGGCTGTGGGCCTGGGCCCACGCTGCGGGTCGCCATCGTCGATCTCCGTCACCGAAGTACGAAGACCAGTATAGTTCGCCCGACCCCGTTCCCGTCGAGTGGCTTCTTCGGGAAGGTCAGGGCGTGTCGGCGACCCAGTCGCCGAGCCGACGGAACAGCTCCCGTGCCGCCGCCGGTGCCACTCCCCGCGCACGCTCGTCGAGCGCGCGACGGACCAACTGGCGCAACTGCTGGCGATCGGCCTCCGGATGTTCGGCGAGGAAATCGTTCAGCGCGGCGTCGCCACCGTCGAGCAGGCGCTGCCGCCAGTCCTCGCGCTGGCGCTGGCGGGCGACGTCCTGGCGGTGCTGGGTCTTGGATTCCTCGAGCTGCGTGACGATCGCCGGCAGTTCGTCCTCCAGCCGCCGCATCTGCTTGGCGAGGAACTGCAACTGCCGCTTGCGCGCGATCTGCGACGTGATCCGCCGGGTGTCGTGGACGTGGCCGGCCAGCTCCTCCGACAGCGGCAGTCGCGCCAGTTCCGCGGCCGGCATCTCGGTGAGCACGCGGGCGAGCTCCAGGACGGCGAGCGCGTGGCGGCGCTGAAAGCTGCGGCTTTCCTCGTGCTCGACCCCCTCCTCGTCGACGGGTGCCGGCGAATGCGGCTGGGCCAGCGCGGCCGCGGCGGCGGCCTTGCGCATGACCTTGGTGCTGGGGTGGGTGCGGCGCTGGTTCATGTCGGGCGTGGTGTCCTGGGGCGCGGTCGTGCGATGCTGTGCGTTTGCACGCGGCCGGGCATGGCCGCTCAGATCATTTTAGGAGATTCCACCCCGTGTCGACCCAAGCCCAACGCAGCCTCGAACGCGCCGACGACGACAGTCCGGCCGAACTCGACCGGCTGGCCAATCTCGTCGAGGACTGCCTTGCCGCCTGCCGCAAGGCCGGGGCCAGTGCAGCCGAGGTCGGGGCGAGTTCCGAGCGCGGCCTGTCGGTGAACGTGCGGATGGGCGAAGTCGAGACGATCGAGCGCACCCGGGACCGCGGCCTCTCGGTCACCGTCTACTTCGGCCAGCGCAAGGGCATGGCGAGCAGTGCCGACGCCGCCGCGGCGTCGCTGCGCGCCACCGTCGAGCACGCCTGTGCGATCGCTCGCTACACCGAGGCCGATCCGGCCGCCGGGCTCGCCGATCCTGCGCGGATGGCGACCTCGCTGCGCGACCTCGACCTCTGGCATCCCTGGGCGCTGGAAGCGGACGAGGCGATCGCGCTCGGCATCGCCTGCGAGGAGGCCGGACGCGGCGCCGATCCGCGGATCAGCAACTCCGACGGCGCCAACGTGTCGGTCGGCGCCAGCATCGGCGTCTACGGCAACAGTCACGGCTTCATCGGCCGCGAGCGCGGCACCCGGCATGCGCTCTCGGTCGGCCTGATCGCCGGTGACGATCACGGGATGCAGCGTGATGGCTGGTACAGCCAGGCCCGCGCCGCCAGCGACCTGCAGGGCGCCTACGACATCGGCCGGATCGCCGCCGAGCGCACCGTCGCCCGCCTCGGCGCGCGCCGGCTCGGCACCCGCGAGTGCCCGGTGCTGTTCGCGGCCGAGGTCGCGCGCAGTCTGCTCGGGCATCTCGTCGGCGCCGCCAGCGGCGGCTCGCTGTACCGCCGCGCCTCCTTCCTGCTCGACGGCGTCGGCAAGTCCTGGTTCCCGACCTGGTTCAGCCTGGTCGAACGGCCGTTCCTGCCGCGCGGGCAGGGCTCGACCTGCTTCGACGCCGAGGGTGTCGCGACGGTCGACAGCGATCTCGTCCGAGACGGCATGCTGTCGCGCTACATCCTCGGCAGCTACTCGGCGCGCAAGCTGGGACTCGCGAGCACGGCCAACGCCGGCGGCGTCCACAACCTGCTGGTCGAGGCGCCGACGCGACCGCTGTCCGAACTGCTCGCCGAACTCGGCACCGGCCTGTACGTGACTGATCTGATGGGCCAGGGCGTCAACCTCGTCACCGGCGACTACTCGCGCGGCGCGGCCGGCTTCTGGGTCGAGAACGGCCAGATCGCCTTCCCGGTCGAGGAGATCACCATCGCCGGGAACCTCAAGGACATGTTCCGCGGCATCGTCGCCGTGGGCGACGACGTGGACCGTCGCAGCCAGATGCTCTGCGGGTCGATCCTGCTCGACAGGATGATGGTGGCCGGCGAGTAGGTTGCCACCGGCCGCGAGGATCGAGTCAGGGCTCAGGGCTGACGACGGAGAACCCCTCCGTCATTGCAAGGAGGAGCGCAGCGACGACGAAGCACGCCAGCGCCTCTGCTCTTGATCTCGCGGAATGGAGGGCGAAGGGCTCTGGATTGCTTCGCTGCGCTCGCAATGACGGGAAACTGTCTCCCTGAGCCCTGAGCCTCGTATCGAAGCCGCGCGCATTCCGAACGACGCACCGACGGTGCAACGTGGGGATTCCTCTGCGGGCTGGAAGTCGGCGCGTCGGTTGCGCCGGAGAGAGACGGCCGGTCGTTCGGTCGACCGGCGGGTCAGATCGTCAGCGCCGGCCGCGCGGACGTTCGGTATGCAGCGCCACCCGGATCATCGACCCGGCCTGGTTGGAACCGTTCAACGCCGCGATCGCATTGCGCGCTTCGTGGCCTTCCATCTTCAACTCGGCAAAACCCTTGCACTCGCCGCTGAACAGGTCCTTCGCCATCCGCAGGTCGAAGACCCGGCCGTGGCTCGCGAACAGCTGCTGCAGCGCCGATTCGGTCATCGAACGCGGCAGGCCGCGCACGTCGAGAGTCAGCATTTCGTTCTCCTGAACCGCGCGGCGAGATCCTCGCCGCACGGCTTTTGTCGCAGGAACGTCAGATCGCGGTGACGTTTTCGGCCTGCGCGCCCTTCGGGCCCTGGGTCACTTCGAAGCTGACCTTCTGGCCTTCCTGCAGGGTCTTGAAACCCGTGCCGGTGATGGCGCGGAAGTGGACGAAGACGTCCGGCCCGTTCTCACGACTGATGAAACCGAAGCCCTTGGCCTCGTTGAACCACTTGACGGTGCCCGTCTGACGATCCGGCATGAAACTCTCCAAAAAAATTTGAATGATAAAAGTCGAGGCGACCCGGATGGGTCTGCCTACTGGTGTGCGAGGGAAACGCGGGAAGAGACGATGGAGCGGATCGAACGATCAGCGGCATCGGGTCACATTCTGCTGTGAACCCGGCATACACAGTGCGGCGAGGATAGCAGATGTGGGAGGGACGCACGCCACGATCCTCCCGGCGCCGCTCGGCGGAGCGATCGGGGCTTGGCAACACCCCCACCGGGGTTTGCGATAATTCCGGGGATGACCCGCCCCTCTGACGACCGCCCGCGCCACCGCCTCTGCGTGGCCCCGATGATGGACTGGACCGATCGCCACTGCCGGGTGCTGCACCGGCAGCTGGCGCCGTCGGCGCTGCTCTACACCGAGATGGTGCACGCCCAGGCCGTGCTGCGCGGTGACCGGGTGCGGCTGCTCGGCTTCGACCGCAGCGAGCATCCGGTCGCGCTGCAGCTCGGCGGCTCGGAGCCGGAACTGCTGGCGGCGGCCGCGCGGGTCGGGGCCGACTTCGGGTATGACGAGGTCAACCTCAACGTCGGCTGTCCCTCCGATCGCGTGCAGGCCGGGCGCTTCGGCGCCTGCCTGATGCGCGAGCCGGCGCTGGTGGCGGACTGCGTCGCGGCGATGCGCGCTGCGGTCGCGATCCCGGTGACGGTGAAGTGCCGGATCGGGGTCGACGAGCAGGACGACGACGCCGACTTCGAGCACTTCGTCCGGACGGTCGCCGCGGCGGGCTGCCGGGTGTTCGTCGTGCACGCGCGCAAGGCCTGGCTGTCGGGACTGAGTCCGAAGGAGAACCGCGAGATCCCGCCGCTCAACTACGGACGGGTCGAGCGGCTGAAGCGCGAGCACCCCGAGCTCACCATCGTCCTCAACGGCGGCCTCGCGAGCGTCGCCGCGGTGCAGTCGGCGCTGTCCTGGGCCGATGGCGTGATGCTCGGCCGCGCGGCCTACCACGATCCCTACGTTCTTGCCCGGCTGCAGCAGGCGCTGTACGGCACGCCTCCGCCGTCGCGCGACGACCTCGTCCGCGCGCAGCGCGACTACGTCCTCGATCACCTGGCCCGCGGCGAAGCGATGCGCCATGTGGTGCGCCACTGGGTCGGCCTCTACCAGGGCGAGCCCGGCGCGCGCAGTTTCCGCCGCGTGCTGTCCGAGCGCCTGCACCAGCGCGATGCCGGATGGGCACTGGTCGAGGATGCGCTCGCCGCGCAGCGGGCAGCCGCCGACGACCACCAACGACTGGATGCCGCATGACGACGCGACTCGATACGCCCGGCGCTTTCCGCGACTGGGCCGCCCGGCAATCGCCGGCGGCTCCGGTGTTCCCGCGAGCGGTGATGCTGGTCCGGCCGGTCGGCTTCCGGCTGTCGGGCGAGACCAGCACCGACAACCGCTACATGGACACGGCAAAGCAGGTCGACCCCGAGCGCGCGCTGGCCCAGCACCGCGCGCTCGCCGACGCGCTCGCGACCGAGCTGCCGGTCCGGCAGTTCGATGGCGCGCCGGCGTCGCCCGACGCGGTGTTCCCGAACAACGTCTTCGCCACCACTGCCGACACCCTCCTGACCGGCGCGATGCGGCATCCGGAACGGCGGCTCGAGGCCGGGCGGCAGGACATCGTCGATGCGCTGGTCGCGGAATTCGGCTATCGGCTCGCGCGGCTCGATGCGGCGTCCTGCGTGTGCGAGCTGACCGGCTCCAGCGTCATCGACCGCGGTCGCGGCCTCGCGCTGCACGGTCGCACCGAGCGACTCGATGCAGCCGGCGCGGCGGCGTTCGACGCCGCGTTCGCGACGCCGGCGAGCTTCGTCTTCGATCTCGCAGCCGGCGAATACCACAGCAACGTCGTACTGGCGGTGCTGGCCTCGCGGGTGCTGCTCGCGCAGCGCGACGCCTTCGTGGATCCCGAGGCCGTCGACGCGATCGCGTCGCTGTACGGCGATCACGCGATCCTCCTCTCCGCCGAGGAGAAGGCCGGCTTCGTCGCCAATGCGATCAGTCTTCGTCCCGGGACCGTGTGGATGAGCGCCACCGCGGAGCGCGCGCTGGCGCAGCCGACGCGCGCCCGCCTGCGTCGCGCCGGACTGGAGCTGAGGACGGTGGCGATCGACGAGATCGAGAAGGCGGGCGGCTCGCTGCGCTGCTGCGTCGCCGAGTTGTTCTGAGCCCGAGGGAGGAGCAGCGTCGGGCGTAAGGTCCGCGGGGCGTCAGCCGGGGCCGAGACCTTTCCGGTCGCGGCTCACGCCGCTCCGACATCGCGGCCTACGCCGCTCCTGGGGAGTAGGAGCGGCGGGGTCGCTGCTACTCGAATCCGTCCTTGAACAGGGTGTTGACCGAGGCCGTCGAGCACGCGGCCGCGCTGCCGGTGTTGTTGATCGCCACGCTGTCGACGAACCAGCCGGTAGCGGCGGTACTGTTGTCGTCGCCGGCGTGCCAGCGCAGCTTCACGGTCTGGCCGTTGTAGGTGCCGCCGAGGTTGACGCTGACCTGGGTCATCGCGCCGACCGTGCCTGCACACCAGGCGCGCTTGCCGGCGAGCGGGTTGTTGAATCCGCCGTTGATGCTGCCGGTGAAGCCGCCGGCGGTGAAGGCCGCGTCGGGGACCGTGCTCCAGGTGCTGCCGCCATCGCTGCTGATCTCCAGCGTGCCGCCGTCGTAGCAGGTGGTCGTGTTGCCCTCGAAGGCGTAGGTATGGAAGAAGCTGAGGGTGGTGCCGGCGATCACGCCGAAGCTCGGGCTGACCAGTACGCGATCGGTCGCCGTGGTCTGGCTCGCCGAGGACCAGGAGTGCGTCGGGGTCTGCGGCTGGGTCGTCGACAGTGTCCAGTCGACCGTGCCGGCGACCGCCGCATGGGTCCAGCCTGCGAGGTCGAAGCCGCCCGCGCCCTCGAAGGTCTCGGTCAGGTTCGCGGTGCTGATGGGGCCGGTGACGACCGTGCTGCGTTCGATCGCGTTGGCGTCCTCGGCGCCGTTGCTGCCGTCGACCGCATGGACTTCGTAGTAGTAGCGGGTGCCGCTGACCAGCGTCTCGGTATCCGTGTAGGGACTCGGGCCGACACCGGTGGCGATGCGGTTCGCCGCCGCCGGCGTGAAGTTGGCGCTGGTGCTGCGGTAGATGTTGAAGGTGCTCGGGCCGGCGCATTGCGCGGTCGCCGCCGGCCAGGTGAGCCCGATCGCGCAGCTCGCGGTCGCGGCATTGGTCGCACTGGTCGCGCCGGCGAAGGTCGGGGCCAGCGTGCACTGGCCGGTCGCCGTCACCTGCACGCATGAGCTCTGCGCCGACTCGCAGGCGCCGGTGGCGTCGGCGCCGCTGACCTTGTAGGCGTAGGTGATGCTGCCCGACACGGTGGTGTCGAGGTAGGGGCTGGCGGCGACGCCGGTCGCGATCGTGCTGAAGCTGCCCGGCGCCGCGCACGTGCCGATCGCGCGGTAGACGTTGAACTTGTTCGCGGACGGCGCGCCGTTGGTCCAGGCGACCTGCACCTGGTTGGCTGCCGGCGTGGTCGCGGTCGGCGCGGTCGGCGAGCCGGGGAAGCTGCACACGAGGTCGGTGATCTTTGCCGACCAGATCTCCTCGCGCGCGCCGCTGCGGCGGTCCGTCCACGACGGGTAGTACACGCCGTTGATGCCGCTCATGGCGTTGTAGTCGCCGAACTGGTTGCCGCTGTCGGCACCGGCGCTGGTCTCGTCGGTCTGCACGCTGGTGACCTGCACGGGCGCGAACCAGGTCTGGCCGTCCGAGAACGACGACTGGTAGTACACGTGGACCTTCTTGCGGCCGCTGTCGGCGACGGTGTCGTAGTACATGACGCCGAGGGCACCGGTGGTCTCGTCGACCGCCAGCCACGGGTTGAACTGGTCGTTGAGCGAAGGCTGGTTGTTGAGCATCACCGGGGTCGCCCAGGTGTTGCCGCCGTCGGTGGAGCGGGCGAACCAGATGCGGGTCTTGCAGGTCGAGGCGACATTGGCGCCGGGCTCGTTGGCCGCGGCGGTGCAGCCGGTCTCGCCGGAGAGGTCGGTCCACACCGCATAGGCGAGGTTCTTGGTCGCGTTGCGGAAGGCGCCGCCGGAGAGGTAGATCAGCGCGCGGCGACTGTTGAACGCCGGCACTCCGATGTCGTAGCCGTCGAAGGTGGTCGCAATCCGGACGGGCACGCCCCAGCTGGTGCCGCAGTTGGTGCTCTTCACCACATTGAGGCGGCGGCTGCCGGTGTCGGGGAAGAAACCATAGGCGTCGCCGAAGGTGTTCGAGCGCATATCGCTGCCGATCGCGGTGCCGGTGGTCTCGGCGCCGCTCACCTGGAGCGGCGCACCCCACACGCCGGTGGTCGCGTTGCGGGTGCTGACGAACGCGGGCAAGCCGTTGTGCCAGATCGCGTGCTGGTAGTCCTTGCACGCCGAGGTCGCGCTGTGGTCGACCCAGACCATCTGCTTGTCGACGTCGGTCTGGCTGCCCGATGGCGTCGCCTCGCTGGTCCAGGTCGCGCCGTTGTCGGTGGAGACGTAGGAGCGCAGCCGGAGATTGCTGCCCTGGATGCCGAGGGTGGTCGACCAGGCCTTGCCGTCGGAGGTCCAGTCGACCGTCGGATCGGAATGGAAGGCGTCCGGCGAGACCAGCGGCAGCGAGCTCTGGCTCCAGCTGCCGCCGCCGTTGGTGGTGTAGAACACCGACTGCTGGCCACTGCCGCCAATGGTGTTGGAGGCGCCGAGGATCTTCTGCGCGTTCCAGTAGTTGACCCGGATGTCCGACTCGCTGCGCGCGCTGGTCTGCGCGCCGGATTCGCGGGCCTCGCCGCTGATCGACGCGGTCTTCGGGCCGACGCGGTCGTCATCGTCCTTGTCCACGAAGCCGAAGTCGGCCGAACCGGGCTGCAGGTCCTGGTGGCTGCGCATCCACTCGATCATCTCGTTCAGGACATGCGGATAGCCTCCGCTGGGGTCCTCCGCGAGGTAGCGCCCCTCCGGATGCTGGCGCCTCCACCAGACCTTCATCCACGGCGGCAGGTTCGGGCGGTTGCCGGCGACTTCGTCGGCGCGCAGCTCGGAGAAATCCTGATTCATCTTGATCAGGCGCTCCAGCGCGCTGCCGGGGCGCACGCCGTCGAGCTGTGCAGCGAGGCTGGGGGCCTCGGTGGCGCCGATCGCGAGTGCATTGCCGGCGCAGAATGCCAAGGCGATCGCCGCCGCCACTGCAGAAGACTTCATCGCATTCCCCCGTCGCAAGACCGCGAAGTCTAGATCGTCCGCGGAACAGGGTGGTAGAGCGGGGCCGGGCCCGCTGCTGTTGCGACGAGGGCGGAGCGGCCCGGGTGCCGCTCTACGGGCCGCGGTGGGCCGAGGGGTCTACGACTGGCCTTCGGCCTCGCCTTCCGCGTCGTCGTTCTTGAACCAGACTTCGACCTGGCCGATCAGCTTGATCGTCATCGGCTGTCCGCGGCGATCGAGCGAGCGGCCGACCGGCACCCGGATCCAGCCCTCGCTGATGCAGTATTCCTCGACGTTGAACTTCTCTTCGCCCTTGAACTTGACGCCGATCCCGCGAGTCAGCGCGGCTTCGTCGTAGTAGCGGCTCTTCGGATGGGCGCAGAGGCGGTCGGGAGGAGTGTCGGACATGGTTTCGGCCTTCAGGAAAACGCCCACGATATCGTAATTGCTCCATTCGAAGTCAAGAACGCGCGGGGACCTTCGACCCGCCTGCGCCAGGACGATTCCGCGCCGGCAGCCCGGGGGGCTGGGGCCGCCTTCTCGTTCCCGGGCGGGATGTGCCCGCCATCGCGAGGCATCGCCGCTGCACGCGCCCGAAGGCGCATCGAGGCGCTGGCGCGCGAGGCGCGCCCGACGACGCATCAAGGCGCCGGCGCGCGGGGCGCGCCCTATGCCGCCCGTTGCCGATCGCCGACCGCGATGCGCGCGTCGTCCGCGTCGCCCTCGAAGAAGCTCGCCACCACGCGGCGGCGGAATGGCCAGCGGGAGTCGTCGTTGCCGTAGGCCAGCGTCATGAAGTCGATCACCTGCTCCCGGTCCCAGGGGCCATGCGCGTGCAGGCGCTGGCGGAACAGACGTCGCCACCAGCCGCTGCCCTGGTCGTCGCGCATCATCACGACGCCCGCCTGCTCCAGGAACACCAGGTACACCAGTACCGGCATCGCGTTCGGCATCGGCGAATAGACCTGCAGCGTGATCGCCTCGCGGTCGATGGTGTCCGTCGTCTCGTCCCGGTCGCGGATCCCGTCGCGCGCCTCGGTCGCATCGTTTCGTAGGTCGCTCACGTTGCAGTCCTCGTCGGATGGGTCTGCAGGGAGATACGGAATCCGGCGGAGCGGGCGGACATGACCGACGGCACGGAGAGCCGCCATGGCGAGCGCACCGAAGCCGTCCGGCTTCGTTGCCGTTCGCTTAGCCCGACCCAGGGCACGAGCGCTGGAGCGCGTCGCTCAGCGCTCGGCCCTGAGCCCGTCGCCGCGCGACGATCCGCTCCCGAACGGGCCTGCCAGGCAAGCCCTCAGGACATCCAGTCCCGGATGAACCCCGACAGGTTCGGCAGCGTGTCCATCATCCCGTGCAGCACGACGCCGAGCCACAGGCTGCGGGTCCGCATCCACAGCACGCCGAAGGCGACGCCGGCCGGCGCGATGACGACCAGGGTGTAGCAGATCGCCCAGGCGATGCTGACCTCGCCGTGGCCTTCCGAGCCCGCGCCGCGCAGGTAAAGTCCCGGCGCATGCGCGAGGCCGAACAGCAGCGACGCGACGATCAGGCCGGCGGCCGGCGAGCGGAACCAGGCCGCGAGGCGATCCTGCAGGAACACCCGGAACAAGACTTCCTCGCAGAGGCCGGCGGACAGCGTCATCCACAGGAAGCAGGCCGGAATCGCGACCGCCAGCGTGTCGGCGCCGGGATGCAGCTCGCGCAGGTTGTGCAGGCCGCGGCCGAAGACGGCCTGGATGGCGAACAGCAGCAGTCCGACCATCAGGAGCGGGAGTGCGATGCGTCGCCACTGTGGGGAGAGATCCGGAAGACGATCGCGGCCGAAGCGCAGCAGCAGCAGCCCGGGCAGCACGACCATGGTGGCGAGCTTCAGCCCGGTCTTCGCGATGTCCTGCGCCGGCTCGGCGGGGATCGCGTGCTTGATCGACGAAAAGGCCTCGCCGAGCACCAGCAGCGCGAAGGCGCCGAGGTAGCCCAGCACCGCGGAGATCTCGATTCCGCCGGCCGGCGCCGGTGCGGCGATCGCGCGGGCGTTGGTCCGCGTCGTCGCCCAGGCGACCGCCGGTACCAGCATCCCCATCACCACGATCAGGAACACGGTATCGCCGGCCTCGGTGCCGAGCCTGAAGGTCAGCCAGTACCACGCGAATCCGAACACCGCGAGGGCGGCGGCGATGATCGGTGGGGCCTGCGGGCGCGGAGCGGGGGTAGGGATGGCGTTCATCGGATCGAACTTGTCGAGGTGGCGTGACCGGGCACTGTAGGCACCCAGGACCGGGTGCCGACGTGCCGGATGTCATCGGGTGGCGTTGGTCACTGTGCCACTGGTCCACCGAGCCGTTCGCAATGGCGGATTCCGCGGCGAGACGACGTATCTGGCGAGCCCGCGGAAGGGGCGTGAGCGCCGATCGCCGTACGCCTGTTGCAGGGGCGCCGCGTGAAGCGGACAGCCATTCGCCCGGAGGCGCGCGGTGCGGCGATTCCGCTCCGGATTTCGCGGGTCGCTTCGATGATGCCCCGGGCCCGGGAGAGCGCTCCCCGTCATTCCGATCCGTGGCCGCTTTCCGGCAGGTCGGAGGCGCGACGACGACGCCTGAGAGCAGGTCGGCTCGCCCAGCGTCGCTTCGTCCCCTTGCGCGCTGGTGAACTGCCGCTGCGTGAATCGGCGAGTGGAACGCTCGTGGCGGGCGTGCCGCCGCGTTGCATGGACCGCCGACCTGGATCTTCGGCCGGGTCGCACGGTCGCCCGATGCGGCGCCGCACGCGACCGATGGGATGCGACCGCGGTGACGGCCTCGTCCCATCGAAGCCGGCCGACCACGGCGGCCGTGACCCGCCCTTGTACGTTGCGCCCGAAGCCTTGGAGCGACATCGGGTCCGGTCCGTGGGATCGTCCGGATCACGGGCGGCGGGCCAGGGCCCGCTCTACGAATCGGGGCAAGGGCCGACAGCGCGCCCTAGGTTCCGTTGCCCTTCCGGCCGCCGCCCAGCTTCTTGTCGATCACGATGAACTTCTCGTGCATCTCGGTGTAGAGGCGATCGATCTTCTCGTGCAGGTGCGCGACCTCGAGCTCGGCCTTGATGTTGACCTCGTACTCGATGTCGGAGCGGACCCGGTCCTTCTCGGCCTGGCGGGTCTGGCTGATCAGAACGAAGCAGGACAGGAAGATCGCCTCCAGCGACACGATCATGGTCAGGAGGCCGAACGGGTAGGGGTCGAACGGCGCAATCCCGAGGTTCAGGGTGTTGATGCCGATCCACAGCGCGAACCAGACCGCGTTCAGCAGCAGGAAGGGCATGCTGCCCGAGAACCACGAGATCCAGTCGGCGATCCTGACCAGTGCCGACAGGTTCTCGGCGACCTCCTCGTTGACGTTGCGCGAGACCCGCGTGCGCAGCAGTTCGTCGGCCTTGCGGGTCTTCTGGCCGAGCGCGGCCATCATCTGCAGAGCGGAAGCCGGGCTGCCGCGGAACAGCATCAGCAGGTCGTCTCGGCCGAGCTCGAGCAGCTCGGCGTCGCCCAGCGCGACCGCGGTGGCCGTCCGCGGTCCCTGGTCCAGCAGCGCGAGTTCACCGAACACCTCGCCGGGGCCGGCGATCGCGACCACGATCCGCTGTCCGGCGGTGTCCTTGATGTACAGCTCGATCTCGCCGGTGGCGACGACGAACAGCGCCTCGCCCGGCTCGCCGGCATTGAACAGGGTCTGGCCGGCGCTGAGCTCGCGGCGCTCGATCAGAGCAGCGAGCCGCTCGCGGTCTTCGTCGGACAGGTGCTTGAACAGCTCGACATCGACCAGCTTGGCCGCATCGCAAGGCATGGCGGTGTCCCCGGGGCCGCGTCCGGCCGAGTGTACGTCCTGAACTCGCCGGGCGTGCTTACTGCGGTTTCACTTCGGTTCGAAGCGCAGGGCGACGCCGTTCATGCAGTAGCGCAGCCCGGTCGGACGCGGTCCGTCCTCGAACACGTGGCCGAGGTGGCCGCCGCAGCGGCTGCAATGCACCTCGACCCGGGTCATGAAGAAGCGCCGGTCCTTGCGGGTCTCGACAGCGTCCGGCAGCGGCTGCCAGAAGCTCGGCCAGCCGGTGCCGCTGTGATACTTGGTGCCGGCGTCGTACAGGCCCTGGCCGCATCCGGCGCACAGGTAGGTACCGGCACGGTGCTCGTCGTTCAGGGGGCTGGTCCCGGCACGCTCGGTGCCTTCCTCGCGCAGCACGTGGTAGGCCTCGGGGGTGAGGCGCTGGCGCCATTCGGCGTCGGTCGTGGGCAGCGCGGGAGTGTCGTTGTCGTCGGTCGGGGTCATCGGCGGCACCCGGAAGGTAGGGACAAAGTAGACCGGAACGGCGATGCAGGGATTACGGCGCTCTCCATCATGATCGCGGAACGCTCCGAGGTTGCCGCGAAATGCTCCGTCATTGCGAGCGCAGCGCAGCAATCCAGTGCCTTTGCTGTCGCTCCGGTGCGGCGAAATGCCAAGGCGCTGGATTGCTTTGCTGCGCTCGCAATGACGGAGAGGGGCTCGCGTCGATGGGACTTGCTTGTCGGGACGTGCGCCCCTCCCGCAGGGATCAGTACATGCCGGTCTCGAGGCGGGCGGCCTCGGACATCATCGACTGGTTCCAGGGCGGATCGAAGGTCAGCTCGACGTCGGCGGCGGCGACCGCGGGGATCATCTCGAGCTTGGTCCGCACGTCGTCGACCAGCACGTCGCCCATCCCGCAGCCGGGCGCGGTCAGCGTCATCAGCACCCGCACGTCGCGCTTGCCATCGTCGACGGATTTCAGCTCGCACTCGTAGACGAGGCCGAGCTCGACGATGTTGATCGGGATCTCGGGGTCGAAGCAGGTGCGCAGCTGCGCCCAGACCGCGGCCTCGATGTCGTCGTCGCTGGCGCCGGCCGGGAGGCTCGGCACCTCGAGCGGCTCCTTGCCGATCGCGTCCGCGTTCTCGTTGGCGATGCGGAAGAGATTGCCGTCGACGAACACGGTAAAGCTGCCACCGAGCGCCTGCGTGAGATAGCCGCTGGTGCCGGCGGGCAGTTCCACGGCGTCGCCGGAGGGGATCATGACCACCGGGCAGTCGCGCTCGAAGGTCACCGGTTCGGATGTGGCGCTGTAGCGGCTCATGTCGTCATTGAAATTGCGGTCGCGCAGTGTATCGGATCACCACCGGTTCGACCGCTCGATCCGGAAGCATGACGCGTTCTGCGACAATGCGGGATGAACCTCTTCCAATCGATCCTGCGCTGGCTGTCCGGAGCGCTGTTCAGCCTCTGCGGCGGCGCGATGTGGGCGGTGCTGCTGCTGCTCGCCCCGCGCCATGCCCCATGGTTCGCGCTGGTGGCCGCCCTGATCGCCGTGCTCGCGCTCCGGGTCGCCGCGATTCGCGGCTATTGGGCCGGCGCGCTGTCGGCCGGCGCCTATTTCCTGCTGGCGGTCGCCTACACGGCCTTCCTGCGCGCCGGCATCCTGGTCGCGCGCAGCGTCGGCTTCAGCCTCGGCAAGGTCCTCACCGGCATGGGCCTCGAGATGGCCTGCGCCGTCAACCGTGCCCACGGCAGCCGGGCCGAGCTCATCGCGGTGGCGGTCGGTCTGGCGCTGGCGATGTGGTTCGGCGCGCGGGTCGCAGGGCGGACAGGCTCCGCGCAGGTCGCGGCTTTGAGCTAGCCTCCGGGGCTTGCCCAGGAGCCCGCGCATGTCGACGACCGAACGCCCGCAGGACGACGAAGGACTGGTCCGCGCCCTCGGCGTGCTGGCGCTGTCGGCGGTCACCGTCAACGCGATCATCGGCAGCGGCATCTTCGCGATGCCCGGCAATCTCGCCGGCAAGGTCGGCCACTACGCGGCGCTGATGTTCGTGCTGGGCGCGATCGCGATGATCCCGGTGACGCTGTGCTTCGCCGCCGCCGGCAGCCGGGTCAGCCGCACCGGCGGCGTCTACGCCTACGTCCACCAGGCCTTCGGTCCCTTCCCCGGCTACATCGGCGGCGCGCTGATCTGGTTCTCGAACCTGACGGCTTTCGGCGCCGTCACGGCGGCGCTGGCCGATCAGGCAAAGGCCGTCTGGCCCGTGATCGGCGAGCCGGCCGCGCGCGCCGCGCTGATCGTCGCGGTGGTCGGCGTGCTGGTCGCGATCAATGCCGCCGGCATCCGGCTCGGTGCGCGGGCGCTGATCACCTTCGCCCTGCTGAAGCTCGCGCCGCTGCTGACCTTGATCCTGGTCGGCCTGTTCTTCGTGAGCCCCGCCAGCCTCGCGCTCGGCCCGTTGCCGCCGACCGACGCGCTCGGCTACGTGATGCTCAACGTGATCTTCGCCTACTCCGGCATCGAGACCGCGATGATCCCGAGCGGCGAAGTGCGGGACCCGGCGCGCACCGTGCCGCGTGCCGCGATCATCGGCATGCTGGTGATCGTGCTGGTCTACGTCGGCATCCAGACGACGGCGGGGGCGGTCCTCGGCGACGCGCTGGCCGGCTCGAAGACGCCGCTCGCCGACATGGCCGGCGTGCTGTGGGGACCGGGCCGCACGATCCTGCTCGCCACCACCAGCGTGTCGATGCTCGGGCTGCTGCTCGGCTCCGCGTTCGGCAATTCGCGCGGCCTCTACGCGCTGGCGCGCGATGGCTACCTGCCGGGCGCACTGGCGTCGATCAGCGCGCGCAAGGTGCCGCTGCTGGCGCTCGCGACCTACGGCGGGCTCGGCATCGTGCTCGCGGTGATCTCCAGCTTCGAGAAGCTGGTGCTGGTGTCGACCGCCGCCGTCTGCCTCGGCTACATCGGCGTCTGCCTCGCCGCGTGGAAGCTGGAGCGCACCGGTGTCACCAGCCACGGGACCCCGTTCCGACTGTTCGGCGGGCCGCTGATCCCGCTGCTCGGCGTCGCCCTGATGATCGCCGTGCTGACCACGCTGAGCCGCGACGAGTGGCTGGCGCTGGCGGTGGCGATCGCGATCCTGTCGGCGCTGTTCGTGCTGACCCGCCAGCTCAGCCGACGCGCACGCGGCTGACAATGTTTGAAGTTGGAGTTGCCACCATCGCACCGCTGGCACTTGATCTTCGCGGCGCCCGCGCTCAGCGTTGCGGGCCGCCGCCGAACCTGCCGGAGACCCCGATGACGCGCCCGACGCTCGCCCGCGTTGCATTCGCCTGTGCCGTTGTAGCCGCCTTCGCTACCTCGCCGATTCCGTCGCTGCGCGCCGCCGAGCGGAGCGAGGCGATCGGCATCGTCAAGGCGGACGAGGCGAAGAAGGGCCGCGATCCGGTCTACGGTGCGCTCCAGTACCGCCTGGTCGGCCCGAACGTGGGGGGGCGCGTCGACCGCGTCGCCGGCATCCCAGGGGACCCGTCGACCTACTATTTCGCCGCGGCCCAGAGCGGCATCTGGAAGACCGACGATGCCGGCCACTCCTGGAAGCCGATCTTCGAGGACCAGCCGACCCAGTCGACCGGCTCGATCGCGGTGGCGCCGTCCGATCCCAACGTGCTCTACGTCGGCTCCGGCGAGGCCAACATCCGCGGCAACGTCGCCATCGGCCTCGGCATCTTCAAGTCGACCGACGCCGGCAAGTCCTGGACCCAGGTCTGGAAGACCCACGGGCAGGTCGGCACGCTGATCGTTCATCCCAACGACCCCGACACGGTCTATGCCGCGGTGCTGGGCTCGCCGTTCGGTCCCGGTCGCGATCGCGGCATCTACCGCAGTCGCGACGGCGGCAAGAGCTGGCAGAAGGTGCTCTACCGCGACGCCGACAGCGGCGGCGCCGACATCGCCTTCGATCCCTCCAATCCGCGCATCCTGCTGGCGAGCCTGTGGCAGACCCGGCGCACGCCATGGAATCTGACCAGTGGCGGCCCCGGCTCCGGCCTGTTCCGCTCGACCGACGGCGGCGACAGCTGGAAGGCGATCGAGTTCGGCGAGCTGAAGACAAAGGCGGTCGCGGCCAAGCCGGGAGAGCCCTTGCCCACGCCGGCGAAAGGCGCGCCGGATGTCGAGCCGATCGGCAAGATCGGCGTGGCCTTCGCGCCGTCGCTGCCGAGCCGCGTCTACGCCCTGGTCGAGGCCGAGCACGGTGGCCTGTTCCGCTCCGACGACGGCGGCGAGACCTTCAAGCGGATCAACGAGTCACGCAGCCTGCGCCAGCGCGCCTGGTACTACTCGACACTGGTGGTCGATCCCGTCGATCCCGACGTGGTCTGGTTCCCGCAGGTGAACCTGCAGCGCAGCATCGACGGCGGCAAGTCGGTGCAATCGGCGCAGGAGGGGCTGCACCACGGCGACAACCACGACGTCTGGATCGACCCGAAGAATCCCGAGCGGATGATCGTCGGCAACGACGGCGGCGTGGACCTGACGACCGACGGCGGTCGGACCTGGAGTTCGCCCGATCTGCCGCTCGGCCAGTTCTACAACGTCGCCGTCGACGACCGCGTCCCCTATCACCTCGGCGGAACGGTACAGGACGAGGGCACGGCCTCCGGTCCGTCCCGCGCGCTGAATGCCGGGGGCAACCTGCTGGCGCTGTGGAAGTACGTCGGCGGTGGCGAGTCGGGCGACTTCGTCTACGACCCGGTCGAGCCCGGCCAGGTCTACGCCGGCGAATACGGCGGCTACCTGTCGCACTACGACGAGCGCACCGCGCAGTTGCGCTCGATCACCGCCTATCCCTTCGATCCCTCCGGCCACGGGGCGGTCGACGCGCAGTACCGCTTCCAGTGGACCGCGCCGGTCGCGACCTCGCCGCACGACCCGAAGGTGCTCTACCACGGCGCCAACGTCCTGTTCATGACCCGCGATCGCGGCATGAGCTGGACGGCGATCAGTCCGGACCTCACCCGCAACGATCCGTCGAAGCAGCAGTGGTCCGGCGGCCCGATCACCGGCGACAACACCACGGTCGAGTTCTACGACACCATCTTCTCGGTCGCCGAATCGCCGCGGGTCGCTGGCACGATCTGGGTCGGCAGCGACGACGGGCTCGTCCACCTCACCCGCGACGGCGGCAAGAACTGGACGGCGGTGACGCCGGGGGCGGTGCCGGCCTGGTCGACGGTGGAATGCATCACGCCGTCGCGCTGGGAGGACGGCACGGCGTACGTCGCCGTCGACGCGCATCGCCTCGACGACCATCGGCCCTACCTGTTCAAGACCCGCGACTTCGGCAAGAGCTGGCAACGCCTCGACCAGGGCCTGCCGGCCGACATGTCGGTGCTGACGGTGAAGGAGGACGAACGCGACCCGCAGCTGCTCTACCTCGGCGGCGAACGCGGCGTGTTCCTGTCGCGCGACGGCGGCGCCCGCTTCGAGCCGCTGAAGCTGAACCTGCCGGCAGTCGCCGTGACCGATCTCGAGACCCGCCACGACGACCTGATCGTGGCGACCCGCGGTCGGGCGCTGTGGATCCTCGAGGACCTCGACGCGCTGCGCCACGCCGATGCGGCCGCGCGCGCGGCGGCGCTGCAGCTGTGGCCGGGCAAGCCGGCGCCGCGCTGGCGGATGGAGGGGCGCTGGAGCGATGCGGCCAAGATCGACGACGCGCCGGTCGGCGCCGTGCTGTCGTACTGGCTGAAGGACGCGCCCGCCGGCGAGCTGGCCCTGGAGATCAGCGACGCGGACGGCAAGCTGGTCCGCACGCTGTCGTCCGTGCCGAAGCCGCCGCGCTTCGCCGAAGACGACCCCGACGAGCCGACCAAGCCGGCCGAGCCCGAACTCACCAAGGAGCAGGGCTTCAACCGCATCGTCTGGGACCTCCGCCACCGCGAGCCGCGGCGGCTGGAGAAGGCCAAGACCGACATCGGCAATCCCGAGATCGCTCCGATGGCGGCGCCCGGGACCTACCATGCGAAGCTCACCGTCGACGTCGGCCTGCCCACGGCACGCTCGGTGAGCGCCGACCTGGTGGTGACCGCCGACCCGCGCCTGGCGCTCGGCGTCGACGACATCCGGACCAACGTCGCGTTCTCGCTCGGCATCCGCGACGCGATGGACCGCGCCCTCGACCTGATCGACAACGTGCGGGCCACCCGCGAGCAGGTCTCCGAACTCGGGAAGCGCCTCGGCACCGACCCGGCACGGAAGAACCTGGTCGAGCAGTCGGTCGCGCTGGCGAAGCGCTGCGACGACATCGAGGCGCGCCTGCACAACCCGAAGGCGGAGGTGGTCTACGACATCCTCGCCCAGCGGGGCGGCGCGAAGCTCTACTCGCAGCTGGCCTTCCTGATCGCGAACGTCGACAGCTCCGATTCGCCGCCGACCGCCGCCCAGCGCCAGCGCTACAACGCGCTCGACGCGGAGATCGGCGCGCTGCGCGACGAGGTGGCGAAGATGCGCGCCACCGACATCGCCAATCTCGAGCAGGCGCTGGAGGCGGCCAAGGTGCCGCGGATCGTGCTGCCACATTGACCATGCCTCCCTCTCCCCGGTCACGGGGGGAGGGCGGTGTGGGAACGTCAGCGCAACCGGGCGCACTCCACCGTATCGAGCTTCCGCAGCACCGCCCACGCGAATCGCTCGCTGTCCGCCAGCGCCGCGACGTCGATCGTGGCGCGCTCGTCGCGCGCGCTGTGCAGGATGCTCGTCCAGTCGCGCGAGACCCCGTGCAGCGTGAGCGCCGGGATCGAGCGGTGGCGGAAGGAGCTGGAGTCGGCGTCGGCGTTGAACAGCGGCGCGACGCGCAGCGTGCGGCCTTCGCCGGCGGCGACCGAGCGCGCGAGCTCGATCATCGTGCGGTTCGAGGCGTTGCTCATCACCTGCACCGGGCCGAGGCCGAAGCTGTCGAGGTTCAGCATCGCGCAGATGCCGAGGCGACCCTGGCGGTCGAGCGCGCGCACCATCGCGATCGAGCCGAGGCGGCCGTCCTCCTCGCGCCCGAACGCGACGAAGTCGACCGCCCGTTTCGGTGCCTGTTCCCGCAGTCGTCGATACAGCGAGACGATCAGGCTGATACCGCTCCAGTCGTCGATCACGCCGCAGCCGGCGGCGACCTTGTCGTAGTGGGCGCCGACCACGATCCGCTCGTCCTCGACGCCGGGGATGTGCACGCGCAGGTTGGTGACCGCGCCGAGCTTGTCGATGTGCAGGTCGTCGGCCGCCGCGCCGGCGTCGCGGAATGCTTCGAGGACCTTGTCGAGGCGATCGCGGTTGGCGCAGGGGGCGAGGTCGAGGGTGGCAGTGAGCTGGGTGCGGTGGGGATCGGGGTCGGCGGCTGCGGCGGTGGCCGTGACGAGGAACAGGAACAGGGTCGACAGTCTGGACATGCGGATTTCCCGGGGTACGGCGACAGGACGCGGTGGAAGTGAAATTCGTCGTGCCGCTCCTGCATCACGGCTCACGCCGCGCCTGCAGGTCAGCCGGGATCGTAGGGTCCGCGTCCCGGCAACGCCCACAGCAGCCCCCGCGTGGCGATCGCCGGCGCCACGGTGAGGTGATCCTCGTCCGCGATCACGCCGCTGTCGATCGTCAGCGACGGGTACTTGCGGCGCTTCAGCGTGCGCTCGAACACCTGCATGTCGCGGACCAGATCGTTGTGGCGGTTGTAGCGCGGCGCGGCGCTGACCGCCTCGAAGCTGCCGCAGTACATCCGGACGCGGGCGTCGAGGTCCTTGTTCTTGCCCGCGTAGTCCGCTTCGCGGCGCAGCGTCGCGTGATCGTCGAACCACAGCGAGGGGCTGCCGAGGATGTAGTGGCGGAAGGTGTCCGGCGCCTCGAACAGCGCCTGCATGCCGAACAGCGACCCGTAGGAGTGGCCGAGGAAGACGCGGCGCGCCGGGTCGATCCGGTACTTCGACTCGACGAAGGGCAACAGCTGGCGGCGGACGTAGCGGAGATAGCGCGAAGCCTCGCCGTACAGCGCACCGCTGTAGTCCTCGCCGGGCTTGCGCTTGCGGGACAAAGGGTTGCTCGGCGTGTAGTCGCGCATCCGCGCGTTGGCCGACAGCTCGCCGCGCGGCGGCGCGAGACCCACCAGCACGAAGTCCTCGATGTTGCGTCCCCCCTGGCCGACGCGCGGACGCAGGCTGTGCAGCAGCGGGAAGGCGTAGGGCGCGTCGGCGACATAGACCGCGGGGTAGCGACGCGCGTCGGAGTCGGCATAGCCTGCCGGCAGGTCGATCCAGGCCTGGTAGGGCCGGCCGCTGTCGGTCTCGGGGATCTCGTGGACGTGCGAGTCGGCGAAGGCGAAGGCGCTGTCGGCGACCTCGATATTGTTCGCGGCCTGCGTTGCCGCGGCGAGCGGGGCGAGAGCGGCGCCGAACAGCACGGCGCGACGGTCGGGATTCATCCGGGGAGGGGTCGCTGCGGGGTGGGCCGCGCAGGATACCCGGCGCGACCTTTCCGATCAGCCGGCGGCCGCGAGCGGACGCAGGGGCGCGAACACCGCCCGGGCCGCGGCGCCGAGCATCCCGAGGAACAGCAGCGGCAGCAGGACCGTCTGCACCACGAACACCGCGGCGAGCCTGATCATGTGCTCGGCCAGTCCTTCGGCGCGCTGCTTGACCGCCTCGATCGCTTCGCGCGGATTCGGCACTTCCGCCAGGTAGCGCTTCATCCGGTCGACCAGGCTCTCGTCCGGTGGTGCCTCGGCGACGGTGAACTCCGGCGCTTTCAGCTGCGCCTGCTCGGCGGCGTATTCCGGCGCGAGCACGAGCTGGTAGACGCCCTCGCTGGTCAGCGCGAGCAGCGGGATGACGAGGCGCAGCAGCAGGACCAGCGCGGCGGCGCGGACCAGCAGCCGCGGCGGCGGTCGCGCGCGCAGCGTCAGCAGGCCGACCAGCAGCAGCATCGCGCTGACCAGCAGGCAGAACGGCCACGACGACAGCGCCAGCAGCAGCAGCCGCTCGCTGGCGAAGGCGACGGTCGCGGCCAGCATCAAGCTGGAGAACTGCTCGACCAGATCGTCGATCGGCTCCAGGACCGCGCCGGGCTGGATCGAGCCGCCGACGCCGATCTTCACCTCGACGGTCGTCGACTGCGCGGCGGAGAGCACGGCGTTGATCGTGCGCGCCGCGGCGAAGGTCGTCAGCGCGCGCTGGAAACCGGCGTCGATCTGCCGCTCCGCGAATTCGTCGAGCGGCCGGAGCCAGGTCACGCCGATCAGCGCGACTATCAGCAGCAGCCACCCGGGTCGGGTCGACGGGGTCGTCATCGGCGGCCTCGCGGATCGCGCCTCAGGATTCCGGCCACACCGGCGCCTCGCGCCAGGCCTGAATCGCGGGTGCAAGCGCGACGCGGCGCTCGAGGCTGCTCGTCGACCAGACGGCCTCGAGCTCGTAGAACACCGCGAACGACGGCGTGTCCGGGGCGAGCGTCACCCAGGGCTGCTTCGAGCGGGTGAAGATGTGGGCGTCGGGTGGCAGCGCGTCCGGCGTGTCGAGCGTGCCGACCCGGACGAAGCGCGTTGCCGGTCCCGACCCGCCGTAGTTGCTCCAGACCGCGATCCGGCAGTTCGGGCAGCGCGCGATCCGCTGGCCGCGACCGCTGTCCGACGGCGTGATCACGAGCTCGGGCTCCGCGCCGAGGTGCACCACCCGATCCGCCTCGATCATCGCATTCAATGCGAACGACGCGCCGGTCTCGCGCTGGCAGGAGCGGCAATGACAGCAATGCACGATCAGCGGCGCCGTCCGCATCCGATAGCGGACCTGCCCGCAGGTGCAGCCGCCGTCGAGGGGAAACGCATCCGTGCTGGTCATGAACGAGGTCCACTACGCGGGTAGGCCGCAGGTTAGCAGCCCACCCTGAACCCGGCTTTACGACAGGATCCGCTCTGCCCGTCGCCATCGTCGCCAGGAGACACGATGTCCAGACGAGGGGATTTCGACGCGCTAGCGTCGAAATCCCAGGGCGGCGACAATGCGCCCCCTTCGAATCCGAACCCAGCCGCCGCCCGTGCACTACCTTCACCAGATCGACCCGCTGCTCTTCTCCGTCGGTCCCTTCCACCTCGGCGAACGCACGATCGGCCCGTTCGGACTGCACTGGTACGGGCTGATGTATCTCGCGGGCCTGGGAGCGGGCTACTGGCTGGGTCTGTCGCGGATCCGCTCCGGGCGCTGGGCGATCGCCGAGCAGGCCTATTCGAACCTGATCTTCGACTGCATGCTGGGCGTGATCCTCGGCGGGCGGGTCGGCTACATGCTGTTCTACAACTTCCACGACTGGATGGCCGATCCGCTGTCGCTGCTGCGCGTGTGGGAGGGGGGCATGTCCTTCCACGGCGGCCTCATCGGCGTGCTGATCGCCGGCTGGCGCTGGTCGCGTGCCAACGGCCTCGCGTTCTGGGACACCGTCGACGTGGTCGCGCCGCTGGTGCCGCCGGGCCTGGGCCTCGTGCGGCTCGGCAACTTCATCAACGGCGAACTGTGGGGCAAGGTCAGCGACGTGCCCTGGGCGGTGATCTTCCCCTCCGGCCTGCCGCAGCCGATGGACGCGGCGGCACTGCAGGCCGCCCATGCCGCCGGCCAGCTGGAGCAGTACGCCCGCCATCCGACGCCGCTGTACGAGGCCGGGCTCGAGGGCCTGGTGATGTTCACGGTGCTGTGGCTGTACTCGCGGCAGCCGCGGTCGCGCTATGCCGTCTCCGCGCTGTTCGCACTGATGTATGCGGCGTTCCGCTTCGGCGTCGAGTTCATCCGCGTGCCCGACGTGCAGCTCGGCTACCTCGCGCTCGGCTGGCTGACGATGGGACAGATCCTCTGCATCCCGCTGTTCGCCACCGGCCTGGTGCTGTGGTGGAAGTCGCGCTCGAGCCCGGTGGCGGCCGTGCAGCAGCCGGCACGGAGCTGAACGGCGATGAAGGCCTACCTCGATCTCCTCCGCCACATCCTCGAGCACGGCGTGGATCGCGACGATCGCACCGGCACCGGCACCCGCTCGGTGTTCGGCTGGCAGATGCGCTTCGACCTCGCGCAGGGCTTCCCGCTGGTCACGACCAAGAAGCTGCACCTGCGCTCGATCGTCCACGAGCTGCTGTGGTTCCTGCGCGGCGAGACCAACATCGCCTACCTGAAGGAACACGGCGTCGGCATCTGGGACGAGTGGGCCGACGCGGATGGCGAGCTCGGCCCGGTCTACGGCCGCCAGTGGCGCGCCTGGCCGGACGGGCAGGGCGGGGCGATCGACCAGATCCGCGACGTCGTCGAGCAGATCCGGAAGAACCCGAACTCGCGGCGGCTGATCGTGTCGGCCTGGAACGTGGCCCAGCTGCCGGAGATGGCGCTGATGCCCTGCCACACGATGTTCCAGTTCTACGTGGCGAACGGCAGGCTGTCCTGCCAGCTGTACCAGCGCAGCGGCGACGTCTTCCTCGGCGTGCCGTTCAACATCGCCTCCTACGCGCTGCTCACCTGCATGGTCGCGCAGGTCTGCGGCCTTGCGCCCGGCGAGTTCATCCACACGCTCGGCGACGCGCACCTGTACCACAACCACTTCGACCAGGCCCGCGAGCAGCTCGACCGCGAGCCGCGTGCGCTGCCGCGCCTCGTGCTCAATCCCGAGCGCCGCTCGATCTTCGACTTCGTTTACGACGACATCCGCGTCGAGGGCTACGCACCGCATCCGGCGATCAAGGCGGCGGTCGCGGTATGAACCGATGATCGCGCTGATCGTCGCCTACGACCGCCAGCGCGCCATCGGCCGCGGCAACACGCTGCCCTGGCACCTGCCGGACGACCTGAAGCGCTTCAAGCAGCTGACGCTGGGCGGCACCGTGCTGATGGGCCGCAAGACTGCGGAGTCGATCGGGCGGGTCCTGCCGGGACGGCGGAACCTGGTGCTGACGCGGCGTGCGACCGCGCCGTTCGCCGGCCAGGAGATTGTCGCCACGGTCGAGGCGGCGATCGCGGCCTGCCGCGACGAGACGTTGTGGGTGATCGGCGGCGGCGAGGTCTATGCGCTGGCACTGCCCTATGCGACGCAGGTGCGCGCGACCGAAGTCGACGTCGTCGTCGACGGCGCGGATGCGTATTTCCCCGCGCTGGCGCCGGACAACTGGTCGCGGGGCGACGAGGAGCCTCATGCGTCGGATGCGCGGCATGCGGTTGCATTCCGGTTCGTGAGGCTCGACCGTCAACGCGGCTGATGCGTTGCCGGAATGGCTTCGGCGTGCCGGTGAAGCGTCTCGACGACCCAACGGAAGCCGCTCCAGTGTGCTTCTCGAGCATCGCGCCCGACTGCAATCGGCGTCAGACGGGTGATCTCGAGCCATTCAACTCGCGTGCCCGGCGTGTGCGTTCCACTGGAGTCCCCATCGGCTGCATTCGGATCGTGCCCGGCCAAGTCCAAACCGGCCTCGTGGATCTGACGTTGCCGAACGACTCCGTCTGGTTCGATCTGTCCGAATTCGGACGAGAGATCGTGAGCCGGCCAGCGTCAACAAGCTGATCACGGACGCAGGCCTCACTGTCGTCGCGCTTGACCAAGCATCGACGTGAAGCGGTGTGCCCGATCACCGAGCCGGCCACGACCACCATCGTGGCTGATGCTCGTCTCGTGCCGTCAAGCCCATGTCGAGCAAGGCGGTCATGATTTGCGCACTCTGAAAGCCTGCAGCTCGCAACCCAATTGAGGGTCACGCGATCGGGCCTTCGGATACCCAGGGGATTCGGCGTGACAGAACTTCACATTGATCAGGAACTCGAGAAGCAGATTCATCAGCTCGACCTGGACATTCAGCGAGTGATTCCACGCCTGAGATTCAACGACGAAGTGCTGCAAGATGCTGTTACGCATCGAAAGTTGCCGAATCCAATGGAGACGCATGCCTATGACGTCGCACTGCGCGACGCCGTGACAGCGTTGACCCACATCCCTGCCAATCCCAGCAAGCCTGAATACTCCGAACTGATTCAGAGGGCCTATGTCTTTGCTGACGGTGGCGACGCGACGTTCGTAAACGCATCAGAGCAAGCGGCAGCCAGATTCATGGCGAGGGTGGTCGCTAGAGCCATGCTGCTTCAGTCTCAATGGAAATCTGGAAATACCGAAACGCCACCCAGCAGGTTCTTCGTTCTTTCCGGAGGTCGCGGAGCCGGCAAGACGTTCTTCGAAAACTACCTGCTCTGCCGGTTCAACAACCAGATGACAAGCGTCAGAACCATCGCGGTTCGAATCGCGCTCACAAAAGACCATAACCTGGATGAACGCCTGGACGCCTGGTTCTACCGTCAAGCGACTCGTATCGTTCTCCGCTGCTACGACAAAGACAGCAAGGCGCGGAATCCGAACAACTTCCGCATCCCCGTACTGCAGTGGCTTCGCGAACGTGGTCCTGATATCGACCAAAAGGAGGTCGACGTCCTCGAGCTCGCCTTCATGCAGCCATCGAGCGACGCGAACCTGGAAAAGATTTCGGATCTGATGGCCGAGCGCGTGGTTCGATTCTGCCTGGAGGAAGAGGGCGTCTCATTCGTGTGCCTGATCGATGGCTACGACCGGTTGGCGCGCGATGCTGCGACGACGAAACGCTTCGCAACACTCAAGCGCTCGGTTGACCGGCTGCTCGGTTCATCGTCCAAGGTTCCTGTCGCATTCATCATCGCGATGCGTGACACAACCTATGGATCATTCGCACACCCGCCCCCGGAGCGGCAACACACGCTCTGCACCGTCGGCACTCCCGCAATTCCAGCCGTGCTCGCTCAACGCCTGAACGCCGTTGACCGCTTCTACGCCGCGGCAAGCTACCACGACACAACGAGCGACGCGAAACTGCAGATTCGCGATGCGATGGCGAAATTTCGAGACGCGCAGTTTGATCAAAACAACCTGAATGAACTGATCTCGACAATGAATGCTTCGATGCCCAATCTGCGGGCGGCGATGCAATCGCTCGCTTGTGCCTTCCTGATTCATTCCACGAAGTCGCATTCCGGATACAGGATTGTCGAAAATCTTGTTCGCCACCGGCACGTGTTTCCACCGCTGATGCACACGCTTAGGCCAAAAGACGGGAAGTACGAGCTGCAAACCGAGTTCGACGGCCCTTCCTTGCCGATCTATGACAGCGTGTTCGCTCCGCTACTCTTCAGGCAGGCTGCTGTCGATCATGTAGGTAACGGGTACGCACTGTCCGGCATAGTCCACCAGATACGGATCCTGTGGCAATTGAAGAATGCACAGAAGATCGAGACTGCCATCGCCTTTTCCCAGAGGCTTTTTCGTACCTATCGCTATCCCGTCGAGCTGACCATCTCCCTCCTGGACCTGCTCGAGTTGCACCATTGCATTCAGTCGTGTGACAGCGCTATTGGTGACCCGGATGACGTCACTCTTCGCCGCATCAAGGTGACTCAGCACGGAACGAATCTCGTTACCGACGTAGCCTTTGATCCCGCGTTCCTCAATCTTTCCGCAACGCGTGTGCAGGTACCATCATCGTTTGTGCTCGATCGCAGTCTGGTTGTCCTGGCGACGCTTTCCCCGCTGGAGCGGCTGAAAAGTGTCGAATCGGGGCTCCCTCATTGGATTGCAGGCAAGATCGTCAACAGCATTACCCTTCTGAACCTGATCACGTTCGCCTTGAAGAAA
Source organism: Ahniellaceae bacterium (assembly GCA_044221335.1). Taxonomy (GTDB): domain Bacteria; phylum Pseudomonadota; class Gammaproteobacteria; order Xanthomonadales; family Ahniellaceae; genus JBGAPI01. Next base: position 68,905 of record JBGAPI010000007.1, read on the forward strand.
TCTCGCCCTCTTGAGAGCGACTCGGAATCGCTGTCAAACGAGCGAAGCCTTCTTGCTCATGTTCGCCAGGCGGGCCAAAAGGCGCGGAAGTCGTTGGTGCATAGCTGTACCGGCGGCGCGTTGGACGTTTCCATGAAGGAGAAGATTTCCCGGAATCTGCTGCAATACGCCAGGGGCGCTCGAGGATGAATACGTTGGAGTGGGTTCCGGACTCAATAGATGACTACCAGCTCGATGGATTCCTGGGTCGAGGCGTGTATTCAATGGTGCACAAGGCATCAAACTCGATTGGCGAACGCTTCGCCTTGAAGCGTTGCACGCACATTGACGGCAAGGACAGATTCATTCGGGAACTCGAACTGCTCCTTCGCGTGTCGAGAGAGGCGCCGGAGTTGAATGGAATCGTCAGGGTGCGTGGGCATGGGTATCACAACGACCTGCCTTACTTCGTTACGGACGTTGCCTACGGCGGCAACCTCCGGCGCTGGCTCGGCGATCATCCTGGAACATCGTTGGCGGAGCTTGTGGCCTGTCTCGGACCGGCCGTGGCAGCGATTCATTGGCTCAATGAGCGGTACATTTGCCACCGCGATGTCAAGTTGGAGAACATCCTGTGCTTTGAAACCGGATGGGTCGTGTCCGACCTGGGCATTGCCCGTGTGCCTGGCTCGGAGTTTACCGGGGACGAATGCGTTGTCGGGACCCCCGGCTGTATGCCGCCGGAGCAGTCTCTCGGGCTTTCCTATCCGAATTTCACCGATCAGTACGCGCTCGCATTGCTTGTTTGTTCCTCGATCGGCGTCGATCCCCATGACTCCGGGAGTTGGCCGTTGCATCAGGCAACGCGAGAAGTCCTCGCCAAGGCGCTGATGCCGAAATGCAAGGATCGGCACAGGACCATAGAGATTTTTTACAACGAGCTCGCGAATAGCGCTCCGCGTCTTCTTAGCCAGACTATTTGCCGGCCGAAGCCGGTTGCGGCCGTCAACCCCGCCTGCGGATTGGTCAACGACTCGCCGACCTTGGTGATAAATTCTCACCTTGACTCGAATTCCGTCTTTTTCCAGGAGCTCAATCGGGAATTGGTCGGGGCTGGGCTCGACGACAAGGCGAGAAATCTGAGGACGGAGTGGCCACAGTTGTTCGAGCGATGATCTTCTGGTGTTGGAGATGATCGCTTGGCGGCGGATTCCCTCGATCCTTCGGCATTGAGTTCATGCGGCGGCGGGTCCCGGGATTTGTCGATTCCCCGCGGTGCATGGGAATGAGCGGAGGCAGGGCAGCGATCAATATGCGGATTCCGGTCCGGCCGCCATTCCGGCCCTACGCCGCGACCTTGAAGTAGGTCTTCAACGGCACCGGCCGGTCGATCGCGTAGCCCTGTGCGAAATCGACCTCGAGGGCCGCGAGGCGGGCGCGGAGGTCGTCGCTCTCCACCCATTCGGCGATCGTCTGCGCCTGGCTGACGCGGGCGATGTCGGCGATCGAGCGCACGATGGCGAGGGCCAGCGGCGAGCTGGAGAGGTCGCGGACGAAGCCGCCGTCGATCTTGAAGAAGTCGACCGACAGCGAGCGCAGGTAGGAGAAGGAGCAGAAGCCGGAGCCGAAATCGTCGAGGGCGAACTTGCAGCCCATGCCGCGCACGGTCTGGATGAAGCGCTGCGCGCGGGCCAGGTCGCGCAGCGCATTGGTCTCGGTCATCTCGAAGCAGATCCGCGAAGGCGACAGCTTGGAGGCGGCGATGCGGCGCTCGATGTAGCGCGCGAATTCGTTGTCCTCGACCGCGGCGGCGGAAAGGTTGAGGCCGACCAGTTCCAGCGTCTCCGCGACCTCCGGGCGGTCCTCGAACCAGCCCAGGCCGTTGTCGAGCACGTAGCGATCGAGGCGGACGCCGAGGCGGAAGCGCTCGGCCGCGACGATGAAGGGGCTGGGCAGCAGCACTTCGCCGCGTTCCGGATCGTAGATCCGGAGCAGGAGTTCGACGTGACGCCGCGGCGACTCCTGGCCGCGCAGCGGCACGATGCTCTGGCAGTAGAACTGGAAGCGCTGCTGGTCGATCGCGTCGGTCAGCCGCACCGCCCAGCGCATCGCGGCGGCGCGCTGGGTCACCAGCGGATCGTCGCGGTCGGCGATGTGGACGCGGTTGCCGCCCTGGTCCTTGGCGGTGTAGCAGGCCGAGTCGAGCATCGCGTACAGCGCCGCGTAGTCGTCCTCGCCGGGCGGAATCGGCACCACGCCGAGGCTCGCCGTGATCGAGAACAGCTGGTCCTTCCACGGGAACCTGAAGCTGGCGATGGCGTCGAGGATGCGCTGGCCGCGATCGTTGGCGAGCTCCGGCGGGCAGCGCCGGAGCAGCAGGATGAACTCGTCGCCGCCGACGCGGGCGAGCAGGTCGCCGGGTTCGAGTACGGCCTTGATCACGCCGGAGAGCTGCCGCAGCAGTTCATCGCCGACCGCGTGGCTGACGGTGTCGTTGATCAGCTTGAACTGGTCGACGTCGAGGTAGCCGAGCGTCATCTCGCGCTCGCCGTCGGCCAGCGCCTGCTGGACGATCGCCTCGAAGGCCGGCCGGTTCGGCAGACGCGTCAGCGCGTCGGTGTTGGCTCGCCGCAGCAGGCGCAGGTTCGACACCCGGTTCTCGAATTCGGCGGCCACCAGCATCTGCGGCACGATCAGGCTCATGCAGATGAACGCGATCAGGACGGTGGTCTCGATCAGGCTCGCGGGCGGACTGAACGGGCCGATTCCCTGGCCGACCATGATCGAGACGAACAGTCCCATCACGGTGGTGCCGATCAGCGTCCAGGCGGGCGCGAAACGCAGCGCGCTCCAGATCAGCAGGCCCATCGGCAGGCTGCACAGCGCCAGCGCGAAGCCGCTGCGGACGTCGCGGATCCAGACCGTCATCCCGAGCGTCGCGACGAAGAAGCCGAGCCACACGAGCTGCTCGCGGGTCGAGGCGTAGGCGAGGTGGAGCGACGATCGTCCGGTCGGCGCCAGCATTCCCCACAGCACCAGCACGGCCGGAGTGAACGCGATCACGCCGAGCAGGTCGGCCATCGCCCAGCGCGCGATCGCCGGCACCACGAGGTCGCCGGGCAGCATGCCGGAGACCCACATGCCGAACACGCCGATCAGCGCCGACACCAGCACCATGACCACGCTAGCGCGCAGCAGCGACAGTCCCGCGCGCGGTCCCAGCCACTCCGGAGCCCCCGGCGAGTAGCGCTGCACCAGCTCGGCGGCGAGGAGCGTCGGCAGCAGGTTGGACAGGATCGAGAACGGGGCGAACAGCAGCGGGGTCGACGACAGCGCCTGGAACACCGTGACCGAGATCAGCAGCCACAGCCAGGCGCGGCGGCCGAACACCAGCAGCAGCGCGTAGCCGATGCCCGCCGGCGGCCACATCAGCGCGACCTGGGTCGGGCCGGTGAGGCCGAGGATCGCCAGGCCGAAGGCGATGTAGGCGACCGCGCACAGCGGCCCCCAGGTCGACAGGCGCAAGGGGTTGGGCATGCACCGAGTCTACGACCGTTCGTCGGCCGTAATGCCGACCACGTCGCGACCGCCGGACGGGCCGATGTCAAACATTCGCTTCCGGAGCCGCCCCGGCGACCGTATGATGCCGCCCCCATTTTTCCGCGCGTGTTCCATGGCCCAGCTGATCCAGTTGTACAAGTCGCCGATCCACGGCAATGGCGTGATCGCGGTGGCGGACATTCCCGCCGGCCGGCGCCTGGTCGAGTACGTCGGCGAGGTCATCACCCAGACGGAAGCGACGCGACGCTACGGTGGCAGCGCGGACGACGGCCACACCTTCCTGTTCACCCTGACGCCGAACCACGTCATCGACGCCAACGTGAACGGCAACCTGGCGCGCTGGATCAACCACAGCTGCGCGCCGAACTGCGAGGCACTCGTCGAGACCGCCCCGGGCAAGGACCGCCGCCGCGACCGGATCTTCGTCCACAGCTTGCGTCCGATCGCGAAAGGCGAAGAGCTGACCTACGACTACGGCATCGTTCTGGAGGAGCGCCACACGGCGCGGATGAAGGCCATCTGGGCCTGCCGCTGCGGCGCGCCGCAGTGCACAGGGACGATGCTGAAGCCGAAGCCGCGCGGTGGCCGGCGGGCGGTCTGAGTCCGGCGATAGACGCTCCGCTCCAGAGCGAAGCTCTACACTGCGGCACGGTGCCGGCCGTCGGCCCTCCGAGTCCGGGAGCGCGATGGCCGGGCTCCGCCCGGATGTCGCGGGGCGGTGGAAGTGCTGCAGGCTCGGAGACGCACGGAGCAGTGGCCCCCGGGGCCAGCCGAAAAGGTCATGAAGAAGGAACGCACCATCGATTTCGTCGGTGCCAGCGACGAGGAACAGGCGCACCTGCGGCTGCTGCTCCGGCGCGCGTCGGCGCAGACGATGGACAGCTGGCGGCTGCGGCAGGAAGGCGACCCCGAGGCCGAGCTGCTGCTGGTCGACGAGCACACCATCGTGGGCACCAGCGCGCTGGCGGCGGCGCGGCAGCGCGGCCAGCGTTGCCTCCGGCTGGTCGATGGCGAGGCGGTGGCGCCCGACGCGGTCGCGCGTCCGCTGTCGCTCGCGATGGTGGTCCGCCTGCTCAATCTCAGCTCGATGGCGCTCGACACGCCGGTCGTGGAGACGCCACCGGCGGAGCTGATCCTCGGCAATCCCTACGACGACCTGTTCGCGGCGGACGACGCCGATGGCGGCGGCAGCTTCCGACCGCGCTACGACGACCTGCCCGAGGAGCCGAGCTTCGATCGCCGCGAGCCGATCGCCGAGCCGGTCCGGAAGCCCGCACCGCCGCCGGCGGCGGTCGCTCCGCGTCCAACGGCGCCGGCGCCCGCCCCGGCGACTCCGCCGCTCACGCTCTCCGTCGATCTCGGCGAAGCCGTGCTGCGGGGTCCGGAGGACATCTTCCGCCGCGATCTCGCCAAGCCCTACAAGGAGGCGCTGAAGCAGATCCGCCTCGACGACTCCATCCGGATCGAGGCGACCGAGGGCCTCTCCGACCGCGCCAGCGCGAAGAAGGATCGCCGTGGCGGCGTCGGCCCGGCCGCCAACACCATCGTCAGCGGCAGCCATACGCTGTCGCTCGACGAGGCCTCGCAGAGCTACCGCCTCGCCGACTACCTGCAGGGTTCGCTGCTGCCGGGGCCGTCGACGATCCGCCACAACGAGATCGAGCTGACGCTGGATCCGCGCAACCGCAAGTACCACGCCCGCGGCTCGCTGGTGGTGTTCGAGGACCTCTGCCGCGAGCCGCTGCTGCGCGGCGCCTGGCATGGCCTGTCGTCGGTCGAATTCAGCCTTCTGCGCGACCGCCTGCCGCCGCGATCCTACGACGAGCTGCTGTGGCTCGCCGTGTTCCTCGACCGCGAGCATCCGCGTGCCGCCGAGCTCGACGTGACGGTGCGCTACTGGCTCAGTTCGTCCTTCGACCTCGGCCGCGACTATCCGCGCGCCGCCCGCGTCGCCCGCGAACTGACCGCGGGCGGGACGATCGAAGCCGCGGCCGCCGCGGCGCGTGTCGGCCTCGAAGAGGCTCGCCGGGTGGCGGCGGCGTTCGACGTGCTGGGATGGCTGGTGCGGGTGTAGGAGCCTCCTGCACTCCGACGACGCGCCGCTGTCGTCGGCCAGCGAATCGGAGGTGTGAGCCCCCTCGCGACGGGGGGCGTGTGCTGCACGGGCCGGGTTTTTCGGAAGCAATCCAGCGTGTTCGAGGTCCGGGCAGCAGGATTCCATCAACGGTCACGTGTCATGGAAACGGCGTGCGCCGCGATCTCCGAGCGACGTCCGTCGCGAGCGCGAGGCGCCCCGGGTCGCGGCCCGCTCCGCACCTGCGTCGCCGCGAGTGCCGCTCCTAGCGCAGGATCGTCAGCGTCTCCTGGTCGAACAGCGGATCGTCCTGGCCGACGACGACGAACAGCACCGCGCCGCTGCCGGCCTGGGCCTCGTAGTAGGCGATGCCGTCCGGCGACTCGCCGTAGTCGCCGCAGGGCGGATCACCGACCTCGTCGGGACGGGAGTTCTTCTCGACCTCCTTCGCATACGCGGCATCCGGCACGAAGGTGTAGCGGGTGACGCCCTTGCGCTTGGATTTCTCCGGGGAGGGCGCGATCTCGCAGCGCCCGACGAACCGGGTGTCGGTCCGTGCGCGGAAGTGGCGGGTGATGGCAGCGCGAGCGTCCTCGCCCTTTTCCAGCGGGATCACCTCGACCAGCCGCAGATCCTTTTCACCGGCCGAATAGTGCTCCCACAGCCCGCCATCGTGCAGACGATGATCGATGACGCGGTCGTCGTACTGGCAGGTCATCGCCCAGGCGGCGAGGCCGACGCCGGGGTCCGAGACCTTGTCCCAGCGGCACTGGGTGAAGCTCGTGCGCGACGGCTTGGCCGGCAGTGCGGCGGCCGCCGCGAGCGAGGGCAGCAGGATCGTCGACAGCAACAGGACGGCGGGCAGCAGGCGCATGGCGTTCCTCCGGTGGCGCAGCCATTCTCAACGACCGCGGCCGCCGCTGTCGAACACCGCCGGCCGCTGACGGGAGGGCGCCGTACGACCGTTCCCCCGTGGGTCGGCCGCCTTCGCCATCGGCAGTCGCGAAACCCCGTTCGCGCCGCGAAGTCGTCGCAGGAGCATGACGGCCGCGAGAGAAGGCGCCAGGGGCTGTGACTTGTGCGTGCCATGCTTAGAATCCAGGCATCTTTCAGGGCAGCTCCGATGAATCACGGAACCGAATACCTCGAGCGCTGGCGGGCCAGCGCGCGCCACCTCTCCTCGACCCGCATCCGCCATCTGATCGACCTCGGCGGCAGCCGCCAGAAGGCGCTGTCGCAGCGCCTCGGCGCGCTTCGGCTCGACCTCACCCGCCACCGGATCGACGAGATCGCGCTGGCCGTCGGCATCGAGTGGGCGCAGGCGGTCGACTGGGCCGGCCAGGTGCGGGCGATGTTTTCCGGCGCGGCCGTCAACGCCTCCGAGCAGCGGCCGGTGCTGCACGCGGCCCTGCGATCGCCGGAGTCGCCGGCCGCGCCGCTGGCCGGACCGATGGCGAGCGCGGCCACCCGCGCGGCGGTGGCGGAATCGGCCGAGGCACGCACGCGGATGGCGGAATTGCTGGCCGCACAGCCGGACATCACCGATCTCGTCCACGTCGGCATCGGCGGCTCCGACCTCGGGCCGCGGCTGGTCTGCGAGGCGCTCGGCCGCGGCGCGGAAGGAAGGCGCGTGCACTTCGTCGCCAATGTCGACGGTGAGGCGGTGGCCAGGGTCCTGGCGACGGTCGATCCGCGGCGGACGCTGGTCGCGCTGGTGTCGAAGAGCTTCACCACCCAGGAGACCCTGCTCAACGGACGCGTGCTGATCGACTGGCTGGCGGCCTGCCATGGCCGCGAGACCGCGCTCGCGCGCCACGTCGTCGCGGTCAGTTCGCGGCCGCCGGCCGCCGCCGCGCTTGGCATCCCGGCCGGGCGGGTGCTGCCGATGGGCGAGTGGGTGGGCGGGCGCTACTCGCTGTGGTCGACGGTCGGACTGCCGATCGCCTTCCTGCACGGCATGCCGGCCTTCGAGCGCCTGCTCGCCGGTGCGCATCTCGTCGATCAGCACTACGCCGGCGCGCCACCGGGCCACAACCTGCCGCTGCTGTTCGCGCTGGTCGGGCTGTGGGAGCGCCTGGTGAAGGGGCGCCCGAGTCGCACCGTGGTGCCCTACGACGAGCGCCTGCGGCTGCTGCCGTCCTTCCTGCAGCAGCTCGAGATGGAATCGAACGGCAAGCGCGTCGACCGCGACGGCGCGCCGCTCGCCACCGCGGCGGCAGCGGCCGTGTTCGGCGAGGTCGGCACCAACGCGCAGCACGCCTATTTCCAGGCCCTGCACCAGGGCACCGACGTGATTCCGGTGGAGTTCGTCGGCGTGGTGACTCCCGATCATCCGCACCGCGACAACCATCGCGCGCTGATCGCCAACCTGCTGGCCCAGGCCGCGGCCCTGCTCGACGGGTCGCCGCCGGCGCCGGGCGGCACCCCGATCCAGGTGGCCGAGCAGAAGCGCTGCCCGGGTGACCGCCCGAGCACCGTGCTGCTGCTCGATCGGCTGACGCCGGAGGCGCTCGGCCAGCTGCTGGCCTTGTACGAGCACAAGGTGCATGCCGAGGGCGTCCTGCTCGGCATCAACAGCTTCGACCAGTGGGGCGTCGAACTCGGCAAGCAGATCGCGAAGGGCGTGCTGCCGGCCCTGGAAGGCGGCACGCTGCCGGAAGGAACCGACGCGTCGACCGTGGCGCTGGTCGCGGAGATCACCGCCGCATGGAAGTAGGGCGCGCCGCCGGGAGCAGCGGTTGTCCCTTCGGGCGACTCCATCGCGATAATGGGCCTCCATCCCCAAGAGCAACGCGTCATGGCCAAGGTTCTCGGCATCGGCGGCATCTTCTTCAAGAGCAACGACCCCAAGGGGCTGTCCGAGTGGTACGGCAAGCACTTCGGCTTCCCGGTGAAGCCCTGGGGCGGCGCGATGTTCTTCCATCAGGGCGAGGGCGGTCCCGGCCCGAAGACCTACACGCTGTGGACGCCGTTCAAGGCCGACTCCGGCTACTTCGCGCCGAGCGAGAGGCCGTTCATGCTGAATCTCCGGGTCGACGACGTCGACGCGATGGTGGCCGAGTTGCGCGCGGCGGGCGTGACCGTGCTCGATCGTGGCGAGGACGGCGAGTACGGTCGTTTCCGCTACGCGGTCGATCCGGAAGGCACGCTGCTGGAGCTCTGGCAGCCGGCCCCCGAAGCGAACGACGACGAGAAGTGACCGGCGTCGCACCGGACGCGGGCCGATGACCCGCCTGCTGGCCCTGGAGACATCGACCGAGGCCTGCTCGGTCGCGCTGTCGATCGACGGCGCGGTGCGCGAGCGTTTCGAGCTGGCGCCGCGCAGGCATGCCGAGCGGGTGCTGCCGATGATCGACGAGCTGCTCGCCGAAGCCGGCATCGGCAAGCGCCAGCTCGACGCGGTCGCGGTGGCGCGCGGTCCCGGCGCGTTCACCGGTGTGCGCCTGGCGCTCGCGGTCGCCCAGGGCATCGGCGTGGCGCTGGGCTTGCCCCTGCTGCCGATCTCCAGCCTGGCGGCGCTGGCGCAGTCGGCGGTCGACGGCCTTCGTTCCGCTGCGGCGCCGTCGCCCGGGGCTCCGCGCGAGGAACTGCGCTGGCTGGCGCTCGCCGACGCGCGGATGGGCGAGATCTATGCCGGCGCGTTCTTGCTGCACGAAGGCCTGGTCGTCGCGGACGGCGCCGAGGCGGTGCTGCCGGTCGCCGCGATCGACGTGGCGACCGATCGGCCCCTGGCTCTGGTCGGCAACGGCTATGCGGCGCATCGCGACGCCTTCGACGCGCGCTTCGCCGCGCGGGCGGTCGTCCGGCTTCCTGACATCCTGCCGCACGCGGCGGCGCTGGCACGCCTGGCCGAGCGCGACTGGCGGGCCGGCGTACGCATCGACCCGGCGCGGGTCGAGCCGACCTATCTGCGCGACAAGGTCGCGCTCACCAAGGCGGAGCGCGGGGTTTAGGGCGCTTTCGGCGGTCGTGGGAGGGACTTCAGCCCCGATGACGGAGCGCCGCTGCAGAGCGAACGGCCGGTGACATGCGGTGCTGAAGGGGGCGCCTTTTCGGGCGACTCGCCTTTCGGGGCTGACGCCTCTCCCACAAGCGCCGCTCCCGTGTCGGCCGGTACAGCCGCTTCGGTTTCGCCTTGTCCATCCGCTTCGGTGTCGGGTCATGCAGCCGAAGATCGCGGCGATTCGGAGAGTTCAGTTCCGGACGAACTCCCCGCGCTGGTGGAAGAGGTGCCCGAACAGCGGATGCCGGATGTCGATCACGACCTCGAAGCGCGCGGCGTCGAGGTTGCGGTGGACCAGGCGGAAGCGGCCGGGCGACAGCCAGCGCGGCAGGTCGAGGCGCCAGCGGCCGACGTGCAGGAAGTAGCCGCGATCGAGGAACAGCAGCGTGTCCTTCGCGACCGCGAGCTCGAGGTTCATCCCGAGGCCGCCCGCGAAGCGTTCGCGGAGGACGCCGTCGGCGTCGAACGTCATCCGCGAGCGGAACCGGAAGTCCTCGTCGGCGAAGCGGTAGAGCCGGCACTTGTCCCAGCCGAAGGTCGTTGCCAGCGGCTCGACGTCGAAGCGGAACTCGACCTCGCGGGCGCGCTGGTGCGGCAGCACGCGCGCGTGGCGCAGCAGCCGCGCGAGCAGCCAGCCGAGCGGCGAACGTTCGATCCGCGCCATCACCCCGAGGTAAACCGCGCGGCTCGCTCCGGGCGGCAGCGCGAAGCGCGCCTTGATCTCCGGGTGGAGCAGCGACCAGCGGGCGCCCAGTGCGGCTTCGAGCAGCGCGGACAAGTCGCGCGGCGGGGCGGAGTGGTCCGTTTCGGCGTGCGGCAGCGGTGTGGATACCGTGAGACTCATGACGAGCTCCTGGCGGATGGAAGCGGGCGGCCGAGCGCGGCGGCCAGCGCCGACGCCAGCGTGGGATGACGATAGTCGAAGCCGAGTTCGACGAGGCGCCGCGGCTCGACTCGTGGCCCTTCGAGCAGGAGTCGCGCCATCTCGCCGAGCGCGAGCCGCAGGACGAACGCGGGAACGGCGATCAGGCGCGGGCGCCGCGCGATCCTCGCCATGCCGTCCGCCAGCTGGCGCTGGCTGACCGCCTCCGGGGCGACGAGGTTGTAAGGGCCGCGGATCGCCGGATCGGCGAGTGCCCGGTCGACGAAGCCGAGAACGTCGTCGAGATGGATCCAGGCGAAGGCCTGCGCGCCGTCGCCGAGCACGGCTCCGGCGCCGAGCGCATTGGCGAGCGCCATCGGCGGGAGCACGCCGCCCCAGCGATCGAGCACGATACCGAGTCGCAGGATCACGCGCCGCGTAACGACGCCCGGCGCGGCCGGAAGCGCGACCTCCAGGTCGGCGCAGAGCGCGCTGGCGAAGTCCCCCGGCTGTGCCGCGATGCCCTCGACTTCCGGCGACGACTCCCCGCGGTAGCCGTACAGCCCGATCGCGCTGGCCTGGATCCAGACCTCGGGTTTCGCGACGGCGCGGTCGCAGAAGCGGGCGAGTTCCGCGATCACGCCGATCCGGCTGGCCCGGAGTTCGCGCTTGCGGGCGGCGGTCCAGGGCGGTCCGACGACCGCTGCCCCGGCGAGGTGGACGATCGCGTCGAAGCGCTCGTCGGCGCGCAGGTCGTCGACCGACGCGACGGCACGGATGCGGCCATCGAATTCCGCCGCGGCGCGGCGCGGATCGCGCGCCAACGCGGTGATCCGGTGCCCGGCGGCTAGCAGCCCCTCGGTCACCGCGGTGCCGATGAAGCCGGTGGCGCCGGCGACCAGCAGCGACTTCGGCCCGGCGTCCGCCCACAGCGGCATCGCCGGCGGCTTGGCGCGCAAGGCACGGGCGGCGAGCGCGTCGCGGCCGGCCGACAGCAGGATGCCGAGCGCGCCGAGGTCGAGCGCCCAGGCGTAGCAGCCGCGATCGACGCGGGCGAAGCCGCTGGCGCTGCCCCAGTCGCCGGCGGTGGTCCAGGCATAGAGCGCGAACATGGCGCCCGCATTGATCCCGAGCAGGTTGTGCAGGCTGCGCTCGGCCGGCGGCAGGGTGCGGGTGCGGTCTTCGATGCGGAAGTCGATCAGCGTGAGCACGACCTCGATGGCGATCACGACCCACACGAGGCCCAGCGCGATGCCCGTCGGCCGCAGGTGGGCGAACACCAGGAACAGGATTCCGTAGAGCGCGGAACGGGTCGCGTGCACGGTGAGCTCGGCGACGGCGTTGCGCCGTCCCGGCAGTTTCGCCAGCAGTTCGTGGTGCACGACGGTGTCGTAGGCACCGAGCAGGATCTGCAGCAGGAGGAGTCGCAGGAACCAGGTCTCGACGTTGCTCATCCGCGTGCTCCGAGTTTCGCTACTGGACGTCGTGGGCGACGTCGGCGGGGGGATCCGGCGGCGGTGCCGCGGCCTCCGGCGCCGACAGCCAGCGGGCGATCCGCGTGCCCATGCCGAGCAGCCGCTGCTGTGTCGCCGGCGGCAGGCGCGAGATGTCGTCGAGCCAGCGGGTGCCGAGTTCGAGGAAATCGAGCACCGAACGCATGCGCTCCTGGGCGTGGCGGTCGACCGGATCGGTCGGGGCCTCGAGCATCGCGCTGCGCAGCATGGTCAGCGTCGGCTCGATCTCGCGCCGGCGGCGTTCCTCCAGCACGGTACGGAAGACGTCCCAGACGTCGCGCTGTGCCTCGAAGTGGTCGCGGCGGTCGCCGATCACGTGGACGACCCGGACCAGCTTCCACGCCATCAGCTCGCGCAGGCTGACGCTGACGTTGGAGCGGGCGATCGCCAGCGTCTCGCAGATCTCGTCGGCGGTCAGCGGGCGCTCCAGCAGGTAGAGCAGGCCGTGGATCTGGGCGACCGTCCGATTGACCCCCCAGCGGCTGCCCATCTCGCCCCAATGCAGGACGAAGCGCTGTTGCAGTTGACTGATATTCATAATATTTCAGTAACGACAGAAATTACGGAAGTAAATGTAGGACGGTTCCGACCGGAATTCAAGGGACGGCGGAAAAGGTCATGAGGCTCGGCGCTGGGGACAGCGGATCCGGCGAATTCCCCGTTTGCCCCTTGACGATGCGTAAAACTGATATATAAATGATATCTATCTGCTGCAGAGCGCCCGAGCGTCGAGGACGACGATGAAAGACCGACAACTCGATCCCCTTCCCGGTCTCGTCGCCATCGTTCTGCTGATGGCCATGCTGGCGACCCTCGCGGTGTCGACGCTCGGTGGAGCCGGCTCCACGGATCCGACCCTTGGCGGCATGCAACTGCGTGAGCAGGAGCGTGAGCCGACACCCGAATCGAATCGTCGGCGCGAGACCGTCGCCGGCTGGCTGCGGCGACTCGCCGAACTCATCCCCACGGACATGCGGACCCTTCCGCACGGAGCAAGACCATGAAAGAGCGTGACCTCAACACCCTTCCCGGCCTGATGATGTTCATCGTCCTGCTGCTCGCGATGCTGGGACTGCTGGCCGGCTTCGTCTACGGCGCGGCCAACCAGTCGGTCGGCCTCGTGCTGACCTGCGTGTTCGGCGAGGTCGTCACCTTCGTCATGCTGTTCGGCCTGTTCATCGTGCAGCCGAACCAGGCGGCCGTCGCGCAGTTCTTCGGCAACTACGTCGGCACCTGCCGGGTCGAGGGCCTGCGCTGGGCCAACCCGTTCTACTCGAAGCGCAAGGTCAGCCTGCGGGTGCGCAACTTCGAGTCGTCGAAGCTGAAGGTCGCCGACTGCGAGGGCAACCCGATCGAGATCGCCGCGGTGGTGGTCTGGCAGGTCAGCGATTCCGCCGAGGCGGTGTTCAACGTCGACGACTTCGAGAACTTCGTCCACGTGCAGATGGAGGCGGCGCTGCGGCAGATGGCGTCGAGCTATCCCTACGACCTGCACGCCGACCACAAGATCTCGCTGCGCAGCCACACCTCGGAGATCAACGCCCACCTGCGCGACGAGATCCAGGCGCGCCTCGACAAGGCCGGCGTGCACGTGATCGAGACCCGCGTCTCGCATCTCGCCTACGCGCCGGAGATCGCCCAGGCGATGCTGCAGCGGCAGCAGGCCAATGCGATCATCGCCGCGCGCACCAAGATCGTCGAAGGCGCCGTCAGCATGGTGCACATGGCGCTGGAGCAGCTCGCCGAGAAGGGCGTCGTGCATCTCGACGAGGAGCGCAAGGCGGCGATGGTGTCCAACCTGCTGGTGGTGCTGTGCGGCGAGCGCGCCACCCAGCCGGTGGTCAACGCCGGCTCGATCTACTGACCCGCGCCGGCCCGGTCCACGCTCATGGCCGACAAACCGGACAAGCGTGCGTATCCACTGCGGATCAACGCCCAGGTGCTCGACGCCATGCAGCGCTGGGCGGACGACGAGCTGCGCAGCCTCAACGCCCAGATCGAGTACGTGCTGCGCGAGGCGCTGCGCAAGGCGGGGCGGGTGCGCGGCGAGAGCGACGACACGACGTAGGGCGGGCACTGCCCGCCATCGCGATGCGCTTCGGCGACGGCGGGCCCTGCCCGCCCTGCGAACGGGCGCTGTAGAGAGGAGTCGTCATTGCGAGCGCAGCGAGGCAATCCAGCGCCTTCGCTGTTCGCCGCACCGGAGCAAGAGCAGCGGCGCCGGGTTGCTTCGTCGTCGCTGCGCTCCTCCTCGCAATGACGGGAGGACTTCGCAATTCCGATCTCTTGTCTCCGACCTCCAGCCACCGATCTCCGAACATCGACTCCGCGATCAAAGCGACATTCCCACTTCGAGATTCCGATGAAATCCACCCGACTGAAGCTCGTCCTCGGCGCACTGATCCTGCTCCTCGCTGGCGCCATGTCCGGTCTCTACTACTACCGCCAGTTCGCCGGCGGCACCGTGGTCGCGCTGAAGGGGGACGAAGCCGAGCGCGCCAACGCCTTCGTGGATCTGGTCGAGCAGGGCAAGGTCGACGAGGCGCACCAGCGCCTGAACGATCTCGCCCGCGAGAAGATCCCGAAGGACAAGCTCGGCGAGGTCTGGACCACGCTCAACAAGCAGATGGGCGGAGCCCCGACCCGCGGCGAAACGCGGGCCGAAATCGTCCAGGGCCATCGGATCGTCATCATTCCGCTGAAGTACCCGATGATGAACCTCGACTGCCGGATCGGTTTCGACCCGGATGGGCGACTCAACACCTTTCGCCTGGTGCCGGCACTGAGCCAGGCGCCGGCGGTACCGCCGAGCTTCGTCGACAACGACACGTACGCCGAGCGCGCGGTGAAGCTCGGTCCGGCCGGTCGCGAGCTGGACGGCACGCTGAGTCTGCCGAAGGGCGCCGGGCCGTTTCCGGCGGTGGTGCTGGTGCACGGCTCCGGCCCGCAGGACCGCGACGAGACCATCGGCAAGACCCGGCCCTTCGCCGACCTCGCCGCGGCGCTCGCGAGCCAGGGCATCGCGGTGCTGCGCTACGAGAAGCGCAGCAAGGCGCGACCGCAGGAATTCGCCGACAACCGCTACACCGTCGACCTCGAGACCGTCGACGATGCGCTCGCCGGCGCCGAGCTGCTGCGCCACGAGGCGACGATCGATCCAGCCCGCGTGATCGTCGTCGGCCACAGCCTGGGCGCGATGATGGCTCCGAGGATCGCGTCCCGCGATCCGCGCCTCGCGGGCGTCGCGATGCTGGCGGCGCCGTCACGGGCGCTGCAGGCGGTCTACCTCGAGCAGATCGACTACCTCGCGAATCTCGACGGCAAGGTCGACGCCGACGAACAGAAGCAGCTCGACCAGGAGAAGGCGAAGGTTGCACGCCTGACGAGCACGGGCCCGAGCGGCAAGCCCGAGGAGAATCCACTCAACCTCGCCGCCAGCTACTGGGCGGACCTGCTTGGCTACGATCAGGTGAAAGTCGCGCAGGCGCTCACCTTGCCGATGTTCATCGCCCAGGGCGGTCGCGACTATCAGGTGACGAAGGTCGACTTCGACGGCTGGCAGCAGGCGCTGGCCGGACGCGACACCGTCACGTTCCGCTTCTATCCGAAGGTTTCCCACGTGTTCATCGCGGGCGAGGGAATGGCGACGCCGGACGAGTACCTGACGGTTCCCGGACACGTGGATGCCGCGCCAATCGCCGACCTCGTCGCCTGGATCACCGCCCTGAAGCCGCCCGCAACGCCGGCGAAGTAGTCGCTACAGTTCCGGAATGCCGCGATCGCATCTTGTCCTCCGCAACACGCTCGTCGTCGATGCCGTGCCCGCCCGGTTGATGTCCGGGCGCGGCAACGCGACGGCGCGGGCATTGGCCGGCGCGGTGTGGCTGGTCCGGCGCAAGAGCGATGGGCGCTACCTCGCGATCGTCCGCTCCGACGGGTCGGTGCGCGTGCTGCTGCGGGGCGCGGCTCGCGCGGTCGACGCGCGTGCGATCGAACGCCGTCGATGCCCGCCGGCACTGTCGCTCCGCGAACTGCAGCGGCGCCTGCGCGGGCTGGGACTGACACCGGCCTACGGCCACGCCGAGCAGCTGGTGGCGATCGCCGAGCCGCGGCAGCTCAGCTACGCCGGTCGCGATCGCTTTTCGCGGCCGCTCTGGCTCACGGCCGACACGACGCGTGCCTGGCAGCGGATGCGCCGCGCGGCGGCGCGCGCGGGTGTCGTGCTGGAGGCGATCTCGGGGTTCCGCAGCCATGCCTACCAGCTCGGGATTTTTCGCCGCAAGCTGGCGCGCGGGCAGACGCTGGCGCAGATCCTCACGGTCAACGTCGCGCCGGGCTTCTCCGAGCACCACAGCGGTCGTGCGCTCGACATCGGTACGCCGGGAGAGCCGCCGGCGGAGGAGTCGTTCGAGTCGACGCCTGCCTTTGCCTGGCTGCGCGACAACGCGGCGCGGTTCGGATTCCGGATGTCGTTTCCGCGCGGCAATCCGCACGGCGTCGTCTACGAGCCGTGGCATTGGTATTACGTCGGGCCGCGACCGTGAAATTGCGTTGGATCTGCCGACGGGTGGCCGAAGCGCTGGGAGCGCAAGGGCAACATTTCCCGATGGCCGACGGGGTGCTGGAGCATCTTTCCCGCAAGCACGAGCGCGAGCGCCTCTCCCGGTCGTCGCCTTCGGTGGATGGACGAATCTCCGTTGGGTGCGCCGAGGCGCACTCTACGAGGCCGATGTGCCTCGCGATGGCGGGCAGGGCCCGCCCTACAGCGCCAGTTTCAGGCTCGGGGTGCGTTCCAGCTCCGGCCATCGGGTGAGAATGGCCTTGCGGATGCCGTCGACATCGAGCCCGGACTCGGCCAGCAGTTCCTCGCGCGAGGCGTGCTCGAGGTAGGTGTCGGCGAGGCCGAGGTGCAGGATCTGCGGCGCGATGCCGCCTCGGGCCGCGTAGAACTCCGCGACGCCGGAGCCGGCGCCGCCGGCGATGGCGTTGTCCTCGAGGGTGACCACGAGGTCGTGCGACGCTGCCAGTTCCGCGAGCAGCGCGGCATCCAGCGGCTTGACGAAGCGCATGTTGACGACCGACGCATCGAGCGTCTCGCCGACCGCGACGGCCGCGTCGACGAGCGCGCCGAAGGCGAGCAGGGCGATCCGGCGGCCCTGGCGGCGGACCTCGGCCTTGCCGATCGGGATCGCGGTCATCGCGGCGACCGGCGTCGTGCCGTTGCCGCCGCCGCGCGGATAGCGCACCGCGGCCGGGCCGTCGTGCAGGAAGCCGGTGTAGAGCATCTGCCGGCACTCGTCCTCGTTGGACGGCGCCAGGATGGTCATGTTCGGGATGCAGCGCAGGAAGGACAGGTCGAAGCTGCCGGCGTGGGTCGCGCCGTCCGGGCCGACGACGCCCGCACGGTCGATCGCGAACAGCACCGGCAGATCCTGCAGCGCGACGTCGTGGACCAGCTGGTCGTAGGCACGCTGCAGGAAGGTCGAATAGATCGCCACGACCGGCTTCAGGCCGTCGCAGGCCATGCCCGCCGCCAGGGTGACCGAGTGCTGCTCGGCGATGCCGACGTCGAAGTAGCGCTCCGGAAATTCCTTCGAGAAGCGCACCAGGCCCGAGCCTTCGCGCATCGCCGGCGTGATCCCGACGAGGCGCTCGTCGGCCTTCGCCATGTCGCACAGCCAGTCGCCGAACACCTGGGTGTAGGACAGTTTCGCCGGCTTCTTCACCACGCCGATCTTCGGGTCGAACGGGCCGACCGCGTGGTACTCGATCTGGTCGGCCTCGGCGAGCTCGTAGCCCTTGCCCTTGGTGGTGATGATGTGCAGCAGCTGCGGGCCCTTCAGGTCCTTCAGCGTGCGGATCGCCTGGGTCAGCTCGTCGAGGTTGTGGCCGTCGATCGGGCCGAAGTAGTGGAAGCCGAACTCCTCGAACAGCGTCGAGGGCACGAACATGCCCTTCCAGTGCTCCTCCCAGCGGCGCAGGAAGCGCCAGGCCGGCGAGCCGCGGCGGACCATGCGCTTGGCGCGCTCGCGCGCGGCGTTCAGTGTCGGGCTGGTCATCAGGCGGCCGAGCATCTTGGTCAGTGCGCCGACGTTTTCCGAGATCGACATCCGGTTGTCGTTCAGCACGACCAGCAGGTTTGGTTCCGGCTGCACGTCGCCGCCGTGGTTCAGCGCCTCGAAGGCCATGCCGGCGGTCATCGCGCCGTCGCCGATCACCGCCACCACCCGGCGCGGGTCGCCGCGACGCGCATTGGCGATCGCCATGCCGAGCGCGGCGCTGATCGAGGTCGACGAATGACCGACGCCGAAGGTGTCGTAGGGGCTCTCGTCGCGCTTCGGGAACGGCGCCAGGCCGTCGCGCTTCTTGATCGTATCGATGCGGTCGCGGCGGCCGGTCAGGATCTTGTGCGGGTAGCACTGGTGGCCGACGTCCCAGACGATGCGGTCGGTCGGCGTGTCGAACAGGTAGTGCAGGGCGACGGTCAGCTCGACCACGCCGAGGCCGGCACCGAAATGGCCGCCGGAACGGCCGACCGACTCGATCAGGTAGTCCCGCAGCTCGTCGGCCAGCGGTTTCAGCTCCGCCTCGGAGAGCTTGCGCACGTCGGCGCCGGAGTCGATCTTGGAAAGTTTCGGATAGCGGACTGGATCGATCATGGAGCAGGCGATGCGGGACGGCCGGACCGAGGATTGGGCGGCGATTGTCCGGCAGCCGGGTAGAGCAAGCAATGACGAGGCGAGGGCAGGGGCGGGCGACCGGGTGGCAATGCGATGTCCGGCGGCGACCGGCCGACGAATTGACGGACCGATGACAATTCGGACACGTCCGGGCGTCTAGACTGGCTCCGATGAAGTTCGCGATGTCGTCACTTCCGCCCTCGCGGCGATCGGAACCGGGTCCGGGCCGCTGCCCGCTCGTCCTGCTGGCGCTGTTCTGGGCCCTGGCGGTGATTGTCCCGCCGGCGTCGGCCGCCGAGGCGGTGGCCGTCGCCGCCGAGCCGACCGGCAGCGCGAACTGGCGCTGGAACGTCAATCTGCTGCGCCAGCTGGGCTTCGCGATCGACCAGGGCACGGTCGACCTCGCGGCCGGGTCGCAGTGGCGCAGCGTCGCCCAGGCGACCGAGGGGACGCTGACGGCGCGTCTGGAGTTCGGCCATTTCCCGGTCGCGACCGCGGGGCGGATCGAGTTCCGCCGGGTCGTCGGGCTGCGCCGGCTTGGAGCCGTCGGCAAGAGCGTGGCGTGGACGCGACGGCTGGAACAGGTGTCGCTGCTCCCGGACCCGACGGACGGTGACCGCCTGCAACTCGTCGACCGCAGCGGTCACCTGTGGTTCGTGCTGGCGCATGGCCAGCGCCGCCAGGACGGCGGACGGCTGCACTACGAGACCATGGACGTGCGGGTCTCGGCGGAGCTGGCGGCGGCGCTCGGCGACAAGCGCCTGGCGGACATCGCCGTCGCGGCGCTGGATCTCGATCTGCCGGTCCAAGGCTTCGACCTCCGCAAGGCGATCGCCGCCGATTGCCAGTCGCCGGACTGGCCCGGAACGCCCGGCACCGTCACCAACGTCGCGCTGACCGCGATCACCGGGGTGCAGGCGCAGTGCTCGGCCCCCTGCACCAGTTGCCCGGCCTTCTGTGACGGCGTCGGCGGCAACAGTCTCGCCCGGGTGAAGATCACGCCGTCGGCGGCTCTGTCCAACGTCGGCACCTCCTACGTCCCCTGGAACAAGCGCTTCTCCAATCCGGGAGATGCCGGCACGACCGCGGTGGACTTCCAGCATCCGTACCCGCAGAAGGACGTGCACCCGTTCCTGGCCTGGTCGATCTACCGGATCAACGAGCTCGGCCAGCTCGAACAGGTCGGCCGCTCCGGCGGCAAGCACGCCTTCGCCAGCGAGAACGGCGACTGCATCTGCGCCAACGACAACCACATCCTCGGGCCGGGCTGTTCGGACGAGTACTCGGCGGGGACCAACGACTTCTCGTTCAACCTCGCCCCGCGCAGCGAGGTGCTGGCCCACACCGCGCAGTGGGGGCGCTGCCACTCGTTCTACGACCCCGACTGCGACGGGGTGGACAACTTCACCGTGCAGGATGATTTCGCGCAGCGCGCGGCGGCCCCGGAATCCGACCTGGTCGCGCATCCGATCCCGGCATCGCGGTACCACGTCGAGGCCTGGTACCTGGTCCGCGACGACTCCAACTTCGACGACAGCGTCGGCAGCGTCGAGGTGCAGCCGCAGTGGACCGGAGCGATGTGGGTGTCGCCGATGAGCGGCGGCTTCCTCTCGGGCCCGGTGATCGACCGCTGGGTGCCGCGCAACAGCATGAACGCGATGAGCGCGCATCAGGTCGCGAGCACGGCACAGGGCAGTGTCCATCTGGCGGTGAAGGTGACCAGCATCGGCGGCGGCAAGTACCGCTACGACTACGCGCTGCTGAACCGCGACTTCGGCATTCCGATCACTGCCGGCGTCGAGCCGAACATGGATCTCCTGAGCTATCACGGCGTGGCGGCGCTGCGCCTGCCGGTCGCCGCCTCCAGCGTCATCGAGGGATTCCAGTTCTTCGACGGTGACGGCAACGCGGGCGACGACTGGTCGCTGTCGCGGTCCGGCGGCACCCTGTCGGTGACGGCACCGGGCGGCAGTTCGCTCGACTGGGGTTCGCTGTACCGGATCAGCTTCGTCGCCGACTCCGCGCCGGTCACCGGCCAGGCCGCGATGACGCTGGCGACGACCGGCGTGCTGTCCGATCCGTCGGTGCAGACGCTGGTGCCGGAGGCGAGCAACACCCGGATCTTCGGCGACGGGTTCGAGTAGGAGCGGCGTGAGCCGCGAGCGGCAGGGCCTCGCGCTCGCGACTGACGTCGCTCGGACATCGCGGCTCACGCCGCTCCTCCATTGGGCTTTGCCCGAGGTCTGCCACCTCGCCGCCATCGATTCAGCCGGCGCGGGGGAGTCGACCGGCTAGACTGCCCCGCGATCGCTCCTGCCGGTACCTCCTTTGGACCTGTCCCGCTTCGCCCTGCCGCCGATCTGGCGCGAACGCCTCGCCGCCGCCTGGCGTGTCGCGCGTGCGCCGTTCTTCCTGGGGCTCGGTGCGCTGATCGGCTTCGGTGTGCCGTACGCCTGGTACCTCGACCGCCTGGTGGTGTCCGGCTTCGGCGGCCTGTCCTTCGTCGAGCCGACGCGGGTCTACGCGCGGCCGCTGGCCCTGACCCGCGGGCTCCGGATGGATGCCGCGACCCTGCGCGCCGAGCTTGCCGCCGCGCGCTACCGCGAGCTGCCGGTGGCGAACACGCCCGGCACCTTCCATGTCGAGGGGGCGGCCTTCAGCATCGCCAGCCGCGGCTTCGCCGGGCCGCGCGGCGTCGAGCCGGCTCGGCATCTCGCGGTCACGCTCGCCGACGGCCGCATCGCCGGCGTCACCGATTCCGACCGCAGGACGGTGCTGGCGGAGGCGCATCTCGATCCGGCCCGGATCGCGACCTTCTATGGCGACCGCGCCGAGGAGCGTCGCTTCGTGCGCCTGTCCGAAGTGCCGCCGCTGCTGGTCGCCACGCTGCAGGCCGTCGAGGACCGCGACTTCAAGCACCACTTCGGGGTGAATCCCTGGGCGATCGCGCGCGCCGCGATCAAGAACCTGATCGCCGGCGAGGTGGTGCAGGGCGGGTCGACGCTGACCCAGCAGCTGGTGCGCAACCTCTACCTCAACCGCGCGCAGCACTGGTCGCGCAAGGTCAACGAGGCGCTGCTGTCGGTGCTGATCGAGCGCCGCTACAGCAAGGGCCAGATCCTGCAGGCCTACATCAACGAGGTGTACCTCGGGCAGCAGGGCGGGCAGGCGGTGCACGGCATGGCCGCGGCCAGCGAGTTCTACTTCGGCCACGACCTCGCGTCCACCGACATCGCCGAGACCGCGCTGCTGGTCGGGATGATCCAGGGGCCGTCGATCTACGACCCGCGGCGCTACCCGGAGAAGGCGCGCGAGCGCCGGGCGGTGGTGCTGCGGGTGATGGAGGAGGTCGGGCTGATCTCGACGGTCGAGCGCAAGTCGGTCGACGCCCAGCCGCTCGGCGTGAGCCCGTCCGGCGCCCTGCCGAAGAACCGCTATCCCGCGTTCATGGATCTGGTCGAGCGCGAGCTGAAGCAGGCCTACCCCGACGCGCTCGATGCCGCGGGATTGAGCATCTGGACCACGCTGGCACCGTCGACCCAGGAGGCCGCAGAGGCCTCGCTCGCGTCCCAGATCAAGACGCTGACGAAGAAGGCCGACGAGCTGCAGGGCGCGATGGTGGTGACCGAGTCCCGGACCGGTGCGGTCTCCGCGATCGTCGGCGGTCGCGAGGCCGACGCCCAGGGCTTCAATCGCGCACTGTCGGCGGCGCGGCCGGTCGGATCGCTGATCAAGCCCTTCGTGTATCTCGTCGCGCTGGCACAGCCGGAGCAGTACTCGCTGATGAGCGTGCTCGACGACAGCGCGGTGAGCGTGCCGCTCGCCGGCGGCAAGGTCTGGGAGCCGTCGAATTCCGACGGCAAGGAGCACGGTCCGACCACGCTGATCGACGCGCTGGCGCGTTCCTACAATCTCGCCACTGTTCATCTCGGCCTCGCGCTCGACGTCCGCAAGGTCGGGAAAGTGATCGAAGCGCTGATCCCCGGCACCCAGGTGGCGCCGAATCCCTCGCTGCTGCTGGGCGCGATCGACCTGTCGCCCTACCAGATGGCCGAGGCCTACCAGTACCTCGCCGCGGACGGCCATCCGCTGCCGCTGTTCGCGCTCGATGCGGTGCTCGACGCGCAGGGCCAGCCGCTGACCCGCCATGATCCGAAGCCGGTCGCCGGCGATCTGGTCGAGGCCGCCCGCCTGGTCGGATTCGCGATGCAGGAGACCGCGCGCAGCGGCACGGCGGCGTCGCTCGCCGGTGGCGGGCTCGGCAAGCTGCAACTCGCCGGCAAGACCGGCACCACCAACGACATGCGCGACAGCTGGTTCGCCGGCTTCACCGGCAGCCATCTCGCGGTGGTCTGGGTCGGCACCGACGACAACCACCAGACCGGCCTGTACGGCGCCACCGGTGCGATGAAGATCTGGGCAGAGCTGTTCAATCACCTGCCGAGCGAGCCGCTGCAGCTCGACTTCAGCGAGGACCCGCTGCTGACCGCGGTCGACGTCGGCTCGCAGACCCGCACCGACGCCGGCTGTTCCGGCGCGCGCAGCCTGCCGTTCATCCGCGGCTACGAGCCGGCGGAATATTCCGGCTGCGGCATGGGCGTGCCGGAGGGCGAGTGGCCGGGACTCGCCGCCGATCCGCGCGACGAACGCGATGGACGATACGGTCGTGACGACCGCGGCTACGACGAGCGCGACCGCCGTGACGACTCCGATCGCGACGAGCGTGACGACCGCGACGAGCGCGACCGGCAGGCGGCACGCAAGAAGAAGTCGCGCTGGCGCGCCTGGTTCGGTCTCGATCGCGATTAGGGCGGGCACTTCCCGCCATGGCGGAACGCCCGGCGATGGCGGGCGGGGCCCGCCCTACAATCGCTCCATGCGCTGCTACTACACCCACCACTACGTCCTGCCGCTGCCGCCGGAGCACCGCTTCCCGATGGCGAAGTACGCCGGGCTCTTCGCCAGGGTCGCCGAGCAGGCGCCGAGGCTCGGCATCGAGCTGGTCGAGCCGCCGCTGGCGACGGTGGCGGATCTCGAGCGTGTCCATGACCTCGACTACGTCCGCCGCGCGCTGGCCGGCGAGCTGACCGCGACCGAGCTCCGAAGGATCGGCTTTCCCTGGTCACCCGGCATGATCGAGCGCTCCCGCCGTTCCGCCGGCGCGACGCGGGCAGCGCTGGTCGATGCGCTCATGCGGCCGGAGGCGACGGCGGTCAATCTGGCCGGCGGAACCCACCATGCAGGGCCCACGCACGGCGCCGGCTACTGCGTGTTCAACGACGCCGCCGTCGCCATCCGCGCGGCGCAGGCGGACGGACTGCTGCGGCGCGCGCTGATCGTCGACCTCGACGTGCACCAGGGCAACGGCAGCGCCGCGATCTTCGCCGGCGACGCCAGCGTCTATACCTTCTCGATGCACGGCGCGAAGAACTACCCGGCCTTGCGCAGCCCCAGCGATCGCGACGTCGACCTGCCGGACGGCTGTGACGACGCGAGCTACCTCGACACCCTGGCCGCGCATCTCCCCGAGGTGCTCGATCGCGCGGCGCCGGAGGCGGTGATCTACCTCGCCGGCGCCGATCCCTACGCCGGCGACCGCCTCGGCCGGCTGGCGCTGTCCAAGCCGGGCCTCGTCGAACGCGACCGCTACGTGCTGCGCCAGTGCGCGCGGCGCGGCCTGCCGCTGGTGCTGACCATGGCGGGCGGCTATGCCGAGTCGGTGGACGACATCGTCGACATCCATTTCGCGACGGTCGCGGCCGCGGCCGTCCACGCGCGCGAGCTGTTCCGGGAGTCCGGCGCGCGGCCGCTTGCTGCCGGATAAACCCTTCCGGGGCGGGCGGCATCACAGAGATGCCATGATCGCGACCGCCGCCCTCACCATGCCGATGACCGCACCGACGCTCACCACCGCGACGGACGACCACGATGCCGAGCGCCGCCTGGTCGAGCGCGCGGCCGCCGGCGATCGTCTCGCGTTCGAGCGCCTCTACCGGCAGCACGTCGGACGGGTGTTCGCCACCGTGAAGCGTCTGGTCGGCGGCCAGGTCGCGCGCGCCGAGGAGCTGACCCAGGACGCCTTCGTGCGCGCCTGGCGCAAGCTGCCCGATTTCCGTCACGAAAGCGCGTTCGGCACCTGGCTGTACCGGCTCGCGGTGAACACCGCACTGATGGACCTGCGTTCGCGCAGCGGTGCCGAGGACCTGGAAGACGAACTGGACGCCGAAGTGGCCGCGGTCCTCCCGGCGCAGGCAAGCCGGACCGACGTCCGGATCGACCTCGGCCGCGCGGTCGCCGCGCTGCCGCCGCGCGCCCGGGCAGTGCTGGTGCTGCACGATGTCGAGGGCTGGCGCCACGAGGAGATCGGCATCGAACTCGGCATCGCGATCGGTACCTCGAAGGCGACCTTGCACCGTGCGCGCCGACTGCTGCGCGACGGATTGGGAGAACAACATGAGTGACTTCGAACTTCTGCGCGATCTGCGCGCGCTGCGCCGCGACGAGCCGCCGACGCGCGACCTGTGGCCGGAGATCGCGACGCGGCTGGCGGACCCCGCCGTCGCCGAGCCGACGCCGGAGCGATCGCGCCCGGCGCCGCTGCGCTGGGCGATGGCCGCGGCGGTGCTGCTCGCCGCCGGTGCGATCACCTGGGCGATGAAGGCTCCGACGCCGGCCGCGCCGGCGGTTGCCCGGCAGGCATCGGGCGAGCGCGATTCGCCGCGCTTCGTGTTCGAGCAGGCCCGCGAGATGCGCTCGGAGTACTCGACGCTGCGCGGCGAACTCGATCGCGGCGGCGATGCGCTGTCGCCGACTGCCGACCCGGCGCGCTACGCCGCCGATCGCCAGCTGGCGCAGGCCTCCGGCGAGCTGATGAAGGCGCTCGCGCTGCAACCCAATTCCCCCTACCTGCTGCGGCTGCTGCGGCGTACCGAAGACGCACGTCTCCGCCTGTCCCGGCCGACGGCCTGAGCGCCGACGGTCCCACCCCAAACGAAATGACGCCCCGATGGCGATGAGGTCCCCGATGAACTCCGTCCGCAACGTCCTGGCCCTGGCGATCGCCCTGGCCACCGCCCCACTGGTCACGTCGTCGCCGGCGCTGGCCAGTACCCCGATCAGCGAGGCCAACCGGCCGCTCGACGCCGACGGCCGCGTCGAGATCGACAACGTCGCCGGCAAGGTCGAGGTGCACGCCTGGGATCGCAACGAGGTCGCGATCGAAGGAAAGATCGGAGACGGCTCCAAGCTCACCGTCAGCGGCGACAGTCACGCGCTGCACTACAAGGTCGAGAATCCGGAACATCACGGCTGGTTCGGCCTCAACAACGGCCCGAAGGAAGACTCGGTGCTGATCCTGAAGGTGCCCGCCGCCGCGCGCATCGAACTGGATGTCGTCAGCTCCGACGCGACGATCGACGGCCTGATGGGCAGTCGCGAGCTGAAGATCGATGCCGTGTCCGGCGACGTGCAGGTGAATGCGGAAGCCGAGCGGATCGAGGTCGAGATGGTGAGCGGCAACCTCGAGCTCGCCGGCAGTTCGCGCGACACCCGGATCAACACCGTCTCCGGCGACGTCAAGAGCCGCGGCCTCGGCGGCAAGATGAAGGTCGAGACGGTCAGCGGCAATGCCGAGTTCGACTGTCCGGTGGTCGACGAGCTGCGCTTCTCCAGCGTCTCCGGCGACGCGCGCTTCGAGATCGCGAAGTTCGGCGGCGGCGACATCAAGGCCGAGACCCTGAGCGGCCGCCTGCGCCTCGGCGTGCCCGCGCCGCTGACCATGCGGCTGCGCGCCGAGTCGTTCAGCGGCAACATCGACAGCGATTTCGGCAAGGTCGATCGTGAGGAATACGGCCCCGGCCAGTCGCTCGATTTCCGCCCGGCGGACGCGCATGGCGACATCCGCGTCGAGTCGTTCAGCGGCAACGTGGTGATCAAGAAGCACTGATCTCGGCACCTGGGAAGCGGTGGCCGGACGAGTGGGCTCGCTCCGGCCGTCGGGCGCAGCGCGACGCAGCCGTCGAGGCGCTCGACTCCCGTCTCCCGCATCGATGAATACTCCAACGGGGAACAGAACATGGCGATCTCGAAAATTGCGGCGGCAGTGACAACGGCGGTGCTTGGCCTGGCCCTGGCCGGTTCCTGGGCGATGGCGAAGCCTGCGGCTCCGGACGGCGGGACGGAGGCGTGGCAGCACGTCCATCCGCAGATCTCGGTGCTGGTGAGCAAGGCCGATCGCGAGGGCTTCTATCAGGTCGATGCGGAGATCCGCGACATCGGCAGCGGCGCCGTGCTGGCGAAGCCGAAGCTGATCGCGAAGGCCGGCGAACTCGCCGCGATCCAGGCCGGTTCCGAGGCAGGCACGCGGCTGGATCTCGCGGTGAAGGTGGAGCCGGATCAGAGGCGCGTCACCTACACCTCGGACCTGATACAGCACGGCGAAGTCGTGTCTCGCCAGACGGCCTCCGTCGCCCTGTAGGGCGGGCACTGCCCGCCATCGCGAGACGTTTCGGCTGCTCTGGCAGGAATCGTCATCGAAGCAACGGCGGCCTGGGACCGCCCTACCTCAGCAGCGTCACCGGATGGTCCTCGCGGATCACCAGCAGCCCGTCGACCCGGTGCGACCAGTCGGAGCGTTCGAACGCGCCTGCGATCATCCGCGACGGGCTTCGACCGGCAGCGCGCAAGGCCGCCGCGTCGAGGAAGGCCGTGTTTTCCGAGCGGTCGTGCAGCGCGAGTGCCTCCAACGCATCCACCGGTGCCGCGGACAGCGGCGCCACCTTGTGACGGCCGGTCGTGCCGCCGAGCGATGAGATCGCGATGATCGTCGGTCGCGAGTCCGTTTCCTGCGCGATGTGCCAGCCCATCGGGACGATCTTCATCGCTTCCCGCTCGTCCTCGGCCGGTGGCCGCTGCAGATGAGTGGTGGCGGCCCAGACGATCGCCTTGCTGCCCTTGCGAAGACGCGACAGCTGCCACTGCAGATTGAGGGACATCGAGCGGTCACGCTCGTTGTACCCCAGCGACCAGGGCTCGCTCTCGGTCAGATCGCGCGCGACGAAGCGGGCAAAGCTCGCCGTCGTGGCGCGCAGGGGCTGGTCGGCGGGCGAGTTCCGGACCAGCCATTGCGCGTCGACGGACTGCAGGCAGTCCTGCACCTGCTTCTTGTCGGTCGCCGCGTAGGGCCGACTCGGGTCGAGGGAATGCGCTTCGCGCACGGCCAGCGCTGCCGCGCAGGTGGCGCGCGCCGGCGCGGGAAGCACCGCGAGCAGGTCACGGGCGAGGCCGTCCGGCGCGTAGTGTGCGGTCGAAGTGCCCGTCTGATCATCCATGCCGGCGATCGTCAGGCGGTGGCTGCGGCGGTAGTCCGCGAGGAAGGCCGCGAAGGGCTGGAACTCGGCGGTGTAGGACCACAGTCCGCCGACGGCGTCGTCGATCTCCTGCGCGCTGATCGTTTCGCCTTCGGCGGCGCGGCGATCGAGCTCCAGGAATTCCACCATCGAGCTCTCGAACACGATGGTGTCGAAATGACAGTGTTCGATCAGCCGTCGCGCGAGCTCGGACTTGACGCGGATCGTCCCGCCGCTGTCGTGGTTCGCGGTCTCGCCGAGGAACACGAGACGGGAATCGCAGGTGGCACGGGTGGCCGCATCGAGCGCCGAGGTCTCGTCGGCGTCGGCCGCGGACGCGGGCGTCCGCGAAACGAACATCAAGGCGGCGAGCAGGACTGCCCGGGCAGGGGATCGGCGGGACATCGCGGTCTCCGTGACCGAGTGATGGGCCGGATGCGAGCCTCGGGGAGGGCAATTAGTTCCTGGGACGGGACACTGGAACCCTGACGCCGCCCGTAGCTTCATCGGAGAAGGATGTGCGGCGGAAGCGTCTTTCCGTGTCCTGCCCGATTCGGAGAGGTCCTGCGCGTAACGCTGCGGTCCGGAAGAAGTCCCCGATTCGAGCCGAGCGCCGGAATGGCGTCGTGCCGCGTGATCCGTCGACCGGCCGATCGGAGGGCGGTCATCACCCCGGAGTCTCTCCCCGAATGGTGCTGATCGCGTACGGTCGGGAGCCGGGAGTGACCATGCGCGCGTTACGCGGAAATTGGTGAAGAACCAAAAAAAACGGCCCCGTTTCCGGGGCCGTTCTTCTCACACTACTACCGAAGCTGTCCGATCAACCGGATCAGAACTTCTGGTGGTAGCTGACGTACCAGAAGCGACCCGGGATGTCGTAGCTGTTCGGGAAGCCGTTGGCGAACGTCGTGGCGGACGGCGGCGGCTGCTTGTTGAAGGCATTGCGCAGACCGGCCGTGATGCGGCCATCCCACGGCGAATTCCAACCCACCTGGAAGTCGTTGTAGGTGATGGTCGGGATGTCGTTGAAGATGCCATCGCCGTTGCTGCCGTCCGGACCGCTGTCGACGATGCGGTTGCAGTACTCGGCGTCGTCGGCGTTGATCAGGTTCGGCGAGCAGTCTTCCTCGAGACCCGAGAAGTAGCGAACGCCCCAGGTCGCGTCCCAGTCACCCATCTGCCAGTTCACCGAGAACTGGTCACGGATGCGCCAGGTCGCCGTGCCGGCCTGTTCGCCGGTCGCGTCGTCGAAGTCCGCACCCTTTTCAGGCTGGAACTGGCTGTGCGTGGTGTAGGCCAGGGCATTGTTGATGCGGAACTTGCCCCACTGGGTGTCGAACTTGTAGCTCGAGGTCAGGTCGTAGCCTTCCTCGATCAGCGCCGCCGCGTTGAACTGCGTGGTGTTGACCGCGGCGACTTCACCCGACGCCGGGTTGCGCGAGATCAGCGGGCAGAAGCGGATGCGATCCGCGTCCGTGCCACGGATGCAGCGCGCCAGCGTGGTGTTGGCGCCGAACGAGGTCAGGCCGTCCTTCAGGCGGATGCGGTACCAGTCCAGACCGACGTCGAGGCCTTCGACGTAGGACGGGCTGTAGACCAGACCCAGCGTACCGGTGTGGCCCTGCTCCGGCTTCAGGTCGATGTTGCCGCCGAACAGCGCGCGGATCTGCGAGTTGGCCTGCGGAGCACCGCCACCCGGGGTGCCCGGGGTGCCCGGAACGCCCGCGGCGACGCAGCGCTGCTGCTGGCCGACGGTCAGGTTGTTCCAGTTGGAGGTACGGCACGGGTCGGTCGCCGCCGGGAAGCCTTCGGCCTGACCCGCGAACAGGTCGGACACGTTCGGCGCGCGGAAGGTCTTCGCGTAGTTGCCGCGGACCAGCAGGTCGTTGATCGGCTTCCACTTGAAGCCGGCCTTCCAGTTGGTCGTGTTGCCGAGGAAGCGGGCCGCCTGATCATGCGGGACCAGCTCGGTCGGACGGCGGAAATAGCCGTGCGCCGAGTAGTCGGAGTAGCGGGCCGCCAGCGACAGTTCCAGCGACTGGATGCCGGTCATGTCCTTGACGATCGGGGCGTTGAACTCGACGTAGTACTCGTTGACCACTTCCACGCCCGAGGTGCGCTCGGTGAAGTTGGTCGACGAGCCACCTTCGGAGACCAGCGCGTCCGGCGTGAACACGCCGTTGTCACGGCGGTATTCGAAGCCGGTGGCGAAGCCCAGCGGGCCGGCCGGCAGTTCGAGGATCTCGCCGGTGATGTTGGCGGTGTAGTCGGCCAGGGTGTTTTCCTGGGTGTTGACCAGCTGGTAGCCGACGTAGTTCAGGCCGGCGCGGGCTTCGGCAGCGGACTGACGACCGGCGGCGACGCCGAGGTCCGGGCCACCGAACAGGTTGAACGGCACGCAACCGTTGATGACCGCACCCGGGGCGCCGCAACGCAGGACGCCGGCGGAGTCGCGGAACGACGGGCCGAGGGCGTTGCGCAGGTTGAACAGGTTGACGTAGTTGTCACCCGAGGAGTCGTAGTTGTTCGCGTGGTACTGGAACGCGGTGTCCCACGTGAAGTTGCGATCCCACAGGTCGAAGCTGCCTTCGAAGCCGCCGGTGAAGGCGTAGGTGTCGAAGTCGAAGTTGTTGTGACGCGGGCCGAGGGCCTGCATGCGGAAGTTGGCGGTGGTGATGTCGCGGCCGAACGGGTTGAACACGTTCGCCGACGAGACCGCGAACTGCCACTGCGGACCCTGGGTGCCCGACGCGGCGATGGTCAGCGGCACTTCGGCCAGCTGCTGCGAACCACGACGCTTCACGTAGGTCGCGTTCGTGAAGAACGTGATGTTGTCCGTGATGTCGTAGCGGCCCTGCAGGTACATCGAGTAGCGGTCGAACGGCTGCTGCAGGTAGTTGACCGGCGCGAAGTTGTAGCGGTCGGCGTTGCTGAACGCGTGGAAATCTTCCGGGCGGGTGCCCGCGGCGCCGGTGTTCAGCACGCGGTTGGTCAGGGTCGGAGCGCCCGACGCCGAGAAGCGGCCGTACAGGTTCGAGGCCGAGCCGTAGCCCGGGCCACCGAGGTACAGCGGCTCGGAGGAGATCCGGCGGTCACCGGCGAAGATCTCTTCCTGCTTGGTGTACGCGAAGTTCACCATCAGGGAGGCGCGGTCGGTCGAACCGCCGAGCGAGAAGTCGTAGGACTCCTGGCGGCCGTCGCCGTGGTCGTTCTCACCGACGTAGGAATTGACTTCCATGCCGTCGTAGGACTTCTTCGTGACCAGGTTGATAACGCCGGCGATGGCGTCGGAACCGTAGATCGCGGAGGCGCCGTCCTTCAGGATTTCGATGCGCTCGACGATGGCCAGCGGGATCGTCTGGAAGTCGACGACGCCGAAGTTGGCGACCCAGCGGCGGCCATTGACCAGCACGAGGGTGCGCTGCGGACCGAAGTTGCGCAGCGAGACGTTGACCGTACCGTTGTTGCCGTTGGTCAGGTTGTTGACCGTGGTGACACCGGAGTTGTCGGAGTACACCAGGCTGGTCAGCACGTCACCGACGTTGGCCAGACCGGTGCGCTGGATCTCCGCCTTGTCGATGACGGCGACCGGCTGGGCGGTCTCGACATCGACGCGCTTGATGCGCGAACCCAGCACCGTCATGGTCTCGAGCTTCTTGGTCTCGCCGGACTTGGTTTCCTGGGCGAAGACCACGCCGGACGTCGCTGCCGCAGTGGCGGTGACACCGAGCGTAAGAGCGAGACGAACGGCTTGGGAAAGCTCGTTTTGATTGAGTCTCATGTAGTTCTCTCCAACGTCAGAGGTTGATCGTTTCGGGACAAAAACAAACACATACTTGTTGCAAGGGTTTCCGTCCTTGGAACAGCCGAAGCTTGGGCCCACCCATACCCTCGGCAGCGGACGAGATTAGCAGGTTTTTTACAATTGAGCGAAAGCACCCCCATCCCCGCCGTCACGGCACGCAACACACGGTACTCGCCGTACGAAGGGTTTCCTAGTGCCGTCGCCGATCACGGAAGACCCGAGTCGAGCGCTTCGAGCGCCGGGAAGTACGCCGCGTAGTTGCGCCAGCGCTGCACCGAGCGCTGATGCACCGGCTGCCGCGACTGCCAGACGCTGGCCGTGCGCAGCGCTTCCGCAGCGATGGGCCGTGCGTCGCCGGAAGCCGTGACCGACGGCAGCGCCATGCCCGCGGCGGTGGCCCACGCGTCGATGCAGCCGACCGGATCAGCCACCAGCGCCTCGTAGTCGACCGCGTGCACTGGCAGGCCCAGGGCTCGCGGCCAGTCGTGCAGGGCGACGGCGGCATCGTCCATCCGGAACGCGATGTCGTCCCAGTCGTAGGCGAAGCCGCTGTCGGGATGGGCGAACACCTGCTGGTAGATCGACAGCGCGGTGTCGCGACGATCGCGGCGGCAGTGGATCACCTGCGCATCGGGGAAGAACGCCGCCATGGCGTCGAGCTCGGCGAAGTTGAGCGGGTTCTTGTCAATGTAAAAGGTTGTAGCGGGATCGTCGCGGATCAGGTGCTGCCGGAACACGGCCGCCAGCGCCGCCGCGGCCTCCGGCGTGCGACCGTGCAGCCGCCATTCCGCAGCCAGCATCGACAGCCAGTTCAGTTCGCCGCGGTTGTGGGCGGACAGCCGCTCGGCCAGCCGGGCCGCCAGCAGCGTCGTGCCCGAGCGCGGGAGGCCCACGACGAAGACGGGGACGCCGGGGCCCGGCGCTTCCCGCCGCGTCGGGCAGGGGCGGCCGGGGAGCCGCATCCGTTCCTGCAGCTCCGACCGGGCCGCCTGCCGGTTCCAGCCGACCTGCCGTCGCTTGATCCGGTTGCCGCGGTCGAACTGGCCGGCCGCCGCGCGGTAGTCGCCGAGGTCGTCATTGAGCTTGCCGAGCGCGAATGCCACCGCGACCTGGGCATCCCGTTCGGACTCCGGCAGCGTCGACTGCAGGCGGCTCAGGTGGACGAACTCTGCGGCCTCCCGGTCGGGGCAGGGTCGGCAGTGGGCAAGGCGCAGCAGCGCGCCGGGGTGCAGCGGCCGCCGCGCGAGCACGTCGCGGAAACGCGCCTGGGCGGCGTCGAAGCGGCCGGCAGTGAGCAGGAGTTCGGCGTGGGTATAGGCGACGGCCGGATCGGCGCCGACCGCCGCCGGCAGCGCGTCGCACAGGGCCAGTGCGAGGTCCGAGCGCGCGACCTCGCGCAGGAAGCCCGCGCGCTGGACTGCTTCCTCGGCGGACGCCAGCCCGGCGCCGTCGATCGCGACGGTCGCGGCGGCGGCGTCGTAGCGGCCCTGGTCGCGCCGCAGGTGGGCGAGGTTCCACAGCGCATTGGGGGCCGACCGGTCGCGCGCGAGTGCCGCGCCGAGGTCGGACTCGGCGGCGACGTCGTCGCCCAGCAGTCGCAGGCAATGGCCGCGCAGGGCCAGCGCGGTGGCGTCGTTCGGCGCGTCGGCGAGGGCCCGGTTCAGCAGGGCCAGGGCCAGGGACGGGTCCTGGCCGAGCACCACCTCGGCCTGTCGCAGCAAGCCGGCCGGCACGCTCATCGCGGCTCCGGCAGGGTCGAGGAAGGGGGGCGTCCGGCGGCGGTCACTTGAGCAGCAGCAGGGTCGAGAGCCCGAGGAAGGTGGCGAAGCCGCAGCAGTCGGTGACCGTGGTGAGGATCACCCCGCCGGCCAGCGCCGGGTCGATGCCGAGCCGGCGCAGCAACAGCGGGATGGTCACGCCGCACAGGGCCGCCGCGATAAGGTTCAGCACCATCGCCGCGCCGAAGGCCAGCGCCAGCAGCAGGTTGCGGTAGACCACGAACGCGGTGCCGCCGACCACCATCGCCCACAGCATGCCGTTGCCGATGCCGACCAGGATCTCCTTGCGCAGCAGCGCGAAGGCGTTGCCGATGCCGACCTGGCCCAGCGCCAGGGCGCGCACCATCAGGGTCTGGGTCTGTGTCCCCGCGATTCCGCCCATGCTGGCCACCACCGGCATCAGCACGGCGCAGGCCACGATCTGCTGCAGCACGTTCTCGAACCGGCCGATCACCCAGGACGCGAGGAAGGCCGTCAGCAGGTTGATGCCGAGCCAGATCGCGCGGCGGCGGGTGGTGCGCGGCACCGGCGCGAACAGGTCCTCTTCCTCGTCGAGGCCGGCGGCGGAACGCACCTGGTGCTCGGCCTCGGCGCGGATGATGTCGACCACGTCGTCGACCGTGATGCGGCCGAGCAGCACGTTGTTCTCGTCGACCACCGGTGCGCTGATCAGGTCGCGCGCCTCGAATTCCTTCGCCACTTCGGCGGCGTCGATGTCGACGCTGATCGCCGGCTCGGAATCGTCGATCAGCTCGTTGATCGAGCGTTCCGGGTCGGTGGTGATCAGCGCGCCGAGGGCGACGCGGCCGAGGTACTGCTGGCGGCGGCTGACGATGAACAGGTGATCGGTGTGCTCGGGCAGCTCGCCGCGCATCCGGAGGTAGCGCAGCACCACGTCGACGCTGACGTCGGCGCGCACCGTGACGACGTCCGGATTCATCAGTCGTCCGGCGCTGTCCTCGGGGTAGGACAGCGCCCGCTCCAGGCGCTCGCGATCGCCGCGGTCCATCGAGCGCAGCACTTCGTCGACGAGGTTGTCGGGCAGATCCTCGATCAGGTCGGCGAGGTCGTCGACGTCCAGCGTCTCCGCGGCCGCGACGACTTCGGCGGTGTCCATGTCCCGGATCAGGTCGGCGCGCACCTCCTCGCCGACGTGGACCAGCACTTCGCCGTCGTCCTCGGCATCGACCAGGCCCCAGACCACCAGGCGCTTGTTCGGCGGCAGCGACTCCAGCAGGTTGCCGATCTCGGCCGGCGTCAGGCTGTTGACCAGTCGCCGCGCCGGCCCGAGACGACCGGCATCGACCGCCTGCGACAGCAGCTTCAGTTGGCGGGCGGCCTGGTCGAGGTGTGCCGTGTCGGCCATGCGGTGGGCTCGGTGGGGTGCTGCGGGGGGCGCATTATCGCCGCGGCGCGCCGCGGCCACGAGGGCCGCGCGAGGGCATCCGGCATAATGCGGCGTTTGACGTCGTGCAACCGATGGCTGTGACTCCGATTTCCCACCTTCCCGCGGAACGCTGGCAGCGCCTCCTGATCGGCGCGGCCATCCTGGCGTTCGTCGTGCTCGCGACCTACCGGCTGGATCGGCCGGGCCTGTATGCCGACGAGATGCTGTTCGGCCCGGCCGCGCTGCGTGCCGCGGGCCAGTGCGGTGTCGATGCCGGGGTCACCGGCGCGATCGGCCGCTGCTTTCCGACCTACCTGGACCCGCCCTATCTCGGTCCGCTGAAGGCCTGGCTGCACGTCGCGCCGCTGAAGCTGTTCGGGGCCTCGGTGTGGACGCTGCGCCTGCCCTCGATCCTGTTCTCGGCACTCGGTCTCGCGCTGCTGTTCGGCGTGCTCCGGCGTGCCGTGTCGCCCACGCTGGCGACGGCCGCCGTGGTCGTGCTCGCGTTCGATCCGATGTTCGTCTTCATGAGCCGCTTCGACTGGGGGCCGGTGGTGCTGTCGACCCTGTTCCGGATCCTGCTCCTCGGCGCGCTGTGGCGCTGGCTCGACGGCGGCCGTCCGCGCGACCTCGCCTGGGCCGCCGCGTTCTCGATCCTCGGCCTCTACGACAAGCTCAACTTCGTCTGGACCCTGATCGCCTTCACCGTGGCGGTGTTCGCGGTGGACGGCCGCCGCGCCGTCGCCCACCTCCGCGC
This sequence comes from Ahniellaceae bacterium, assembly GCA_044221335.1. Classification (GTDB taxonomy): domain Bacteria; phylum Pseudomonadota; class Gammaproteobacteria; order Xanthomonadales; family Ahniellaceae; genus JBGAPI01. The sequence goes on from JBGAPI010000007.1 coordinate 104,652, forward strand.
CGAGCCCCGGGCCTGCCTCCGGGTGCTGGCGCCGACCGCGGCGATCCTGGCCTGGTTCCTGGTCCGGAAGATCCTGCCGGCGACCCGGATGGACCTCGGCAACGGCGTCACGGCCTTCGATGCGGCCGTGCAGTGGACGAAGCTGGTCAGCTACTACAACGACACCTTCGGAGCCACCTTCCCGCGCAACTGGATGGGCGAGCAGCCGGTTCCGATCCCGGCCTGGCCCTGGCGGATGCTGATGCTCGAGTTCGCGGCGGTCGCACTGGTCGCCAGCCGCCAGCCCTGGCGGATCGCCGGGCTTGCCGGGCGCTGGCGCGCGCTCGCGTTCGTCGCCATCGCGCTGGCGGCCCTGCTGCTGCAGATGTGGGCGACGCGGCAACTGGCCGGCGCGCATCACCTGTTCAGCGCTTGGCCGTTCCCGACGCTCCTGCTGATCCTGCTGATCGACTTGGGTGTCGCGTGGGTCGGCGTGCGCTGGCCGAGCGCGCGACGCCGCGACGCGATCACCGCGCTCGCGGCCGCCGCGCTGGTGCTGGTCGCGCTGCCGGTGCACGCGCAGCAGCGCGGACTCTGGCGCGGCCAGTTCGGCTTCCGCAGCCCGCTCGATCCGGCGATCACGGCACTGTCCGAGGCGATCAACCGACGCCCGGAGGGCAACGTGATCACGATCGACTGGGGCCTGCACGAGCCGCTGGTGATGCTCGCGCCGAAGCGGCAGAGGATGCGCTTCCACAGCCACTGGCCGTCGTTCAACGCCGCCTTCGACGCGCTGCCCGGCCACAGCCGCTGGATGCGCGACACCTACTTCGCCCGCGGGTCGAACTGGCTGGTGAGCTTCGCCGCGGGCCGCGAGGTGTTCGTCGGCACCCGTCGCCATCTGGCGGGATTCGTCGCCGACTGGGGCGGCTGCCTCACGCTCGACGAGGCCATCCCCGGCTTCGACGGCAAGCCCGAGTACGAGATCTGGCGCTACGACGCCGATCGCCAGTGCCCGGCCGCCGAGGTGCCGGCCAGCCTGACGGCGCCGACACCGTGAGCGCGGCGACCGCCCGGACCGCCGCCGCAGCGGCGCCGGCGCCCACACGCCTGCGCCGCTTCCTCGGCCGCCCGCTGGCCGCGGCGATCGCCTCCGGTGACGACAACTTCCATCTGCTGCGACTGCTCGCCGCCAGCCTGGTGGTGTTCGGCCACAGCTGGGCGACCGCGTTCAATCCGGCGCACGACACCGACCCGATCGGGCAGCGGACCGGCCTGTTCACCGGCACGGTCGCCGTCGACATGTTCTTCTGGATCAGCGGATTCCTGGTGACGATGAGCTATGCGCGCCGGCAGTCCGCGAAGGACTTCATGGCGGCGCGGCTGCTGCGCATCTTCCCCGCGCTGATCGTCTGCGTGCTGGCCTCGACGCTGGTGCTGGGACCGTTGACGACGACCCTCAGCGGGTCGGACTACTTCGCCGCGCCGGCGACCTGGGACTACCTCTCCCACAACCTCCGGCTCGACGACATCCGCTGGACCCTGCCCGGCGTGTTCGCGGGCAACCCCAAGGCCGGCATCGTCAACGGTTGCCTGTGGACACTGCCCGGCGAGATCCGGATGTACGAATTCGTGCTGATCCTCGGCGTGCTCGGATTCCTGCGCGACGCGACCGGCTTCTGGTGCGGCCTTTTGCTGCTCGCCGCCGTCGTCTCCGGATGGCCGGACACGGCCTGGCTGCAGCTCGACGAGTACCGCGAGTTCGCCGCCTTCTTCGCCGCCGGCGCCGCCTGCTGGTTCCACCGCGAACGGATTCCGGTCAGCACCGCGCTGCTGATCGCGCTGGCCGCGCTCGCCGTCGTGTTCGCCGACAGCGCGGCCTATCCGGTGCTGCTCCGGGTCGCGATCGGCTACGCGACGCTGTGGCTGGCCTACGGCGCGCGGCTGCCGAAGCTCGACCGAATCGGCGACTACTCCTACGGCATCTACCTCTACGGCTTCCCGATGCAGCAGCTGGTCGCGGCGTGGTTCCCGGCCTTGGGCCCATGGACCTCGCTCGTGCTGTCGCTGCCCCTGTCGCTGGCCTGCGCGGTCGTCTCCTGGCACGGGGTCGAGAAGCCGGCGCAAGCGCTGCGGCGCTTCGTCCGACCAGTCGCCGCGCCCGCCGCGGCGCCCTGAGCGGGCGCCGCGGATCCGGGCTCAGGGCGCCGCCGTCGTCGGAACGGTGGGCCCGGCCGTGTAGAGCTGGCGTTCGAGCTCCGGAAGCAGGAGCTCGGTCAGTCGGCGCTGCGACACCGTGTTCTGGTGGTAGATGTCCCAGTAGGCCGCGCACTCGCGCATCTCGCCGCTGTCTCCGCCGTCGCGGAACAGGTCGGTCTGGTCGATCACCCGGATCCGGCCTTCCTGCTCCAGCGGCCGCAGCACCGAGCGGACCCAGTCGTGCATGCCGGCGGCGGTGATCCGATCGAGCCACACGCTGTGGGTCGGCATCAGCAGCACCACCGGCGGCGACTGCCAGTGCAGCCCGGTCAGGATCTGCCGAACCCGATCCTGCAGGATCGCCATGTGCGGTGGCAGCGGCTGGTCCGCCGGGATGCGGTAGTCCGCGCGCGTCGCCGGAGTCGCGACGGTCGGGCATTGGCGCCGCACCGTGTCGGCTTCGGCGCCGAGCGCGGCGGCCGTGGCGGCGCAGGTCTCCGGGGTCGACAGGTCGAGCGCGCAGATGTCGCTGGCATGGTCGATCTTCTCGTACAGCGGCAGCTCGGAGGCGTACTTCCGGAACCACGTCAGCTCGTGGATCCGGACCTGCGGGTGGGCGACCAGGTTGCCGAGGTCCTCGCGATAGCCCGCGAGCAGCGAGCGCGTGCCCCAGGTGGCGAGGTCCGCGCGCTCGAAGGGCACGTGGACCTGCAACTGCGCCTGGTCCTCCCAGGAGCGGAACGGCGCGACGATGCCGAGTTCGTAGCTGCCGTTCCCGACGAAGGAGAAGTCCGCGACCGACAGCGCGATCACGCCGCCGCGGACCTCGGGATGGTGGCCGGCGAGCCAGTGCTCGAGCACGCCGAGCGTCATCCAATGGGTGCCGGGCATGCTGAGATTGGCGTGGACGTAGCCGTGTGCCTTGGCCGCCGCCGCGATCGCGGCGTGGTCGAGGCCGTTCTCCGGCCGCGAGCTGCCGAGGGTGACGAAGTCGATCCGCGCGTTGGCCGGGTCGAGCAGGGCGCGCTTCAGCCGGATGCTGGTGCCGGCGTGGCTCGAGGGCAGCGCGAACGGCTCCCAGGCGCCGGCACGGAAGGCGATCTCGCAGGCGAGGACGAGCAGCAGCGGCGCCGTCAGCAACAGGAGTTTTCTCAGCATGCCGGTCGCTCAGAACTGGAAATAGATGAAGGGCACGGTCCGGTTCGGGGTGAACCAGATCAGCGCCAGCAGCACGCCGGTGGTCACCGCGACGAACAGCGGCCCGCGGCTGGTCGCGACCCGGCCGGCGAAGTCGAATCGCCCGCTCGCCGCGTGGATCGCCAGCAGCAGCGCGGCCGGCAGCAGGATCGCCTGTGCCGCCTCGGGCGGCAGCGTGCGAATGGTGGCGATCGCGGACAGCAGGGTCGACGCGGTCGCGAAATCCGGGGCACGGAAGAACACCCAGGCGAAGCACACCAGGTGGAAGGTGACGAGCCAGCGCAGCAGTCGCGCCGGCCACAGCGTCGGCTCGTTCATTCCCGGCAGGCGTGGCGCCAGCCAGCGCTCGCCGGCGAGGTAGAGGCCGTGCAGTCCGCCCCAGACCACGAAGTTCCAGCTCGCGCCGTGCCACAGGCCGCCGAGCAGCATGGTGACGATCAGGGCGGCATACGTACGGGTGACGCCATGGCGATTGCCGCCGAGCGCGATGTAGAGATAGTCGCGCAGCCAGCGCGACAGCGTCATGTGCCAGCGTCGCCAGAACGCCTGCACGGTGATCGCGCCGTAGGGATGGTCGAAATTCTTCGGGTACTCGAACCCGAGCAGCGCGGCGCAGCCGATCGCGATGTCGGTATAGCCGGAGAAGTCGAAGTAGATCTGCAGCGCGAAGGCATAGGTCGCGGCGAGCGCGGACCAGCCGTCCTGACCGGCAGGGTGGGCATAGACGGCGTCGACCAGTGGCGCGAGGTTGTCGGCCAGCACGACCTTCTTCAGGTAGCCGAACGCGATCAGGGCCAGCGCGCGCTGCACGGTGGCGAAGTCGACCCGGCGCTCGCGGTCGAGCTGGTGGAAGAACTCGGTGTCGCGCACGATCGGCCCGGACAGCAGCTGCGGGAAGAACGCGACGAACAGCGCGTAGTCCAGCAGGTTGCGCCGGGGCGGCGAGATGCCGCGGTAGACGTCGATGGTGTAGGACAGGGACTGGAAGGTGTAGAACGAGATGCCGACCGGCAGAACGATGTCGAGCGGGGACAGGGCGAAGGCGCTGCCGAGCGCCGCGCTCGCGCCGTTGAGGTTGCCGATCAGCCAGTTGGCGTACTTGAAGAAGCCGAGGAAGACGAGGTTCACGATCACGCTGACCGTCATCAGCGTGCCGGGGCGGCGCACCTTCACCATGCCGAGACCGATGCTGTAGTCGACCGCGGTCGAGGCCAGGATCAGGCCGAGGTAGGTCCAGCTCCACTGCCCGTAGAACCAGTAGCTGGCGGCGAGCAGGAACAGCTTCTGCAGCGTCGCCGCGCCGCGCAGCAGCGTGCTGACCGCCAGCACCACGGCGAAGAAGGCGACGAAGTCGAGTGAGTTGAACAGCATCTGGCCGGGGCCCAAAACGGCGGAGTCTAACCTGCACGGGCCCCCGGGACCCTCGCCGGGAACCCCGCGCCGCGGCCGGCCCGGGACTTCCGGCCGGGCCGCCAGGGCTCAGACCCGCTCGATCCAGAAGCTGCCGCCGCCGTAGACGAGGCCGCGCGGGTGGGCGAGCAGGGCGCGGACGCGCTCGGGCCAGCGCCGGCTGGCGTATTCGCAGCCGAAGCGCACGCGGAAGGCGGTGGAGTGCATCAGCAGTGCCCGCAGCAGGTACTGCTCGTTCCAGCTGCGGTTCTCGGCGATCACCCAGTCGCGCTTGTACTCGAACGGCAGGAAGACGTCGTGGATGTGTACCCGGACGCCGGGCCGCAGCCGCGGCAGCACCTCGAAGTACAGGTGGTTGACGTCGCTGCCGGTCTTGGCGACATGGGAAGAGTCGATGAACAGGACGTCGCCGGCCTCGAGACCCGCGAACGCCGCCGGATCGACATCCTGGACCCGCCGGGTCAGCAGCCGACCGATGCCGGGCACGCCGGCGGCCAGGAAGGGCCGCGGATAAGGCTCGATGCAGGTGATGTCGATGCCGCCGTCGAACCAGCGGCAATTGACCTCGGCCATCAGCAGCGAGGAGTAGCCGGAGCCGACCTCGATGATCCGCCGCGGCCGCCAGTGCCGCAGCAGGACGAAGAGGCTGCGCGAGTCGAGCCAGCTGAACTGGGAGTTGCGGGTGTAGTAGCGGCCGTCCGCGTCGTCGCCGTGCTCGGGGAAGTCGTAGTCCGGCAGGTAGGTCCGGAACGCGACGTCCAGCAGGTCGACGTGGCCGTCGTCGTCGAGGTCGATGCCGAGCAGCCGCGGATGCTCCGGCCACAGCCGATCGGCGTCGTCGACGCAGGTGGAGGGGTCGACGATCGGCGAATAGAAGTGCCCCGGCGGGTGAGGGATGGGGACTCTCGCGCCCCGGTCGTCGCACGTTCCTTGGGAATTCGCTGCGGAGTCCGTGGCCGGGTCCATGGCGTCGCTCGTTCCTGACGATTCTTGACAACGCGCTGGCGGAGCCCCGATCCGATCAGCGTTGGGAGAGTCGTCGGGGGTTCCAGGATGTTCGCCTCGCGTTGCGCCAGCGTTCTCCGAGGCAACGGCGGGATTGCGGCATGGATCGCAGCTGCGAGCGCCCCGTCCTCAAACTTCGGGAGAAGACCATGAATCGCTCGTCCAGGCTGCGGACACTGCGCGCCGCACTCACGTGTTTCGCGGCGCTGGCGGCCGGCGGCGCCGGAGCCACCACCTACACGGTCAACGACGCCGGGAACCTTCCCGACTCGAACACCAACGACAACACCTGCAGCACGGCGACGCCGGCCAACGGCACGTCGTGCACGCTGCGTGCGGCGATCCAGGAGGCCAACGCCCACGCCGGCCCCCACGTCATCAAGTTCGCGCCCGCGGTCCTGAAGGTGGTGCTGGTCAACGGCAGCCTGCCGACGGCGACGGCGCCGATCACCTTCGACGGCACCACCGTCAACGCGCTGTCCGGAGGCCGCGTCGAGATCGACGGCGGCGGCGTGTTCGGCTGCTTCTCGCTCGCCGACACCACGACGGCGGTCAACAACAAGGGCGCGACCGGGTCGGTCATCAAGAACTTCGTGATCCGCCATTGCAGCGGCAACGGCATCGACCTGTCCGGCCAGGGCTATACGATCACCGGCAACCGCATCGGCACCAACGTCAAGGGCGACAGCAATTCCAGCGCCGCCGACGCCAACAGCGGCCATGGCATCGCGGTCTCCGGCACGGTGCCTCTTCCGGGCGCCGTCCCCAACCTGCAGTCCCTGCTGGCGACCCTGCCCGACGCCTTCGCCGGCGTGCAGGCGCTGCAGGGCACCCTGCAGGCCGCGCTGACCGCGCTGGCCAATCCGACGCTGATCGCCGGGAACCTGGTGTCCGGCAACAACAGCAACGGCATCGACCTGACCGCGCAGGGCACGGTCAACGTGATCATCACCGGCAACATCATCGGCCTGTCGCAGGACGGCCTGTCCAAGGTCGGCAACGGCCGCGGCGGCTCCGGCGGCGCGGGATCGCAGTCCGGCGTGCACATCGGCGGCACCGCCTACGGCAACTTCGTCGGTCCGGGCAACATCATCAGCGGCAATCCCGGCAACGGCATCACGCTCGATCCGGGCGCGGTCATCCTGCCGAACTTCATCGCCGGCAACCTCATCGGCCTCGGCAGCGCGCCGACCGACGTCGGCAACGGCAACAACGGCATCTACATCGACACCACGCCGAAGACGCAGGGCGCCGGCGCCCAGAACCCGACCGGCATCTCCGCGATCATCGGTCCGGGCAACACCATCAGCGACAACGACAGCACCGCGCCGTCGAACGATCTCGACTTCGAGAACAACGACACCGCCGGCGGCGTGATCATCACCAGCAACAGCTCCAAGGTCCGGCTGTTCGGCAACGTCATCGGCCTCGCCACCTTCCCGGCAGGCAGCACGCCGCTCGGCCAGCTCAACTACGGCAACAGCGGCAACGGCGTCGTGGTGACGACCTCGAACAACGACATCAGCTACAACCTCATCCTGTCGAACGGCCGCCACGGCATCCTGGTGCGCGGCTCCGGCGTCTCCGGCAACACGATCAAGGGCAACTACATCGGCGTGTCGGTGCCGACCGGCCTCGACGCGGTCATCGGCCTCGGCAACAGCGGCGACGGCATCCACATCGACGCCGCCAGCAGCACCACCATCGGCGGCTCGGGCATGAACGACGCCAACGTGATCGCCGCCAACGGCCGCAACGGCATCGCGCTGCGCAACGGCTCGTCCAGCAACGGCTACGCCAACCTGATGCAGCGCAACCAGGTCTACGGCAACGCGCGCGGCACGCCCGGCATCGGCATCGACCTCGAGCACCCGAACAACCAGGCCGACGGCCTGGCGACGCTCGACAATCCCGGCATCAACTACGCCAACTACGACCAGCACCGCCCGTCGATCTGCGGCAGCGGCAACGATCCGCTCAACTGCAGCAACGGCAAAGGGCCGCTGTACGACGGCAGTTCCACGTCGGTGCAGTGGTCGGTGTTCGCCCGCCACAACGCCAACAAGGACATCCGCATCGAGTTCTTCGCGCTGCCGGCCAACGGCAACGGCATGAAGTTCCTCGGCGACGCGACCTTCTCCACCGACGTCAACGGCCTGCCGACCGGGCCCGGTTGCTCCGGCGGCATCTGCACCAGCAGCACCGGCGTCGGCACCGACACCACCGGCATGCAGATCGTCGCGACCACCACCGACCTGATGCTCGCCGACGTGCCGCCGACCGGCGACCAGCCGAACCCGAACCCGCTGTCGCCGATCAACAACACCTCCGAGTTCTCCGATCCGGTGGTCGCCGTGCGCAAGCTCGCCATCACCACCATGGCGCCGCTGCCCGGCGGCGCGACCAATGCCAGCTACAACCTGACCTTCGGCGCGATCGGCGGCAGCGGCACCTACATCAACTGGCAGACGACCAGCGGCAACCTGCCGACCGGGCTCGCGCTCAATCCGAACAGCGGCCAGCTGTCCGGCACCGCGACTGCGGCCGGCACCTTCAACTTCACCGTGCAGGTGACCGACAGCGTCGGCAACCAGGCGGTGGCCGGGTTCTCGATCACCATCACCCAGACCCCGCCGCTGACCATCACCACGCCGTCGCCGCTGCCGAACGGCACCCAAGGCACGGCCTATTCCCAGCAGTTCGCAGCGACCGGCGGCAACGGCGCCGCCGGCAACTGGCAGGTGATGACCGGCAACCTGCCGCAGGGCCTTGCGATCGCGCCGGCGAGCGGCCTGTTGTCCGGAACGCCGGCCGAGGTTGGCACCTTCAGCTTCAACCTGCAGGTGACCGACCAGCAGCCGACGACGGCGATCCGCGCCTACTCGCTGACGATCGTGCCGCCGCCGGTGCCGCTGGCGATCACCACCGCCTCGCCGCTGCCCGGCGCCAACCAGAACGTCAGCTATTCGACGAGCTTCGCCGCGACCGGCGGCAGCGGCATCTACACGAACTGGAGCGTCGCGCAGGGCACCAGCCTGCCGGCTGGCCTGTCGCTGGACGGTGCGACCGGAGTGCTGTCCGGCAAGCCGACCGGCTCGGGCAGCGCCAACTTCACGATCCGGGTGACCGACAGCAAGGGCGCCAGTGCCACCAAGGCCTTCACGCTGACCATCACGGCGCAGCCGGTGCAGCCGGCGCCGGTCCTCAACGTCACCCCGAGCGAGATCGACTTCGGCAACGTCAATGTCGGCAAGTCGTCGACCATCAACGTGCTGCTGACCAACGTCAGTCCTGACCCGACGCCGCTGATCATCCGTCCGTCGAGCAGCCCGGTGTTCGTCACCGGCGTCGGCACCTGCCCGAGTTCGCTGAACGCGGGACAGTCGTGCTTCATGACCGTCACCTTCACGCCGACCGCCGGTGGCGGCACCGTCTACACCGGCAGCAGCGCGATCTGCAGCGCCACGTTCGGGATTCCGCCGAACGTCTTCTGCTTCAACCTGCTGGGCGGCAGCAGCTACGTGATCGGCGTACTCAGCTTCAAGGGCACCGGTAGCGGCACGCTGGCGCAGGTCTCGCCGCGACGGATCGACTTCGGCAGCCAGGTGCTCGCGTCGCAGACCAACGTCAGCGTCGCGGTCACCAACAACACCGGGGCCACGATCAATCTGTCGACGAGCGCGCTGTCGAACCCGGCGCAGTTCTCGATCCCGAGCAACGGCTGCGGTGCAACGCTCGCCGCCAACGCGAGCTGCACGGTGACCTTCCGCTACTCGCCGAACCTGGTCGGGGCGGCCAGCTCGGCGGCGCGGATCACCGTCAGCAACGCGAGCTCGTCCGAGAACTACGACATCTCCCTCGCCGGAACCGGCGTCCTGGCCGGCCCGGCCACCTTCACCGCGCCGATGCTGCTCGACTTCGGGCGGGTGCAGGTGGGCGGCTCGTCGACCATCTCGGTGAACACGGTGAACGCCTCGGGTGTGACGCTGGCCGTGACCGCCTCGCCGTTCGTCGGCTCCGATGCGACCACCTGGTCGGTGACGCCGTTCGCCGCCTGCGTATCGCTCGCCAACGGCGCCAGCTGCCGCGACGACTACAAGTTCAGCCCGCGACTGTCCGGCACGGCGTCGATCAACACCGAACTCACCGCGAGCGGTTCCGGCGTCAACCAGAACATCCCGCTCGCGCTGACCGGCGTCGGCGTCGGCAGCCTGGTCACGGTCGCGCCGCAGCGCCTCGACTTCGGCAACCTGCCGATCGTCTCGACCGGCATCGGCCAGGTGGTGGTGACGAACACCAGCCTGACGTCGGTGACGCTGTCGATGTCCTCCGCCACGCCGTTCACGATGAGCACGAACTGCGGCGCGACCGTGGCCTCCGGGGCGAGCTGCACGGTGAACTTCTTCTACAGCGCCACGCTGACCACGCCGACCGGTCCGGTGAGTTCGCAGGCGACCATCGCCTTCGACAACGGCGCCGGCACGACTCAGCTGACCCGGGTCAACCTGATCGCGAACATCGTCGACAACCTGTTCAACGACGGCTTTGAGTGATGCGGCCGCGGGCCGCATCGCTCCGCCGATGATGGGGCGCGCGCTGCGCGACGCCCCCTCCCTCTCTCCCGCGCTCCGCGGGGGAGAGGGAACCGGGTGAGCGGGGTGCTCGTCCCGCCGGTCTGATCCCGATTGCTTCCTTCACCTCGCAGCGTTCCGTGGGACCGAACGGCCCGGCGTCATGACTCCGACATGGCGTCGGGCCGCTTCGTTCCTGGCGGGGCGGCAGGCCCCGGCAATGAAGCCGTTGTCATCGCCTCGCCATCGGGGCTCGCGTCCCTCCCGAACGGGACCTGCGTTAGAATCCGCGCCCTCCCGCCGGTCCCGGATGTCCGAGAGTCGCCATGCCCCGCGCCAATCCCGCTGCCGAGCAGCGCACGCCGGCCAACGCCGCCACCCGCTACGAGGTGCGCCGTGCCGATCTGCCGCTGTCCTGCCCGATGCCGCAGATGAGCCTGTGGAACTCGCATCCGAAGGTATACCTGCCGGTCGAGGACGAGGGCGAGTGCGCCTGCCCGTATTGCGGTGCGGTCTACGTCCTGGTCGATTGAGCGACCGCCGTCTCACCGTCGTGCAGTTGATCCCCGCGCTGCAGTCCGGCGGCGCGGAACGCTCCTGCCTGGAAATCGCCGCGGCGCTGGTGCAGGCGGGTCATCGCGCGCTGGTGGTGTCGAACGGCGGCAAGCTGATCTCCGAACTGGAGCAGGTCGGCGGCGAGCACGTGAAGCTGCCGATCCATCGGAAGTCGCTGGCGACACTGCGCCACGTCCCGGCCCTGGTGCGGCTGCTGCGCGATGCGCGCGCCGACATCGTCCATGTGCGATCGCGCCTGCCCGGCTGGCTCGCCTGGCTCGCGCTGAAGTGGATGGGCAGATCGGCGCCGGTGCTGGTGACCACGGTGCACGGGCTCAACTCCGTCGGCCGCTACAGCGAGATCCTGCTCCGCGGCAGGCGGGTGATCTGTGTCTCGCAGACCGTCCACGACTACGTCCGCAAGCACTATCCGGCGGTGCCGGCGAGCCGTCTCGAGGTGATCCCGCGGGGCGTCTCCGAGCGTGATTTCCCCCCGGGATTCTCGCCGAGCGCGCTGTGGCGCGAGCGCTTCTTCGAGCAGTTTCCGAAGCTCGCCGGACGCCGCATCCTCTGCCTGCCGGCGCGCGGCACCCGCCTCAAGGGTCATCTGCACGCGATCCGGCTGCTGGCCGACCTGCGCGAGCGCGACGTCGACGTCGCGCTGCTGCTGCTCGGCGCGCGCGAGGAGGGGCGCGAGTCCTATGTCGCGGAGCTCGAGGCGGAGGTCGAGGCGCTCGGCCTGGCCTCGCGCGTGGTGATGACCGGCTCGCGGCGCGACGTGCGCGAGGTCTATGCGGTCTCGAGCCTGGTGCTGCAGCTGTCGGTGCAGGCCGAGGCCTTCGGCCGCACGGTGATCGAGGCGCTGTCGATCGGCCGGCCGGTGCTGGGCTTCGCCCACGGCGGCGTCGGCGAACTGCTCGCCGAGCTGTATCCCGCCGGCGCGGTGCCGCTGCGCGACCGCGCCGCGCTCGCCGATGCCGCGGCGAAGCTGCTGTCGGCGCCGCCGCCGGTCGCCGCGCCGGAGCGTTACCGGCTGGACCGGATGCAGGCGGCGACCCTCGGCGTCTACGACGCCGTGCTCGGACGGAGTGCATGAACGCGACCCTCGAACCCGCCCCGGCGGCCGCAGTCGAACGCGGCGGCGAATCCTGGGCCAATGCCGCGTGGCTGCTCTGGTGGCTGGTGCTGGCGCTGCTGCCGTTCGGCAAGTCCGCCGAGCTGCCGATGGCGATCGCCGCCGTGCTCGGCGTGATCCAGATGATCCGGCAGCGCCGCCTGCTGGCCGAGAACCACGCGTTCCGCCTGGCCGCGGTGCTGTTCGCCTGCTACTGGCTGCCGATCCTGCTCGCCGCTCCCGACGCGGTGATGCCGCCCCGCAGCTGGGGAACCGCGGCGACCGTACCGCGCTTCTTTCCGGCGGTCGCGCTGCTGACGCTGTCGCTCGGCGCCGTTCCCGGCATGCACCGGAAGCTGCGCTGGGCGGTCGCGTGGCTGATCGGCGCCTGGGTCGTCGACGCGATGTTCCAGGCCGCGACCGGCTACGACATCCGCGGCGCCGGCGGCAGCGTCGACCGGGTGAGCGGGATGTTCGGCGACGACAACCTCAAGCTCGGGCCGGTCCTGGCGGCAGTCGCGGCCTATCCGCTCGACCTCGTGCTGCGCGCCCGCGGGCGGCGCTGGGCCTTCGTCGTGTGGATCGGGCTGGCGGTGACGGTGCTCGTCGCCGGCACCCGCGCCGGCTGGTTGAGCTTCGGCCTGCTGACCCTGATCTTCGCCTGGCGCGGCGCCCGCCATCGACGCGAGTTCACGCTCGCCATGGTGGCGGCGATCCTGCTGTCGCTGCTGGGCGGCCTGGTCGCCTACCACGCCTCCGACCGGGTCCGTGCGCGGATCGACCGGACGCTCACCATCACCCAGGGCGACGAGCAGGACGTCGACCATGCGCTGGCCGGGCGCCTGCCGATCTGGAAGACGGCGCTGCGGATGGCGAAGGACCACCCGATCAACGGCGTCGGCGCCCGCGGTTTCCGCTATGCCTATCCGGCCTATGCCGATCCCGACGACCCGTGGACGAAGCGCGAGCCCGGCGTCGGCGCCGCCCATCCGCACCAGCTGGTCCTGGAGCTCCTCACCGAGACCGGCGTGCCCGGGCTCGCGGCCTGGATCTTCGCCGTGGTCGCGATCCTGCGGGCGCGACGCCTGCTGCCGGTCGCCGCGCGCGAACGCGCCTTCGCGCCGGCAGTGAGCCTGATCGTGATGTGCTTCCCGATCAACACCCATTTCGCGTTCTATTCGAGCTACTGGGCGCTGCTGCTGTGGTGGCAGATCGGCATGTACTGCGCGGCGCTGCGTCCCGACGGCGACGCCGACGCGGGCGGCTGATTCCGAGCTCTTCGAATTGCGATGGCACGCGAGCCCTTCAGCCTGGTCGTCACCACGCTCGACAACGCGGCGACGCTGGAGCGCTGCCTGCGGTCGGTGCCGGGCGCGGACGAGATCCTGCTGCTCGATTCGGGCAGCAGCGACGACACCGTGGCAATCGCCGAGCGCTGCGGCGCGCGCGTCGCCGTGCAGCCCTTCGCGGGCTACGGTCCGCAGAAGCAGGCGGCGATCCGCCTGGCGGCGCATCGTTGGGTGCTGTTGCTCGACGCCGACGAGGCGCTGACGCCGGACGCGCATGCCGCGGTGCTCGCCGCGCTGGAAGCGCCCACCGTCGCCGGCTTCACCCTGCCGCGGCGGGAGCAGCTGTTCTGGACCTTCGCGCACCGTTCGGCGCGCCACAACCCGATGCTGCGCCTGTTCGATCGCGAGCGCGTCCATTTCACCGCCGACGCCATCCACGCCGCACCCGACAGTCGCGATCCGGTCGCCGCGCTGGCCACGCCGTTCCTGCACTACGGTGAACCGGACATCGCGACCAAGGTTGCGAAGATCAACCACTACTCGTCGGGCACGGTGGCCGGAAAGCAGGCGGCCGGCACCCGCTTCGTGCTCGCGCGGATGCTGTTCCAGCCGCCCTGGCACTTCTTCCGCAGCTACGTGCTGAAGCGCAAGTTCCTCGGGGGCTGGGCGGCCCTTATCGGCTGCTCGATCGATGCGTTCTATGTCTTCCTGAAGTATGCGAAGGTGTACGAGGCGGCTCGGCGGCGAGACATCTAGGCTGGGATTCGCCCATCGGGCTCTGCTCTGCCTACGGGACGGGTGCGGGTCACATGCGTTGTACGGCCGGTTGGTCGAGGCGCACCCTACTCGTAGAAGCGCGGCTCCCCCTCGGGCCGGCGCTTGAACCGGCGGTGGATCCACAGGTACTCGTCCGGCGCCTCGCGCACCATCCGCTCGATCAGCGCGTTGATCCGTGCGGTGTCGGCGGCCGCGTCCTTGCTGGGGAAATCGGCGAGCGGGGCTTCGATGCGGAGCTCGTAGCCGCGGCCATCCGCGCGGCGGCGGTGGAAGAAGGCGATCACGGCGGCACCGCTCATCCGCGCCATCGCGTGGGTCGCCGTGATGGTGGCGGCGTCGATGCCGAAAAACGGCACGAACACCGCGTCCTTGCCGCGCATGTCCTGGTCCGGGGCGTACCAGAGGATGCCGGGCGACTTCACGTGGCGGACCGCGGCGCGCAGTTCCTCGCGCGGGAACATCGCCGCGGCGTAGCGCGCGCGGCCGCGCTCGACCGCCCACTCGAGCACCGGCTGGTCGTGGCGGCGGTACATCCCGGCGACGGGAACGTGCTCGCACAGCAGCCGGCCACAGAGTTCCAGCGTCATGAAGTGGCCGGACAGCAGCAGCACGCCGCGGCCGGACGCGAGCGCATCGCGGATGTGCTCGACGCCCTCGATCGTGCTGCTCGCCGGCAGGCGTCCGAGAGGCCCCCACCAGGCGCGACAGAACTCGAACACGCCGATGCCGAGAGAGCGGAAATGGCGGCGCAGCAGCTGCCGGCGCGCGACGACGTCGAGTTCCGGGAAACAGCGTCGGAGGTTGCGCCGGGCGAAGCGCCGCCGCGGTCCCCAGAGCGGATAGGCGATGCTGCCAAGGAGCTTGCCCAGGAATCGTGCCAGCGGCAGCGGCAACTGCGCCGCGATCCAGAACACGCCGAGACCCAGCCAGGACAGCCAGTAGCGCGGGTGAGAGAGCGTTGGGGTCGGACGAGCAGCGGTCATGAGCCGCGCATCGTATCCGGATGCAACGCCGATCGGATGAGACGATGCGGATTCCGGCCGCGTTCGATCTGGATTGGCGCTTGCGCTTCGAGGGCCCAGGGCCCAGAAAACCGAAAACCCGTCATTGCGAGCGCAGCGAAGCAATCCAGGGCCTTTGCTTTTCGCCGATCCAGAGCAAGAGCGAAGGCGCTGGGTTGCTTCGTCGTCGCTGCGCTCCTCCTCGCAATGACGGAGGATTTTCCGAGCCCTGAGCCCATTTCATCAACGAAGCAGAAGCGGTGGACCCGAAAGGACCATGGCACGTTTCTGCCCACAGCCCACAGCCCACAGCCCTCTGCCCCGTATACTCGCTGACCGATTTCCGACGGCCGCCCCCGGCACGATGTCCGACGAGACCCCCACCAGCACCGCCGACCCGACGCCGCCGCCGCTGGCGCTGGCACCGCTGGTCTACCGACTGGTCTACACCGTCGGCATGTACCTGATGACGCCGGTGATCGTGTATCGCCTGGCCCTGCGCGGCCTGCGCTACCGCGAGTACTTCTCGCGCTGGAAGGAGCGCTTCGGCTTCTTCGCGCGGCCGGACTTCGATCGCGCCATCTGGGTGCACGCGGTGTCGGTCGGCGAGGTCAACGCCGCGGTGCCGCTGATCGAGGCGCTGATGCGGCGTTACCGCGGCGAGCCCTTCGTCATCACCACGGTGACGCCGACCGGCTCCGAGCGGGTCCGCAGCCTGTTCGGCGACCGCGTCTTCCACGTCTACCTGCCCTACGACCTGCCGGCCTCGGTGCGGCGCTTCCTCGACCGCATCCGGCCGCGGCTGGCGGTGGTGATGGAGACCGAGATCTGGCCCAACCTCTTCATCGACCTGCGCCGGCGCGAGGTGCCGATCGTGATGGCGAACGCCCGCCTGTCGGCGCGCTCGCTGAAGGGCTATGGGCCGGTGCGACCGCTGGCACGGCAGGCGATCCGCTGCGCCACCCACGTGTCGGCGCAGTCGCAGACCGACGCCGAGCGCCTGACCGATCTCGGCGCGCTGCCGGAGCGGCTGTCGATCGACGGCAACGTGAAGTTCGACATGTCGGTGCCGGCGAACCTCGCCGAAGCCGGGCAGGCGATGCGCGCCGACTGGGGATCCACGCGCCCGGTGTGGGTCGCCGCCAGTACCCACGAGGGCGAGGAAGCGCCCGTCCTGGCCGCGCACCGCGAGGTGCTGGCGCGTTTCCCCGACGCGCTGCTGCTGATCGCGCCGCGCCATCCCGAACGCTTCCGCGCGGTGCTGGCGCAGGCGCGCCAGCTCGGGCTCGCCACGTCCTGCCGCAGCGAGGACCAGTGGCCGGGCAGGGCGAGCCAATGCTTCGTGATCGACACCATGGGAGAGCTGCTGCGCTTCTTCGCCGCCGCCGACGTCGCATTCGTCGCCGGCAGCTTCGACCCCATCGGCGGTCACAACGTGCTGGAGCCGGCGGCCCTGTCGGTGCCCGTCCTGGTCGGGCCGCACACCTTCAACTTCGCCGAGATCACCGCGAGCCTGATCGACGACGGCGCGGCCGAACGCGTTCCCGCCCCGGATCAACTGGGCACCGCGGTCATCCGCCTGCTCGGCGATCCCGGGCGCCGTGACCGGATGGGACGTGCCGGATTCGCCAGGGTCGAGCGCCAGCGCGGCGCGGTCGCGCGGGTGATGGGGCTGATCGGGCAGGTCGCTGAACGGGGCAGCAACGCGTCGAACTGATCGAGGTCAAAGATCCGTCGTCCGGGTAGTGCCACCGTACGCAAGCCGCGATAATCGCGGGTTCCCTTCCTCGAGATTCGCGATGACGACGATTGCAGTGATCCGCGGCGACGGTATCGGCCCGGAAATCATGAGTGCCACCCTGACCGTGCTCGACGCGCTGGCGTGCGGGCTCGACTACGTCCACGTCGACGCCGGCATGGCCGCCTACGAGCGCAGCGGGGAACTGCTGCCGGCCACCACGATGGCGGCGATCTCCGAGCACCGCGTCGCGCTGAAGGGCCCGCTGACCACGCCGATCGGCGGCGGCTTCAGCTCGATCAACGTCGAGCTGCGCCGGCGCTTCGACCTCTACGCCAACGTGCGTCCCGCGATCTCGTTCGCCGGCACCCGGGCGCGCTACGAGAACATCGACATCGTCACCGTGCGCGAGAACACGGAGGGCGCGTACCTGTCGGAGGGCCAGACGCTGTCGGCCGACGGCGAGACCGCGGAATCGATGATCCGGGTGACCCATCGCGGCTCCGAGCGGATCGTGCGCTACGCCTTCGACTACGCCCGCAAGGCGGGCCGCAGCAAGGTCACGGTGGTGCACAAGGCCAACATCATGAAGACCACCTCGGGGCTGTTCCTGAAGATCGCGCGCGAGATCGCGGCGGGCTATCCCGAGATCCAGATGAACGAGATGATCGTCGACAACGCCTGCATGCAGCTGGTGATGAACCCCTGGCAGTTCGACGTCATCGTCACCACCAACCTGTTCGGCGACATCCTGTCCGACCTCTGCGCCGGCCTGGTCGGCGGCCTCGGACTGGCGCCCGGCGCCAACATCGGCACCGAGGCCGCGATCTTCGAGGCGGTGCACGGCTCCGCGCCGGACATCGCCGGTCGCGGCATCGCCAACCCCTGTGCGCTGCTGCTGGCGGCCGCCCAGATGCTCGATCATCTCCATCTCGACGACCGCGCCACCCGCCTGCGCCGCGCGATGGCGGCGACGATCGCGGCCAAGGACCGGGTCACGCCGGACCTCGGCGGCAGCGGCAACACCGCGAGCTTCGCGGAGGCGATCGTCTCGAGACTGTAGGGCGCGCAACGCGCGCCATCGTCTCAACGCCTCGGAATGGCGGCCGGTGGCCGCCCTACGCCAGGCTAGGGCGCGCACCGCGCGCCATCGCCTCAACGCCTCGGAATGGCGGCCGGTGGCCGCCCTACCCTAGGGCAGGGCGCGCGCCGGCGCGAAGCGCACCGCAACGGCGGCCGATGGCCGCCCTACTGTCCGGCAGGAACCGACAGCAGCGTCACCGAGTTGTTGGTGCGCTTGAAGTTGCCTCCCGGCGCGTCCTTGAAGGTGACGTCGAGCGTGACCTTGTTCCCGGTCCCCACGTTTTCCTGGGTGGCGCCGAGCAGCTTGACCGCCATCGTGCCCGCGTCGACGTCGACGAAGTCGCCATCCGGCTTGGTGCAGGTGCGGCAGTAGCCGCGGCGCTGCTTCACCGTATAGACCGTGTCGTTGCTGAGCTGGCTGGTCTGGATGAAGCCCCAGCGGCCGAAGCCGTTGGCGTCCGGGAAGTAGATCAGGCTGAAGAAGCCGCGGTTGGCGGCATTGCCGGTGTCGAAGGACGCGAACGAGAAGCCCCAGCCGGAATCCGAGGTGCCGGAGTACCAAGTGCCGGTGTAGTCCGGCGTGCCGCGCGCGCTCTCGCTGATCAGCGGCTGCATGCACCAGGCGACGTCATGGTCGGCGCCGAGGGTCCACGTCATCACCGCGACCGGGTCGCCGGACGACAGGTTGCGGCCGTCGTTGCAGGACGGATGGTTGCGCGCGCCGTTGAAGTTGAGCCGCACCTGGCCCGAGCTCGACGGATCCGGCTGCTGCTGCGGCGTGCCACCGGCGACGAACTTGTAGCGCACCAGGCTCGAGCCCTGCGCGTTCACGCCCGGCATGAACACGCCGTCCACCATCGGTCCGATCGCGATGTACCACTCCGGCTCGCCGGCCGCGTCGTAGGTGTAGAACACCATGAAGTAGATGTTGTCGACCACCCGCGCGAAATCGATGCCGTGGCCGGCATGCTTCGGGTCGAACATCAGCGTGTTGCGGGTCAGCAGCTGCGTGGTCGCCGGCTGCTCCGCCGTCGACCAGCCGACGCCCTGCAGCATCGGCTGCGACAGCCCCGGCGTGCGGATGGTCGCGATCGCCTCCGGCAGCATCAGCTGCAGGATGTTGTCGAAGCTGAGATGGCTCAGGGTCGATCCCGTCTTGATCGGGTTCGGCGTGTACATCTGCAGGTAGTTGTTCGGCGGATCTTCGCTGTTGTGGCGATTCTCGGAGTGGCTGGTCGCGAGCGGATCCGTCCAGCGCACCCGGGTGACGCCGACCAGCGCGGCGGCGCGTTCCGCATCGGTTTCGCTGAGGAACGGCACGACGCTGCCGTCCGGCCTCACGTCGACCAGGTTGGCGGAGTAGATGTCGTCGAAGCCCCGCTGCTTGGACCCGACGACGCCGCGGTTGGCATCGACGTTGATGTCGCCGGTGAAGCCGAGCCCGTGGGTCAGTTCGTGCATGGCCACGGAGATGAAGTCGATGTCGGCCGAACTGGTGTTGGCGTTGAGGCCGTAGTAGAAACTGGTATTGCCGAGCGCCGCCGGCGTATCGACCTGGTTGTTGAACTGGGCGAACAACTCGGTCTGGTTGCAGGCGCCGCCGCTGATCTGGCAGGCCGAGCCGCCGCCGAGCTTGGCGGCCACGCCCGACGTGTACCAGGTGTAGGCTCGCGGCAGGAACTTGTTGCCGATCAGCTCGAACTGCGGACTGGCACTCGCCAGCGCGATGCTGTTGCCGGTGCCGAGGTTCTTCCAGCAGGCCTGGATCCGGACCGGAACCGGGCTGACGTAGGCAGCGGACAGCAGCCGCGCCGCCTCGTTGATGGCGTTGCGTCGCTGCTGTCCGAGCGTGGTGCCGGTGTTGCCGCCGATCGGGGCCTTGGCCGTGGCGTCGCTCCAGCCGGACACATCGCAGCCGTCGCTGGTGTCGTCGAACACCACGGTGATCTGCGCATTGCCGGGCGGGGACTCCGACACGGTCGCGCGCACCTGGATGTCGGCCGGGGCGGAGGCATAGTTGATCGCGGCGATGTACCAGCGTCCTGCCTGCACCGGCACGGCGTTGCTGCGGCTGATCCGGATCGACTCGGTCGCGCTGCTGCTGATCGACTGGTACTGAGCGAATTCCTGCAGATAGGTGTCGGTCGGCGGGGCACCGTTCACCGTATCGGGGAAAGGCACTCCGAGGCGCAGCAGCAGGTCGACGTCCTGGCTGGCATTCGCACCCTCGAGTTCGATCTTCAACTGCTGCGCCGACGCCGGGACATCCACGTAGAACGACGTCGACAGGCCGGTCGCCGCGATGGATTCGGTCTGGGCGACGCCGCTCGCCAGCGCCCGGGTCGGCGCCGCGGTGACCGGGCCGGCGAGGCCGGCGCCGGCGACGAAAATGATCCAGCTCCAGTTCGTGAACGCGCGCATCACTTCTGCTCCTGCTGGCGCGCGATCGGGCCGTTGCGGTCGTCGGCGCGTTCGGCCGCCGGATTGGGCACGGCCTGGCAATCCAGGTGGACGGTACCGTCGTCGGCCTTGCTCGCGGACATCTGATGGATCTGGGCCGGCGGCACCCGGGTTCCCATGCGCGGCTTCTGGAGTGCGCCCTTGCCGTCGGTGCTGGGGACGAAGGTCAGCGGGGCGTCGGCGGCTTCGGCGGCGACGCTCGCCAGCAGTGTGGCCGCGATCAGGGCGGCGGAAAGTCGGTGGTCGTGCATGGTGTCGAGTCCGTTCTAGTGGGGTTCGTCGTGCCGGGGTGCAAAGCGGAGCTCACGACGGGGGGATCTGAGGACCCCCAACAATACAGCGAGCTGTGAAACAAATTGTAAAGGGAGCGTGATGCCGACTCATGGAACCAGCACGCAGGTGTCGTCGGCGGCGGGTCGGAAGCGGCGCGCGAGAGCGACCTGGACGAGCGCGATGGCGTCCGCGACGGCCTCGTCGAGCCCGATGCCGACGGCGAGGCGGGCGGCGACCGCGGCGGACAGGGTGCAGCCGGTTCCGTGGGTGCGCAGATCGAGGCGCCGGTGCGTCCAGCGCTGACGTCCGCCGTCGGCGCGGTAGAGCCGGTCGATCAGTCGCCGGCCTTCTCCGTGGCCGCCTTTCACCAGGACGGCACCGGCGCCGTCAGCCAGCAGCTCGGCGGCGGCGGCATCGATCGCGGCGTCACTGCGAAGCGCACGGCCGGTCATGCGCTCGAGCTCGGGGAGGTTCGGCGTCACCAGGGTCGCCAGCGGGAACAATCGGCGTCGCACGCCGCTGATCGCGCGAACGTCGAGCAGGTCGCGCCCGCTGCCGGCCCGCAGCACTGGATCGACCACCAGCGGCACGCGCTCCGCCGTCGCGAGGCACATCGCCACCGCCAGGACATTGGCGCGCGTCGCGAGCATCCCGGTCTTGATGGCCGCGACCCGGAAATCCGCCCGCACGGCATCGATCTGGGCGACGACCTGGGGTGCGGGAACGACCTGGATGGCGGCCACCGATCGGGTGTTCTGGGCGGTCACCGCCGTGATCGCGGCGAGCCCGTGCAGGTGGAAGTGATGGAACACCCGGAGGTCGGCTGCGATGCCGGCGCCGCCCCCGGAATCGGATCCGGCGATGGTCAGGACGGAGCGGGGGCGGGGAGAACCGGCGGAACGGGGCGTCATGGTGTCGCTAGTGTCTCCGAATCACCGGGGTTGCTTGCAAAGCTGCCGTGCTGTTGCATTTTCGCAACGGCGCCGGAGCGGGGGGCGTTCCGTCTCCAAATTCCTGCCGGACTTGGCAAAATTCCGGTTGACGCGGGTGATCCGCTGCGCCATCCTGTCGTACGCAAGCAACAACCCACGACAGCACGAACGAATGACTCGTCTCGCACTCGCATTGGCACCCCTCGCGCTGGCCTCGTCGGCCGCGGCGGCTGCCGATGATTCGATGGGCCGCTGGGCGGACTACGCCGCCAGCGCGATCACGCCGGACTACGCCTGGGCCGACCGCAACACCGCGGCCGAGCCGTCGTCGCTCGATGCTGCGATCACGCGCAATTCCGACGAGGTCGTCGCGGCCGAGCTCAAGCTGCTCGGCACCACGGCCGTCGTTTCTCTGAACGAGTCCGCGCCGTCGCTGTTCGGTGCCGCCGAACCCGCGGCGAATCGCGATGTCGCGGCGAAGCTGGCCGAACTGCGCCCGGGACTTTCGCGCTCCAGCCTGTCGACCGCGGTCCGCGTCGACCTCGGCCAGGGCCGTCTGGTCGGTGCCGGCGTGGTGCTCGCCCGCCAGGAGTTCGCCTCGCTGGGACTCGGGATGACCGATCCGGTCAACAGTCTCGGTGTCGGCGCGATCAATGAGACCTCGCAGGGCGTCGGCGTGCGCCTCGATCTCGCTGCGCCGCTGTCCGATTCGCTCGGTGTCGACCTGTCGTACCGCTCGCGGATCAACATGGATTCCTTCCAGCGTTACCGCGGCCTGTTCTCCGAGCCGGGCGACTTCGACGTGCCGTCGGTCACCGCGGTCGGTCTGAACTGGACGCTGGCGCCGGGTGTGCGCCTCGGTCTCAGCGAATCCCGCATCGGCTACTCCGAGGTCTCGGCGTTCACCAGCCGCGCGCTGCCGCAGCGCTTCACCTCGCTGCTGGGCGACGGCGGTTCGCCGGACTTCCGCTGGCAGAATCTCGACGTGACCGCGCTGACCGCGTCGTTCGACGTCAGTCGCCGTGACCGGGTCGACCTGCGCTATTCCACCAGCCAGCAGCCGAACCCGACCTCGCCGCTGCTCGATCAGGCACTCGCGAATTTCATCAGCCAGAACAACTGGTGGTTGTCCTGGCAGCACCACGCGAAGCGAGCCGGCACCTTCGGCCTCGCGGCGACCTATTCCGGCCAGACCAATTTCCTCGGCAACCCGTCGTACGCCGACCGTGACGCCAGCGGCGCACAGGTCGAAGTCGAGGCGACCTGGTCTCTCGCGTTCTAGTTTTTCATCCAATGCTTCAGGGCTGAGTACGGGGCAAGGATTGCCCCGTCTTTTTTTTGGATGACGCGTCGAGCTGCGCGCTGCGGCCGTTAAGAAGGCCTTTCGCTCCCGGAATCAAGCGATCAGCGCAATCGGGAACGCCGTTCAGGAATGCAGACTCCCGGACGTGCGGGTCGACGACGCTCGCCGTGCCTGGCGGTGCTCACTCGGCGGATTCGTTCCGGACCCAGCGGACTCCTGGCACCGGCGATTGCCGACGATCGCCTCGTCTTCGATCGCCGTTGCGTGGCGCGAGGCTTGCGCCCCTCCCTCGACCGCGTCGTTCCCCCTACGAGTGCTCGGCGCAGCCCGCGCTTCCCGCTTCCTTGGCTTCGACCTGATCGAGGAAATCGACGGCGCGGCGCAGGTGCGGGATCACGATCGAGCCGCCGACGACCAGGCCGACGCTGAACACCTCGAAGAACTCGTCGCGGTTGACGCCGGCTTCGTGGCACTGGGCGACGTGGTAGCTGATGCAGTCGTCGCAGCGCAGGACCAGCGAGGCGACCAGGCCCAGCATTTCCTTGGTCTTCAGCGGCAGCGCGCCGTCCTTGTAGGTCTGGGTGTCGAGCGCGAAGAAGCGCCGCACGACCTGGTTGTCGTGCCCGAGGATGCGCTCGTTCATGCGCTTGCGGAAATCGGTGAACTGGGTGAGGCGGTCGGTCATCGTCGTGGACTCGGTGTGGTTGTTTCGGAGCGGGTCTTGCGGCTTCGATGAAGCGCAAGGGCCCAGGGTATAGGGCCCAGGGCCCGGATGGACCGGCGACATGCCATTCGTCGTTCGCCGGATCGAGCGAATCGACGGGCCGCAGCCGTCCAGGGTGCGCCTCGGCGCACCGGCCGTACGACGATTCAACCGGCGAAACGGTGGCGGCGGCCAGTGGCCGCCCTACGTCGCGAGCAGTTCGGCCAGTCCTCCGCTGCGCTCCAGCGCCACCAGATCGTCGTATCCGCCGACATGGCGGCCGTTGATGAAGATCTGCGGCACCGTCCGGCGATTGCCGCTGCGCTGGAGCATCTCGTCGCGGCGGGCAGGATCGCGGTCGATCCGGATCTCCTCGTAGCTGCAGCCGCGCGCGACGAGGAAGTTCTTGGCGGCGACGCAGTAGCCGCAGACGCCCGTGGTGTAGATCTCGGCCTTGCTCATGGCGGGAAAGTGCGGCTCGTCGGGTTCAAATGCAAGTGGCGGGCTTGGGCAGCCCGGCATAGCGGCTGGCCTGTTTCGCCGGACCGTCGGGGAACAGCCGATACAGATAACGGCTGCCGGAGCGCTCGGGTCCGAAACGCTCGGCCAGAGCTTTCACCAGCAGGCGCATCGGCGGCGACAGTTCATAGCGCTCATAGTATTCACGCAGGAACTGAATGACGTCGAAGTGGGCCTCGCCGAGCGCGATGCCGTCGGCGGCGGCGAGGTGGCGCGCGAGCTCCGCGCTCCACTGCCGGCGGTCGCGCAGGTAGCCCTGGGCGTCGGTGGCGATGCGCGTGCCGCCGAAGTCGATCACGGGGTCCGCGTCGCTCATCGGCACAGCACCTGCTGGGGATGGGCGACGGCGAGATCGACCCACGCAGCATCGTCGATCGCCACCACGCCCGTCCGCAGGGCCGCGTCCGCCAGCCCCAGCGCGGCAAGATCGGCCGCCAGCACGTAGCGCGCACAGGCGAGCCCGTCGAGCGGCGTGCCGCGACGATCGCCGCGGCAGGCCAGCGCCGCCGCTGCACCGGCGAGCAGCACGGCGTCGCCGCCGCCGGCGGTCGACGGCAGGGCCTGGGCGGCGAGGTCGGGATGCAGGACGAGATACAGCATGCGGCCTACAGGCTGATCACGGCGTCGGCCGCCCGCAGCGCGGCGGCGAGCGTGGCGCGGTCGACGGCACGCGGGGCATGCAGCAGGTCGGCTTCGGCGAGGCCGCGTTCGGCGAGCGCGGCGGCGTCGACCAGGAAGGTCTCCGCACCGTGCGCGAGCAGCGCGCCCAGGCCCGCGCTGCGCGCCTTCTGCAGGCTGGCCGCGGCGTCCTGGCCTCGGCGCAGCAGGAACACGCCGTCGTCGACGAACACGGCGCCGACTCTGCAGTCCATCGCCAGCGCCGCCAGCGCCGCGTCGAGGCCGTCGCGCAGCCGCTCGGCTTCGGCCGGGTTGCCCTGGAACACGAACAGCAGCCGTCGCATGCTCAGAACCCGACCAGGCGGTCGGCGCCATCGAGCGCCGCGTAGAACTGCGCCAGGCTGCCCGGACGCACCGCGGCCCGATCGGCCGCGACGACGCCGCGCCGCGCCGCGGCCGTGTGGCAGGCGAGCAGGCTCACGCCGTGCTCGGCGGACAGGCGCCGCCACTCGCGGTCGAGGTCGACCTCGTCGGCGCCGCGCTCGCCCGGCGCCAGCGCGAGCACGCCGTCCGCATGGAAGAAGACCTGGCGGATGGAATGCCCGCCGGCGAGCGCGGCCCGCGCGAAGCGCAGCGCCAGCGCGGCGCCGTGGCTGGACGGTGGCGACTGGATGAACAGGGAGAAACGCATGGATTCGGTGTGGAACGCGCCGCTAACGGAACTTCGCCTAGACTCGCCGATCGAAGCGGCGCGCGGCGGGAGCCGCGCTGCCGTACACCTTTCGGGAGAGCAGTCGTGCAACGGATTCTAACGGCGATCGCGGTGTCGGGGATTTGCGTGCTGGCGCGCGCCGAGCCGCCGCCGCCGCTGCCGGAGTTCGGCTCCTCCGCCGGCCAGCTGCTGTCGCCCGAGGAGGAGAAGCGCATCGGCCGTGGGCTGCTGCATGAGCTGCGCGGCCAGGACCAGATCCTCGACGACCCGCTGATCGACGATTACCTGAACGACCTCGGCTTCCGCCTGGTCTCGGCGAGCGAGAAGCCCAATCCGGATTTCGTGTTCTTCACCGTGCGCTCGCCGCAGATCAACGCCTTCGCGGCGCCGGGCGGCTACATCGGCGTCAACACCGGGCTGATCGTGATGACCACCAGCGAGGACGAGCTCGCCGCCGTGCTCGGCCACGAGATCGCGCACGTCACCCAGCATCACCTGGTGCGCGCCTACGAGCGGATCAAGAACGCCAGCCTGCCGATCACGCTGGCGATCCTCGGCGCGCTGCTGGCGGCCAAGGGCGGCAACGGCGACGCCGCGCAGGCCGCGGTGATCACCGGCTCGGCGCTGCTGCAGCAGAAGGCGATCGACTTCACCCGCGAGAACGAGGCCGAGGCCGACCGCGTCGGCATCGGCACGATGGCGCGCGCCGGCTACGATCCCGTCGGCATGGCCGACGTGTTCGCGCGGATGGAAAAGACGCTGCGCTCCAACAACGGCGAGGCGCCGCCGGAATTCCTGCGCACCCATCCGCTGAATTCCACCCGGGTCAGCGAGGCACGGGCCCGCGCCACCGCCGCCGCCAGCGAGCGTGCGAAAAACCGGCCGCCGAGCGCGATCGACTTCGCCCTGGTGCGCGAACGCTCGCGCGTCCTCGGCTCCGACAATTCGGTCGATCTCGCCGACGAATACAAGCGCCGGATCGAGCAGTCGCCGCAGCAGGCCGGCGATCCGGAACACTACGGGCTGGCGCTGGCGCTGATCCGCCAGGGACGCCCGGAGGCCGCGATCCCGGTCCTGCGTCCGCTGGTCGAGCGCGTGCACCACGCCATCGCCTTCGACCTGGCGATGGCGGAGGCGGAGGAGGGGGCCGGCAAGCGCGGCGAGGCCCAGGCCCGGCTCGCCAAGCTCGCCAGCGACTTCCCGGACACCCGCGCGATCCAGCTCGCGTGGTCCGAGCTTGCCGTCCGCAGCGGCAAGGCGGCCGACGCCAAGCAGGCGCAGCGCGCATTGCGGCCCCTGCTGGAGCGCAACCCGGAAGACGCCGCCCTGCAGCTGTCCTATGCGCGCGCCAGCGAGCTGTCCGGCGAGATCGTGCGCGCCGGCCAGGCCCACGCCGAGGTCGCGCTGCTGAACGGCCGGCTGGAGGACGCGCTGAACCAGCTGCGCGCCCTGCTGAAGCGCGACGACATCGACTACTACCAGCGTGCCCGCATCGAGGCGCGGATCGAGGAAGTCACTCCCTACGCGCTGGAAGAGCGCCGCCGGCGGCTCAAGGAAAAGGAAGACCGGCAGGAAAAGGGCGATCGGGCGGTCGCCGCGGGCACGGGATTCACGAGCCTGCAATAATCCTGCGCTGCAATGTCGGAACGATGACAACGAAGCCCCGACGCCGTGCAGAAACACATCCTGATCGTTGAAGACGAACCGGCCATCCGCGACATGGTGGCCTTCGCGCTGACCCGCGCCGACCTGGTGCCGATGCATGCCGGCGACGTGCGCGAAGCCGAGCGGGTGATCGCCGAGCGCGTGCCCGACCTCATCCTGCTCGACTGGATGCTGCCGGGTACCTCCGGCCTCGAGTTCGCGCGGCGGTTGCGGCGCAACGAGAGCAGCCGCGATATCCCGATCATCATGCTGACCGCCCGCGGCGAGGAGCACGACCGGGTCAGCGGCCTCGACGCCGGGATCGACGACTACGTCGTGAAGCCGTTCTCGGTGCGCGAGCTGGTGTCGCGGATCAAGGCGGTGCTGCGCCGCACGCTCGGCGAGACCATGGACGAGGCGATCATCGCCGGCAGCCTCCGGATCGACGCCGCCGCGCACCGCGTCTACGCCGGCGACCAGTCGGTCGAGATCGGCCCGACCGAGTATCGACTGCTGCACTTCTTCATGACCCACGCCGACCGCGTCTATTCGCGCTCGCAACTGCTCGACCGCCTGTGGAGCGGCAGCAGCGAGGTCGAGGAACGCACCATCGACGTCCACATCCGGCGCCTGCGCAAGACTCTCGAGCCGCACGCCGCCGACGGCTACGTGCAGACCGTGCGCGGCGCCGGCTATCGCTTCTCGGTTTCGGTCTGAACGCGCGCCCGATGCGTCGACGCCTGCTGCAATCGCATGCCTGGCAGGTGTCGATCGGACGCCTGCTGGTCATGCTGCTGGCGGCCGCAGCGCTGGGCATGGCTCTCGGCCATTGGCGCGAGATGCTGATCGCCTGCCTGCTCGGCTACGGCATCTGGCAGCTCTACAGCCTGTATCGGATCCAGCGCTGGCTGACAGCGCGCCGCCGCAGCGCGCCGCCGCAGGAATGGGGAGTGCTCTCGGAGATGTCCGCCTACATCCATCGCCGCCTGGCCTCGGACCGCTCGCGCAAGCGCCGCCTGGTCGGCCTGCTGCGCGACTTCCGCGCGGCCGCCGCCGCGCTGCCGGACGGCGTCGTGGTGCTGCGCGCCGGCTCCGGCATCCTCTGGTTCAACGAGGCCGCCACCCGCCTGCTGGGTCTCGGTACCCGCCATCGCGGCGGCGCGATCGAATCGGTGTTCACCGATCCGGCGGTGCAGGCCTGGCTCGCCGCCGGGCCGGGCAAGGAGCCGATGGTCGACGTGGCGGCGCCGGACGATCCCGCCACCCGACTCAGCCTGCGCCAGATCCGCTACCAGAAGGACCAGTGCCTGCTGGTGGTGCGCGACGTCACCCAGCTGATGCGGCTGGAGCAGGTGCGGCGCGACTTCGTCGCCAACGTCTCGCACGAGCTGCGCACCCCGCTGACCGTGCTGCACGGCTATCTCGACCTGATGGAGCCGGAGGATGCGCCGCAATGGGCGCCGATGCTGGACGACATGCGCGGCCAGTCGAAGCGGATGACGCAGATCGTCGAGGACCTGCTGACGCTCTCCCGCCTCGAGGCCCCGAACGCGCTGCCCGACGAGCTCGTCCCGATGCGAGCGACCGTGAATACGCTGGAGCGCGAGGCGCAGGCGCTGTCGCGCGGCCGCCACCGGATCGTGGTGGAGGAGGTGGCCGCCTTCGACCTGCGCGGCGCCGCCAACTATCTGCACAGCGCCTTCTCCAACCTGGTCAGCAACGCCGTGCGCTACACGCCCGACGGCGGCACCATCCGGATCCGCTGGAGCGCCACCCCCCGGGGCTGCACCTTCAGCGTCGCCGACAGCGGCAACGGCATCCCGGCGGAGCACCTGCCGCGTCTCACCGAGCGCTTCTACCGGGTCTCGACCAGTCGCTCGCGCGCCAGCGGCGGCACCGGGCTCGGGCTCGCCATCGTCAAGCACGTGCTGCACCTGCATCAGGCCGAACTGGCGATCGACAGCGAACTCGGGCGCGGCAGCACCTTCTCCGCCGTGTTCGGCGGGGAGCGGCTGGTGGCGGCGCGCGCGCCCACCAGCAGCGCCGCGTGACCGGCGATTGACGTGCGTCGCCGCGGGCCCACCGACTACCATGAACCGACCCCACCGGCCGCCGCGATGAGCACGACCTCCGACCCCAGCCACTACTTCAACCGCGAGCTGTCGCAGCTGGCCTTCCAGTTCCGCGTGCTGGAGCAGGCGCGCGACACGTCGATGCCGCTGCTGGAGCGCCTGCGCTTCCTCTGCATCTCGGCCTCCAACCTCGACGAGTTCTTCGAGATCCGGGTCGCGGCGCTGCTGCAGCAGAAGCAGTTCGGCACGCCGGTGCCGACGCCCGACGGCACCAGCCCGACGCGCGCGCTGCAGCTGATCCGCGACCGCACCGTCGAACTGATCGACGAGCAGTACCGCCTGTGGAACAAGGTGCTGCGGCCGGCCCTGGAGACGCAGAAGATCCGCGTCCTGTCCCGCTCCGAACTCGATGCCCGCCAGCGCGCCTGGCTGAAGACCTACTTCGAGCGCGAGATCCTGCCGGTCCTGTCGCCGCTCGGCATCGATCCCTCGCATCCGTTCCCGCGGATCCTCAACAAGAGCCTCAACTTCGTGGTCTCGCTGTCCGGCCGCGACGCCTTCGGTCGCCAGGGCAACCTCGCGATCGTGCGGGTGCCGCGGCCGCTGCCGCGGGTGATCCGGCTGCCGGAGTCGCTGGGCACGGAACCGGGCATGGACTTCGTCACCCTGTCGGCGGTGCTGCAGGAATTCATGGAGGAGATCTTCCCCGGGATGAAGGTGAAGGGGGCCTACCAGTTCCGGGTGACGCGCAACTCCGAGCTGCTGGTCGACGAGGACGACGTCGAGAACCTGGCGCACGCGCTGAAGGACGAGCTCAAGGGCCGCGGCTTCGCCCGCGCCGTGCGGATCGAGGTCGCCGACAGCTGCCCGAAGGGGGTGCTGAAGTTCCTCTGCGACAACTTCGAGTTGTCCGAGACCGACGTGTTCCGCTGCAACGGGCCGGTGAACCTGTCCCGGCTGTCGATGCTGTACGACCTGATCGAGCGCGCGGACCTCAAGTTCCCGGGCTTCGTGCCGCAGGTCCACCCGGAGCTGCGCGATACCGAACAGATGTTCGCCCGGATCGGCACGCGCGACATGCTGCTGCACCACCCCTTCGATTCCTTCAGCTCGATCGTCGACCTGTTGCGCGAGGCTGCCGCCGATCCCAACGTGCTGGCGATCAAGCAGACGCTGTACCGCGCCGGCAACGACTCTCCGCTGGTCAATTCGCTGATCGACGCGGCGCGCAACGGCAAGGACGTCACCGTGGTGGTCGAGCTGCGCGCCCGCTTCGACGAGGAGGCCAACCTGCTGGTGGCCAACCGCCTGCAGGAGGCCGGCGTGCAGGTCGTCTACGGCGTGGTCGGCTACAAGTGCCACGCCAAGATGCTGCTGATCGTGCGGCGCGAGGCGGGGAAGCTGCGCCGCTACGTCCATCTCGGCACCGGCAACTACCACACCCGAACCTCCAAGCTGTACACCGACTACGGCCTCCTGACCGCGAACGCGGAGATCGGCGCCGACGTGCACTCGCTGTTCATGCAGCTGTCGGGCCTGTCGCCGGCGATCAAGCTGAAGCGCCTGCTCGCGTCGCCGTTCACGCTGCACATGACGCTGCTGGCGAAGATCGAGCGCGAGGCCGGGCTCGCCCGCCGCGGCAAGCCGGCGCGGATCATCGCCAAGATCAATCATCTCAACGAGGCGCGGGTGATCGACGCGCTCTATGCCGCCTCCGGGGCGGGAGTGAAGATCGACCTGATCGTGCGTGGCACCTGCGCGCTGCGCCCCGGCGTCAAGGGGCTGTCGGAGAACATCCAGGTGCGCTCGATCGTCGGGCGCTTCCTCGAGCACACCCGCGTCTACTGGTTCGCCAACGACGGCGCCAGCGAGATCTGGTGCGCCAGTGCCGACTGGCTGGAGCGCAACCTGCTGCGCCGGATCGAGGTCTGCTTCCCGATCCTCGACGAGGAGCTGGCCCGGCGGGTCTACGAGGAGGAACTGGAGAACTACCTCGGCGACAACACCCAGTCGTGGCAGCTCGGTGCCGAGGGCACGTACACTCGGAGGCTGCCCGAGGGAGACGAGATGCCGCACTCCGCGCAGGGCTTCCTGATGTCCCGCAGCCAGGGCTGACCGAATGCCGACGACCGAGATCAAGGAAGGCGACTCGCTGGCCGCGGTCGATCTCGGCTCCAACAGCTTCCATCTGGTCGTGGCGCGCTACGAGCACGGCCAGGCGCGGATCATCGACCGTCTGCGCGAGCCGGTGCGGCTCGCCTTCGGCCTCGACGCGCACGGCAACCTCTCGCCCGAGCGGCTGCGCCGGGCGCTGGCCTGCCTCGCGCGCTTCGGCCAGCGGCTGTCGGCGGTGCCGGAGGCGCGGGTGCGCGCGGTGGCGACGCAGAGCGTGCGCAAGCTCGCCAACCCGCGCGGCTTCCTGATGACGGCGGAGACGGCGCTCGGCCATCCGATCGAGGTCGTGTCCGGCCGCGAGGAGGCGCGCCTGATCTACCTCGGCGTCGGCCGCGACCTGCCCAATCCGACCCTGCGCCGGCTGGTGGTCGACATCGGCGGCGGCAGCACCGAGTTCATCATCGGCCAGGGCGGCCAGCCGCTGGAGATGGAGAGCCTGCAGGTCGGCTGCATCGCCAGCACGCGCCGCTTCTTCGACGGCGATCGCATCTCGCGCAAGCGCTGGCAGCGCGCGCAGACCGAGATCGGCGTCGAGCTGCAGCAGTTCGCCGAGGCTTTCCGCCAACTGGGCTGGAGCGAGGTCATCGGATCGTCCGGCACCGCCAAGTCGCTGGCCGCGGTCGGCCTTGCGCTGGGGCATGGCGACGAGCTCACCCGCGAGGCGCTCGATGACATCCGCGAGCGGCTGATCGCCGGCCGT
The DNA here is from genome assembly GCA_044221335.1 of Ahniellaceae bacterium. Lineage (GTDB taxonomy): Bacteria > Pseudomonadota > Gammaproteobacteria > Xanthomonadales > Ahniellaceae > JBGAPI01. The sequence goes on from JBGAPI010000007.1 coordinate 136,681, forward strand.
TCGATGGAAACGATCGAGCTGCCCGGCCTGTCCGACGATCGCCGCCCGATCTTCGTCGGCGGTGCCGCGGTGATGACCGCGGTGTTCGACGGGCTGGGCCTGAAGTCGATGCGGATCGCCGAGACCGCGATGCGCGAGGGCCTGATCTACGACCTGCTCGGCCGCGTCGAACACACCGACCCGCGCCAGGCCTCGATCGATGCGATGGCGCGGCGCTACGGTGTCGACGACGCCCAGACCCGGCGGGTCGAATCGATCGCGCTGGCGCTGTTCGACGAGGTCGCGACCGACTGGGAACTGTCCGACGAGCATCGCGACTGGCTGGCCTGGAGCGTCCGCGCCCACGAGATCGGCCTCGCGATCGCGCACAGCCAGTACCAGCAGCACGGTGCCTACCTGATCGCCAACAGCGACCTGCCGGGCTTCTCGCGGCAGGAGCAGGCGGCGCTGTCGCTGATCGTGCGCGGCCACCGGCGCGCGCTGTCGAAGGCCGACTTCGGCGGTCTCGCGCCGCGGATCGCGCGTCCGGCGTTCCGGATCACCGTGCTGCTGCGGCTCGCCGCGCTGCTCTGCCGGTCGCGCAGCGCCGAGGCGCTGCCGCCGGTGCACCTCGACGCGGACGAGCGCGGACTGCACCTGCACCTGCCGCAGCTGTGGCTGGACGCCCACCCGCTCACGCGGGCCGATCTCGCGCAGGAGCGCAAGCAGCTGGCGGCGGCGGGAGTGCGCTTGCTGCTCGAGCCGAACTGACGCCGTGGCTTGCGTGCGCGACGTCTGTGGCAGCGACGTCCGTCGCGAAGGCGAGACGCTGCGCGATCGCGACTGACGTCGCTCCCACGGCGGCCGCACGACGTCGCGACGAGCCACCGAACCGCCATCCCACGACCGATCCGCGCCATCGTCCGGCCACGCCGATGCGGCAAGCTGATTCGAGTTCCGGAGTCCCCCGATGACCTTCCCTTTTCGATGCCTGGCGCTGGCGACCTGCGCGGCGAGTTCCCTGGCGCACGCCGCGGTCGACGACGACTGCACTCGCGCCATGCCATCACCTCGGATCGTGGATGTCGGCAAGGTCCGCGAGCATTCCTTCGAGCTCGACGGCCGCGACGGCACCGAGCGCATCACGCTCGCCAGCGGCGACCGCCTGGTGATCCGCCACGGCGGCTGCGAGCACTTCGTCCTGGTCTACGAGATTCCGCTCGCCGGCACCGCGCTGCCGACCACGCCGCGTGGCTGGATCGAGCGGGCGCTGCCGACCTTGCGTGCGATGGCCGCGTTCGGCGACGACGAAGCGGCGTTGGCCGTGAAGACGCTGCAGGATCGGCAGGACTACACGCTGGGGGAGTCGATCGAAGTGATCCGGGAATACGAGTTCATCGGGCTTCGGACCGTGCCGGATGGGGGTCCGCCGACGACGCTGGAAGTCGTCGTGGACGTCGCGCTGTGACACCGGCGTGCGCGGAACCGACGATCGTCACTCCACCCCGGTGCCTCGAACTTTGTACGATCGGCCTATCGACGGCGGTGTGCCGCGACGTCCGGGAATGATGTGCGATCCGCGATCCTGAAATCTCTGGCGGTCCTGATCCTGCTGGTCGGCGGCGTGGCCGGCGTCGTGATGAGCTGGCTGCAGGCCGTCGGGCATTGCGCCGTCGCGGTGGCGAGCACCACCGCGGCCGCGGCGCCGTCGACGCCGGCCTGCCGCGCACTGACGCTGGATTCGCTGATCTTCGTCTTCAAGAACCACGGCCACGTGTGGATGCCGCTCGCCGGCATCGCCGTGATCCTGCTCGCCTTCATGCTGGCCTACGTGCTGATGTCGGAGCCGGGCAAGGTGCTGCGTGGCCTGCTGGTGGTGCAGGCCGTCGCCGCGCTGTCGTTCGTCGTGATCACCCTCGGCGCCTTCGGGCAGCGCAGTGCCGACGCCGCCTCCTTCGTGGTGATGGGCCTGATCCCGCTGGTGGCCTGCGGCATTCCGGTGGTCGCCGTTCGCCGCCGCGACGATCGCTGGCTGTGGATGCTGCCGCTCGAAGCGGCGATCGTCGCCCTGTGCGTGGGGACGACGGTCTACATGCTCCAGGCCGCGGGCCACTAGCCAAGGGCGGTTCTGGTGGGAGCGGCTCCAGTGCCGCGACGCTGGGAGTGGCCGGGCAATGCCCGACCTACAGGAACGCGGCGACCCGCTGCTGCAGCGCCGCTTCCGCCCCGGCGACCTCCGGGTCGACCTGGAACGCATCGAGCTCGGAACGCAGCCACGTCACCTGCCGCTTGATCAGCTGACGGGTCGCGGCAATGCCGCTGTCGATCATCGCGGCCTCGTCGACCACGCCGTCGAGGAAAGCCCAGACCTGGCGATAGCCCACCGCGCGCATCGACGGCGCGTCGGGCGACAGGGCAGGGCGTTCGCGCAGGCGTCGCACTTCATCGACGAAACCCTCGGCGAGCATCTGCCGGAAGCGCAGATCGGCACGCTCATGCAGGCGCTCGCGCGAGGGCATCAGTGCGATCTTCAGCACGCGCCATGGCAGCCGGTCGCGGCGCCCGCCCTGCTGCTCCGACAGCGGACGCCCGGTCAGCGCGATCACCTCGAGCGCGCGGCCGATGCGTTGCGGATCATTCGGATGAATTCGCTTCGCCGCGACCGGATCGACGCGGAGCAGTTCCGCGTGCAGCGCGGCCGAGCCCTCGGAGGCGAGGCGCGCGTGAATCCGCTCGCGGGTCGCGGGATCGGTCGAGGGCAGGTCGGACAGGCCGCGCTCGAGCGCGCGGAAATACAGCATCGTCCCGCCGACCAGCAGCGGAACGCGACCGCGCGCCGAGATCTCCGCCATCGCCGCCAGCGCGTCGGCGCGGAACTCGGCGGCGGAGTAGGGTTGTTCCGGATCGCGGATGTCGACCAGCCGGTGCGGCGCGCGCGCCAGCGTCGCCGCGTCGGGCTTGGCGCTGCCGATGTCGAGGCCCCGGTAGACCAGCGCCGAGTCGACGCTGACGAGGTCCACCGGCCAGCGCCGCGCCCAGTCGATCGCGAGGGCGGTCTTGCCGGAGGCGGAGGGTCCCTGGAGGAAGAGGGCGGCGGGGCGGAGGTCGGGGGTCATGATCGCGACCAGGGTAGCCCGGAGGTGGGAATCCTACGAGGGCTCGGGGCTCGGGGCTCAGGGAAACGATACCCGTCACTGCGAGCGCAGCGAAGCAATCCAGCGCCTTTGCTGTTCGCCACGTCAAAGCAAGAGCGAAGGCGCTGGGTTGCATCGTCGTCGCTGCGCTCCTCCTCGCAATGACGGGATGCTGTCGCGACTCTGGGCACTGAGCCCGGTGCCCAGGGCCCAGTGCCTTCGCCCCCCGACAACGCCGCAGCGATCGGCGGCGGCGCGCGGTGCGCGCCCTACAGTCCGACTTCCTTCAACAAGCGCTCGTTGTGGTCGACCTTGTCCATCACCCACAGCATGTAGCGGACGTCGACCATGATGGTGCGCGCGGTCTCCGGGCGGAACAGCCAGGAATCGCTGATCGACTCCCAGTTGCCGTCGAAGGCGAGCCCGACCAGCCGGCCGTGGGCATCGAGCACCGCGGAGCCGGAGTTGCCGCCGACGATGTCGAGGTCGCCCATGAAGTTGACCGGCAGGCGGGTGGCATCGCTCGCCGGGCTGGTGCTGGCGACGTCGCGATCGACCCGGCTCGTCACCGCGCCGGCGGCGACCGGATTGAACGCGTAGGCGCCGAAGTCGCCGGCGCGGATCCGTGCGAGCGAACGTTCCGGCGTGTTGAACGGCCAGGTCGCGGTGCTCTTCTGCAGGATGCCCTCGGCGGTGGTGAACGGCGTGTATTCGGCGCCGTCGCGGCGATAGCCCTGGACACGGCCGTAGGTGATGCGCAGCGAGGAGTTGGCGTCCGGATAGACCGGCTCGTTGCGGGCCGCCTTCCAGTCGATGATGGCGCGCATGTAGGCGGGGCGCAGTTCGGCTTCGCGGCCGTTGCTGTCGTCGGCGACCGCCTCGATCGCCAGCCGCTCGTCGGACAGCGCGGCGGCCAGCTGGATGCCGGGGTCGTCCGAGCGATCGAGCTCGGCGCGGGGCTTGTCGAACAGCGCGAGGCGGGTCGCGGTGTCGAACAGGCGGGTGCCCCGGTACAGCGCATCGATCTTCTGCTGGCGGACGGCGGCGTCGGTCGTGCCGGCCCCGAGCCACTGGTCGAGCGACTTCAGGCGCTGCTCCGGCGGCAGCGCGACGTACTTGTCGATCCACCAGCGCAGCAGCTTCGCGTCGGTCGCGGCGTCGACCCGGCGCTCGACCTGCTGCAGCGTGGCGAGATTCTCGTCGCGGTCGCGCTGCTGGAAGCCGGCCTTGCGCATCGCGTCCGGCTTGGCCTGCTCGATCGCGTTGCGGTAGATGATCCGGCCGCTGTTGAGGAGGCCGATGCGATTGGCGATCGTCAGCAGCAGGTCGCGGTCGCGAGTGGCCCGACCTTCGGCGATCAACGCTCGCAGGTCGGCGACGGCCTTGCGGGCGCCGGCCTGCTTGTCGCCCTGCGCTGCCAGCCACCGGTCGAGCTCCGCGGCCTGGGCCTGGCGCAGCTCCTGCGCGTGGCTGCGGCCGAGGCCTTCGAGCTGGCCGACGTAGTTCTTCTCGACGTTGGAGAGGCTCGAGATCGTGCTGACGTACTTCACCTTTACGGCCGGATCGCGGTCGCCGGCGTCGCGCATCAGCGCCATCATCTCGCGGTAGTCGGCGAGCAGCGTCGGATAGGTGTAGCCGATGCTGTCGGACAGTTCCTCCGCCAGGCGATAGCGGAAGGTGCGGCCGGGGTAGCCCGCGATCATCACGAAGTCGCCGGCGGCGACGCCCTGCGCATTGAGCGGCAGGAAGTGCCTGGGCTGGAACGGAACATTGTCCTTGGAGTAGGCGGCGCTGCTGCCGTCCTTCGCTACGTAGGCGCGGATCAGGCTGAAGTCGCCGGTGTGGCGCGGCCACATCCAGTTGTCGACTTCGCCGCCGAACTTGCCGATCGACTGCGGCGGCGCGTAGACCAGGCGCACGTCGCGGATCTCGCGCTGGCGGACCAGCTGGTAGGAGAGGCCGCCGTGGAAGGTGTAGACCTCGCAGTGCAGCCCGGGCTTCTCGCAGCCCTTCACCAGCGCCTTCTTGGCCGCGTCGATCGCATCGAAGCGCGCCTTGCCGTGCTGGCTCGGTTTCACCGCGGCATTGATCTTCGCGCTGACGTCGTCGATCGACTCGGTGACCCACACCCGCGCGGCCGGGTCGGCCGGCAGTTCGTCGCCGAGCGCGGCGGCGTTGAAGCCGAGTTCGAGGAGGTTGCGCTCGGCGGTCGAGTTGTACTGGATCGAGCCGTACGCGCAATGGTGGTTGGTGGCGATCAGGCCCTGCGGCGAGATGAACGACGCGCTGCAGCCGCCGAGGCTGACGATGGCGCCCATCGGCTGGCCGGTCAGTTCGGAGAGCTGCTGCGGATCGATCTTCAGGCCCTCGGCCTGCATCGCCTTCGCGATCGTCGGCACCTGCGCCGGCTGCCACATGCCCTCGACCGCGAGCGCCGAGGTCGGCGCCACCAGGGCCAGCGCGACGGCGCCGGCCAGGATCTTCATCGTCTTCATGGATTTCCCCTCCCGAAAAACGCAGCAGTCTGCCAGGGTCGGGCACCGGCCACATGGGACGATCGTCACGGGAATCGGCGGCCATGCCGCCGATTCCCCGGCGAGAAGCGGAATTGGCATGCAGGAACGCGCGATTCGTCTGCCTATAATCGCTCTCCCGTCGGTCGCGACACGATTTCCAACGCGCGACGATTCCCCATTGCGGCAGGGATGGCGTCAGCCGTCCCTGCCGGAGGACCGAACATGCCGCAGATGATGAAGGCGCTGGTCAAGCGCGAAGCCACCAAGGGCATCTGGATGGAGCAGGTGCCGATCCCCGAGATCGGACCGAACGAGGTGCTGGTCAAGCTGGAGAAGACCGCGATCTGCGGCACCGACCTGCACATCTACAAATGGGACGAGTGGTCGCAGCGCACCATCAAGCCCGGCCTCGTCATCGGCCACGAGTTCGTCGGCCGGATCGTCGACATGGGCCCCGGCGTGCGCGGCTACACGCTCGGCCAGCGGGTCAGCGCCGAGGGCCATATCGTCTGCGGCGTCTGCCGCAACTGCCGCGCCGGCCGCCAGCACCTGTGCCCGCACACCATCGGCATCGGCGTGAACCGCAACGGCGCCTTCGCCGAGTACCTGGCGATGCCGGCCGCCAACCTGTGGCCGATCCCGGACCAGATCCCGTCCGAGCTCGCCGCCTTCTTCGATCCCTACGGCAACGCCGCGCACTGCGCGCTCGAGTTCGACGTGATCGGCGAGGACGTGCTGATCACCGGTGCCGGCCCGATCGGCATCATCGCCGCCGGCATCTGCAAGCACATCGGCGCGCGCAACGTCGTGGTCACCGACGTCAACGACTACCGGCTGAAGCTGGCCGCCGACATGGGCGCGACCCGGGTGGTCAACGTGTCCAAGCAGTCGCTGAAGGACGTGGTGAAGGACCTGCACATGGAAGGCTTCGACATCGGCCTCGAGATGAGCGGCAACCAGGCGGCCTTCAACGACATGCTCGACTGCATGTACCACGGTGGCAAGATCGCGCTGCTCGGCATCCTGCCGCGCGGCGCCGGCATCGACTGGGACAAGGTCATCTTCAAGGGACTGACCCTGCACGGCATCTACGGCCGGCGGATGTACGAGACCTGGTACAAGATGACCCAGATGGTGCTGACCGGCTTCCCGCTGCAGAAGGTGCTGACCCACCAGGTCCACATCGACGACTTCCAGAAGGGTTTCGACCTGATGGAAGCCGGCAACTGCGGCAAAGTGGTGTGCGGCTGGAACTGATCCCCGATCCGACGTCGCTCAGAGGCTTTCGATGTCCAACCTGCTCGGCAAGCTGTTTCTCGGGAAGTTCGGCTACTCCAAGGGCCTGACGCCGTGGCGGGTGTTCTACCTGGGGATGGTCTACGTCGCGCTGCCGATCGGGCTGTTCCACTGGTACGTGACCTTCTCGGTATTGCAGATCGCCGACATCATGCTGTCGGACTATGCCGAGGACGCGGATGTCAAGCTGAAGCCGTTCTACACCTGGAGCGGCGACTTCGGCGTGCGCGATCTGCGCATCCAGCCGACGGACAGCAGCATCCCGGCGCTGACGGTCGGCGAGATCCGGCTGGTGACCCCGGGCTGGCTGTGGACCCTCGATCTGTTCAACCCGCCGAGCGGCGAGCGCCGCCACAACCTGTTCTCGCGCAAGGGTCGCAACGCGGCCGCGGTCGACGCGCTCGGCAAGCTGTTCGGCGCGGGCGAAAAAGAACCCGAAGGCCTGATCCCGCCGGCGCGCCGGCTGGCGGTAGTGATGACCGACGCGCACATCAGCTTCGCGGGCTTCCTCCCGGAGGAACTGGAGGAACCCAGCCTTTCCAGCGTCGGCATGGTGAGCGGCCTGCCCCTCGAAGCGGAGGGATGCGCGAGCGACCACTACTGGAGCGCGGAGGACGTCACCCTCATGGGGATGTCCTACCCCGGCAGCAAGGTGACCTGGCAGTACGATGTCGTCGGTCCGGGATCGCTCGCCATCACCAGTTCGATCGAATCGCCGGGCATCGGAGCCGGCGAGTTCACCGAGACGCTGAAGCTCGACAAGCCGGAGCGCTATCTCACCAGCGACGAGGACGGCACGATCACCGAGCTGCGCTGGCACTACACCGATGCCGGCTTCAACGAGAAGCGCAACAAGTACTGCGCCAGCCGCGACCACGTGCCGTCCGCCGAGTTCGTCCAGCGCCACCTCGCCGCGGTCCGGCGCCTGCTTGCCGCCGACGGCTATGCGCCTACGCCGGAAGTCGAGTCGCGCTACCAGCGTTTCGCGGAGAAGGGCGGGGAACTCACCGTCGTCGCGCATCCCGACACCTCGATCGCCTTCGAGCACTACGCGCAGTACGCGCCGGACGCGCGGGCGCGGCTGTTCAACGCCACGCTCGAGGTCAGCGGCACGGGGGCGGCCATCCCGCTGGTGGTGACGGCGGTCGCTCCGCAGCCGATTCCCGAGGATTTCGCGGGCACCACCTGGGAGCTGGTCGCGCGCGAACGCGGCCTCGCGGTCAAGACCGCCGGCGCCGATCGGGGCCGGCCGCAGCTCGCCGGCATGGCGCCGAAGCCCGCGGCGGACGCGGCGCCGGCGCAGACGATGTCCAACAAGGTGCCGGAAGACGACTTCGCCGAAGACCCCGCGGCAGCCAAGCACGCCAACGACATCGCCTTCGCCGATCTCAAGAACTTCGTCGGCCACACCGTTCGCGTCGAGCTGGAGAGCGGGCATCGCACCGGGGTGCTGGAGTCCGCGACTCCCGGGACCATCGTGGTGCGGGTCCGCGCGGTCTCCGGCCAGGCCTCGCTGACCTTCACCAAGCAGGCCGTGGTGCGGGTGACCCGGCTCAACTGATCCGTCCGATGGTGCACGTTTCCTTTCCGCGCGGCTCGCTCGGCGCGGCGCTGCTGTTCGCGGCGCTCGCCGCGCTGCTCCGCGCCGCGCCGGCCGCGGCCGCGCCGCCGCTCGATCTCGCCGACTGCAACGGTCCGCAGCAGGTGCGCGTGCACGACGTCACGCCGCCGTCGCTGCTGTCCGGTCCCGGCTTCACCCTGGCGCCATGCGCGACCCTGCGCGGACATCTCTACGAGTTCGCGATCGACACGCCCTACGGTCCGATCAACGCCGAGAGCCTGGAGATGCTGGCGATCCGCGTGTCCGAGATGCCGGCGCTGGCGCGCGCGGAATCGACGACCCGCAGCGAGTCCTACCGGGGCGCGGCCGCGAAGGCCGGCAAGAACACGCTGAAGGCGATCGGCAACGTGCTGCTGCATCCGATCGACAGCGCGGTCGGGCTGCCGAAGGGCGTCTACCGCTTCGTGCAGAACACGACCCGCAAGTACCACGAGAAGGCCCGCGAGGCGAAGGACAAGCACCTGCACGGTCGCGACGAGGACGCGCCGGAGCTGACCCCGATCCCCGGCGCCGATGAGGACCCGGCGGTCGACTCGCCCTGGTATTCGCGTGGCGCGAAGAAGGCCGAGGGCTTCGCGCTCTCGCGCATCGGCTACGACAAGGCGCGGCGCGAGTGGGCGAAGGAGCTCGACGTCGATCCCTACACCCGCAATCCGCTGCTCAACGACCGCCTCGACGATCTCGCCTGGGCGGCGCTCGCCGGCGGCCGCACCTTCAGCCTGGCGCTGGCGGCGACCGGTGGCGTCGCCACCGCGGCCGGCTACGTCGGCAAGATCGACCGCCTGGTGTGGGACGCGAGCCCGGAGGAGATCGCGGTGCGCAACCGCCGCACCCTGCAGGTGCTCGGCTGCGCCGGGATCCCGTCCTCGCACTTCCTCGCCAACGGCCGCTTCACCGCGACCCTGCAGTCGGCCCTGACCGACGCGCTGGAGCGCCTGCATCCGGCCGACGGCTGCGACGACTTCCTCGAGCTCGCGGCCGCCGCCGAGAGCGAAGTCGAGGCCCGGTTCCTCATCCACGCCATCGACATGCTGGAGACGCGCAGCCGGAAGGACGTGCGGCCGAAGCACCTCGTTCCGGTCGGCGGCGGCTTCGCGCTGCGCCTGGGGCAGGGCAGCCGCGCCAGCCTGATCGTCGCGCTGCCGGTCGACCGCCTGCAGGGCAGCGAGTCGATGCGCGCCTACCTCGACGCCCCCGAGTTCAAGCTCGCCGACAAGCTCATCCTCCTCGGCGGCGACGCCGACAACGGCGCCCGCCGGGCGCTGACCCGGCACGGCTTCTCGATCGTGGAGAACGTCGGGTACCCGGGGCGAGTGGCGGTGCGGTAGCGATACCCGTAGGGCGGCCACTGGCCGCCACCGCGAGGCGCCAAGGTAGGGCGGCCACCGGCCGCCATCGCGAAGCCCAAAGGTGGAACGGCCCCTGGCCGCCACCGCTAAGCGCAATCGTAGGGCGGCCACTGGCCGCCATCGCGGAAGCGCATCGACATCTCCACCGCAGGCGGATCGCGTCCGAAGCGACTACTGCTCTGGCCGACGCACAGACCTCGGTCACGCACCAAACGCGCCCCAACCAGAATGAGGTCCCAAGGCGCGCCCTGCGCGCCGTTGCCTCAAGCCTCGATCGGCACTGACTGCCCACCGCTCCGGGTGATGACGGCCAGCGGCCGCGCCATGACCAACGCACCCCGCAGTCACGAAGCCAGGATGCAGCGGCAGAGAAATCCGGGACGCGGAGCCACCGGCAGCCCGGCCGCACCGTCAGCGAATTCCGCGCTGCAGAACCCGGAATGCCTCACATCACATTCGCAGGAAATGAACGTCACCGGGACACCCGAGATGACACCCGAGACAATTGAGTGAAGAAGCAGCGTCCTGGACGACAGCGAGCGGTCGACGACAAATTCGGTCGTTTGTGGCACGCAGGTGGTCCGAGCGCCTAGTGTACTGTCCCGTAAATAGCTGGCATAACTAGTGCATCAGCTCGCGCTATCTTTCGAAGCAGAGATAGCGCGATTCGAAACGGACGCCCGAAGGCCCAACTCGAGTTATCGGATGCTGAGGCAGCACAGCTGCGGTCGTTCGCGCGCAGCCGTTCCTTGCCGGCGTCGTTGTGCCAGCGCGCATCCATCGTGCTGGCGAGCACGGGCGGCGAGAACAACAAGGCGATTGCGTCGCGGCTGAAGGTGAGCCAGGCGACGGTCGGCAAGTGGCGATCGAGCTTTCTCGCGAAGCGGATTGCTGGCTTGTACGACGACGTGCGCTCCGGCCGGCCGCGCAGCATCGATGATGAGCGCATCGCGCAGCTGATCCAGAAGACGCTCCATGC
>JBGAPI010000063.1:0-26530 GCA_044221335.1 Ahniellaceae bacterium
CGATTCCTCGGGAACCCCGAGCTTCCGGCGTTCGAAGGCTTCTGTCAGGTAGGCGAGCAGTTCCTGGCGGGTCGCCTCGGGAAGCTGACCGACCTGGATCGCGGTGCGTCGCGTGTCCTTGCCGAACAGCACCGTGCCGACCAGACGCTGCTCGAAGCTGATCCTCGGTCCGTACAGCCAATCGTCGGTCAGCTCCGGGGGCGAGGTCATCCGGCCGAACGGATGGCGATTCGAATCGCTCTGGTCGACCACCTCGTCGGCTCGGATGACGATATCGGCGGTGCGGTCGCGAACGAGGGCGAGCAACCACGCCAGCACGGCCAGATACGCCCATGCGGGAACCTCGGGCAGGCCGTTGATCCTGAAGGCATTCATCAGGATGTAGAGCAGGGGCGCCCGGGTCAGCAGGACCTCGGCGACCACGCGTTCCGCGACCCTCGACTTTTCGGGCTGGGCCGCGGCGAAACGGCGTTCGGTCGCGCTGTTCATCGATTCTAGTCCTGGAGGGTCAGCCTTTCGGGGCCTGCGGAGCACCGCGGCGCGCCGCCCGGTGTCTCTCACCCATCCATACTCGGAATGGCCGGACGAAATCGATCATGTCAGACCGGAATCCGTTGCGCCCGCCGTTCATGCCGTCGACGCCCTGGACTTCCAGGCTAGCGATCGGCGATGGCGTACTTCGGCAACTTCCGACGGATCGTCTTCAGCGGCAGCGACAGATACTCCGGCAGGCCGGTCGTCGGGTCGTACTTTGGGACACTCTCGCCGCGAATCAAAGGCTCGAGATAGGTTCGACAGGCCGCCGTGATGCCGAAGCCGTCCGCGCGGATGAAGTTCCTCGGCATCATCTTCTCGTGGTTGGCGACCGCCGACAGCGGCGCCTCCGCGATTGTCCACTTGTAGGGCTTGTTCGAAAGCCGCTTGATCACCGGCATCACCGCGTTGCGGTCGACCACCGCGTACTCGACCGCGGCCTTGCCCGCCGCCCAGGCCTGCTCGGCGTCGGTCTTCGAGGCGATGTGGCGGGCCGCGCGCTGGAGATAATCGCTGACCGCCCAGTGGTACTTGTAGCCGAGATGCTCCTTCACCAGGTTGGCGATCATCGGACCGACGCCGCCCAGCTGGGCGTGGCCGAACGCGTCCTTGCCGCCGGCCTCGGCGAGGAACTTCCCGTCCGGCGTCTTCGTGCCTTCCGAGACCACGATGGAGCAGTAGCCGATCCGCTCGACGGTCGCCTTCACCTTGGCCAGGAACGCGGCCTGGTCGAACGGCACCTCGGGGAACAGGATGATCTGCGGCGGGTCGTCGGCCTTCTTGCCGGCGAGCCCGGCGGAGGCGGCGATCCAGCCGGCGTGGCGGCCCATCACCTCCATCACGAACACCTTGGTGGAGGACTCGGACATCGAGCGCACGTCGAGGCTGGCCTCGAGGATCGACAGCGCCGTGTACTTCGCCACCGAGCCGAAGCCCGGGCAGGTGTCGGTGACCGCGAGATCGTTGTCGACCGTCTTCGGCACGCCGATGCAGTGGATCGGGTAGCCGAGTTCGGCGCCGATCTTGCTGATCTTGTTCGAGGTGTCGGCGGAGTCGTTGCCGCCGTTGTAGAGGAACCAGCGGATGTCGTGGGCGCGGAAGACCTGGATCAGGCGCTCGTACTGCGCGCGGTTGTCCTCGAAGGACTTCAGCTTGAAGCGGCAGGAGCCGAACGCGCTGCCGGGAGTCGCGGCGAGGCGTTTTAGATCCGGCGGGCTGATCGACGCGGTGTCGACCAGTTCCTCGCGCAGTGCGCCGATGATGCCGTTGACCGCGGCGTAGACCTTGCCGATGGTCTTCCTGTTGCGCCGGGCGGTGTCGATCACGGCCGCGGCGGTGGTGTTGATGACGGCGGTGGGGCCGCCGGACTGGGCGTACAGCAGGTTTCCTTTGCTCATGCGTCAGAGGTTAACAAACCTCCGCCTCAGGTGTGGCTTCGGGTGGGGACCATGCGCTCGATCGCGAGGGATCGCTCAGGGCTTGGGGTCGGGCTTGGGGTCGGGCTTGGGGTCGGGAAATTCCTCCGTCATTGCGAGCGCAGCGAAGCAATCCAGCGCCCTTGCTTCTGCCCTGGCGCGACGCAAAGCAAAGGCGCTGGATTGCTTCGTCGTCGCTGCGCTCCTCCTCGCAATGACGGGGAACGAGGGAATACTGCCCTCCCTGAACCCTGAGCTCTCAGGACAGCGCACGGAGGCCATCGCCCAAAAACCAACGCGCGTTCGATCGTCGCCACACCGCCCCGAGCCGACGGGATCGCGGCATTTCCGGCCTTTTGGGGACGCCGGCCGTTCGACGAAGGAAGGGTTTGACTTGCCCGCCGCCGGGCGGTTAGGTTTCGACGCTACCCCCTTTTACAGGACGTGACGGCGGCGCCGGCACGGCCAAGGACCAATTGATGCGTATCGTTTTTCTCGGCGCGCCGGGCTCCGGCAAGGGCACCCAGGCCACCCGTCTCAAGGACGAGCTGGGCATCGCGCACATCTCCACCGGCGACCTGCTGCGCGGCGAAGTCGCCGCCGGCACCGAGCTCGGCCGCAAGGCCAAGGCGGTGATGGATGCCGGGCAGCTGGTCTCCGACGACATCGTGCTCGGCATGCTGGAGAACCGCCTGGCGCGCGACGACACCCGCCAGGGCTTCATCCTCGACGGCTACCCGCGCAATCTCGCGCAGTGCGATGCGCTCGGCGGCCTGCTCGCCCGGATCGGCAAGCCGCTCGACGTCGCGGTGCTGCTCGAAGTCCCCGAGCAGCTGCTGTTCGATCGCCTCGCCGGCCGCGCGCAGGCGGAGGGCCGCAAGGACGACACCCCCGAGACGGTGCGCAAGCGCCTCGCCGTCTATGCGGAGCAGACCGCGCCGCTGATCGGCTACTACCGCGGCAAGGGCACCCTGGTCGAGGTCGACGGCGTCGGCGAGATGAACGCGGTCTACGGCCGCATCCTGGCCGCGGTGAAGGCGCGCGTCGCCTGCTGACGCCGGACGCTCCGTTCAACCTGCTTTGCGGATCCGATAGCGGGTGACGCCGTCGGACGCCTCCTCGCTGCCGACCAGCCGATGGCCGGCCCGTTCGCAGAACACCGCGAGGTCGACCGCCGCCAGCGGATCGTCCGCAAGCACGACGATCCCCGCCGCCGGCGGCAGCCGCGCCAGGGCGGACTTTGCCCGCAGCAGCGGCTCCGGACAGGTCAACCCCCGCGCATCGACTTCCTCGAATTCCATCCGGACATTGTGATGCCCCCGGCATTCTCGGCATAGTGCGACGCATGCATCCGCTCCTCGATTCGACCCTGAAGCTCCTCACCCTGCGCGACGGTCCGCAGTCGCTGCCGCACTCGCCGGCCCTGCTCACCCGCCTGCTGCTGCTGCTCCTCGCGGCGACCGCGCTGTTCATGACGCGGCTGTACAGCGGCCCGCAGATCGCGCTGCACGCCGTGACCTCGCTCGCGCTGACCTTCGGCCTGCCCCTGGCGGCGCTGGCCCTGGCCCGCAAGCAGGAGCGCTTCGTGCAGACCGCGACCGCGATCTGCCTGGCCGAGCTCGTGTTCGTCGCCATCGACTTCGCGATCATCACCGCCTACGGCACGCCGCCGGACAAGCCCGATCACGCGACCCCGCTGCAGCAGGCGGTCGCGCTCGCGTGGTTCGTCTTCCTCGTCGGCCAGGTCGCGGTCAACGCCGGCATCTACCGCCACGCGCTCGACCTGCATCCGATCGCCGCCATCGGCCTGTCGGTGCTGTTCGCGGGCATGGCGATCACCATCGGCAGCCTGCTGCCGGCGGCCGAGGCGACCGCCCGATGAAGCTGCACATCCTCGGCGTCTGCGGCACGTTCATGGGCGGACTCGCCGCCCTCGCCCGCGAACTCGGCGACGAGGTCGAGGGTTCGGACCAGAACATCTATCCGCCGATGTCGACCCAGCTCGAACGGCTCGGCATCGCATTGAAGCAGGGCTACAAGCCCGAGCATCTCGACGATCCGACCGCCCGCATCGTCGTCGGCAACGCGCTGTCGCGCGGCAATCCGGCCGTCGAGCGGGTGCTGTCCGACGGTCGCGACTACACCTCCGGACCGCAGTGGCTCGCCGAGCGCGTTCTCGGCGGCCGCACCGTGCTGGCGATCGCCGGCACCCACGGCAAGACGACGACGAGCAGCATGGTCGCGTGGATCCTCGAGCGCTGCGGCCGCGCGCCCGGTTTCCTGATCGGTGGTGTGCCGGAAAACTTCGGGATCTCGGCGCGGCTCGGCGAGGGCCGCGACTTCGTGGTCGAGGCCGACGAGTACGACTCGGCGTTCTTCGACAAGCGCAGCAAGTTCGTCCACTACCGCCCGCGGATCGCGGTGCTGAACAACCTCGAATACGACCACGCCGACATCTTCCCCGACCTCGCGGCGATCGAGCGCCAGTTCCACCACCTGGTGCGGACCGTGCCGGGCAACGGCCGGCTGATCGTCAACGGCGAGGACGAGGCGCTGGCGCGGGTGCTGGCGGTGGGCTGCTGGACGCCGGTCGAGCGCTTCGCGATCGATCGCGCGGCGGACTGGACCGCCGAGCTCGCGAGTGCCGACGGTGCACGCTTCACCGTGCTGCGCGCGGGCGTCGCGGTCGGCACGGTCGACTGGCGCCTGCTCGGCCGCCACAACGTGATGAACGCGCTGGCGGCGATCGGCGCCGTGGCGGCGGCCGGCGTCGATCCGGCGGCGGCCGCCGCCGCATTGTCCGACTTCGCCAGCGCCAAGCGCCGCCTCGAGCTGGTCGGCGAGGTCGGTGGCGTGCGGGTCTACGACGACTTCGCCCACCACCCGACCGCGATCGCCACCACGCTCGCCGGACTGCGGGCCAGCGTCGGCGCGGCGCGGATCCGCGTCGGCCTGGAGCCGCGCACCAATTCGATGCGGCAGGGCGCGCATGCCGAGCAGCTGGCGCCGTCGCTGGCCGATGCCGACCAGGTCGTGTTCCTGCATCGACCGGAACTGCCGTGGAATTCGGAGCGGGTCACCGGTGCGCTCGGCGGCCGCGGCAGCACGGTATCGGCTGCGGATGCGCTGCTCGACGCCTTGGTCGGCGCCAGCGGCCCGGGCGACCACATCGTTTTCATGTCCAACGGCGGCTTCGAGAACGCGCCGCGACGGTGCGTCGAGCTGCTGCGCGAACGCGCGGGAGGTCGCTCCTAGTGCTGGGAAGCGGCGAACTGCCCCTGTTTCCGCTGTCGACCGTGCTGTTCCCGGGCGGCCGACTCGACCTTCGGATCTTCGAGCAGCGCTACCTCGGCATGGTGCGCGACTGCCTGCGCGAGAAGCACCCCTTCGGGGTCTGCCTGATCCTCGGTGGTCGCGAGGTCGGCGTCCCGGCGACACCTGCGGCCTATGGCTGCACCGCCGAGATCGTCGACTTCGGGACCACGCCGGAGGGCCTGCTCAGCATCACCGTGCGCGGCGTCGAGCGCTTCCATGTCGACCGGACCAAGGTCCGCGACAACGGCCTGATCGTCGGTGCGCTCACCCGCTGCGGCCGGCCGCCACCGACCCCGGTGCCTGCGGAATACTCGCTGCTGTCCGTGCTGGTCGAACGCATCGCCGAGCAGGCGGGTGGCGATCTCGGCCGCGCCGACCGCGCCGCGTTCGACGACGCCGAGTGGGTCGCCTGGCGCCTCGCCGAATTCCTCCCGCTCGCCCTGACCGAGCGCCAGCAACTGCTGCAGATGGCCACCGCCACCGAGCGGCTGGCACAGCTGACGGCGTGGATGCCGAGGTTTCAGCAGGCGTAGGGCGCGCCCAGCGCGCCGTTGCGAGGCGCGTCGCGACGGCGCGCAGGGCGCGCCCCAGGCTCGTCCCGAATACACTCGCGGGCCACGACATCGAGGAGCACGACGACCATGGATCCGTTCATGCAAGCGGCGATCGCCGAAGCCGAAGCCGGCTGGAACGAGGGCGGCATCCCGATCGGCTCGGTGCTGGTGCACGACGGCCGGATCATCGGTCGCGGCCACAACCGCCGCATCCAGAAGGGCAGTCCGATCCTGCACGGCGAGATGGATGCCCTCGAGAATGCCGGGCGCCTGCCGGCGTCCGTGTATCGGAATTCGGTTCTGTACACCACGCTGTCGCCCTGCCCGATGTGCAGCGGCGCGATCCTGCTCTACAACATCCCGCACGTCGTGGTCGGCGAGAACCGGAGCTTCATGGGCGAGGAGAAGCTGCTCGCCTCCCGCGGCGTGAAGATCGAGGTGGTCGACGATCCGCAGTGCCTCGCGCTGATGCGGCGGATGATGGACGAGAAGCCGGCGCTGTGGAACGAGGACATCGGCGAGCCGTAGGGCGGGCTCTGCCCGCCATCGCGGGGCGCCTGGCACTGGCGGGCAATGCCCGCCCTAGCCCTTGCGACCATTTCCGCCTCAGCCGCATCCCCTGACCACACGCCTCGGCACCCCGCCGGGCGACCACCGAGGGGAAACGACATGTTGAATGGCAAGAACCTGCGCCTCGCGGCGCTCGCGGGCGCGCTCGCCCTGATTTCCGGCGGCGCGTTCGCCGGCGAGAAGGTCACCGACGAGACCCGCGTCGACGTCCGCACCAAGGCCGGCATCGAGAGCCTGATCGTCGCCGACCTCAAGCCCGGCGAGACCCGCCCGGCGACGACCGCCGCGGGTCATCCGGCCCTGGTCACCCGCACGGCCGATGGCCTGAAGATCGAGATCGGCAGCGAGAGCTTCGCGGTCAGGCTGCCCGACCTCGGCGCCGGCGGCGACGAGCTCGCCAATCTCGGCCCGAACGCCAAGGTGATCCGCATCGACAAGGACGTGGAGCACGCGATGGCCGACAGCGGCGACGGCAGCCGGAAGAAGGTCGTGGTGATCAAGCACCAGGGGCCGGTCGACGAGAAGGACATCGACCTGATCGCGCGCGCCACCGACAGCGAGCTGCCGCCGATGGCCGACGGCCAGAACATCCGCGTCACCCGGATGATCAAGCACGAAGCGACCGAGACCAGCGGAGCGAACTGAGCCCCGGTGGGTATCGCGCCCAGGTGGAGCGGGCCCCGGTCCGCTCCACCAGGCACGAAAGCCCGAGCGAGCGGCCCAGGTGCCGCTCTACGGCACCGGACGCTTCTCGAGACGCACGACCACCAGTTCGCCGCCGCCGTCGAGCACCACGCGATCGTCATGGGTGCCCTGCTCGATCACCAGGGTGTCGCCCTCGTCGAGCTCGTCGATCAGCTTGAGGTTGCGGACCTCGGAACGCCCGGCAAGCTGGTGGACCACCCAGGTGACCTCCGGCTCCGGGAAGAACACCATCGGACCGACCAGCGGGCGCAGCAGTACCCGCGTCTTGTAGCGCCCGGCGGCGGCCATCAGGTTGAAGTCGCGGCACGGCCCCTGGTAGAGCCGGCAATGGGTCTTGGCGTCGCCGGAAAACGTGATCGGATGGCCGCGCAGCTCGATCGGCACCTCGTCGCCGCGGTCGAAGGTGAGCTCCATGCCGTGCCCCTCGAGCAGCATCAGCGTGCGGTCGACGCCGTGGAAGGGCGAGAACTCGCAGTCCGATTCGACCTCGGCGATCGACACCCGCCAGTCGAAGCCGGTCGCCAGGCTGGCATCGACCGGCGCCAGCGCCAGTTCGGTGGTCCAGCCGCGATCGTTCTTCCAGCGCATCCGCTGGGCCTTGCTAGCGGTGATCACTCGCGCCTGCATGTCGATGTCCCTATCCGAGTCCCGATCGCTTCAGCCACCACGCGACGGCCACGTAGGCGACGACCGTCGCCGCCATGCCCGCGCCAAGGCTGGTGAAAAATCCCACACCCTGCCGGATCAGCCAAGGGGTGAGCAGGAATAACGCGAACGACGGCAGCACGAACCACAGGATGCCGCTCGCCATTTCGGCGACCTTCAGCGCATCGCCGGTGTCGCGGTACAGCCACAGCATCGCGATCAGCGAGGTCAGCGGCAACGCCGCCAGTCCGGCGCCGAGCAGCGTGCTGCGCTTCCCGGCCTCGCTGGCGGCGACGATCAGCAGCGCGGACAGCAGGACCTTGAGGACGTACTGCACCGGCGCCTCCTAGGCCGTCGCCGCGGCGAGTTGCGCCAGCGACAGCCGGAGACTGTCCTGCCAGGACAGCCCGACGATCGGCCGGCCGCTGTCGGCATCGACGAAGCTCTCGGCCTGCCCCGGCGCCAGAATGTGCCGGTAGTCCACCGTCAGCTCCTCGCCGGCGACGAGGTCACGCGCGGCGAACACGAAGCCGAGGTGCCAGATGCCGGTGGGCTCGAAGGAATGGTTGATGTAGCACTCGTCCGGCCACTCCAGCGTCACGGTGTAGTGCTCCTCGAACCAGCGCACCGTCGCCGCCAGCGCGGCCTCGCGATCGGGACGCGCCTCGATCGCGGCCATCGAATGCGTGGCCGGAATCGCATCGGGCGCGACCAGCACTCGGCCACGCGCAATCGCCTCGGACAGGAACACGCCCTGCCCCGCGCCTGGAATCAGCGACGGTGCCACCCGGTAACGAGGAAGGATCATTCGAAAGCCCGCAGGAAAGACCGCCAGTCTAACCCCAGCGCCGGAAATCGCGGCCCTCGGCCACGCCTTCCGGCACGATGTTGCGTCGCACAAAAATCCTGTTATGATGCACCGCACAATATCCCGGGGCGGGATCCAACCAAAGGAAGCATGACCATGTTCGAGCAGTTCAACACCAAGCAGTTCGTCGACCTGTCCAAGCAGTTCGCCAACACCGCCATCAAGGCCCAGGGCCTGGCGATCAACGGTTTCGAGCGTGCGCTGGACGTGCAGATGAAGGTGATGGAGTCGACCCTCACCGCCAACGTCGATTTCTGGACCCAGGCCGTCGAAGTGCGCGACATCAACGGCGTGCGCGACCTGATGCCGAAGTCGGTGGCGCTGGTCAAGGACAACGCCGAGACGATGTACAGCACCTCGCAGGAGCTGGTCGGCATCAACGTCAAGACCGCGCAGGCGATCGGCGATCTGATGCGTGGCAGCGTCGAAGCGGCCAACGACAGCTTCAAGTCGACCGTCGGCACCAAGAAGACCACCGCGGCCAAGTAATCGGCGCGCAGTGACGACGGGGCTGGCCCTCGCGGGTCAGCCCTTTCGCTTTACAGAGACTCGAAGAATCGCAGCGGTCCGTTTCGGGCCCACCCGCATCCATCACCGACCTGCGCTCGTATTACGCGGGCACACCCCGCGCAATCGTGGTGTGCCGGTCTACCCTCCCCCCGACCGGCACATCCGGGCCGGCAGGCCACCCCCTGCCGGCCCATCTTTTATGAGATGACGGATCGCGCGCAGCGCGCGCGACCGATCCGCGCCTCGACAGTGCCGCTCTACTTGCCGGCGATGAAGATCATCACGACGCACACCATCCCGCCCATCCACACGAGGCTGCGCAGCGTCGCCTGATTGGCGATGTAGAGGGCCCCGAACAGCAGGCGCAGGCCGATGAAGATCATCGCCAGCAGGTCGACCTTGTCCTGGTTGGCGTGCAGCTGCGCGGCGACCAGCACCGCGGCGGCGAAGAACGGGAACGCTTCGAAGGAATTCAGGTGGGCGGCGTGGGCCCGCTGCGGCATTCCGGTCAGTCGGGACTGCCATTCCCGCGGCGAGCGGTTGTCGAATCGGCTGCCCGCGACCTTCGCGATGCCGGTGAACAGATAGGGCATCAGGGCGGCGGCCAGAACACACCAGTAGGCGATCGTCATTTGCAGCTCCGTCGAGTCGGCAGCCCGCGATTTTGTGCCAAACTTCGGCCCGATGACAGCACCGGCACAGGACTGACGTGATCGAACTGGCGATCGAGGGCGGACCGCTGGATGGCAGCCGCTTCACCCTGACCGAGGGCGGCGTGCTCGGACGCGGCCAGATGGCCGATCTGCGCGTGGACGACGCCACGGTGTCCCGTCGTCATGCCGAAGTCCGCAAGGCCGGTGATGGTTGGGAAGTCGTCGATCTCGGCAGCGCGAACGGCACCCGGGTCAACGGCATCTCGGTCGGCACGGGCGCCCCGCTGTCCAATGGCGACGTGATCGAGCTCGGCCAGGTCGCGATCCGCGTCGCACTGGCGCGTCCCGTGTCGGTGACGCCGACCGGCGACAGCGCGATGGCCCCGACGGTCGGCAGCGCGTTCTTCCAGGAAGTGCTGGCGCGACTGAAGCTGTTCTGCGAGCTAGGCACGCTGTCGTCGGCCAAGCTGGCGCCGGAAGCGCGCTACCAGCAGGCGCTGCTGTGCGTGCTGCGCGCCTTCCCCAAGCTCGATCGCGTGCTGCTGCTGATGCTGAACGCCACCGGCGACGCTTTCACGCTGAAAGGCGTGGCGACCCGCATCTCGCACACCCTCAATACCCAGGCGCTGGCGCCGATCGCACGCGAGGCGCTCCGCCAGAGCGACGGCCTGCTCGCGTTCAATGGTGCCGACCGCGAGCGCGTCGCCAAGCGCCTCGGACTGCTGCCGTTCCAGGGCGCGCTGGCGGTACTGCCGGTGCGCGCGTCCGGCGCGGCGCTCGGCGTCGTCTACATGGACAGCGAGAAGGAAGAGGACGCGCTGCGCAGCGGCGATCGCGAGTCGCTCACCGCCGTCGCCAACCTGCTCGGCTCGATGCTGGCCGCCGAGCGCGCGACCAAGCAGCAGAGCGCGATCGAGAACCAGGACCTGGCCCTGGCGCGCTCGATCCAGCAGCGCTTCCTGCCGCAGTCGCCGCCGAATTTCAACGGCTACAGCATCGTCGACAGCTACACCGCCGCGCGGGTGATCGGCGGCGATCATTTCGACTTCCTCACCCTGGTGGACGGCCGCACCGCGATCGTGGTGGCCGACGTCTCCGGCAAGGCCGTCTCGGGCGCGCTGTACATGGCGCGCCTCGGTGCCGTGCTGCGCCAGGCCGCCAGCCGCGCGCGCCGTGCCCCGGAGCTTCTGACCGACCTCAACACCGTGCTCTATCCGGAGCTCGAGGCCGGCATGTTCATCACCATGCTGATCGGCGTCCTCGACCCGCGCTCCGGTGCGCTCGAACTGGCCTCGGCCGGCCACTCCGGACCGCTGATCCGCCATGCCAATGGCCGCATCGAGCGGGTCGAGGTCCCGGCCGGACCGGCGCTGGGTGCGATGTCGCAGCCGGCCTTCGAGGCCGAGAAGATCGCCCTCGTTCCCGGCGACCTGATGCTGTTCTACACCGACGGCCTCGACGAGGCGCACGACGCGAAGGGCGACCTGTTCGGCCACGACCGGATCAAGACCTCGATGTCGATGACCACCGGGGCCGCGGCGACGCTCCGGCAGATCCTCGACGACCTCGGGCGCTTCGTCGGCAGCGAGCCGCCGCACGACGACCTCACGCTGGTGCTGGTCGAGCGGCTGTCCTAGGGACGGCTCGTTGGCGCGGCTGTCGCCGCTCCTGCGTGGAACGACGGCCGCTTGCGCGGCCGTCTCATCGGATACCGTGTCGGCAGGCCGTGCCCGCCGTGCGGTCACTTCTTGCCGAACAACCTCGCCCAGAACCCCGGCTTCTTCTCCGGAGTCGCCGACGGCGTCGGCGGCAACGGCGCCATCGGGCGTCCCATGCCCGCCGGCTCTGCCGCGGGCGGCTTCGGGGCCGGAGCCGGAGCGGCGGGTGCCGCCGCAGCGGGCGCGGGTGCCGGAGCCGATCCGCCGCCCGCGGCCGGCTTGGCACCGAGCAGCGCGGCAGCGGCGGCGCTGGCGACCGCCGACGCGGCGCCACCGCCTTCCTTCTTCTTTCCGGCGGCGCCCATCAGCTTGGCGGCCACCTTGCCGACGTCGAGCGCCGGTGCCGCGGCATTCGGATGGTCCTTCATCGCCGCCGCGCGATCCGGGTAGATCGAGAACAGCTTGGTGAATCCGGAAATATCGAACACCTGCTTGATCTGCGGATTCAGGCCCGCGATCCGCAGGCTGCCGGCGCCGCCTTCGAGCTTCTTCGCCAGCGACAGCAGGACGCGAAGGCCGGCCGAACTGATGTAGCCCACCTTGCCGAGGTCGAGCACGAAATGGCGCGCTTCGGCCTGCCACAGGTCGTGGATCGCGAGGTCCACGTCGCCCGAGGAATCGGTGTCCATGCGCCCCACCGGTGCAAGGATCTGCACCGCGCCCTGGCTTTCCAATCCGATATCCATCGATGGCTCCTCAGCCGGTACGGAAGATGTAGCGGGCCGGACCGATCTGGATCACGTCCTCGTTCACCAGGAGCTTTTCACGGACACGCTCGGCGTTGACCCGGGTCCCGTGCTTGGTGTCGAAGTCGACGATCACGTAGCCCTGCACGGTCGCGGCGATCTGCGCATGGCGCGGCTCGACCCCCGGACCTCCGATGCGGATGTCATTGACCGTGTCGCTGCCGATGTTCATCGGCTTCAGCGCGATCGCGTAGGTGGTCTTGCCGGCCTCCGGGTTCTGCGGGACCAGTCGACCCGGACGGAACACGACGGTGGAGCCGTTGTCGGCGGGCGGCGGCGGGGACGTGGTCGGCGGCGGCGACGGCGCCGGTGCCGGCGGCATCTTCAGCGCGGGCATCACCAGCGTGCCCGACTCGGCGAATGCCGGCGGCGGTGCCGGGGTGGCGCGTTGCGGTGGCGCCGGAGCCGGAGGCGCCGCCTGCGGGATCTGGTCGAGCTCGGCCGGACGCGCGAACTCGTCGGTGCGATAGCTGGCATTGTCCGGAATGGTCGGCTCGGCGACCGGCGCCGGTGCGGGCGCGGCAGCCACCGGGGCTGGAGCGGGTGCCGGGGCGGGCGCCGGACGCGGCGCCGGCTTGGCGGCCGACTTCAGGTCGTCCTCGCTGTGCACGGAGTCGATGAAGCGCGCCTTGTACTCCTGCGCCTTCGCCAGCCATTCGCCCTTCTCGCGCGAGCGCGACTCGTTCTCGACCAGACGCTTGCCGTGCTCGGTGGAATCGAATTCGCCCAGCTGGTGGCGCAGGTTGATTTCCTCGCGATCGAGACGGATCGCCTCGTGATCGGCCTCCAGCGTCGCCAGGATCTGGCCGAGACGGGCGTAGTGCTCACGCGCCTGCTCGCGCAGCGGGCGGGCCTTCGCCTCGAGGGTGTCGCGGCGCGCCATGTAGTCGCTGCGAACGCGCAGGTAGACCTGCTCGGCGACGTTGCCCTTCATGTCGTCCATGGCCTTGACGCGGCCATCGAGAACGACCTGCTCGTCCTTGATCTCCTTCAACGCATCGCTGATCGAGAGGTCGATCTGGCTCAATTGTTCTTGCATTTGAACGTCTCCGCGGGATGCCGCTGTTTATGCCAGGAACTCGACCTCGACCGATCCGAACTTGACCTTGTCGCCGGGACGCAGCTGCACCGGCACGCCGGTCGCGAGCTTCTGGCCGTTGACGTAGGTGCCGTTGGTGGTGCCGACGTCTTCGCGCAGCCAGGCGCCGCTGCCGTCGATCTTCACCTTGGCGTGGCGTCGCGACAAGCTGCGCGACTCGTCGACGCCGCCGAGGTTGACCTCGGGGTTGATGCCGGTCACCGGGTCCGGTCGGCCGACCAGGTATTCGATCTTCCCGACCAGCGGGAACTCGCCACCGGACGCGGCATGCAGGAAGCGGAAATTGCCGGCCTGCGGGGCAGTCGGCGCAGCGGGGGCAGCCGGCGCCGCGGGGGCAGCCGGAGCCGCGGGGGCAGCTGCCGGCGCGGCCGGTGGCGGTGCGGCGGGAGCCGCGGGAGCCGGCTTCGCAGGCGCCGGCGCGGCCGCCAGCTTCTTGCGGAAGTCTTCCAGCGCCGCATGCGCCTCCGTCGCGCGCTGCTCGCTGCGGCGCAGCCGCGCGGTCAGCTTCCGCATGATGCGGATCGCGATCTCGACGTTCTGGGTCAGGACGTCGTTGAAGTGCGCGCGGTCGATGCGCAGCAGGCGGGCCTCCTCCTTGGCCACCGCACCGGCGAAGCGCGGCTGGTCCTCGAGGATCGCCATCTCGCCGAAGAAATCCCCGGCCTCGAGCGTGGCCAGCACCTCGCGGCGGTCGCCACGCACGATGTCGACCACGCCGGACTCGATGATGAACATCTCGGTTCCGGCATCGCCCTCGTTGAAGATGAACTGCCCCGGTTTCGCGACCAGGAAGGGATCGTCCGCATTGCTCATGAATCTCGCTCCGGCGCAACCAGGGTGACGCCGGATTATGCCGACCGGCTTCCGGCGGTGGCAACCACGATCGCACGTGATTTCCAAGGATTCACCGGCGTTTTCGCCGCTTTTCAGTTCAGAACGAAGCCGCGCTGGATCGCCGCGGCGGTGACCGCCGGGACCTCCATCATCGGCATGTGGCCGCATCCGGCCAGCACCTCGCTCGGGATGTCCGGCCGTTTCTGCCGGACCACGTCCAGCGAGCTCACATCGAGGACCCGGTCGCCGTTGCACCAGACCAGCCGGGTCAGCGGCGGCAGGTCGGCCAGGCTGCGTTCGAGCAGGAAGGTGTCGTCGCCGCGCTTCAGCGCCGCCAGGGTGGCGGCGTGGAAGGCGTGATTGGCGATGTTGCGATCGACCAGCACCTGCATCGCACGCGGCGGCAGCCAGGGCGGGTGGACGAACAGGGTGTGCAGCAACCCGTCGTACTGCTCGACGGTGTCGACGTTGAACGGCGTGCCGCCGTCGAGGATCTGCTGCGCGAAGGGATTGACGGTGAAGTGCAACCCGGCCGGCGCGACCAGGACCACGTCCAGCACCCGCTCCGGATGGCGCGCCGCGAATACGCCGGCGATGTGGCCGCCCATCGAATGTCCGACGAGGTGTACGCGGTCGACGCCCCAGGCGTCGAGCAGCTGCACCAGGCGCTCGACCTGTGCGGCGACGCCGTAGTCGGCGCCGTCGACGCGGCTGCTCTCGCCCCAGCCCGGCAGGTCGGGGATCAGCACCCGGTAGCGCCCGCCGAGCTTGCCGGCCATCTGCAGCCAGTTCTCCTTGCTGCCGGAGAAGCCGTGCACCAGCACCACCGGCACGCCGCGGCCACCCTCGTAGTAGCTGATCCGGTGGTCGCCGGCGGTCATCGCCTGCTTCTTCACCCCGGCCATCCAGGCCCAGCGCGAATACTCGGCGTCGACCAGGCGCTCGGGGGCCAGCAGGTAGACGGCCCCGAGGCCGAAGAGACCTGCACTCAGCAACATCGCCAGCCGGAACAGCCAACGGCGCATGGGAAACCCCGAAGTCAGGGACGGGAAACCTTAGCGCAGGACGCCGCCGCGACGATACGGCACCGCGGCGGGGCAGGCGCGTCCGCGGCGCACGCTACTTTTTCGCCGGCCGCGCCTTCGCGAACTCGCTGTCGGCATTCCACTGCGGCGTGATGTCGCCGGTCGCCAGTCGCCGTCCGGACTCGTACAGCGCCGTCACGTCCTCAATCACGCCCGTGAGGTCCCAGTCCGGATCGAACTCGTCCGCCGGCTTGTGATAGCGCGTGCGCACGTAGTCGTCGGCGTTGGCGCGGCCCCAGGACTCGCCCTTGCCGCGCACGCTGAAGCCGGAGCGCGCATAGAGCGACGGAATGCCCTTGCGCGCGAAGTTGAAGTGGTCGGAGCGGAAGAAGAAGCCGTCCTGCGGCGTCTCCTCGCCGATCACCCGGCGCTGCTGGCCTTCCGCCACGGTCGCCAGCAGCTGATCGAGGTCGCTGTGCCCTTTGCCGATGATGGTGAGGTCCTCGGTGCGGCCGCGGATCGGCAGGTCGTCGAGGTTGATCTCGGCGACGGTCTTGTCCAGCGGCAGCAGCGGGTGGGTGACGTAGTAGCGCGAGCCGAGCAGGCTCGACTCCTCCAGCGTGGTGAACAGGAACAGCACCGTGCGCGACGGCGGCGGCGTCTGGTGGGCGAAGGCCTCGGCGATCTCCAGCACTCCGGCGACGCCGGTGCCGTTGTCGATCGCGCCGTTGTAGATGTTGTCGCCGGGTTCGTCGTCGTGCTTGCCGAAATGGTCCCAGTGTGCGGTATAGACCACGACTTCCTCGGGCTTCTCCTTGCCCTTGATCAGGCCGACCACGTTGTTCGAGTCGCTGTTGCGGATCTCGCTCTTCAGTTGGGCGGTGAGCTTCGCCTTCAGCGGCATCGCCTTGAACCCGCGCTGGTCCGCGCGCAGCGCGAGTTCCTTGAGGTCGATCCCCTCGGCCTCGAACAGCTTCTTCGCGCCATCGGCCGAGAACCAGCCCTGCAGCGTCAACCGCGGATCGGGATCTTCCGCAGGCGGCAGGTCATAGCGCTTCGTCGCCCAGCTGTTGACCACCACGGACCAGCCGTAGGCAGCGGCCGCATCGTCGTGGATGAGCAGGCAGCCGGCGGCGCCCTTGCGGGCAGCCTCCTCGAACTTGTAGGTCCAGCGGCCGTAGTAGGTCATCGCCTCGCCACGGAACAGCTCGGGATCGTGACGCAGGAAGCCGGGGTCGTTGACCAGGGCGACGACGACCTTGCCCTTCACGTCGATCCCGGCATAGTCGTTCCAGCCCTGTTCCGGCGCATCGACGCCGTAGCCGACGAACACCAGCGGCGCGTCGGACAGGCCCACGGCGGGCTTGCCGAGCCGGGTGCCGACGACGATGTCCTCGCCATGCTTGTAGGTGAGGGGCCGCTCACCGACCGCGATCATCACCGAGGTGTCCGGCGCGATCGTCGTGGTCTGCATCGGCACCCGCTGGAAGTAGCTGCCGTCGTTGGCCGGCTGCAGGCCGATGCGCTCGAGCTCGCCCTTCAGGTAGGTCGTGGTGAGGCGCTCGCCGATGGTGCCGGGCGCGCGGCCTTCGTAGTCGTCGGACGACACCACGAGCAGGTGCTGGGCGAAGTCGCCGGCAGTGATCTCCGGCTTGAACTTGTGGCTGACCTCGGGATGCGGCTTTTCCTTCGCCTTCGCCGGTGCGGGCGCGGGCTCGGGAGCCGGCGGCGACGGCGCTTCCTGCTGACAGGCAGCGAGCAGCCCCACCAGCAGGCAGAGGCCTGCGCCGATCCGGTTCGTCCTCATGCCTTGCTCCTGCGCGCAAACGGCGGAGTCTAATCCGGATTCCACTGCGTGGAATCCGCCGTCGGTGACTGAGGCGAAGAGTCGGGGGTGAGGCGAAGAGTCGGGGGTGAGGCGATGGATACCGCTGCCGCTGCCTCCGGGTGACTTGCTACGCGTCGCTCGCAATGGCGAGCGACGTCGCGAGTCAGGTTCGGGCTCAGCGCGCCCGCGCCGGCGGCGCATCGCCGCTGTAGCGGTTCGGCGTGGCGCCGTCGATCGGGCCGACCAGCGCCGTCTCGTGGACGTAGAGCTCGACTTCGCGCTTGAAGGTCAGCGGGCCCTTCACGACGGCGTCCGGACCGATCACGATGCGCGGCGGTGTGCTCTTGCCGAACCAGTTGCCGCCCCAGCCGCGCGGCTTGTCGACCAGGATCCCGCCGTCGACCTGGGCCTTGGCGCCGAGGTTCACGTCGCCGTTGATGGTCTTGATCATCCCGCCGACGTGCGACGCGCCGACCTCGATCCCGCCATTGACGTTCTCGACCGTGCCGGTGACGTCGACACCGGTCCCGATGTGGACGCCACCGTTCACGGTCTCGACGCCGGCGGCGATCTTCACGCCGTCGTCGAGGTGGATGCCGCCGTTGACGGTCTCCAGGTGATGCGCGTGCACGTTGCTGTCGAGGTGGATGCCGCCGTTGACGGTCTCCGCATCGTCGAAGCTGGCGCCGGATTCGACATGGATGCCGCCATTGACCGTCGACAGGTCGCCGCGGGTGTCGTTGGCCGAGACCCGGATGCCACCGTTGACCTTGTCGATGTCGCGCCCGTGCTCGTGTTCGTGGGCGACCGCGGCGGAGGCGATGCTGGCGGCGGCGAGGGCGGCGGCGAGGGCGAGTTTCATGGCGGACTCCGTGGGGGACACTGCTCCGATGCAGGTTTCGGCCGTGGGGTTGCGGCGGGGTGGGGGTGACTTTCGACAGGGGGCGCTGGAGCCGAGTGCCGATCGCCCAGACAACTGCCGTCATTGCGGGGAGGAGCACAGCGACGACGGAGCAATCCTGCGCCTCGGGCTCTTGCTCTGGCGTACGGCAGGCAAAGGCACTGGATTGCTTCGCTGTGCTCGCAATGACGTTTTGCCCAATGAATGCTATCGCCCGCGCCGCGCATCGACCCGGCGCCCGCAATACCATTCCGGTCTCGCCAATTGCCGCCCCCGACACGTGCCCACCCCCCGCCCGATCCTCCTCCTGATCCTCGACGGCTTCGGCTACCGCGCCGAGACCGACTACAACGCCATCGCCCATGCGGACGCGCCGAACTGGCGCGACCTCATCGCGACCTGTCCGAACACTCTCGTCGACACCCACGGCATGGCGGTCGGCCTGCCCGACGACCAGATGGGCAATTCCGAAGTGGGGCACATGAACATCGGTGCCGGACGGGTGGTCTACCAGGACCTGACCCGCATCGAAGCGGCGATCCGCGACGGCAGCTTCACCCGCAATCCCGCGCTGACCGGCGCGTGCGACGCGGTTTCCGGCAACGACGGCACGTTGCACGTGTTCGGCCTGCTGTCGCCGGGCGGCGTGCACAGCCACGAGGACCAGATCCTCGCCTTCCTCGATCTCGCCGCCGCGCGCGGCGTGTCGAAGATCGCGGTCCACGCCTTCCTCGACGGCCGCGACACGCCACCGAAGTCCGCCGGGCCGAGCCTCGCGAAGCTCACCGAACGCTGCGCGACGCTCGGCGTGGCGCGCATCGCCACCGTCTGCGGCCGCTACTACGCGATGGACCGCGACAAGCGCTGGGACCGCGTGGCAGTGGCCTGGAACGCGATCGCCCACGCGGGCGCCGAGTTCGCCGCGGTCGACGCCGCCAGCGCGCTCGCCGCGGCTTACGAGCGCGGCGAGACCGACGAGTTCGTCAAGCCGACCGTGCTTGCCGGCCACAGGCCGATCGCCGACGGCGACGCGGTCGTATTCATGAACTTCCGCGCCGATCGCGCCCGCGAGATCTCGCAGTGCTTCGTGATCGACGCCTTCGCCGGCTTCGACCGCGGCCCCCGTCCGGCGCTGTCGGCCTACGTCACGCTGACCGAGTACGCCGCGGACCTGCCGGTGTCGGCCATCGCCTTCCAGCCGCAGTCGATGGCGCACACGCTGCCCGAGGTGCTCGCCGAGCGCGGCCTCACCCAGCTCCGGATCGCGGAGACCGAGAAGTACGCGCATGTCACCTTCTTCCTCAACGGCGGCCGCGAGCAGCCCTTCCCCGGCGAGGACCGGATCCTGGTCGAGAGCCCGAAGGTCGCGACCTACGACCTCCAGCCGGAAATGAGCTGCCCCGAGGTCACGGCGAAGCTCTGCGCCGCGATCCGTTCCGGCCGATACGACGCGATCATCTGCAACATCGCCAATCCCGACATGGTCGGCCACACCGGCATCTTCTCGGCCGCGGTGAAGGCGGTCGAGGCGGTCGACGTCGCGCTCGGCGCGGTCCGCCAGGCACTGGCCGAGGTCGGTGGCGAGATGCTGGTCACCGCCGACCACGGAAACCTGGAGATGATGCGCGACCCGGTCACCGGCGAGCCTCACACCCAGCACACCGTCGGCCCGGTGCCGCTGGTGTATGTCGGCCGCAAGGCGCGGATCGCGAGTGGCGGTGCCCTGCGCGACCTGGCGCCGACGGTGCTGGCGTTGATGGGCTTGCCGCAGCCTTCCGAGATGACGGGGCGGAATCTCGTGGAGTTGCTGTGACGGAGAGAAGGGCCCAGGGCCCAGGGCCCAGGGCCCGGAAGGGCATGCGTCCTCGTGGGAGCGGCGCAAGCCGCGATGTCGGAGGAGCGCAATCCCCGACCCCCTCGCCTCCGCAAGATCGGACTGAGCCCTGGGCCCTGGGCCACGGGCCCTTCTTCCGGGGCGTCATCATCCTCATCGCCATCGCCCTCCTCGGCATCGCGACAGCGCGAGCCGACGACGCCACCAAGGCCAAGGACGAGGCCGCGGCCAAGCAGAAGCTCGAAGCCGTTCGCGACGCCGAGCGAGCGCTCGAAGCCGAGCGCTCGCAGAGTCTCGGCGAGCAGAAGGAGCTGCTGACGGCGCTGCGCCAGGCGGAGACCGCGGTCGGCGACGTTGCGCGACGGATCGACGTGATCGACCGGGCGATCGCCGAACGCCAGGCCGAACTTGCGAAGCTGGCGGAACAGCGCGCGGAGATCGAGGGTCGCATCGCCCGCGAGCGCGAAGCCGTCGGCGCATTGCTGCGCTCGGTGTACCTCGTCGGCCGCGACGCGCCGCTGAAGATGATGCTGGCGCCCGACCGGATCGGCGATGCCGCGCGCCTGCTCGCCTACCAGCGCTATCTGCAGGACGACCGCGTCGCCCGGATCAACAAGTTCCGAAGCGACCTCGACGCCCTCGCGCGGGTGGTGAGTCGGGTCGAGGCGGCGCAGCACGAGCTCGCGGTCGAACGCGAACGCCTCGACGCCGAACGGCTCGCGCTCGACAAGGCTCGCCGCGACCGCGCGGCCGCGGTTGCCGACATCGACCGCAAGATCAGCGACCAGAACCAGCGCCTCGCGCTGCTCGCGGCCGACGAGCGCAACGTGCTCGACCTGCTGCAGCGGCTGACCGACGCGATCGCCGATATCCCGAAGGTGCTCGCCGGTGCCGAACCCCTGGCGAGCCTGAAGGGTCGACTGCCCTGGCCCGCCGCCGGCGCCCTGCTGCGGGGCTTCGGCACCAGCGGCAGCGACGGCCGCGCCGCCAGCGGACTCCTGATCGGCGCCAGGCCGGGCAGCGCGGTCAAGGTGATCGCCCGCGGCCGCGTCGCCTATGCCGACTGGCTGAAGGGCTACGGCCTGATCGCGATCGTCGACCACGGCGACGGCTACCTCAGCCTCTACGCCCACAACGAGTCGCTGCTGAAGGACGTCGGCGAGTGGATCGAAGCCGGCGAGACCATCGCCACCGTCGGCAATTCGGGCGGCTATTCGGAACCGGCACTGTACTTCGAGCTGCGCTTCAAGGGAGCGCCGCAGGATCCTGCGGGGTGGCTGGGGAAGAGATAGGGCTGGGGGATGGGCACTGTGGACCCAGTGCCCAGTGCCCAGGGCTCATGACACCGAAAGCCCGTCATTGCGAGCGCAGCGAAGCAATCCAGTGCCTTTGCTCTTCGTCGTGCCAGAGCAAAAGCAAAGGCGCTGGATTGCTTCGTCGTCGCTGCGCTCCTCCTCGCAATGACGGGGAGTGAGGGAGCACTGTGTTCCTTCAGCCCCCAGCCCCCAGCCCAAAGCTACAATCCCCCGGAACCCCAAACCGACGCGCAATCCCATGGCCCTAGAACACGTCCAAAGCGGCAAGGAAGTCCCCAACGACATCAACGTGATCATCGAGATCCCGATGAACTCGGAACCGGTGAAATACGAGGTCGACAAAGAGACCGGCGCGATCTTCGTCGACCGCGTGCTGACCACGCCGATGCGCTACCCGTGCAACTACGGCTACATCCCGAAGACACTGTCGGGCGATGGTGATCCGGCGGACGTGCTGGTGGTGATGCCGGTGCCGCTGATCCCGGGCTCGGTGATCCGCTGCCGGCCGATCGGCATGCTGGCGATGACCGACGAGGCCGGCGAGGACACCAAGATCGTCGCGGTGCCGATCGGCAAAGTGTTCCCCGGCTATCGCGACATCGACTCGGTGCGCAATCTTCCGGAGCTGACCCTGGATCGCATCGCCCACTTCTTCCAGCACTACAAGGACCTCGAGAAGGGCAAGTGGGTCAAGGTCGAGGGCTGGCGCGGCCCGGAGGACGCGAAGCGCGAGATCCTGGCGTCGGTGGAGCGCTACAACAGCGCGCCGAACAAGCCGAATTTCTAGCGGGGCGAAAGTCGAGCCGGTTCCGTGGGAGTGCTCTTGGCTGGGAGCTCTGGGCTCAGAGTCGAGGGCTTGGGGCTCAGGGCTCAGGGCTCAGGGCTCAGGTCAAGCGTCCGTCATTGCGAGGAGGAGCGCAGCGACGACGAAGCAATCCAGCGCCTTTGCTCTTCGTCGCGCCAGAGTCAAGAGCAAAGGCGCTGGATTGCTTCGCTGCGCTCGCAATGTCGGGGTTTCTCACTTCCGTGCTCCGAGCCCCGAGCCCCGAGCCCCGAGCTTCGAGCTCCGAGCCCTTAGCCCTTACCCGATCAACCCGCAAGGCCCCGCGCACCATGCCCCAAGCAACCCGCGACTTCGTCTCCGCCCACGCCGGCGAACTGCTCGACCAGCTGATCGACCTGGTCCAGGTGGTGGCGCCGGACGGCACCTTCCTCTACGTCAATCGCGCGTGGCAGAAGGAACTCGGCTACACCGAGGAGGCGGCGCTGAAGCTGAACTTTCTCGACATCCTTCATCCGGACCACCAGCAGCCCTGGATCGCCATCTTCCGCAACGTGCTGGACGGCCAGCGGCTGGACAACTTCGAGATGGTGCTGGTCGCGAAGAACGGCCGGCAGTTCGCGGTCGACGGCAGCCTCTGGTCGTGGCGCCGCGAGGAAGGTGCCCCTCCGGTCGGCGTCGGTGCCGTGCTGCGCGATTCCGCTGCGCGCACGATCGGCGAGACGCGGGTCTCGCGCTCGCTCTACAAGGACGAGCTCACCGGCCTTTTCAATCGCCGCGGTTTCGTGGTGCGCACCACGCCGTTTCTGGAGCTGCTCGCCGATCGCGTTGATCGCATCCGCGGCTGGATCGCCTACCTCGAGATCGACAACCTCGAGGAACTGCAGAGACGGCACGGCCCGGTCGTCGCCGAGGAGGCGCAGAAGCGCACCGCCGACGTGCTGAACCACGCGCTGCGCGGCCACGACATCATCGGCCGGATCGGCGACGGCGTCTTTGCCGCCCTGGTCACGCTGCCGCTGAAATATCAGCCGAGCTACGTGCTGACCCGCGTCCGCGGCGCGCTGTCGCTGGCCAATCGCCACGCAGGGCCGGACAAGCAGGTCGAACTCGCGATCGGCGCGGCCGACGTCGACCCGGTCGCCGGCATCGACGCGGCGTTGCAGCGGGCGCGCGAGCAGGCGCTGGCTTCTTCGTCGCGGAAGCGGAAATAGGGTTTGGGGCTGAGGGCTGAGGGCTGAGGGCTGAGGGCTGAAACCTTGCGATGCCATGGAGAGTTGGATGCGCTGCGGCATTGTTTGGCGTAACGGGCCCGGAGACCGGGGCCCCGGGGACCGGGCGCAGGGCGCAGGGCGCAGAATCGCGAAAACCCGTCATTGCGAGAGCAGCGAAGCAATCCAGCGCCTTTGCTCTTCGGCGCGGCGGATCAAGAGCAAAGGCGCTGGATTGCTTCGTCGTCGCTGCGCTCCTCCTCGCAACGACGGAGGACTTTCTGAGCCCTGAGCCCTGAGCCCTGAGCCCTGAGCCCTGAGCCCTGAGCCCTGAGCCCTGAGCCCTGAGCCCTGAGCCCTGAGCCCTGAGCCCTGAGCCCTGAGCCCTGAGCCCTGAGCCCTGGCCCAGGTGTCCCGCGTCGCGACAGGTGCGTCCGGGACGCGACCTGCATTCGGCCGGCGTGCTGAGCGATAAGCGCCGCACGCTTGACCCGCGTCAAGGCGCTTCCGCGGCATCGCCCCGAAAGTACCTCCATCGTTTTCCACGAGGGAGTACCGCCATGACCCGCCTTCAGCACGCCCTGCTCGTCGCCCTGGGATTCGCAGCCGCCGGCTTCGCGCCGATTCTGCCGACCCGCGCGGTGGCTGCCGACAATCCGACCCCCGCGGCCAACGCCGGTGAGACCGGCGGCTCCGCCAAGGGCGACTTCGGCCCTCCCGTCGGCGCGCCGGTGCACGCGGTGCTGACCAGTCCGCCGGAAGTTCCGCCCGCGACCGGCCGCAGCGCGCCCGCGAAAGTGATCGTCGATCTGGAAGTGAAGGAGGTCGAGAAGGAGATCTCGGAAGGCGTGAAGTACACCTTCTGGACCTTCGGCGGAACCGTGCCCGGGTCGTTCATCCGCGTGCGCCAGGGCGACACCGTCGAGTTCCATCTGAAGAACCACCCGGACAACAAGATGCCGCACAACATCGACCTGCACGGCGTCACCGGCCCGGGCGGCGGCGCGGCCTCGAGCTTCACCGCGCCCGGGCACGAGTCGCAGTTCACCTTCAAGGCGCTGAACCAGGGCCTGTACGTCTACCACTGCGCCACCGCGCCGGTCGGCATGCATGTCGCCAACGGCATGTACGGACTGATCCTGATCGAGCCGCCGCAGGGACTCGCCAAGGTCGATCACGAGTACTACGTGATGCAGGGCGACTTCTACACGACGACGAAATACCGCGAGAAGGGCGTCGCGCCTTTCGACATGGAGAAGGCGATCGACGAGAAGCCCACCTACGTGCTGTTCAACGGCTCCGAGCGCTCGATGACCGGCGACCGCGCGCTGAAGACCCGGACCGGCGAGACCGTGCGCATGTACGTCGGAAACGGCGGCCCCAACCTGGTGTCGAGCTTCCACGTGATCGGCGAGATCTTCGACAAGGTCTGGTTCGAAGGCGGCACGCACTTCCAGGAGAATGTGCAGACCACCCTGATCCCGGCCGGCGGCTCGGCGATCGCCGAGTTCCGGATGGAGGTTCCGGGTACCTACATCCTGGTCGACCACTCGATCTTCCGCGCCTTCAACAAGGGCGCGATCGCGATGCTGAAGGCCGATGGTCCGGAGAACAAGGCGATCTATTCGGGCAAGGAGGTCGACAGTTCCTACCTCGGCGATCGCGCGCAGCCCAACCTGGCGGCGGTCAGCACCGCGACCGAGTCGGCGGCCAAGGGCACGCTCACCGTCGACCAGCAGGTGAAGGCCGGCCAGGCGCTGTTCGCCGGCACCTGCTCGGTCTGCCACCAGGCCAACGGCGAGGGCCTGCCGAACGTGTTCCCGCCGCTGGCGAAGTCGGACTACCTTGCCGCCGATCCGAAGCGCGTGATCGGCGCGATGCTGAAGGGCGTCACCGGCAGGCTCACCGTCAACGGCAAGGAGTTCAACTCGGTGATGCCGCCGATGAGCCAGCTGAACGACGACGAGGTCGCCAACATCGGCACCTACGTGCTGAACAGCTGGGGCAATGCGGGTGGGAAGATCACCGCCGAGGAAGTGGCGAAGGCGCGGGCGGCTGCAGCGCCGGCGGCCAGCGGGCACTGACGCAGGGCCGCCACCGGCCGCCTCCGCCACACCGGCACGATTTTCAAGACGATCATCCTCGGTCTGGAACGTTTCGCAACGGCGGGCTGTGCCCGCCCTACCCTCGTGCATCCCATGGTCCGTCATTGCGAGCACAGAGAAGCAAGCCAGCGCGTCGAAACGAGTCGCTGGATTGCCTCGTCGGCCCTCGGTCTCCTCGCAATGACGGGAGTGGCATCGAGTGCGATGGTCGCATCCGCGGCCGACTACGCACCGATTGCCGCCGGTGAACTGCGCAGCGTGCTCCCGCCCGACGGCAAGTCGGCCAAGGCCAGGCTCGGCGCTTTCGCCATCCGCAGCACGCCGGTCACCGTCGGCGACTTCCAGCGCTTCCTTGCCGAACATCCCGAATGGCGCCGTGATCGGGTGCCGGCGATCTTCGCCGACAGCAGCTATCTCGCGGCTTGGGCCGGGCCCGCCGAGCCCGGCAGCGGAGTCGACGCGGAGCAGCCCGCCACCACCGTGAGCTGGTTTGCCGCGGCGGCCTACTGTGAATCCGAGCGGGCACGACTGCCGACCTGGCATCAGTGGGAATATGTCGCCGCCGCCGATGAGACCCGCCGCGATGCCCGCGACGATCCCGCCTGGCGCGAGCGCATCCTCGGCTGGTACGCGCGTCCGGCCGCCGCGGCGCTGGCACGCGTCGGCCGGGGACCGGCCAACGCCTGGGGTGCGAAGGACATGCACGGCCTGGTCTGGGAATGGGTCGACGACTATGCCGGGATGATGATCAGCGGCGACAACCGCAACCAGGGCGACCCGGAAATCCTCAAGTTCTGCGGTGCCGGAGCGCTGTCCACCGCCGACCGCGAGAACTACGCCATCCTGATGCGGGTCGCCCTGCTGTCTTCGCTCGACGCGAAGCAGAGCACCCGCAATCTGGGCTTCCGCTGCGTCCGCGACGTCCAGGGCACCGCACCATGAATCTGATCCGCATCGCCGCATTCGCAAGCTGTCTCGTCGCGTACACGGCTGCCGCCCCATCGAGCATTGCAAGCGACCGCGACGTCCCGGATGGCGGAATCTCCGCGCCAGCGGGAATTCCCGGCGACTCCGTTTTCCAGTTCGATGCGCGCCTCGAAGACCAGGACGGAAATGTCCTCCGCTTCCGCGATCTCGGCGGCCGGCCGCGCGTCGTGGCGATGTTCTACGCGAACTGTCCGTATGTGTGCCCGCTGATCATCGATACGATCCGCCGCACCGAGCAGGCCCTGTCCGACGACGAGCGCGCGCGGCTGGACGTCACCCTGATCACCCTCGACCCGGAGCGCGACGACCCCGCCGCGCTCGCCGAGGTGGTCGCGAAGCGCAAGCTCGACGTGCCGCGCTGGCGTCTCGTCCGCAG
>JBGAPI010000064.1:0-24927 GCA_044221335.1 Ahniellaceae bacterium
CGTGGCGGCTCTACGCTCAATACCCCTGATCTCCGCTGCAAGGCGATCGAGTTCGCGTTGGGCTAGTTGAATTTCGATGCGCTCGCGTTCGTCTGCCATCGCAATGTCCTCGTACGCCGAATGTCGCGGATCATGACTAGACATTTTCGATACATCATCTGTATCGATCCACAATCTGACAAGAGGCTGATGCTGTCGCTTTCCTTGCCGGCGAGATGCGTGGTGTCGATGTCGCAGTGGCCGAGCTCTGACGTCTGCTCTAGCCCGAACCGGTCATCGGCCTAGCCAACGTCCGACGTCCGCTCCTCGCCGCTTGCGGAAGTGCTTGCCAAGCGCCTCGCAATGGCGCGCAGTGCGCGCCCTACGGCCGCTCCTCGCCGATAGCGGAAGTCCTTACCAAGCGCCTCGCGATGGCGCGCAGTGCGCGCCCTACGTCCGCTCCTCGCCGAAAGCGGAAGTCCTTACCAAGCGCCTCGCGATGGCGCGCAGTGCGCGCCCTACGTCCGCTCCTCGCCGAAAGCAGACCTGCTCTTGATGCGCCTCGTGATGGCGCGCAGTGCGCGCCCTACGGCCGCTCCTCGCCGCTTGCGGAAGTGCTTGCCAAGCGCCTCGCGATGGCGCGCGGTGCGCGCCCTGCGACTGCTCGTCGCCGTAAGCGGAAGTCCTGACGATGTGCCTCGCGATGGCGCGCAATGCGCGCCCTACGACTGCATTTCATCCGGTCCGGCGCTAGGCTGCGCGAATGAATGTCTTCGGCTTTCTGCGAGTCCTGTTCGGCACCGCCCGTCGGTTGCGCGACAAGAACGTTCAGGCCGACCAGCTGTCGACGCTGGCCATGCCGGAGCTCGTGCGGGAGTGGCATGCGCGTCTCGACAAGCCGGAGGTCTGGGCAGGGTCGTTGCGCGCGCCAGACGTGGGTGGCGTGGCGGCGGCGGAAGCGCGACTCGGGGTGGTGCTTCCGGAACAGCTCCGGCACTTCTACGAGGTCTGCGACGGCGTCGAGGCGCTGAGTCCGGACTATCCCCACCCGGTCGTCCGCATCGCGGAGCTCGTCCCCACGGCGTTCCATTCGCCCTCGTTGTCGGCGCAATGCGAAGCGCAATGGCGGGAGTGGGGCGAGCAGGACGGAGACCCTCGCGCGCTGCGGGTGTTCCCGCCGGGATTCGTCGCGGCAATCACGGACCGATCCGAGCGCGAGTTGCCGTTCTCGTTCGCGGACGCGCTGCTCGCCCTGGAGGCGCCGCGCGCCGGAACGTGCGTCGCCATGCTGGTCGCGGAGGAGGCGGCGTATCCCGCCGGCACGGTATTCCAGATCGAGAACCTGACCGCCACGCGCTACGACACGCTGGCGACGTGGCTCGCGACGAGCGCCACCTTGTACTAGCCGCGGACCGATACCGGCGGAGCTTTCGGAACGGCGGGGACAGGGTTGCCGGGTCCGACGCTCCGCGCCACCGGACGCGCCGTAGAAAAAAACCCCGCCGGAGCGGGGTTCTTTTCGGTGTCCGGGAAATCAGCTCATCTCGCCGCGTTGCTGTTCATCACCGCATTGCGGCTCGCGTCCTGGTACTGCGCCGGATCGCGCATGCCGGAAGTGTGGCACTGGCCGGTGGTGTGACCACGATTGACCGCCGAGGAGAACTGGCCGTTGACCTGCTCGGTGGTGCCGTCTTCCGGATCCGACAGGACCAGGTCGGTGGCGAAGTTGCAGTAGTCGTTGGTCCACCAGTTGGTCAGCTTGAAGGAGGTCGTGTAGTAGTTGACCTTGGCGCGGGTGGTGGTGGTGATGCCGTTGCCCCAGGCCGCCGCTCCGGAGTAGGTCAGGTCATTCTGCGAACCGCAGCCGACGCCGAACCAGGAGCCGAGCGTCGCCAGGATGCCGGCCAGGTTGGTGCCCTTGTAAGGCGTACCGACCGACTGGATCAGGCGACTGCCGGTCGCGTTGTCGAGGCCCGACCAGTAGTAGTTGTACAGGTGGGTCGCGGC
This sequence comes from Ahniellaceae bacterium, assembly GCA_044221335.1. Lineage (GTDB taxonomy): Bacteria > Pseudomonadota > Gammaproteobacteria > Xanthomonadales > Ahniellaceae > JBGAPI01. The sequence continues at coordinate 1,987 of JBGAPI010000064.1, forward strand.
CATGCCGCCCTGGCTGTGCGCGACGATGCCGTAGGAGTTCCAGGTGCTGCCGAAGGACAGGATCAGCCGCGCGAAGGCGTCGTTGCTGCGGCTCTGGTTGGCATCGAGGAAGGTCGAGGCGTTGGTGAAGTTGGAGGTCGGCCACACCCCGCCGGAGCAGTAGCCGTGCACGAGCAGCAGGCGGCTGCCGGTGCCCTTGGCGATCTTCGACGCGTCCGGGCGCGGGCCCATCGTCATCGCCTCGTCGACCGCGATGTCCTTCGCCGACATCTGCATCGCCTTCATCGACGGCACCGCCACGCCGACGCGATCGGACTTGGCCAGCGTGACGTAGACGTCGGGATCGTCGAGACGGACGTTGCGCAGCTCGAACGGGCCCTGGGCTTTCGCCAGCGAGATCCAGCGCGGGTCGAGCGACAGGTTGAGCTTGCCGGCGTCCGGCGAGACCATGCCGCCGATCCAGGCGACCGCGACGTCGGCGCCGGTCGCGTCCTTGCCCCAGACCTCGGCGTAGCTGCGGTAGTGGCGCTCGGCCTTCGACTGGCGCTCGACCGGCAGGCTGAAGACCAGCCGATCGTTGTCGTCGATGCCGGTCTCCACCGGCGTCGCCTTGAAGGCGATGTCGGAGGCCATCACCGGCACCACATGTTCGGAGGTCCGGACGATCGCGGCGCCGGCGCTGTTGTCGCCGCTGACCACGACCTGCACCAGCCAGTTGCCGCTGGAGGCGGGGACGAAGCTGCCGCCGAAGATGCCGTCGCCCGCGGCGGCGTCGCCGTGCGCGCCGTCGTCGAACATCGGGTAGCGCGCCTGGGCGCCACTCTCCGGATCGGTGACCCGCATCTCGGCGCTGGCGACGCGACCGGCACCGCGGCCGACCTTGGCGTCGCTATCGGCCTCGTCGGTGTACAGGCTCGCCATGAACGACACCGGCTGGCCGGGCTGCTGCGCGCTCTTGGCCTGCGCGGCGTACAGCTGGGTCGCGGAATCGCCTTCCAGCAGCACGTAACCGGTCGGCTTGGCCTTGGCGGCGGAGCTCACGTTGAGCGACCACTTGCCGGCGCTGCCCGCCTCGACGCCGAAGTAGCGCGCCGACAGCACCGCGTTGCCGAGGCCGAAGGGCACCGAGGACAGGTCGACCGTCTCGCCGCGCGCCTTCGCCGTGCCGCCACGGCTGTCGCGCAGGTTGAGCTTCCAGCCGGCCGCCTGGGTGTCCGTCGAGAACAGCAGGAAGCGGAACTTCTCGCCCTCGACCGGCAGCGTCACGCTGGCGCCGAAGCCGCCGGCCTTGGACGCCGCGAAGTCGAGCGGCAGCAGCGCGGACTTCGAATGCACCGCGGCGGCGGTCGGATCGGCCGGGGCCATCGTCGCGAATTCCGACGGCGGACCGGCGAGCTGCTTCGGATACACCCCTTCCGCGGCAGACACGGTGGAAGACACGGACAACGTGGCGATCACCGCCAGCGCGAGACGATGCGAGTTCATTCGATTCCCCAAGCCGTTTCGAGACTTGCGGCCAGTGGCCGCCCCCAGAGCTGCGAGCCCCCGCCTCCCCGGCGGCGCTCGTCTGGACTCTAAGTTCGCTCGTTTCAAACAAACGTTCAAGTTGCAGTGCACAAGTTGTGACATCGTCCGAAAACCGTGAAATACCTCACAATTCCGGCCGGCCCCCTCGCGGGCGACGGCAACGCCATCACCAGCTGTTGCAGTTGTTTGCATTGCCCGGGGGTGCCACGCCGGCCGCGCCGCCATTGCCGCCCGCGCTTGCGCTGACCGATCATCGAAGGGCGCGCCAACGCGCCGATGCCGGTCCCGGATGACTCCGATCTCCCGCCACGATTCCTTCTCGGAGCTGCGCGCCGAAACGCGCTGGCGGGTCGCCGTGCTGATGTGTTCGGTCGGCCTCACGGCGATGGTCGCGCTCGGCATCGCCAACTGGATCGGCGGGCGCAGCGACTCGGTGAACCTGGCGATCGGCGTGTTCGTCATCCTTGCCGCGTGCATGCTGGCGCTGCTGACGCTGTCCCACGACCTGTCCGGGCGGATCTACTTCTGGCTCTCGGTCGCGATCCTCGCGTTCCTTCCCTATTTCGGCTACATCCACGGCCGCAGCTTCCACTACTGGATCTACGTGCTGCCGCCGACCCTGTTCTTCCTGATGCCGGCGCGCTGGGCGCTGATCGCGATGCTGCTGTTCGGCGCCTATGCCTGCGCGCTGCTGACGCCGTTCACCGCCGGGGTCGACATCGCCCGCATCGGGCTGTCCTACCTGCTGCTGGTCACCTTCATGTTCGCCTACGCGTGGCTCGAGGAGCGCGCCGGGGCGATGCTGCGCTACTACTCGGCCCACGACCCGCTGACCAACGCCTACAACCGTCGCACCTTCAACGAGCGCCTCGACGAGCTCGCCGACGCCCGCGGCGCACGGACGACCGGCGTGCTGCTGATCGACATCGACCACTTCAAGGCGATCAACGATGCCCACGGCCACCTGATCGGCGATCGGGTGATCACCAGCGTCGCGGCGGCGCTGTCACAGCAGCTGCCGGCCGACGCGATGCTGTTCCGCTACGGCGGCGAGGAGTTCGCGGTGCTGTGGACCCTGCCGGATGCCGCGGCGCTGGCGACCCTCGCCGAGCAGCTGCGCGGGGCCGTCGCGAACGGAGCGCACGGCATCCCGGTCACCGTCAGCATCGGCGCGGCCGGCTGGCAACCGGGCAGCAACGCGTTGCCGGCCGTGATCGCGGCGGCGGATCAGGCGCTGTACGCGGCGAAGCGCAACGGCCGGAATCGCGTCGAGCTGGCGTAGGGCGGGCACTGCCCGCCATCGCCGGACGCCTCGCGATGGCGGACAGCGACCGCCCTACGCCCGGCGCCTCTTCGGTGGCTGATCCTCCGCCATCTTCACCGCCCCATCGACCGAACACATCCGCTCCGCCTCCTTGTCGATCCGGCGGGCGTACTTGCTGGCCTCGGCGAGCAGCCAGGTGCGGAAGGCCTGCATGCCGGGATGGCGCGCCGAGCGTTCCGGGTAGACGAAGTAGTGGCCGAAGTCGGACTTCAGGCGGCACTGCGACAGCACCACCAGCCGTCCGGCGTCGACCAGGGCCTGCGCCATCGTCATCCGGCCGAGCGCGACGCCGAGGCCCTCGGCGGCGGCGCGCAGCAGCATCTCGGAGTCGCCGAACTGCGCGACGAAGCGCTTCGGGGCGGTGCCGCCGAAACTCTCGAACCAGTAGTGCCAGCGCTGGTTCGGATCGCCGAGCAGCGGCCAGCGGCCGAGATCGCGCTCGTCCGGCTGGCCGTGGCGGGCGATGAATTCCGGCGCGGCGATCGGGATCAGCCAGTCGTCGAACAGCTTGTCGACGTGGACGTTGGGCCAGGTGCCGGGGCCGAAGCGCACCGCGGCGTCGACCGGCTCCGCGGCGAAGTCGACCACGCTGACCGAGGAATGCAGCGACAGCTGCACCTCCGGATGCCGCGCGGCGAAACCCGGCAGCCGCGGAATCAGCCAGCTGGTGGCCATCGACGGCAGCACGCTGACCGTCAGCGCGTCGGCGACACGCACGCGCAGATGCCCCATCGCGCGCTCGATGCCGTCGATGTGCGGCCCGACGGCGTCGAGCAGGCGCTGGCCTTCGACGGTCAGGCTGACGCCGCGCGGGCCACGCTCGAACAGCCGCCGAGAGAGTCGCTCCTCGAGATTCTTCAGCTGGTGCGACAGCGCGCTGACGGTCAGGTGCAGCGCCTGCGCGGCGCGCGTGAGATTGCCGTGGCGGGCGGCGACCACGAAGGCCTGGAGGGCTTGCAAGGGGGCGCGGCTCATCCCGGTCTCTCCCGTCAGGTTTCGATTTGCTTCAAGGCTTGATTGCCGAATCTTCGATTTTCAATAAGGCGCCGCAATTCTATCTTGTGAAGCATCGAATGCTATCCCGACAGGAGAACACCATGCAGCGCTTCAACACGTTCCACATCGCCGACCCACAGGAGCCGATCGAGCGCTCCGAATTCCCGCACGCCCGACGCTACGGCAATCGCATCGCCACGCGCCGCTGGCTGGCCGATCGCTTCGCCGGCTCGCCGTATCGCGAGGGCGACATCGACGAGCGTCAGGGCAGGGCGATCGCAGCGGGCGCCTGCGGCGAGACCTGCGGCGGACCCTGACGCGCCGGCAGCACGAAGAAGAATTCCGAGCCCTGACCGGGGGCGCTGGCGATCTCGATCCGACCGCCGAGCATGCCGATCAGGCGCTGGCTGATGGCGAGGCCGAGGCCGCTTCCGCCGGCGCGCCGGGTCGCGGTGTTGTCGAGCTGGGTGAACGGCTGGAACAGTCGCAGCTGGTCGGCCGGCGTGATCCCTGGACCGGTATCGGCCACCACGAAGCGCACGGCGCCGCCCGCCAGCGGATCGAGGTAGAGGGTCACCTCGCCGCTCGCGGTGAACTTGATGGCGTTGCCGACCAGGTTCAGCAGCACCTGCTTCAGGCGATCCGCGTCGGTCTCGATCAGTTGCTCCGGCGCGAGACGATCCACCAGCGCGAGCCGCAGGGACTTCAGCAGGGCCTGCTCGCGCAGCAGCGCGACGACATCGGCCGCCGCGCGGCTCGGCGACATCGGTGCGATCCGGAGCTCGACCCGCCCGGACTCGGCGCGCGAGTAGTCGAGGATGTCGTCGATGATCCGGAGCAGGGTCCGGCCCGACTGCTCGATCACCGTGACGTAGCGGCGCTGGCGATCGTCGAGCGGGGTGTCCTCGAGCAGGTCGAGCATGCCGAGCACGCCGTGCATCGGCGTGCGCAGCTCGTGGCTGACGGTGGCGAGGAAGGCCGACTTCGCCTCGCTCGCGGCCTCGGCGTGCAGGGCCAGTGCATGTGCGGTGGCGGCTTCCTGTTCGGCGCGATCGGACAGGCGCGCGAGCTCGTCGAGCTGGGCGTGCTCGCGCTCCAAGGCCGCGTGCTGGCCTCGGCGGATCGTGTGCACCACCCACCCCAGCAGGATCGACAGCGCTCCGAGCAGGCCGATCGCCAGTCCGGCCGCCTGACGGATCGGCGCCAGTCGGCGATCGAGCTCGTCGGTGGTCATGTCGATGCCGAGCACGCCGACGAACTCGCCCTTGCCGTCGTAGAACGGTGCGAACGCGGACAGATAGCTGCGGTGCCCTCCGGCAACCGGCGCCGCCTGCACGACCAGCTGACGACGCTGCAGTGCCTCGATGCACTCGAGGTCGTCGCCGGCCATCGGCGCCATGATCGGGTCGGGTGGCAGCTCGTCGCCGGCGACCCGGTACAGCCAGTCGGTGCCGAGCACCAGCGCCGGCTTGCCGTCCTTCAGGACGGCCGTGTAGACGTACATGACGTCGCGGGTGGCACGGTGGAAGCGGACCAGGGGCTCCAGCGCGTACAGGTGCGGCGGACTGCCGGTCTGCTCGGCCCGGGTGAAACTCCGATGCAGGTCCCCGTCGACCAGCTGCGCCGCGGTGCTGGCGAGCTGGCCGAGTTCGGTGCGCACCGCCTGCAGCTGGGCGTCGGCCGCTGCGCGCCAGGTGTAGCCGACGCCAAACAGCGACATGACGAGCAGCACGAGCGCGACCACGAGTCCCTCGACGCGCGGACGGATGGTGGCGAACTGCTGGCGCCGGAACATGCATGCCTCCTCGTCGCGCCGCGGCCCGCGCGACCGGCGTGCCGCCCGTGCGCGTCCCCGACGTCCACCCACGGCTCCCTCGCGCCGGAACCGGCGCGCCGCCGATCATACGGCCCGGGCTTGGAAATTGGTTCGTCGCTCCCTACTCTGCCGCCTCCGCGCCGCGCCGGAGCTGGCCCGTGAGTGATGACCGTACCGCGAGTCCGCGCTCGCCGCTGTCAGTGCTGGTGATCGAGGACAACGAGGTCAACCAGGAGATCCTGCAGTCGATGCTCGAGGTGCTCGGGCATCGCTGCGTGCTCGCGCGCGACGGCTCCGAGGGCCTGTCGCTGTTCCGCGCCGGCGGATACGACCTGGTCCTGGTCGACTGGCTGATGCCGGTGCTGGACGGTCTCGCCGCCACCCGCGCGATGCGCGCCGTCGAGGCCGCCGCGCCGGGCGTGCGTCGCACGCCGATCGTGGTGGTCAGCGCCAGCGCGATGGTCAACGAAGTCGATCACTGCCTCGCCGCCGGTGCCGACGCGCATCTCGCGAAGCCCTTCCGGCGGGTGCAGCTGGACGAGGTGATCCGGCGGGTGACGGCCGCGGCGGATTGAACACCGCGTGTCGGGACGGCCTCCGTGGTCGACGGGTGGATTCACCGCGTGCGCGACGACGGCTTTCGGCTCAGTCCTCGGTGCCGAGCTCCCGCCGATACGCCGCCAGTGCGTCCTCGCCGAACAGGCAGAACACGATGCGCCGCGGCTCGCGACGTCCGGACAGCCAGGTCCGTGCCTCGCGGACGGCGACCGTCGTGGCCGCCGCCAGGGGATAGCCGAACACGCCACAGCTGATCGCCGGGAACGCGATGCTGGAGGCGCCGTGCTGCGCGGCGAGCACGAACGCGGCGCGATAGCAGGCTGCGAGGAGCTCCGGCTCGCCGGCGCGGCCGCCGTGCCAGACCGGCCCTACGGTGTGAATGATGTGGCTTGCCCGCAGGTCGAAGCCGGGCGTGATCCGCGCCTCGCCGGTCGGACACCGCACGTAGGGCCGCACCGCGGGAATCGCACGGCAGGCGGCCGACAGGCGCGAACCCGCAGCGCGATGGATCGCACCGTCGACGCCGCCGCCGCCGGCGAGCGCCTCGTTGGCGGCGTTGACAATGGCGTCGACGTCGAGCCGGGTGATGTCGCCGTGGACGAGTTCGATGGTCATCGGCAAGGACTCGGGAGCGGATGATCGGAAGCGGCAGGCCCGGTTGCACCGGCCTGTTATGACGCGCACTGGCAAGTTCCGGAAAGTCACGCCGGTCCGCTTCCGTGATCGCAACGATACGCCGCTCGCGGCGCGCTCAGTACCCTCCGGAGCCGTTCGGGATCCGCTCGACGACACGGGAACTGCGGAGCTGGCGGTCGCCGACAGAGAGATGCCCTCTCCCCCGCTCCGGATTCCCGCGACTCACGCGACCTCGTTCAGGACCCCGATCGGGCAACTGACGCCGGTGCCGCCCAGGCCGCAATAGCCGCCGGGATTCTTGGCGAGATACTGCTGGTGATAGTCCTCGGCGTAGTAGAAGGTCGGCGCGGGGTAGCGCAGCTCCGTCGTGATCACACCGTAGCCGGCGTCGGTCAGGCGTTGCTGGAAGGTCGCTCGCGAGGCGACGGCGGCCGCGTGCTGGGTCGGCGTCGTGGTGTAGATGGCGGAGCGGTACTGGGTGCCGGTGTCATTGCCCTGGCGCATGCCCTGGGTCGGGTCGTGGCTCTCCCAGAACACCTTCAGGAGGGCCTCGATGCTGGTCCGGCGCGGGTCATAGACCACCAGCACGACTTCGGTATGGGCCGTGGCGCCCGAACAGACCTCGCGATAGTCCGGATTCGGCGTGTGACCGCCCGCGTAGCCGACCGCGGTCGTGTAGACGCCGGGCAGGGACCAGAATTTCCGTTCCGCGCCCCAGAAGCAGCCCATTCCGAAGACGATCTGCTCGAGGCCCTCGAAGCCGTTGCGCAGCGCATGGCCGTGGACATGGTGGCGGTTGACCAGCGGCATCGGCATGGCGCGGCCGGGCAGGCACTGGTCGGGCGTGGGCAGCTGCAGGGACTTGAACAGGTTCATGGTCGGATTTCACGATTCAGTGGGACGGATCCAGCATCGAACCGCGGTCCCGGGTTTCCTGCGGACCGCAGAGGGGCGGCGTTCCTTCGCCACTTCGTCAGCTAACGTAATCTGGTGCCTCGACAGGACACTGCAAGGCCGGAAATCCGGTGCACTCTGTCCGGACCACAGCGGCGAAGGAAGGGTCAAACGTTCCCTTCGACACAGCGGACCGGAGCCGGGGAGCGATTCTTGCGCATCGCCACCGTGACCTTCGTCAGGGGTAGTTCAGTCCGGCGCCGACGGCGGCGGGTCGATCAAGCGCTGTTCCAGGCGTTCCAGCCGCGCGTTGATCCGTTCCAGCTGGGTGAGGATCTCCTGGCGGTCGCTGGTGGCGCGGTCGAACTCGCCGATCTGCTCGGCGAGTCGGTTGAGGATGTCGTGGCGCAACGACAGCGCGCGGCGCTCCTCCTCGGCAATGAACAGCTCCGCGAAGGTCGCCGACAGCAGCGCGATCAGGCACACGCCGCAGATCATCAGGAAGATCGCGATCACTCGTCCCGGCCAGTTGGAGGGCACGAAGTCGCCATAGCCGACCGTCGTGACCGTCTCCCAGGCCCACCAGATGCCCTCGCCCGGGGTGTGAAAGCGCTGCGGGTCGACGGCCGCGACCAGGACGCCGGCGAGGATGGTGATCACGAAGATCGCGAGCAGGGTCGGCGCGAGCTGGTTGCGCCCCAGCACGCGGCGGAAGAAGGCGGCGATCCGGAGCACCACCGAGAACAGGACGAACAGCCGGAGCGATCGCGCGATCGCGATCCACGCGCCGTTGTGCCAGTACAGCGGGAACGCGGCGACCACGATCACCAGGCTGATCCAGTTGTGGCGGACGTAGCGCAGCGGCCGGTCGGCCATCGCGCCGACCACGACGAGTTCCAGCGCGAACGCGATCCACACGGTCCAGTCGAGGATCCGGATTTCCTCCAGCGGCAGGTCGCCGTGCACCTCGAGGTACCACTGCAGCGGCAGCCACACCGCCAGCGGGATCAGGAACCACTCGAAGCGCCGGTGCCAGCGGCGCGCCCGCGGATTCTCGTGGTGGTCGACACCTGCGAGACCCAGCCAGCCGGCCCAGCGCGGCGCGCGCACCTCAGCGACCCCCGGCCGGCTCAGTTCGGCGCATAGGGCAGCGCGACCGTCGGGCTTTCGGACATTTCCACATCGGTCAGCTTCGCGTCGAGGTCGTCGCGCATCAGCACGACGTGATTCTTCCGGTCGGGCAGCAGAAGCCGCTCGCCGGCGCCGCGCACGGTGACGCTGACGCCATCGCCGTGGCGGAAGGTGAGCTCGATGCCGCGGATCGGCGGGGCGTCGGCGGAGAGCAGCTGGTCGAGGTCGGCGAGGGCGGCGCGCAGCTCAGCGGCCGGCCAGCGCAGGCCGGGCACGACCAGCTCGAGGCGCACCGTCAGCACCATGCTGCCCTTCGGCTGGTTGGCCTCGACCGGTGGGTCCTCGGCCGTCAACGCGTCGTCCAGCGGGAAGTCGAGTCGGCCGTCGGTGCCGACCTTGACCGCGCGGTCGCCGCTCTTGGCATGGATGGTGAGCTGTATCTGTCCGGGTCGAACCGACGGATCGCGGCTTTCGACGTAGGCCACGGCGCGCAGGCGCGGATTGCCGGCGACGGCCTTCTGCACGGCCAGCGCCTGCTGGAACATCCGGTAGGGATTGACCGCGTGGCCGGGCGCAGGTTCCGCATGCGCGGTCGCCGCCAGTCCCAGCACGGCGGCAAGGGCGATGTCGCGGATCATGCCAGGAGGCCCAGCGGCCCTTCGTCGTCGGCCAGTGCGGCCGGGGAACGACGGCGTTCCAGCAGCTGGGCGACCAGTCGCTCGGCCGGCACGGCGTCGTCGTCGTTCACGGCGACCGTCACCAGGCCCAGGGTCGGGAGATCGCCCATCGCGCCGACCAGGAACTCGCCGTTGACCCAGGAATGCACCCCCTCACTCTCGAGGTAGGCACGGACCAGATGGGCATCGAAGGCGTGATCGGCGTGATAAACGATCTTCATCGGGCAGCGTCCCCGGGGGCCTCGGCCGAGTATCCACGAGCCCCGCGCGCATTACCAATGCGGCGCCGCCGCTTGCGCGAAGGCGTCGGGAAGCGTAAAAAGCGCGTCCCGTTACAAAAGTTGCCGACGCCGTGGTCTGTGCATTCGACGAAAACATGCAGATCCGGCTCGAGCGCAGCGTCCTAGGCGCCCTCGCGGCGCCGTCGGTGGCGCGGCCGCTCAATCCCTGCGACATCGCCCGCGGTCTCGCGCCGCAGCTCGACGTGGGCTGGCGCGACCTGATGCGTCCCCTGCGCGACACCATCGCGACCCTCGCCGACCGTGGCGAACTCGAAGTCACCCAGTTCGGCCGCAGGGTCGACGTGCGGCAGGCGCGGGGCGAAGTGTTCCTGATGCGGCGCGGGGCCCACGGAAAGAAATAGGCGCGCTGGCGGCGTCTCGGACGCACCGTCGAAGTTGCCTCCCGCCCACCGCCGTCCCGCCATTGCGAGCGCAGCGAAGCAGTCCAGCGCCTTTCGCTCTGGCACTGAGGTCCCAAAGGCCAAGGCGCTGCATTGCTTCGCTGCGCTCGCGATGACGGGATTTCCCGATTCCGGGCGTCGAGCCCCCGGATTACGCCTTCCGTAGCCGGAACCGATCCCGGTAATCGCCCGGCGTCAGCGACGTCGCCCGCTTGAACAGCTTCCGGAACGACGACACGTCGGTATACCCGCAGCGTTCGACCACCTCGTCGAAGCTGAGGTGCGTCGATTCGAGCAGCGCCTTCGCGCGCTCGACCCGGAGACGCTGGATGTGGGCAAGCGGGCTCACGCCGTAGTGGGTCTTGAAGTGGCGCAGCAGCGAGCGTTCGCTGGTACCGAGGTGCGCCGCCAGGGACTCGACGCTGACCTCCTCGTGCAGTCGCTTCAGCAGGAACTTGTCGGCGCGTTCGGTCAGCGAATGGCGCGGACGTTCGAGCAGGGCCTGGCTGACGTAGGGCGCCTGGCTCTGGCGCTCGGTGTCGACCGCGAGCATCCGTCCGGTCTGCAGCGCCAGTGCCTCGCCGCCGACCTCCCCGACGAGGCGCAGGATCAGGTTCAGCATCGCGGTCGCGGCGCCGGTGGTCATCAGGCCGTTGTCGTCGATCAGCATCGCGTCGGCTTCGAGCTGCACTTTCGGGAAGCGCTGTCGGAAGCTGGTTGCCAGCCACCAGCTGGTGGTCGCGCGGCGGCCGTCGAGCAGACCCGTCGCGCCGAGCAGCATGGTGCCGGAGCAGGAGGCGGCGACCCGGGTGCCGGTCAGGTGCGCGTGGCGAAGCAGCTCGATCTCCGGGGCCATGGTGTCGACCCGCGCCAGCAGCTGCTGCGGCCCGGCCGACATCATCCCGGGCACGATCAGGATGTCGACCGGCGTGTCGGGGTTGGCGAATCCGCTGATCGTGAGGCCGGTCGAGGTTATCGCCGAGTCCGCGCCGCGAGCGGAGAAGAAGAAGCTCTCGAAGCGCGGCGCGTTCGCCGGGTCGCGGATCTCGGCCAGCCGCTGCGCGACCCGGAGCGTGTCGCTGGCGGTGGCGATCGAGGACAGCATCACGTGGTCGGTGACCAGCAGGCCGAGCTTGAGGCCGCGCGGCGGCGTGGGGGCGGGGGTCATGTCATTCCTTGGATGCGACGAACAAGGGCGGCGGCGTCCGGAAACGCGAAACCCAGGCCGGGCCTGGGAGTCGCGGGCGTTGCGGGGCGGCGATGTGCTTCAAGCGGCGTGGCGTCTTGCCGGCATCACGGGGCGATCAGCACCGCGCTGGAGGACTCGGACAGCCAGTCGATCAGCGCCTTCGGAGCCGCTACATAGGGACCGCCGTCGTGGGTGTCGCCGCACGCGGAGAGCGCGATCTCGGCCGGAAAGCCCGCCGGAAGCTCGGTGGCGGACGGGGCGGTCAGGGTCACCGCGCCGTTGGCGCCGCGGGTCACCAGCCACACGCCTTCCGGAATCGCACCGCCCGGAGTGCAGCCTGTGCCGGCGGCGTTGACGGTCAGGTCGTGACCGTCGACCGGGGTCAGCGTCCAGTCCTGCTGCTGCTGGTGCAGCACGGCGGTGTAGTGGCTGCCGGCCACGTAGATGCTGTCCTTCAGTTCGTTCGGGATGTTGGCGTGGGTCGAAGCGGTCGCCAGCGCGAGGGTCGCGGCAAGGGCGGAAACGAGGGTCGAGGTACGCATGGTCTTGCTCCTGGGATGAGGCCGTTGCTGGCCTTGGTGGAGTAAGCATCGTCCCGGGCGCGGGGTGCGCGCAGTGGCGGAAACGCAATTGTAGTGGCGAAACACGCCAGCGTGGATGTCGCTGCGCGAAATCCACGCTGGCGGGTCCATGGGGAGTCCGTCCGAGTAGTGGGCGAGCGGGATAATCCGAATAAAATGAACAACGTAGATCGTATGGAATGGACGAAGACCGCCGTGCAGGGATCCCTGGCGACCCTCTGACATGACGCTACTGGTGAGCTCGGCGTGCGGTCTGGGCTCCCGGCCCACCTGCTTCTGCTGCGCTAGGGCCAGAGGTAGGAGATGCCGAAGCCTGCGTCGAGATCTGGGCTCCTAGAGGTGAGTCCGACGTGCGCCGACAGGTCGAACTGCAGGCGGTTGTCGACCAGCCAGGTGAGGCCGCCGCCGGCGACGCTGGTGGCAGGGCCGCCGCCGCTGCCGTGTCCGACTTCGACGAAAACGCCCACGGCATCGTTCAGCGGGAAGCCGTAGCTCAGTGAGGAACTGACGACGTTGCTGCTGCGGTCGTGGTCGACATTGAGGTAGCCGCCGACCGAGCGGCCGTCGCCGAGGTCGCGACTGAGCGCGACGCCGACGGTGGAAACCGTGGTGCCGCTGCTGAAGGCAGCGGCACCGGTATCGAGGCTGACCGCGCCGAGCAGCGCGAAGGACAGGCCCCCGGTGGCGAGCGGCGGCGCCCACTTCACGGCCACGCGAGTGTCGCCGGCGCCGGTGGCGCTGGCGTGCACGCCGTGATCGCGGACGGTCACCCGATTCCACGGCGAGCCCGCGAGCTGCAGCTCGAGTGCATGGCCGATGCCGAGGCGGAACTCGGTGTTCGCGGCATAGGTGTTCGTGCGCACGCCGGCGCTCGAGTCGTGCTCGAAGTCCGGTAGCCCCTGCTCCCAGTCGAAGTTGCCGGCCGGCAGCACCGCGGCGGCGAAGGACAGGCCGGGGCGGTCGAAGGCGGGGGCGTCGTCGGCGCGGGCCGAGGTCGCGGCGCACCCGACGACGAAGGGAAGGGCGATGCGGGCGAGGCGCGAATTCATTGCGGCTACGGTAGTGGGATCACCGGCGCCGGCACGGTTCCTGGAGGGATCGTCATCCGCCGCCTCCGGGCCGGGGCGTTGAACGATTCCCGATCCGGCGCCGCCCTTGTCCGGCAAACTGCCGACGACCGGCGCCCGGCGCGCGTCGAAGCGGAGTAGGCTGGCTGGACGCGTCGATACCGATCTGGAGTGGACGATGACTCGCATCCTGCAGGCAGCACTGGCCAGCGTCGGCCTCGTCTTCGGCATCGCCGCCTCGGCGGCCACCCCGACCATCGAGCTTAGGGACGGCAGCCGCGTTCAGGGCGACATCCAGAGCATCGACCACGGCGTCTACACGGTCGTGTCGCGCAGCATGGGCACGCTGCACATCCAGCAGTCCGACGTCGCCCGCATCGTCTACGGCGGCGGGCAGCGCGACGACGGCGATACCGGGACGGGCCATTCCGCGCAGAACAGCCAGCTCGCCGCGCAGTCGAAGCAGCTCGAATCGAAGCTGGTGCAGGACCCGGAGATGATGAAGTCGATCCTCGACCTGCAATCCGACCCGCAGATCCAGGCGCTGCTCGCCGACCCGGCGATCATCCAGGCGATCCAGAACGGCGACTACACGAGCCTGCTCGGCAATCCGAAGATCCAGGCGCTGGAAAACAACGCGAAGCTGTCGGCGTTGCTGAAACAGTTGCAGTAGAGGCGCAGCGCGCCAACGCGATGCCCGCACACGTCGGTGCATCGTGCGGGCAGGCTCGCACGCCGTGCGAACACGGGCGGAATGGTGGGCGGTCCCCGAGTGTCGCCCGCCATATCATCGTCGCCGTATCGATTCGACGGTGACGCACCGCGGGGGGAGTGGATGACGGACGACGCCTTGCGCCTTGTCACCGGCGGCGCTCTGCTCAGCGGACTGTTCAGCAGCGGCGACCCTGGGGCGGATCCTGCCGTGCTGAAGCCCGGCACGCGCCTGGGTGCCTTCGCCGTCATCGAGTTGATCGGCACCGGCGGCAGCGCTGCCGTGTACCTCGCCGAGCGTTGCGACGGCACTTTCGCGCAGCGCGTCGCCGTCAAGCTGATCGCCGCCGCGAGTGCGGCGCGCACGTCCGTGCGGCAGGAATGCGAGGTGCTGGCCAGTCTCACCCATCCGGCCATCGCTCGAATCCTGGACGGCGGCGAGCTCCCTGACGGCGAGTTGTGGTTCGCCATGGAGCTGGTCGAAGGGCTGCCGATCGACCAGCACTGCCAATCGCGCGCACTAGGCTGGCGCGCGCGCGTGGACCTGCTGGTCACGATCGCCGACGCGATCGCGCATGCGCACGCGCGCGAGATCGTGCATCGCGACGTAAAGCCCGGCAACGTGCTGGTGGACCTCGAAGGCCACGTCAAGCTCATCGATTTCGGCATCGCCTTGCGCCGCAGCGAAGACGGCCGCGATGCACCGGCGCTGTTCACTCCAAGCTATGCCAGCCCGGAGCAGTGGCAGGGCAGGCCGATCACTCCTGCGACCGACATCTACCAGCTCGGGCTGCTGCTGAGCGACTTGCTCGCGCCGGACCCGGGAACCACGACGCCATCACTCCCGCCGACGGTACGCGCGAATATCGACGCGGTGGTGGCGCGAGCCACGCATGTTCGCCCGGAGTGTCGCTACGACAGCGCGGCGCAACTTCGCGACGACCTGCGCCGCGTGCACGCAGGACTGCCGAGTTCGGCGCGATCCTGGTCCCCCCTGCAGCACCTGCGCTTCCTCCGGGCGCGGCATCCGCGCGCGCACGGGGCAGTCGCCGTGCTCTTGCCGATGCTGCTGCTGTTGCTCGCGTGGGACATCTGGCAGGTGCGCAGCGCGCGTGAGGCGGCCAGCGCGCAATCACGCCAGGTGCAGGCCACCGGCAAGATCCTGCGTGGCCTGATCCGCGAGGCCGATCCGTCGCTCAATCAGGGCGATCGCCTGCAGGCAATCGTGATTCTCGATCGCGCCGCCGCGCAGCTCGGCGCGCGCAACGGGCTGTCCGACGCGATGCGTCTGGATCTGGTCACCGATGTGGTCGAGCTCTACAACGAGGCGAACGAGCCCGACAAGGCGATCGCCCTCGGTGACGGGGTGCTCACGACGGTCGGCAGCGGGCACGAATTGGACGTCTCGCGGGCTCGGCTGCTCGCGATGCTGGGGGACTGCGAGATTTCCCTCAGCCGCTACGATCAAGCCGGTCGCCGCCTCGACCAGGCCGCCGCATTGATCGACCGCCTCCCGCGCGAACAGGCCGCGGAGGAGCGCGATCTGATCGACCTGATCCGCGCCAGCATCCTGCTCATGACGCATGACGAGGCACGGGCGCGAGTGCTGTTGCACGGCGTGATCGACGCTTTCGAGAAGTCCGGGCGCGCGCCCGATCGCCTGCTGTTCCTGGCCTACGAAACCTTGGGTGGCACGTATCAGTCATTTGAACCGGGTCCGGAGAAGGCGCTGGAGTACCTGTCCCGCGCACACACGCTCGGCGCGCAGGTGCTCGGCCCGCACCACCGCTGGCAGATCACCAATGAGATCCGCCTGGGCGGCGCGCTTGGCGACTTGCGCCGTACCGAAGAGGCGATCGCCACCTTGGACTCGGCCATTGCCGCGGCGCGGACCATTCCCGAACGCAACGGTCCCAATCACGCGATGGTGGCGTTCGCCTATCGCATGGAAGCCTCGGTCTACAACGCCGCCAAGAACTACGCCGCCTGCATCCGGGCCGCCGACAACGCACTGGCCGAGTACGACGCCGTCGCGGGCGATACCGACGAATACCGCATCGATCCGCTGAGCATCGGCGGCCGCTGCCGGGTCCGGGCGGGACAGCCGCGCGAGGCCATTCCGGCGTTCACGCGATCGCTGGCAATACGCCGGCGCGTCTACGGCGACATGAATCCGTACTCGGTGGCGGACTCCGTCTACGACCTGGGCGACGCGCAACTCGCAGCCGGCGACATTGACGGCGCGAATGCAACGCTAGACGCAGTGCCTGCGCTCAGTGGCAAGGTCGCTGGGGCATCACCGCAATGGTTCGCCGAAAACTGGATCCTCCTGGCACGAGCACGCTTGTCTGCCCATCGCAACGATGAAGCCCGCATCGCGCTCGAACAGGCCGATCGGCACATCGGCTCCGACCGCACGAAGATGTCATCTCTGGCGAAACAGACGGACATCCTGCGTGCCAATCTGACATCTCGGCGCTGAGGTACGCAGCCCCGACGAGGGGCGCAGTGAGGCGAACGCCGTGGCCTGAGCGCAAGCCCGTGTGCTGGAGCTTCATTCGCGGCCGCGACCGGTGCGCATGTCCGAACAGGTCGGTCCCGACACCGTCGGTCCGTGCCAGACCGGCGCGCCAATCGCCGGACATCCTGGTTCTCCGCGAGGTGCTGCCGAGAACCGTCCTGACCGCGCACGATGTGGGTGTCGTTCTTGTCGACGCGCATTGCCGCATCAGCTGGAATCCGCCTGCGGCCTCTCGAAGATTCGCTCTGCCCGAAGCTATTCGTTCGGCGAGGCATCGCCGAACCGGTCGTCGCCGGTATCCGTCGCTTCGCCCGATCCACGCGTCGAGCGCGATGACGAACGGATGAACAGGCGCGACGAGCCCCGCGCTTCAGTGCGCCGCTGACCGCTGCCATCGCCTCGGAGCCGGCGCCGTCCCGGACACCACCTCACGACGGTGGCGGGATTCTTTCCGCTCATGCGTATCGAGGAACCGATTGGTGGACGTGCATCGCCGTCGAACCCTTCCGGCGCGCCTCCTGTCGGCGCCACAGCCCTGCCGGGCCCACTGTTTGGAGAGAGAGCAATGATCAGGATGTCGGGCCGAAAGGCCCTGTTGTCCGCCGGAATCGCGGGAACCGTGTTCCTCGCTGGGTCGGACTATGCCGTCGCTGCGACACCGTGGATGGTCGCCAGGTCGCTTGCCCCCCAGGCGGCCACCGCATTCACCGGGCCGCCGGCGCAGCCCGTGGCGTTCAAGATGCCGAGCGCGCCGTTGACCGCGGCAACGTCGGTGGGCTACCTGCCGGAGTCGTGGAATGTCACGCCCAATGGGACGTTCGAGTACTCGATTCCCATCGATGTCCCGGATGGCCGCGCTGGCATGCAGCCGCACCTCGCGCTCAGCTACTCGAGCAACCTCGGAAACGGCATGCTGGGCACCGGCTTTTCCATCTCGGGCTTTTCCAGCATCACGCGCTGCGGAAAAGCCCTGTCTATCCCGACGGAGGGCGTCACGGACGGTGTCGACAATCTCGACGGCGGAGACGACCACTATTGTCTCGATGGACGCAAGCTGACCGTCGTCAGTGGCAACTACGGTGCGCTGGACTCCGAGTACCGCACCGAACAGGACTCGTTCGCCAGGATCCGGATCACCGAGGTCACGTCGAGCCGACCCACGAAATTCAAGATCTGGGACCGTGACGGCCGGATCCGCACGTACGTCGCCGCGGTCAGCGAGCAACTCGCTGCCACCGGCACCACCACCGCACGTGTCGGCGTCAACGTGCCCGCGGTGTGGCTGCTGGATATCGAGCAGGACCGGGCCGGCAACAGCGTGTACTACCGCTACACCAAGTGGAACGTCGCGATCCCGAGCGGCGGACCCTTCGCCGGCTTCGAGTACGTGCCGTATCGCATCCTTTACGGCAATTCGGATGGCTCCACCGCCACGCGCTACGTCCAGTTCAACTTCGAGAATCGGCCCGACCCATCCTTCAGCTGGCAACGCGGGATTCGCCGCGAACTGACCCGCCGCCTGACGTCGGTCGTGATGTACGGGCCGAATCCGTCGTCGACCGCCAGGCTGTGGCAGTACGACTTCACCTACGAACCGTCCGTGAGCCCGATGTCGGGGCGCAGCCGTCTCGCCTCGGTGAAGCGCTCGGGCTGGCTGCCGGGCGGGGCCTCGACGGCCGGGAGCACCTGGTCCAAGCAGTTCGCGTGGGCCGACACCGTGGCCGAACCGCGCTTCAACGACCAGACGCGGGGCGGCTCGGACGAAGCATTTCAGTTCAACGGCGCCGTCCCAGCCGTCGCGATGGTCCTGGATGCCAACGGCGACGGCACGGATGACCTGCTGTACAACCGCGGAGGCGCGAATGCCGCAGGGCAATCGACGGCGTTTCGCGGAGGCGCCCGGTCCGGCAGCAGTCCATCGATCAACAACTACTACTCGCAGACGTCGGGCGTCGATCTGTCCGACGATGGCCTGGCAGCGACGCGAGCGGTCGACCTGCAGGGCGACGGCTCGGCGGAGATCTGGGTCCACCGCGTGGGCGCCACCTGCCGCCAGATCGGACTGCAGTGGGACAACGTCAATCACCGCTTCAACGACACTTCCGTCCTGGCCGACGAGGCCTGCCCCGCGACCGGCAGCAACAAGCGCTACCTGACCAATTTCGGAGACATCAACGGCGATGGACTCGCCGACCTGATCGCTTCCGGGATCAGCTGGAACGAGGACGCGAGCGGCAACGTCTCCAATCTCTTCTACGGACCGTGGCGCATCCGGCTCAACCTCGGCGGCGGCATGGGGTTCGACTCCACCCTCTACACGCCCAGGCTCGACGGCGCGGTCATCACGACTGGCTGCCGCTCGCTGATCACCGATCCCGAGGGCAATGGCCGCGTGGCGGTCATCACCTCCTCCCGCTCGAGCACCGGATCGGGGGGCAACTGTCCGGACAACGCGGTCGCCCTGCTGATGGACGACGCGGGCACCATCAAGGCGGTGTCCGCCGGCGCGGATACGACCGGCCTCAACAACCAGTTTCCGTCCATCGAGGACAATTCGCTGTTCGGGGACTTCAATGGCGACGGACTCAATGACCAGCTCAAGCTGAACTGGTCGGGAACCAGCGCGACGGCCAAGCTGTACTGGAACACCGGGAACGGCTATCTCGCCGACGATGCGCACTCGATCGGGGTCGACCGAGACGACAAGAACTACACCGACCAGGGCGTTCGCATCGTCGACCTCAACGGCGACGGCCGGGCCGACATCGTCAACCTCCGCAAGTCGTCCGGGTTCAATGAAATCCAGGTCGACCTCTCCCGAGGCGACGGCACCTTTTCCCACATCACCTACCTGAGAACCCCTTCCGGTGCCACCGTCGAGCCGGGCACGCCGATGGCCTGCACCGCGCAGATCAGGAAGCCGACGGTCTGCGGCTGGACGACCTCCAAGGTCGGTGACTTCAACGGCGATGGCTTCCTCGACATCGCGCGCGTCGTCGCCGGCCGCTGGCGCGTCGCCGAGCAGGTGCCGCACTTCGGGGACCGCGTGGTCAAAGTCTTCGACAGCGCCAACGCCCAGAAGTGGGAGCGCGAGGCGATCGAATACAGCAGCGTGTGGGACGAAGGCCGCGGCCGCGGACTGATCGCGAGCTACCCCATGAAGCCGGTCCGCAGCGCCATGACGGTCGTCAAGCGCGTCACCAGCAAGGCCGCCTACGTCAACGGCGACAGCAGCCTGGCCGGCGGCTATTCGCTGGAGTACAGCTATGCCCGGCCGGCGATGGACCTGCGCGGGCGCGGCTTCCTGGGATTCGGAACCTTCCGCATCTGGGACCCGCAACGGCTCGCAGAGACGACCTACGTCTACGGCAATTACCGGGCGGCGACCAACGATACCTACAGCTACGCCACCTACTATCCCAGCTCGGGCCTGCCCGACTCGGTCACCTCGGTGATGCCGATCGTCTCCGACGCCACTCGCGGCACGCTGATGACGCAGTGCCGGCAAGGGGCGACCGGCGCGTCGCTTCCCGCGGCCTGCACCCGATCCGCACGCGTCACCCAGACGACGAACAGCTACTCGCTCCGTCAGACCAACAGCGGGCGCACCTATGTGGTGCAGCCGGGCGACAGCCACACCAGCACCTGGGAGCAGAACGTCAGCATCGATCTCGGCGGACCGAGCGGCGCCGCCTACAACGATCTGCACGGTGACCTGGCGCGGCTGTGGGGCTCGATCTCCGAGCCGGCGACGGTTCTGGTGCGCACCGACACGACCGGCACCACCTACGACGACTACGGCAATCTCACGGCGCAAACCACCCAGACCAGCGACGGCACGGCGGCCGGGCGCAAGCTCGGCGTGAAGTCCGAGTTCACCGCGACCTTCGACACCAGCGCCAGCCGGATCGCCGACTGGCTGATCGCCATTCCGCAGGGCCGTACGACCACGGTGACCGAGGCCGACGGCACGGTCCAGTGGCGCAAGCAGAGCTGGGGAGCCGACACGCTCGGTCAGCTGACTCGCATCGACATCGAGAATCCGGGTCCCAACGTGCACGAGCGGACCGACATCGTCTACGACAACACGGCGCCGGCCACCGGCTACGGCTTGCCGGTGAAGATCACGCGCAAGGCCGAGGGCGCCTCGGACCGCGTCAGCCACATCGAGTACGGGCGCTACTGCGGCAATCCCTCGCGCGATGGCGCCACCGGCGCGATCACCTGTCCGGCCGCCAGCCTGGCGCCGGACGAGCGCATCTACGCCAGCCAGGTGTGGAGCGAACACGTCGACACCCAGGCCGACACGCCGTGCGACGTGTCGATCGATTGCCGGCCGACTCAGTGGACTGCGGTGCACCCGGGCTACGGACTGGCCATGGCCGGCATGGACATCAACGGTGTCCAGACGGTGCAGCGCTACGACGCCCTGCGGCGGCCGATCCAGTCGGACACCTATCAGTCCAACTGGGCGATCGAGCCGACCCTGACGATCAGCTACGGCCCCCGTCCCGACGGCGGCTGCGGCGCGACGGCCGGCTGCTACAACGGCGTGGTGGCCACGGTCTCGCGCGGGGGCAACACCCGGACGACGGCGGTCGATGCCATGGGTCGCATGCTGAAGACGACGCTCCTCGCCTTCGACGGCAGCACGACGGCGCGGGTCGTCGAATTCGATGCGCTCGGTCGCGTCAAGCGCGAGTCGCGCCCCTACACCGACAACGGTTCGACGGCGCCGAGCCAGTGGACCACCTATCAGTTCGACAATGCCGATCGCCTCGCCCAGACCAGCCATGCGGACGGCACCGGAACGAGTGTCGGCTACCCGAACTTCTTCGAAACCCGCACCTACGACGCGCTCAGCAACGAAAGCTATGTCCGTCGCGACCTGGACGGGCGCATCGTGACCAGCGCGAGCGTCCTGAATGGCGTGGACGTCAAGACGAGCTATGCCTACGCGCCCTTCGACCTGATCAAGTCGGTCACCGACGACAAGGGCAATGTCACCAGCATGCAATACGACGTGCGCGGTCGCCGAACCCAGATCAGCGATCCGGACCAGGGAACCGTCACGACGACCTTCAACGGCTTCGGCGAGACGACGCAGTCCGTCAAGGTCGGTATCGGCGCCCTGCTGTCGCAGACCGCCAGCGCCACGCTGGACGACCTGGGTCGAGTGCTGGCGACCACGCTGACCAGTTCGCCCGCCCAAGCCGGTATCGACGGCACCACCCGCTTCGTCTGGGATCGGGCGACGGACGGAACCGCGGGCCACTACAACGGACGAGGCAAGCTGGCCTCGTCGACCAGCATCGATGGCATCACCGAGACGCTGCGCTACGACTACGTCGGGCGGATCGGCGGCTTCGACTACAAGGACGACGCGGGCGACGTCTACGGCGTCGACTTCAGCTACTACAGCAGCTTCGACAGCAGCTCCCTGGCGGGCCTGCTGAAGACAGTGACCTATCCGGAGGCCCCCGGCCGCGCGCGCTTCGCCGTGCAACGGCACTACAACGCCTACGGATACGTCGATCAGGTCCAGGACGTGACGGCGCCGGCGACGCCGGTGACGCTGTGGAACGTCAGGTCGCGCGACAGTGCGCTCGCGTTGACCGGCGCCACCATCGGCAACGTCGACCTGGACCTGTCGTACTACCCGCTCAACGGTCGCCCCTACACGATGAAGGCGAAGACCAGCGAGGCCACGCCGACGACGCTGCTCGACTTCGAATATGCCTACAAGGACAACGGCCTGGTGTTGAGTCGCAAGGACCGCACGACCGGGCGGACCGAGAACTACGATTACGACGCCCTGTCTCGGCTGACTTCGTGGCAGCTGCTGAACGGCGCGTCACCCGCGGTCGAGCACACCTACAAGTACGACACGATCGGCAACCTGACCGAGGTCTGGAAGAAGGTCGGTTCGGCCGCCTCGGCGCGGATCGAATCCAGCGGTTACGGCACGGGAGGAACGCAACCGCATGCCCTGGTGCTGCGTCAGCCCTACGATCCCGCCACTGGAGCGGCCCTCGCCGCCGACAAGTACAACTATGACGGTCTCGGGCGCCAGACCAGCGGGCTCGGGCCGTCCGCCAATGGCCGCACGCTGGCGTACACCGGCTTCGACCTGCCGCACAGCCTGACCAAGGCCGGCAGCACCTGGACCTTCGGCTACGACGCCGCCGGACAGCGCATCAAGAAGTCCGGCGCCGACGGCACCATCATCTACGTGCCGGGTCTCTACGAGCGACGCAAGCTCGGCGGCACGACGACCCATGTCTTCCACGTGCAGGGCAGCGACGGCCCGGTGGCGCAACTCACCTATGTTCAGGGCGGCAGCAGCAAGGTCGAGTACCTGCTGCACGATGCCCTGGGCAGCACCAGCACCTCGTTCACGCCGGACGCCGGCGACAGCACCGGCAAGCGCGTCGTCCAAGGCGCGCGCTTCTTCACTGATCCCTGGGGAAGGCGCATCGCCGCCGACGGCACCGCGACCACGGTCGATCCGACGGTGCAGAGCATCCACACCGGCTTCACCGGACAGGAAATGGACGACAGCTATGGCCTGATCAACTTCCGCGGCCGGATGTACGACCCGGCGATCCGGCGATTCCTGAGCGCGGATCCG
>JBGAPI010000065.1:0-24317 GCA_044221335.1 Ahniellaceae bacterium
GTTTCGTATTCACCACCGCGGTCGCCGAACACCGACCGCTGGAGCGGCACCTCGGCCGCAGCGCGAGGCGATACGCGAGTGGTCGACAACGGCCGATAGCCGACCTCAACATGATGCTCCCCGCGTGGGCGGGCAGGGTTCCGCTCTACGACTGCTCCTCGCCGCTAGCGGAAGCGCTTGCCAAGCGCCTCGCAATGGCGCGCAGCGCGCGCCCTACGGCCGCTTCTCGCCGTTAGCGAACTCGGGAATGAAGCGCCTCGCAATGGC
Organism: Ahniellaceae bacterium; assembly: GCA_044221335.1. GTDB lineage: Bacteria > Pseudomonadota > Gammaproteobacteria > Xanthomonadales > Ahniellaceae > JBGAPI01. Next base: position 268 of record JBGAPI010000065.1, read on the forward strand.
GCGCAGTGCGCGCCCTACGACCGCTTCTCGCCGTTAGCGAACACGGGAATGAAGCGCCTCGCAATGGCGCGCAGTGCGCGCCCTACGACTGCTCCTCGCCGATAGCGGAAGTGCTTGCCAAGCGCCTCGCGATGGCGCGCAGTGCGCGCCCTACGACCGCACCTGCCGATAGTCAACCCGACCGGGGATTTCGCGCGCCCCGCGCGAGAAATCCCTAGCGCACCTGCGAATAGAACTGCTTGAACCGCGGCGAGAAGATCGTCGGGTCGGGAGTCCCGCCCGGCGACAGCGCCTTGGCGGCGCGCACGTCGGCTTCGGCGCCGGCGAGAAGACTGGCGCCGTCCGCGGCCATCAGCGACTGGGTGTAGCGCGATGCCGCGCGCACCAGGAACGCCTGGTACTTGGCCTTCGAGTCCGGGAGCTGCGCCGGATTCACCTGCGCGGCCTGCGAGTACTTGCCGCTGAGGTAGCTGTCGTAGGCGGACAGCAGTTCCGACGGCGGCTCGTCCGAGGCCGGCGGCGGCTTGGTCGGCGGCGGCGTGGTCGGATTGGTCGGCGGCGTGTTGTTCGCGACCGGCGGCGTCGTCGGATTGGTGGTCGGCGTCGTCGGGTTGGTGTTGGGCGACGTCGGATTGGTCGGCGGCGTCGTGGGATTCGTCGGCGGCGGCTTGACCGGCGGCGGCGTGGTCGGATTGGACGGCGGGGTGTTCGACGCGGTCTGGTTGTTCGGCGGCGTGGTCGGGTTCGCCGCCACCTTGCTGCCGCAGTCGCGGACGCCTTCGTTGAACGGACCGGACAGCGCGGGATTACCGTCGACGATCGCCTTGGTCGGGCCGTCGGCCCAGGCCTTCATCGCACTACCGCAGTCGCCCCGCTTGTACGCGGCGAGACCGAGGTAGTACTGCGGCACATAGGGCTCGAAGCGCATGCCGTAGACCTTGACCTTGGCCTGCGGCTCGGCGGACTCCTTCAGCGCCGAGTTCATGAAGTTCTCGACGTCACCCCAGTTGCCGGCCTTGGCGGCGTCGACGCCCTGCGCGTAGTCGCGCTTGTAGTCGGCGTGTGCCGGCGTGGCGGCCGCCAGCAGCAATGCCAGCCCGAGCGCGCGCTTCCAGATTGTCCGCTCAGAGACCGGCACGCTTGAGGTAATCCTTGGAGTTGAAACTGCTGGAGAAGGAGGTCGCCGTACTGGTGCGCTGCTTCGCCGACACCTGCGCCACTTCCGTCGCCGTGCGCGCCACCTGCGGATGGCGGAAGGTCACGTAGTAGACGCCCGCCGGCACCTTGATGGTCAGCGGCGTGGTGCGGTCCGCCGGCAGCGGCACCGGCTTCTTGTCCTGGCCGACCACCGACTCGACGGTCGCCCAGGGGTAGGCATTGATCACGAGCTCGCCGGCCAGGGCCGCGACCCTGGCCTCCTCGTCCGCCGCGACCTTCGCGCGCACGGTGACGACCTCGGACTGCAACGCGGCGATCCGCGGCTCGTTGATGAAGCTCGACTGCGCGGCCTTCAGGGCGCCGGCGAACTGGTCGACGTCCGCGCTGCTCTCGGCGTTGTGCAGTCCGTCGGCAACCTGGTCGACCCACTGCTGGCGCAATTTCAGCGCGGCAGCGTCCTTCGGGTCGGCGGCGAGCAGCGCGGCGATGTCGGCGGCCGCACGCGCCAGCGTGTCGGACTTCGGCGGGCGCGCGTTGATCGCCTGGCCGATCTGCGCCAGCTTGTCCTCACGGGCCGCCTTCGCCTTGTTCTCGGCGATCAGCTTGCCCACTTCGACCGCCGTTCCGGCGATCTGCACGTCATTCGGGTAGGCGCGCTTGCCCTCGTCGAGCAGCGCCTGTGCACCAGCGAGGTCGCCGCGCTTGCCGCGTTCCCGGGCCGATTCGGCGATCCGACCGGGCAGGTCCGCGAGCCGCTTGGTCGCCTCGGCATTCTTCGGATCGTCGCGCAACACGGCTTCCAGCAGCGCCTTCGCGCTGGTGTTCGCCGGCGACAGGAAACGACCGGCATTCTCGGCCTGGGTCGCGGCGGCGAGGCCCGCGATCGCCTTCGCCTGCGCCGCGCCGATCTTCGATTCGGCCTGCTGCTTCAACTGGTTGGCGCTGGCGAAATCGGGCAGCACGTTGAGCGCCGCATTGGCGTTCTGCAGCGCGACGTCGTACTGGCCGGACTGGTAGCCCGCCTGGCCCTTCTTCACCAGGGCCTCGGCCAGGGTCTGCTGGCGCTGCTTCACTTCCGGCGAGGCGGCGTCGACCGCGACGGCCTGCGCCAGGGTCTCTTCGGCGTTGTCGCCCTGTGGCTGCACCAGCTGGCCGCGACGGATCTCGTCGTCGACCCGGGTGAGGAGGCTCGTCAGACGAACCTTGGTCTCCTGCGCGACCACCGCCTTGTCGATGTCGGCCCGGATCGCCTTGTAGGCCGTCTCGTTGACGAACGAGGTGCCCTCGCCCGGCTTCAGCGCCGCCAGCGCAGTGGCGACATCGCCCTTGGCCAGCGCCTCCCTGGCCGGCGCCAGGGCGCGCTCCATCAGCGCGTCGAGTTCCTGCTTGACCTTGGGATCCGACGGCGCCTTGAGCTTGGCCTCCTGCAGGATCACGTACGCGCCGCCGGGGCCGAGGTCGTGTCCGGCCTTGGTCGCCGCATCGGCACGCGCCAGCAGGCCTTCGATGGCCTGGCGCTGGGTCGCGCCGGCCTGGCGCTCGTCGATCAGCTTGCGCAGCGCCGGCAGGTCCGGATCCTGTTCCCAGACGATCTTGGCCTGCGCGAAGCGCGCATTGGCCTTGTCGAGGTTGGGGCCGTCCTTCTCGTCGAGCGCCTCGCGGAGCTCGTCCTTCAGCTTGCCATTGAACTTCGCGATGGCCGCAAGGGTGCCCGGATAGTTCGGCGCGATCTCCATCACCCCGCGCAGGTACTGGTAGGCATTCTCTTCCGGCGGCGTCAGCAGCTTGTTTTCCTTGATCAGCCGCTCGATCTCGCGCAGGTAGAGGTCGACCTGGAGCTTCTTGCCGGCGTCCAGCGCACCGCCGTCGGGCTTCGGGCGGAACACGAAATAGCCGCCGACGCCGACGGTGATCAGCAGCACGGCGGCGATGCCGACGTAGAGCAGGGTGCGGTTCGGCGCCCCCTGGCCGCCGGACCCGCCGCGCGCCATCGCCTGGATGTCGGCGCCGGTGTTGTAGGCGCCCTGCACGCCGCCGGACGGCGTGCGGTTCTGGCCACGGCTCGACGGCGGCAGCCGCACCTCGCCGGAGGTCCCGGCCGCGCTCGACAGGTCGCCGCTGACCGAGAATCCGAGCGCTCGCAGCTGCTCGGAGGAGGACTGGTTCGGATCGGACTGCAGCCGGGCCAGCAGCGTCTGGTTGTTGAGCACGCTGGCCTTCAGCGCCTTCACCATCTCCCGCAGGTTCGGGAAGCGGTCGTCGCGATTCTTAGCGAGGCAGCGGTCGATCACCGACTGGAAGTCGCCGAACTGTGCCGGCAGCGGCGGCGGCGGCGTGGTCAGGTGCGCCATCAGCACCGCGATCGGCGTGTCGGCCTGGAACGGCGGCTGGCCGGTCAGCATCTCGTAGAACAGGATGCCGAGCGAGTACAGGTCGGAGCGGCCGTCGACGTCCAGCGCGTTGATCTGCTCCGGACTCATGTAGGTCGGCGTACCGACCAGCATGCCGGTCTGGGTCAGGCGGGTGGCGGCGGCGTCCTGGTGCTTGGCGATACCGAAGTCGGTGAGGACCGGCGTGTTGGCATCGCGGAACATGATGTTGGCGGGCTTCAGGTCGCGGTGCACGATGCCGTGCTCGTGGGCGAACTGCAGCGACTGCGCGATCTGCACGATCACGGCGATCGCCTCGCCGAGACTCATGCCGTCCTTCATCTTCGTCGACAGCGTTCCGCCGTCGAGGTACTCCATCGCGATGTAGGTGTTGTCGTCGTTCTTGACGATGTCGTAGACCGCCACGATGTTCCGGTGCGGCAGCTTCGCCATCGTGCGGCCTTCCATCAGGAAGCGCCGCTCGAACTTGTCCATGTCCTCGATGTTCCGGCGCATGATCTTGATCGCGACTTTGCGATCGAGCGAGCGCTGGATGGCCAGATAGACCACTGCCATACCACCCGAGCCCAGCTCGCGGATCAATTCGTAACCGGGGATGTTGTGCTCGAAATGGGACATTCGGGACATCGCTGTTGAAGCCGCAGAATAACATGCCGAAGGATTTCGTCGCCGGGTCCCGGACGACCGGAACAATGAGCCGCCGGGCGCTGTCCGGGCCCGATCGGGACGGACCATCACGCGGCCGTCACGCCGGCCTTGGCGACCCCGCGTCCTTCCGATAGGCTGGAACGGGGAAGACCTGGACCAGGGGTTCGCGGAGTGTTCGACGCTGGGTGCTGGACCGGCCGGAGGCTGGCGCGGGCCATCGCTGCGGCCGCCTTCGGCGTCGCGGCGTTCTGCGCTTCCTCGGCGCGCGCGGACACCATCCGGCTGATCGCCGACGACTGGTTCCCCTACAACGGGCACCCCGGCGCCGAGCGCGAGGGTTACCTGATCGACATCGCCCGCGCGATCGCGCGCGACGATCATGATCAGGTCTCGTATGAGCTCGACGCCTGGCAGGATGCGATCCGGCGGGTCCGCAGCGGCGAATCCGACTGCGTGATGGGCGCGACCAGCGTCGACAGCTCCGGCCTGCGCTTCGGGCCCGAAACCTTTGGCCGCAACGTCAATGTTTTCTACACGCTGACCGAGAGCCGCATCCGGATCGACGCGATGGGCGATCTCACCCGCTGGCGCCTGGCGGTGATCGCCGGCTACGACTACGGCGACACCCTCGGACGCTACCTGCAGGTCGCCGCGCCCGCCAAGCTCAATACGATCGTCAATCGCGACGACCCGCTGGACCTGGCCTTGCGCGACCTCGTCGCGCACCGGGTCGACGTGCTGGTCGACGACCCCAACGTCGTCACCGCCGCCGCGGCGCGACTGGGGATCGCCGGGCGCATCCGGCCGGCCGGGCAATTGCCGGAATCGCTGGACCTGTACTTCGCCTGCACCCCGGCCGGAGAACGTGGCAGCACGATCCTCGACAAGCTCAACGCCGGCATCCGGCGACTGCGGGCAAGCGGGGAGCTCGCGGCCATCCTCGCGCGCTACGGGATGAAGGACTGGCGCGACGCTCCGTAGGGCGAGCCCCGGCCCGCTGCCCATGATCTGGGAAACCCGACAGGGCGGCCCAGGTGCCGCTCCACGGCTGTGGTCGAAACGGACGAGCGCGGGCGGGACCCGCGCTAGGACTCGTCGAGCGGCAGGATCAGGGTCACCCTGAGCCCGCCGCCATCGCGATTCGCCAGCGCGATGCGGCCGCCATGCGCCTCGACGATCTCGCGTGCCAGCGCCAGGCCGAGGCCGGTGCCGCTGCGCTTGGTCGAGTAGAACGGCACCAGCGCGTGCGCCATCACGGTCTCGCTCATCCCCGGACCGCGGTCGGCGACCTCGATCCGCGCCTCGCCGCCGACCACCCGGAGCGCGAGCGTGACCTGCTCGGGCGCCCCGCCGGACTCGTGGGCGTTCTTCAGCAGGTTGATCAGCGCCTGCTCGACCTGCGCCGCGTCGATCCGCGAGCGCAGCGGCGGCACCGCCCCGATCCGGCGGAACTGCTGATGTTCGGCCAGCCGCGAGATCAGCTCGGGCCAGGCCACCGGCTCCAGCCGCGGCGTCGGCAGCTTGGCGAAACTGGCGTAGCCGCGGATGAATCCGTCGAGGTGGGCCACCCGTTCCTCGATGGTGTCGAACACCCGGCCGAGGCGGTCGGTCATGCCCTTCTCCGCCAGTTCGCGGCCGGAGTGCGCCAGCGACGAGATCGGCGCCAGCGAATTGTTCAGTTCATGACTGATGATCCGGATCACCTTCTTCCAGGTCTGCACTTCCTGCCGCGACAGCTCGCGGGTCAACAGCCGCAGCAGGTAGAGCCGATGAGGCCGACCGCGCAGCGAGAAGCCGCGCTGGGCGAGGTGGAAGGACTCCTCGGCACCGTCGACGCTGACCGCGACGATCGCGTCCTGCCCCGCGACGATCGCGCTGCGCAGCGCCGCATCGCAGTCGGCCAGCACCTCCTCGAAGGAGTCGCCCTCGAGCTTGCGGCCGGCGTTGAACAGCTGCCGCGCCGCGAGGTTGCTGTACACCACCCGTCCGCCGCCGTCGGCCAGCACCAGCGCGGTCGGGGTGTTCTGGATCACGGTGTCGAGCAGGAGCTCGCGCTGCACCAGGTGCTGGCGCTCCGCGCGCAGCACGTCGCCGAGCGCATTGTGGGCGTCGACCAGCTCCCCGAGTTCGTCGCTGCGCTGCTGGTGGATCGAGATCGAGAAGTCGCCGTCGCGGTAGCTGGCCAGCGCGCTGGTCATCGCCCGCAGCAGCCGCCGCACCGGCTGCATCGACGCCCGGGCGATCCACAGCGCCAGCGGCACCACGATGAGCGCCGCGACGCTCGCCGCGAGGCGCCAGTCGAGCGCATCCACCCGCCGGGCGAGCAGCGCGCCGAGCATCGCACCCAGCGCGGCCATCAGCACCAGGAGCGCGGCGAGCCGCGCCTCCGACGTCCAGCCGCGCCGCGCGTTCGAACGGTCGGGCGCGACGCCGTTCACGCCTTGATCCCGAAGCGCTCCATCCGCCGGTACAGCGCCTGCCGGCTCATCCCGAGCTCGGCGGCGGCCTGGCTGACGGTGCCGTTGGCCCGCGCCAGGGCGGCCTCGATCGCCTCGCGGTCGGGCTCGTCGAGGGTCGCCGCCGCAAGCGGCGGCGCCACCCGCGGGGCCGCGGGCAGGCCGAGGTCGGCAACGCCGATCACACCATCGCGACACAGGAGCTCGGCGCGCTGCAGCGTATTGCGCAGCTCGCGGACGTTGCCCGGCCAGTGATGGGCGAGCAGGGCGGCGCTGGCCTCGGACGACAACCGCGCCCGCCCGCCGAGGAAATGCTCGGCGATCGGCAACAGGTCCTCGCGGCGCTCGGCCAGCGACGGCAGTGCGACCTGGATCACGTTGAGTCGGTAGTAGAGGTCCTCGCGGAAGCTGCCGGCGCGGATCATCTGTGCGAGGTCCGCGTTGGTGGCGCTCACCAGCCGCACCTTGACCGTCCGCGTCTTGTTGGAGCCGAGCCGCTCGAACTGGCCGGTCTCCAGCACGCGCAAGAGCTTGATCTGCCCGGCCAGGGGGAGATTGCCGATCTCGTCCAGGAACAGCGTGCCGCCATCGGCCGCCTCGAAGCGCCCCTCGCGCGCCTTGCCGGCGCCGGTGTAGGCGCCGGTCTCGACGCCGAACAGCTCGGCCTCGATCAGTTCGGACGGCAGCGCGCCGCAGTTGACCGCGACGAACGGCCCGTCCTTCACCGAGGAGTTCGCCTGGATCACCGCGGCGATCCGCTCCTTGCCGCTGCCGTTGGGTCCGGTCACCAGCACCGGCACGTCAGCGCGTGCCACCTGGCAGGCCAGCTCCAGCACCCGCTGCATCGCGTCGGAGGCATAGACGATGCCGCCGAGGTCGTACTTCGCGGCCAGGGCGCGGCGGGCATCGCGACGGGCGCGCTCGATCCGGCCGACCGCGTCGGTCGCCGCCGACAGCTCCAGCAGGGTCTCGACGCTGGCGAGCAGCTTGCGGTCGTTCCAGGGCTTCGCGAGGTAGTCCGCGGCGCCGGACTTCACCAGCTCGATCGCGGTCTCCAGGTTCGTCCACGCCGTCAGCAGGATGATCGGCAGGTCCGGCCGGAGCGCCCGGATCTCCCGGAACAGCGCGACGCCCTCCTCGCCCGAGGTCGTGTCGGCGCGGAAGTTCATGTCCTGCACCACCAGATCGATCGCCTCCGAGGCGAGGATCTCCAGCCCGCGCTCCGGGCTCGGCGCCGTGAAGCTCCTGATCTCGCGCAGGCTGAACAGCACGTCGAGCGCCGTGCCGACCGCGGGGTTGTCGTCGATGATGAGGACGGTGGGCATGGAGCGGAGAAGCCTCGTGCGGACATGGCGAGTGTGACCGCGCGACCCTAGCCGGCGGGGCGATGGTGTCAAGGGCCGATGGTGCGGGACCTGCAAGAAGTCCCCGTCATTGCGAGGAGGAGCGCAGCGACGACGAAGCAATCCCGTGCCTTTGCTCTTGCTCTGGCGGCGAGAAAAGCGAAGGCGCTGGGTTGCTTCGCTGCGCTCGCAATGACGGGATGAGGCGAAGGCGCTCGATTGCTTGGCTGCCCGCGCGCCGACGGGACTTGCTGAATGGACGCCCGCGCCGAATCGCAAACCACCGTATCAACGCGCTGCATTCAGGATTCCGTTACCACTGCGGCCGCGAAATGCGCACGCCGCGCGCCGTCGTCGCCGCGCGGTCCGCACGCCGCGACGACGCAATGGGGAAACACACATGGCGGTGCTTCGTCTCTATGTTCGGGTCCTGGGCCTGCTGGCGCCGGAGCGCTGGCTCGCGATCGCGCTGGCGGTGGCCAACCTCGCCCTCGCCGGCGTCTATTTCGCGGAGCCGGTCCTGTTCGGCAAGGTCGTCGACTCGCTGGCGAAGCCGGAAGGCGGAAGCACCACCGGACTGATCGCGCTGTGGGCGCTGGTCGGCTTCGGCGGCGTCGTCGCCAGCGTCTGGGTGTCTCTGCATTCCGATCGCCTCGCGCATCGCCGCCGTCTCGCCGCGATCGGCCAGTTCTTCGAGCACGCCGTCGCGCTGCCGCTGTCCTTCCACGGAGAGCAGCACACCAACCGGCTGTCGCGGGTGATGTACGCCGGCGTCGGCAACCTGTTCGGCCTGTGGCTGGGATTCTTCCGCGAGCACCTCGCCACTGCGCTGTCGATCCTGGTGATGGTGCCGATGGCGCTGGTCATCAACTGGAAGCTCGCGCTCCTGATGATCGGACTGATGGCCGCGTTCGTCCTGTTCAACGCCACCGCGGTGAAGCGCACCTACAAGCGCCAGGAGGAGGTCGAGGAGCTGCACCACGCGATCACCACCCGCGCCGGCGACGTGTTCGCCAACGTCGGCGTGATCCAGAGCTACACCCGCATCGCCGAAGAGGTCCGCGCGCTGCGCGGGATGATGGCGAAGGTGCTGACCGCGCAATACCCGGTGCTGCGCGGCTGGGCGATCGTCACCGTGTTCAACCGCGCCGCCTCGACGCTGACCGTCATCGCGATCTTCGCGCTGGGCGCGGCGCTGCACGCGCGCGGCGAAGTCAGCCTGGGCCAGATCGTGTCCTTCGTCGGCTTCTCGATGATGCTGATCGGCCGCCTCGAGCAGTTCGCGTCGTTCATCTCGGGCCTGTTCTTCCAGACCCATTCGCTGCGCAACTTCTTCGAGGTGCTCGACCTCGCGCCGAAGGTGGCGGAGCGCGCCGACGCCGTCGAGCTGCCGCGCGCCCGCGGCGCGATCCGCTTCGAGAAGGTCAGTTTCGGCTACGACCCGGCGCAGCCGGTCGTGAAGGACCTCGACTTCGAGGTGGCGCCGGGCAGCACCGTGGCCCTGGTCGGCCCGACCGGAGCCGGCAAGACCACCGCGCTGTCGCTGCTGTTCCGCGCCTGGGACCCGCAGGCGGGCACGGTCCGGATCGACGGCCACGACATCCGCGACCTCCGTCTGGAATCGCTCCGGCGCAACATCGGCGTGGTGTTCCAGGATCCGGGCCTGCTGTACCGGACGATCGCCGAGAACCTGAAGCTCGGCAAGCCGGACGCGAGCCCGGCCGAACTCGAGATCGCGGCCCGCGCGGCCGAGGCCCACGCCTTCATCAGCGGCAAGCCCGAGGCCTACGACACCCCGGTGGCCGAGCGCGGCAAGTCCCTGTCCGGCGGCGAACGCCAGCGTATCGGCATCGCGCGGGCGATGCTGAAGGACGCGCCGATCCTGATCCTCGACGAGGCCACCAGCGCGCTCGACAACGCGACCGAGGCGCGCATCCAGAAGGCGCTGAACAAGCTGACCCGCGATCGCACGACCTTCGTGATCGCGCATCGCCTGTCGACCGTTCGCAACGCCGACCTGATCCTGGTGATGGACCAGGGCCGGATCGTCGAGCAGGGACGGTTCGACGCGCTGGTGCGGCAGGGTGGGCTGTTCGCGGAGCTGGCGGAGCAGGGCAAGTTCCTGCCGGACGCGCCGAATGAGTCGGACGCTCCGAACGGACTTGCTGTTGCCGCCTGAATTGGTGCTGGTGCCGAGGGCCCCGGGCATAGGGCCCTGGGCCCGCTGGTTCGAGGCCACCGGAAGGGTGTCGCGTCGTCGTCGGGGCCGCTCCGATGCGGCGCGATCCGGCACGCAGACCTCGGCAGTTGCATGCCTCGGTCGATCCGGGCCCCGGGCCCTCTGCCCTGGGTCCTCGAATGCCGACGTCGAAGCGTCCCGCCTCCATGACCGACGCGGCTACGACGAAGCGGGCATAAGCACATCGCCGCAAACGATTTCCCCGGGCGCCAGCGGCGGACGAAGCTGACGCCATGGACTTCCTTCCGCTCTTCCTCCGACTCCGCGACCAGCCCGTCCTCGTGGTCGGTGGTGGCACCGTCGCACACCGCAAGATCGACTGGCTGCGCCGCGCCGGGGCGCGCGTGCGGGCGGTGGCGATCGCGGCGCGTCCCGAACTGATTGCAGCGGCGACACGCGGCGAGATCGACCTCGTCGTTCGCGAGTTTCAGGATCAAGACGTTGAAGGTGCGCGGCTGGTCGTGGCCGCCACCGGCGAGCGTGAGGTCAATAGAGGGGTTGCCGCGTCAGCGGCAGCCCGAGGCATCTGGTTCAACGCCGTCGACGACGCCGAGTCCTCCGCCGCGATCTTCCCGGCCGTGATCGACCGCTCGCCGCTGATCGTCGCGGTGTCCTCGGGCGGCACCTCGCCGCTGCTCGCAACCCACGTGCGCGGCAGGATCGAACGGCTGCTTGACGCCAGCGTCGGCCGTCTCGCGACCTGGGCCGCGACGCTGCGCGCCGAGGTCAAGCGACGCCTGCCGGAAGGCGCGGCACAGCGGCGCTACTGGCGCACGATCTTCGACGGCGCCGCGGCACGCGCGATCGCCGACGGCCGGACCGAGCGCGCCGACTGGATCGCCCGCCGCGAACTCGCCGCGGCGAAGGCCGACCGCCATGGCCGCGTGCTCCTGGTCGGCGCAGGCCCGGGCGATCCGGACCTGCTGACCCTGCGCGCGCTGCGGGCTCTGCAGGAAGCCGACGTGATCCTGTACGACCGCCTGGTCGGACCGGGCATCCTCGACCTCGCCCGCCGCGACGCCGAGCGGATCGACGTCGGCAAGCGCCACGGCGCTGCGGAGATCACCCAGCAGCGCATCCACGAGCTGCTGGTCGAGCATGCGCGCGCCGGTCGTACGGTGGTGCGGCTGAAGGGCGGCGATCCGCTGCTGTTCGCCCGCGCCAGCGAGGAACTCGAGGTCCTGCGCAGCCACGGCATCGCGTTCGAGATCGTGCCGGGGATCAGCGCGGCGTTCGCCGCGGCGAGCTACGCCGGTATCCCGCTGACCGAGCGCGGCACCGCGCCGGGCGTCCGCCTGCTGACCGCGACCGCCTGCGCCGGTGGCGCGACGCCGGACTGGGCCGAGGCCGGTCGCGGTCGCGACACGCTGGTGTTCTACATGGGCGTCGCGCAGCTCGACGAGATCAGCGCGCAGTTGATCGCCCACGGCCGAGCGGCGGACACGCCGGCGGCGCTGGTGGAAAGCGCCAGTCGCCCGGAGCAGCGCGTGGTGCTGTCGACGCTCGCCGGCATCGCCGAGGCGTCCCGCGCCCACGCCGTCAAATCGCCGGCGCTACTGGTGGTCGGCGAGGTCGTGCGACGGGCGCACGAGTTCCGCTGGTTCGGGGCCGAGCCGGTCGAATCGACCGCCCCGCTCGCGGCGGCGCAAGCCGCGTAGGGCGCGCACTGCGCGCCATTGCCAACACACCTCGCATCCGTCCGCAGGGCGCGCACTACGCGCCATTGCCAAGACACCTCGCATCCGTCGGAAGGGCGCGCATCGCGCGCCATTGCCGATACGCCTCGCGGAGGCGCGCGGTGCGCGCCCTACGCGCCGAGGCGCTTCAGGTCCTTCTTGGCGCCTTCCTGGGCGGCGTCGATGGCCACCGCCTTCTTCAGCTCGGCGATCGCCTCGTCCTTGCGGCCGAGCTTCTCCAGGATCAGCCCGCGTCGCCAGTGCGCCGGTGCTTCGCTGATGTCGGGATCCTTCACGGGCAGCGCGATGTAGCGGTCGAGGTGCGCGAGGCCGGTGTCGAGCTCTTCGCCCGACATCGCGCTGATCCGTCCAAGCATGTAGATCGCCATCGGATTGTCCTTCTCGCTCTCGAGCACGCCGCTCCAGAACGCGCGGGCATCCGCCCAGCGCTGGCGGCCGATCAGGTGCTGGCCGAGCGCGAGGCGGGCGCGACGATAGTCGGCCGCGTTCGACGGCTCGAGCGCGGCCCGGAACTCGGCCTCCGCCTTGGCGTCGTCCTTGTCCTGCTGCGCGAGGAAGCCGCTGGCGACGTGGCCGGCGCCGGCATCGACCTTGGCGATCGCCGCCGCCTGCGCGACTGCCTTGTCGCGCCCGCCACCCATGATGCCGGGCGCGATCATGTAGAACTGCAGCAGGTCGAACTGCACGTCGAGGTTGGCGGCATCGAGCGCCAGCGCCTGGTCCAGCGCCTCGTGGCAGCGGCTCGCCCACTTCGGCTTGGTGAACATGGACGACGCCAGCGCCTGCTGGCCGTAGGTGCGCGACAGCCACAGCCACGCGATCGCATCCTTCGGCGCCTGCTTGGTCCAGGCTTCGGCGCGCTCGACTGCGCCGTCGATGTCGGCCTTGGCAAGCAGCGCCTTGATCTCGCCGACCGCCGCCGGCAGCGGCGAGGTCTGCGCGAAGCTCGGCGACGACAAGGCCATCGTCAGGACGAAGGCGAGGACCAGGGACGGACGTTGCGACAGCGAGGACGACATGGCGGCAATGACCTGCGGATGGGATGACGAGGCGCGCACCCTACGAGATGAAGCTTGAAGCATTCGTTAACCGGCCACCCTGCTGTAGGACCTATTCCATTTCCAGTCTCGCCGCAGCCTTCCTGGACGCGCCGCTCTTCACTTACGGAATTCGCGCAGCGAATTCCGCGAGCGCCCAATGCGCCGCCTCCCGCACGAGCTCGCTCGGATGTGCAGCTCCGGCCCTCAGCGCTTCGATCGCAGCAGGCGAGACCGGCCCGTTGCCGAGCGCGATCGCGATGTTCGAGAGCCACTTCGCATGGCCGATGCGGCGGATGGCGGAGCCTTCGGTGTTGCGGAGAAAGGTCGCCTCGTCCCACGCGAACAGTTCCAGCAGCGTGGCGACGTCGAGCCGATGGCGCGGCGCGAAATCCGGCTCGGACGTGCGGCGCGCGAACTTGTTCCAGGGACACGCCAGCTGGCAGTCGTCGCAGCCGTAGATGCGGTTGCCCAGCGCGCGGCGGAACTCGTGCGGGATCGGCCCGTCCAGCTCGATCGTCAGGTAGGAGATGCAGCGCCGCGCGTCGACGCGGTACGGCGCGACGATCGCGCCGGTCGGGCACGCGCCGATGCAGCGCGTGCAGGTGCCGCAGTGGTCGGTCGCCGGCGCGTCGGCCGGCAGCGCGAGCGTGGTGTAGATCTCGCCGAGGAAGAACCAGGAGCCGGTCTTCGCGTCGATCAGGTTGGTGTGCTTGCCGATCCAGCCGAGGCCCGCGTTGCGCGCCAGCGCCTTCTCCAGCACCGGAGCACTGTCGGTGAACACCCGGTGGCCGAACGGGCCGACCCGCTCGGCAAGCCCGTCCGCCAGCTTCTGCAGGCGGTTGCGCAGCAGCTTGTGGTAGTCGCGGCCCAGGGCATAGCGCGAGACGTAGGCGCGCTGCGGCTCGTCGAGGTTGGCCTGCATCGCCGCGGCGTCCGGCAGGTAATCGATCCGCGCGGAGATCACGGACAGCGTGCCGGGCACCAGCTCGCCCGGCCGTGTGCGCTTGCTGCCGTGACGGTGCATGTAGTCCATCTCGCCCGCGCAGCCGGCAGCGAGCCAGTCGTCGAGATGGCGCTCGTCGTCGGACAGGTCGATGCCGCTGATGCCGAGCTTCTGGAACCCCAACGCGGCGCCGAGGCGCCGGATCTCGTCCACGACGGCCGCTGGATCGATGGGAGAGGACGAGGCGGCAGGCACGCGAAAAGTATACTGGGCCGATGAATTACCCAGTCTCCGCCTACTCCGTCGCCGCCGTCCGCGAGCTCGACCGCCGCGCCATCGCCGCCCTCGACGGCAACGGCCACGCGCTGATGACCACGGCCGCGACGGCCGCCTACCGCCGCCTGCGCGCGCGCTGGCCGGAGGCCAAGCGCCTGGTGGTCGCCTGCGGCCGTGGCAACAACGGCGGCGACGGCTACGTGCTCGCCCGCCTCGCCCGGGCCGACGGCCTCGCCGTCGAGGTGGTGACCTGCGCCGAGGGCGATCCGACCACCTCGGATGCGCTGCGCTCGCGCGACGAGTACGCCGCCGCGGGTGGCCGCATCCGTGTCTGGGAAGCCGCCGGGGAGGCGCTGCTCGCGCATACCGATGTGATCGTCGACGGCCTCTTCGGCATCGGCCTGGCGCGGCCACCGGAGGGACTCGCGGCCGAACTGATCCTCGCGATCAATGCGTCCGGCCGACCGGTACTCGCGCTCGACCTGCCCTCCGGCCTCGACGCCGACTGCGGCGCGACGCCGGGCGCATGCATCGACGCCGCGCTGACCGTGGCCTTCATCGGCGTGAAGCAGGGCCAACTGACCGGCCGCGCCGCCGCGGTGCAGGGCACGCTGGTCCTGGAAGGACTCGACATCGACGGCGCGCTCCGTGCCGAGGTCGCAGCAACCGTCCGCGTGCTCCACGCCGACGAGCTTGCCACCGCGCTGCGGCCGCGCGCCCGCGACGCCCACAAGGGCCGCTGCGGGCACGTCCTGCTGATCGGCGGCGACGAGGGTTTTGCCGGCGCGATCCGCCTGGCCGCGGAGGCCGCCGCGCGCAGCGGCGCCGGACTGGTCTCGGTCGCGACGCGCTCCGCGCACGCGGCACTGATCAGCGCCGCGCGGCCGGAGCTGATGGCGCGCGGCGTCGAGGACGCGCGGTCGCTCGAACCGCTGATCGAACGCTGCGACGTGATCGCGATCGGCCCCGGCCTGGGCCGCGGCGACTGGGGACGCCACCTGCTCTCGGCGGCGATGGCCTCCGGCAAGCCGCTGGTGGTCGACGCCGATGCGCTGAACCTGCTCGCCGCCCTGCCCCGGATCCTGCCGGCCGATGCGGTGCTGACCCCGCATCCCGGGGAAGCCGCGCGCCTCGACGGCTGCGCCGTCGCGGAGATCGAACGCGACCGCTACGCCGCGCTGTCGCGCCTGGTGAAGCGCTTCGGCTGCACCGTGGTGCTGAAGGGTGCCGGCACGCTGATCGCCCGCAGGGAGTCCGCCGTGTACGTGAACCCCCACGCCAATCCCGGCATGGCCAGCGGCGGCATGGGCGACGTGCTGACCGGCGTGATCGCCGCCCTGCGGGCGCAGGGCCTGGCGACGCTGGATGCGGCGCGGCTCGGCGTGCTGGCCCATGCGGAGGCGGCGCGACGGGCCGCATGCGGCGGAGAACGCGGAATGCTCGCCGGAGACGTGATCGCGGAGTTGCGGGCGGTCGTCAATCCGCGGTCGGCCTGATCAGCGCCGCGATCGCGTCCCGCGGACCCCTCGGGCACCGATGCGACCTCGCGACCTCGCCCCTCTGTCCGAGCTGCGCAAGCATCTCGCTCCCGACGAGCGTGCCGGCGTCGATGCCTGCCTCCGGGTCGTCGACTCGATGACCCAGGACTACCACGACTGCAAGGGCCACCCGACGATGAGTCTCGACGAACATCTCGCGCTGCTGCCGCTGTCGCTCGCGCAGAGCGCGTTCGTCCGGATGGGCCTCGAGCCGCTTCTCCTGGACGCATCCGGCTTCGCCGCACTGCGGGCGCCGGAATGGCTGCGGCAGGAGCTCGGGCTGCCTTCCGATCGCTACGCGGAGCCCACGTGGCGCTCGCCGATGATGGTGCGTGTCCGCCTCCGGGCCGGCGTGATCCATGGGCTGGTGCCGCAGTACTGGTTCCTCTGCGATCGCTGCCCGGGGATCGCCTTCGGGTGACGCCGACCGGCGCGGCTAGCGCCGCGCGGCGATGGTCGCTGCCACGGCAGCGGTCCGGGGCGAGGTGTCCCGCCGACGGCCCGGGCTCATTCGAGGCCGTCGTCGAATACCTTTCCCGGATCGCCGTAGTAGGCGTCATCGACGTCGATGGCGAAGGCCGGAGCCGTGTCTCCGCGGACATGGACGCGGAAGCGGGTCGAACGGGCGGTCACCGGCACCCGGCCTTCGGTCGCCGATGTCTGCCAGGCCGACGCGGTGTCACCGAGGATCTCCGTCGAGGCGCTGCTCTCCAGTGCGGCACCCGAGCAGTCGCTGCTCGCGAAGTGGTCGACGATGACGCTCGCCGCCGGCGCTCCGGTCGTCGGGGTCGCGATCCGCAGGCGCGCCCGGGCGGTGAAGTACCGATCGGCCACCGCGACACACTGGCCGAGGTCGAACGTCGCGCCGGCGCCGGCATCCGTCACGATCCCGGCCGCACCCGAACTGGTCGCCGCACCGGCATCGGCGCTCGACCACTGCAGGGCACCGTTGCCGCTCCAGCCGGTGAGATCCGAATCGAAGTTCGGCTGGACGAGGCGATTGCTGCCGTGGACGACGAAGGCACGCGACGCGGCCAGGACCGGGTAGCCGCCGCTGTCGAGCAGCGTCGGGCAGACGTCCAGCCGATAGGCGCCCGCGCCGAGCGCCAGCGTTCCCGCCGGCAACAGGGCCGCGTGCGGCGCGGCCGCGTCGTAGCGCACGCCGGCGAGCAGGACCTCGGTGTCGTCACCGAACGGGGTCGCGCAGGGCGCCGTGTCGACCACGCCGTTCCGGCCCGCGGACAGCAGGATGTAGTTCGCCGGGTCGGTGACGTCGCCGCTGGTGCTGTCCCCGGGCGGATCGGACATCGCGCCGTCGAAAGCGACCAGCACCTGGGTCGCACCGACGTCGATCGCTTCCTCGGCCGCCAGCATGCCGTCGCCGCTGTCGGCGACCGTCGCGAATCCGCTGGCGGTGAAGGCGAGCGTGTCGACGTCCTCGGCAGTGTTGTTGAAGGGCACCGGATCGAGGTTCGACGACGCGATGCTCGCGGTGGCGGCCAGCGTGCCGCGGGCAGCGCCGTCGATGGTGCAGATCGCCGTGTAGGTGACCGCGGATGCGGCCGGCAGTACCACGCCGGCGTCGGCGAGGCCGGCCGTCGGCCCCGGATCGTTGCCGCTCGCGCCGCCGCTGGCGACCGAGGTGACGCCGCAGCCCAGGAGCGCGGGCGGGAAGGTGGCGCTGACCGTCGCCGCGACCTCGGTGTTGCCGCCGGTGTCGTTGCTCGCGACGATGGTGTAGGTGACCTGGCCGCCCTGCCGCGCCCGGGTGGCGCCGTCGCTCACCGAGACGCGCAGTTCCGGGTTCACGCAGGTCGCCGGCCGGACGCGGTTGAACGCGCAGTCCGGGATCTCTTCGAAGCCGCCGCTGCAGGTCTCCGCGCCGTTGCACGAGCGGCTGCCGATCCGGCCACCGTGGCCGCGGCAGGCGCGGTAGCCACTGCAGGAATCGACCGCGATGTTGGCGTTCGCGACGAGGCAGGCCTCGTCGCCGTTGCACGAACGGTTGTCCACCGAGAACCCCGCGCTGCGCTGGCGGCAGGCACTCGCGCCGTTGCAGGCGCCGGTGCCGACGACGCCGGTGCTCGCGAGGCAGGCGAGCAGCCCCTGGCACGCGTTGTCGGCGACCTGGAAGAAGCCCGACCAGCCTCCGCACGCGGACTGGCCGACGCAGGAGTTCGCGCCGATGGTCGTCACCGGATGCGGATTGTTCTGCGACTGGCAGGCCGAGGGCCCGACACAGGACCCCGGGCCGATCGTCATCGTGAGGCCGCTGCCGGTGCCGGCATCCCAGCAGGCGGAGAAGCCGTTGCAGGCGTTCTGTACCAGGCTCTGTGGCTTGAGGTTCCGGCAGGCGTTGTCGCCGTTGCAGGCGTTGTCGCCGATCAGCGACGTGTCCACGCCGGTGCAGGCGTCGCTGCCGGAGCAGGAGTTGACTCCCAGGGCTGCGGCCAGCGGCGCGGCAACCAGGAGCACGGCCGAGACGAGCAACCGACGAGACCACGAGTTCAAGCGCAGCACGATGTCCCTCTTGCCGGAAGTCCGGCGGATGCGCCGGCGCGAAGGGCGCGGCTATCTGGACATTCGTGAATCGGGGGCGCGAGCCGACATTGCGGCTGCAGGAGCGGCGCGAGCCGCGACCGGCGCGGTCTCGCACTCGGGACTTGCGTCCCTCGGACATCGCGGCTCACGCCGCTCCGACATCAGGCGTCGATCTGCTGGACCAGCCGCTGCTGCGCCGGATCGCTCAACTCCAGCGCCCGCAGCAACACCCCGGCCTGCGTCCGGTTGTGCACCCCGAGCTTCTCGAAGATGGTCGTGAGGTGGGCCTTGACGGTGCGCTCCTGCACGCCCAGCGCATCGGCGATCTGCTTGTTGAGGCGACCCTCGGCGACCAGGGTCAGCACGCGGAACTGCTGCGCGGTCAGCGCAGCGAGGCGCGCCGCGAGCTCGGCCTCGGCGCCGCCGCGGGGGGACTCCCGGGGGCTGTCGCGCCATTCCGGCGGCAGCCACTCCTCGCAGCGGAACACGGCGTGGATGGCCTCGGTCAGCGTGGCCAGGGAAGCCGACTTCGGGATATAGGCTGCGGCGCCGTGGGCGAGCGCGCGGCGCGCGACCGCGGGATCGGCATGCGCCGACACCATCGCCACCGCGGTGCTCGGGAAGCGGCTGCGCAGCGCGGCGAGACCGACGAGGCCGTGGCTGCCGGGCATGTGCAGATCGAGCATCACCAGGTCGACGTCGTCGGTGCGTTCCAGCAGCGCCTCGACCGCCGGCAACGTGTCGGCCTCGTCGATGCGGGCCTCCGGCAGCGCCGCGGCGATCGCCTGGCGCAACGCGACGCGGAACAGCGGGTGGTCGTCGGCGATGAGAATTCGGGTCACGGCGCGAGGCTAGCAGCGCGCCGCCGTCCGGAGGATGGACCTTGGTCCAATCCGGGCAGCTCGGCCGCGCTGCTAGATTCGCGGCATGACCCTCCTGATCACCTCCGCGCCGGCCCGCACGCGCCGGTGGCTCGCCGTCGCCGGCCTCGCCACCCTGCTCGTCGCCGGCTGCGCCCACGGACCTGCCCGCATGAGCCACGCCGATTTCCTGGTCTCGCCGATCCGCGAGACCGCCCACCGCGGCAACGACGACCTGCTGACCGCCGGCATGGGCCTGATGGGCCTGATGTCGGCGGCGGCGCCGAATCCGCAGAACCCGGACCTGCCGACGCCGGACGAGTTGCGCCGCCGCGCGATCCACACCTCGTGGCGCGGCATCGCCGACCTCGGCCCGCTCGGCGCCTACGGCCAGCTCTACGGATCAGTGGCGAACACCCCGGGCCGCGAATTCCAGGCCTTCGCGCAGGTCCCGGGCATGCGCCAGCCGCACCGGGTGCTGGCACAGGTGCCGGACGGATTCGACACCGCGAAGCGCTGCCTGCTGGTCGCACCCTCGTCGGGCTCGCGCGGCGTGTACGGCGCGATCTCGGTGGCCGGCGCCTTCGGCCTGCCGCGCGGCTGTGCCGTGGTCTACACCGACAAGGGCACCGGCAGCGGCTACTTCGACTACGACAGCGCGACCGGCACGGCACTCGACGGCACCCGAGCCGGCCGCGACGCCGCGCTCGAATTCGTGCCGCCCGGTCCTGCACCGGACGCGCCGCACCGGGTCGCGGTCAAGCACGCGCACTCCGGCGACAACCCGGAGTCGCGCTGGGGCGAGCAGGTGCTGCAGGCCGCGCGTTTCGGCCTCGCGGCGCTCGATCGCGCGTTCCCGGACGCGGCGCCGTTCACCGCCGCCAACACCCGGATCATCGCGGTCGCGGTGTCGAACGGCGGCGGCGCCGTGCTGAAGGCCGGCGAGGCGGATCGCGACGGGCTGCTCGCCGCGGTGGTCGCCGGCGAACCCAACATCAACCCGCCGGGCGCGCGCAGCCTGTACGACTTCTCGACCGAGGCGGCGCTCTATCAGCCCTGCATCGCGGCCTCGCTGGACGACGCGCCGGCGCTGATGCCGGCGGCGGCGGCACGTGCGGTCGCGTCCCTGCGCTGCGCCAGCCTGAAGGCGAGTGGCGACCTCGCCGGCGACACGGAGGAGGCTCTGGTCGCCGCGGCGCGCGCGAAGCTCGTCGCGGCCGGCTGGAGCGCGGGCGCGCTGCGCCAGGCCAACATCAACGTCGCGCTCGACCTCTGGCGCTCGGTGGTCGCGACCTACGCGCAGGCCTATGCCCGCGCCGAGGCGGCGCAACCGCTCTGCGGCTACGGCTTCGCGCTGCGGGACACGACCGGCGCGACGCGCGCGGCGACGACGGCGGAACGCGCGATGTGGTGGTCGGACGGCGCCGGGATCGCTTCGATCGTCGGCCTCGGCATCGTCGACGGTCTCGCTGCCGCGCCCGATCCGGCGCTGCCGGCGCTGCGCTGCGCGCGGTCGCTGGTCGACGGCGGCGGGCCCGACGCGCTGGCCGTGCAGCGCGGCCTGGCCGAAGTCGTCGCCACCGCGAGGCCGCACACGCCGCTGACCGTGATCGTGCACGGCGAGGACGATGGCCTGGTGCCGCCGGCCTTCACCTCGACGCCCTACGTCGCGGCCGCCCGCGCGAACGGCGCCCGCATCGCCTACTGGCAGGTCCCGCACGCGCAGCACTTCGACGCCTTCCTCGCGGTGCCGGACGTCGGCGCGCGCAACGTGCCGCTGATGCCCTACGTCTACCGCGCGCTGGAGCAGGTACTGGCGCACCTCGACGGTCGCGGCGACGCGCCGGCCGACCGTCGATTCGAGTCGACGCCGCGCGGCAGCTCGATGCTCACGGCCAAGCACCTCGGGCTGTAGATGCTCCGTCCGTCGTCGAGGACTTCGGGCGGCCTTCGGCCATCCAGCGCCGAACCAATTTCGCGCCGGAAGTCCGAGGGGTAGGGACCACCCTCTCGCCGCAGGGCGGGCCCTGCCTGCGGTCGCGAAGGATTCCGGCCCCCGTCGCATGGCACGACGGCGAGGCAGCGGTGCACAAGGCGCGCCACATCCAACCCGATGGCGGGCTCTGTCCGACATTGCAGGGGGTTCCACCTTCCCTCGCACGACCCGGGAATGAGCGGTGGCGCGCAGGGCGCGCCCTCCGACCGGCGTCATCGAACTGCAATCCGGCCGTCGTATCGTCGTCAGATCCCCTGCCGCGACCTGCCGCTCATGCGCCTGTTCCTCGCCTTGCTCGCCCTCGCGACGTTCCCCGTCGCCTCATCGCCGGTGAATGCGGCGGAAGCCGCGCGCATCGAACAACGGCTGACGCCGGAACAGATGCACGCGACCGGCCTCGACACCCTGAGCCGCGAGCAGCTCGACCTGCTCAACCGCTTGCTCGATCCGCCGGTCGCGTCGACAGCACCCGCAGGGGCTCAGGCGCCGGGCGCGATGGCGACCGCGGGGCACCCGGTCCGCTCGTCCGATCCGGACGCCGGCCTCCTCGGCGGCAGCGAGCGCCCATACACCGCCCAGGTCCGCGGCACCGTCGACGGCTGGGCACCCGGCACCGAGTTCCGTCTCGACAACGGCCAGATCTGGAAGGTGCTGAAGGGCGAGGCCAGGCTGCCCGCGTCGCGGTCGTCCCCGACCGTCAGGCTCGTCCCCGGCCTCGGTGGCCGCTGGTTCCTCGAAGTCGATGAGAACTTGCCGAAGGCGCGGGTGTACCGGATCGACTAGCCCAACTTGGCGGATTCGCACCCAAGAAAGTTGTAAGGCATTGATGCCGTTGAGTGGCGGCGTCAAAGGTCTGCACTACAAAGGGGTGGCGGTTGCGGCTTGAATCGCAGTGATCTTTGGAGGCGGTTGAGCGGGCAGGATCAATCGGAGACGCTCAAGCAGGAGGCGTACGTCAGGCTCGGGTTCGGTGGTTCGCGTCAGCTGGATCTGGCGGCCGTCGGCGGTGGGGATCTCGACGTCGACCATCTGCATCGCGGCGAACTTGTCGAGCACGCTGCGCGGGGTCAGGCCGGTGGCGTGAGGCCGCAGTTGCTGTGTGAGCGTCGCGTGCAGGCAATAGGCCAGGAAGGCGATGAAGATGTGCGCTTCGATGCGCTGCGGGTCCTGGTGGTAGATCGGTCGGATGGCGAGGTCGCCCTTCAAGTTCTTGAACGCTTCTTCGACCTGCACGAGCTGGATGTAGTAGCGCCACAGTAGCGCCGGATCGCTGCCGCTCAGGTTGGTGCGCAGCAGGTAGCGTCCTTCGCGCCGCCGAACCGCGCGGAGCTTGTCACGCAGCAGTCGATAGCTGAACGTCGACGTCTGGTCGTCGACCGCCACATCGACCAGACGCCAGCCCGCGGGATACTGGCTGCGCGCCGCACCAAGCTTCATCAGCAACTCCTTGCGCGTCAGGTCCATGCCGGCCAGTTGCGCGAGGCGTGCCCAGAGGCGCTTGAGTTGGCGTTGCCGCATCGCACGCTCTTTGGCGATGCGATCCGTGCTCTGCGCGAAGACGTACATCTCGTCATCCTGCGGCAGCAGCTTGACCTGCACGCCCGGCCGCGCCTCATGCCAGGGCTTGGACAGCAGATCCTTCTCCAGCTTCGTCAGCCGGCCCTTGGGCGTTCCGACCAGGTAGTGCACCACGGGATCGGAACTGCGCATCCGCTGCAGCGTGTCCTCGGTCGGCACTCCACGGTCCATGACCCACACGCGGCGTGCCTTGCCGTACTGATGCTCGATCCGATCCAGGAAGCCGTGCAGCGTCGTGCTGTCCGCCGTGTTGCCCGGCAGCACCTCGTAGGCCAGCGGCAGTCCCTCGGGCGTGACCACCAGCGCAATCACCACCTGCACGCAGTCCGATCGCTTGTCGCGCGAGTAGCCGTAGCGGCGCTTGTCGTCCTCGCCGAACGGCGGATTCGATTCGAAGAAGGTGCTGGTCAGGTCGTACAACAGCACATCGAACTCGACGTTGAACAGGTCGCGCCAACGTCCGACCAGGTGATCGAACACCGCCAGCTTGTGCGCCAGCAATTGGTCGTGGCACGCATAGAGCTTGTGGATGTCCGCAATGCCGGCGTCCACGCCCAGCAGGTCGGCCAAAGCGCTGCGGTCGAACCACTGCCGATGCAAGCGCCACTCGCTACCCGGCGAGAGCAGTCGGTACGCCACCAGCACGAACAGCACCTGATCCCAGCGCGTGCCCTTGCGACTCGCCGGCAATCGCGCCGACCAGAACCGATCCAGCTCCAACTGCTCCCACAACTGCAACGTCAGCCAGCACGATCCCCACGTCCGCGGGCGACACAGGCGCAACTGCGATAGCCGTAGCCGCACCACCGAGTCATCGATCTCTCCCTCGGCGATGCGGTCCTCGGGAAACAGCGACAGCGATCGCGTGTCCCCAGCATGCTCGTCGAGCACCGCAACCGATCGTCGCCACGCTCGGGCCTGCGACGAGTTGATCTCCCCGAGGTACAGCACGTGCCGTTGCACGACCCGCCCACCGGCGAGCCGTCGATTCTCGACGATGCTCCAGTACCGGTGCTCCTTGCCATCCTTCTTGCGAGTGGTCGCGCGCAGGAACATGGTCACCCATTATCCGCACCGCCTTCCGATTGAAAACAGGCAAAGTCTTCACTACAGCCACTTTCGGCTGTTCTTCCAACTACGCCCTTTGATCCGCAAGGAAATTAATTCGGCAGCCGCTCGAAATCATCAGCGAATCCGCCAAGTAGGGCTAGGGAAGGTCTGAACAAGTCCCTGTGATTATGCTCTGATCCAACCTTCGCCGTGAGCAGGTCGACCGCATGTCGCAGATGAGCTTCGGGGACGCCGAGTACGCCGGGAAGCGCAAGCTGACGCGGCGCGAGGTGTTCC
>JBGAPI010000066.1:0-23600 GCA_044221335.1 Ahniellaceae bacterium
GCCGATGGCCGCCGCGACCGATCCGTCATCGCGCGCTCGGTGAAGCAACCGGGCGATTGTGTGCTTCGATGCGTCAGATCAAGCGCCAAGTCCCCGGAGGGCTACCACCGGGCTGCGCACGCCGTCGCAATGGCGGACGCCGTTCCTGAACCCCGAGCCCGGATCAGCAACAAGCGAAATCGCGCCCGGAGACGCGACCTCGCAAGTCTTCAGCCCTCAGGCCTCGGCCCTCAGTACTGCCAATTCACATTGACGAACCCGACCCCGGACGTCGGCACCGTGTAGCTGTGGTTCGCGGCGCCGTTCTCCCAGGTCACGGTGCCGTTGGCCTGCACCCGGATCGCCTTGAATTCGATCGTCTTGCCGGCCGGCACGCTGACCGTGAGCCACCAGTTCGGATAGGTCGTCGCGTTGGTCAGCATCGGGCCGACCGAGCCCTTCGCGGAGGCGGCCCAGTTGGTCAGCTCGAGGGTGTTGCCGGTGAGATAGATCGCGTCGCCGGGCTGGGTCGCCAGGGCGTTGTTGACGGTGAAGGTGACCGGGATGAGCTTGGCCTGATAGACGCCGAAGGTGAACGCGTTCGACGCGGTCGCGCTGCCGGCCGGGGTGACGGTCACCGCGACGTTGCCCTGGCCGATGCCGGGCACGCTGGCGACGATCTCCTGGTCCTTCCAGCTGGTGATCGCCGCCACCGCGCTGCCGAAGCGCACGGTGCCGGGAGTGGTGCCGAAGCCCTGGCCGGCGATCGTCACCTTCACCCCGGGCTGCGCCGCGGTCGGTGTGACATTGCCGAGCTGCGCCGCGCCGGCGGACGGGTCGACCTGCCACACCGAGACGCTGTTCGCCGGCAGGCTCAGCGTCGCCGCGTTGTAGCCGGTGCCACCGGCATTGGCCGTGCCCGAGGACAGCGCGACGCCGCCGACGAGGCCGCCGAGGTAATCGGAGTAGCTGCCGGTCGGCAGCCAGGTGATCAGGTTCGACACCGGTTGCGCGCTGGTGCTCTTGTTGATCGCGACCACCACGACGCTGCCGTAGAACTTGCGCTCGTAGACCAGCACGTCGGTGCCGAGCCAGCGCTCCGTGATCGATCCGTAGGCCAGCGCCTCGTTGGCTCCCCGCAGCGCGGACAGCTTCTGGATCAGCTTGAAGGCGGTCGTGGTCTCGTCGAAGGCCGGCATCCGGCGGCGGTTGTCGGGGTCGTCGCCGCCCTCGAGGTACTGCTCGGTGCCGTAGTAGACGCAGGGGATGCCGCGCGCGGTCAGGTTGAAGGCCAGCGCCTCGTGCAGGTGCTTGCGGTTGTTCGCGCTGGTGTCGACCGAGAGGAAGCGCTTGCGGTCGTGGTTGTCGACGAAGTTGACGAGATCGTTCTGGTAGTTGAAGTCCGCCTGCTGCTGCGTCAGTACCGCATTCAGCGCGCTGAACGCTCCGCCCTGCGCGAAGGCCTTGGTGATGCCGGTGTACAGCGGGAAGTTGAGCGCCGCGATGCCGCTGCGGTTGCTGAACTTCAGCAGGTCCGGGTAGAGCGGATTGCCGCTGTCGTCGGCGACCCACTCGCCGAACACGAAGCTGCGACCGTTGGTCTGGATGCTGTTCGCGAGGCTGTACTCCCAGCCCCAGTTGACGTGCTTGGTGGCGTCGATCCGGAACGCGTCGACGCCGTGGCTCTGCAGGTTGGCGGTCGCGCCCTTCAGCAGCGCATCGACCGTCGCGTTCTCCTGGTTGAGGTCGGCGAGGTCGAACAGCGTGTAGTACT
Source organism: Ahniellaceae bacterium (assembly GCA_044221335.1). Lineage (GTDB taxonomy): Bacteria > Pseudomonadota > Gammaproteobacteria > Xanthomonadales > Ahniellaceae > JBGAPI01. Next base: position 1,754 of record JBGAPI010000066.1, read on the forward strand.
GCACCTCGTAGGGCGCATCGAACTGTCCACCGGACATGTTCGCGGCGGTGTGGAAGAAGCTGCCGCCCGGGTTGCTCGCGTAGTCCGCCTTCAGCACGCCGTTGGCGTAGAGCGCGCCGTTCTCGCCGGAGCCGCGGATGTTGGAGTGGTTCGGCGCGAAGTCGACGATCACCTTGATGCCGGCGCCGTGCGCCGCGGCCACGAAGTCGTCGAAGGGCTGCCAGGAGCGCGTGCTGGTGGTGACGTGCTCGTCGGGCAGCAGCGTGTCGCGCATCTCGTAGCCGTGGTAGGGCGCGGTCGAGCCGGCGAGCGCGGCGAGGTTGCGGTTGTCGAGCGGCGAGGTCACCCACACCGCGGTCACGCCCATGTTCTTGAGATAGGTGATCTTGCTGGTGAGCCCCTGGAAGTCGCCGCCGATGTACTTCTGCAGGTTGGTCCCGGTCGCGTCGAACAGCGGATCGCTTGGATAGTTGTTCGCGCTGCTGCCGTCGAGGAAGCGGTCGACGAACACCTGGTAGATCACGTCGCGGTTGTAGCCCGGCCTCAGCGTCTGCGCGCTGCCGGCGCTGCTCACGGCGATCGCGGCCAGCGCGAGGCCGACGGTGGTGGCGCGGGCGCTGGCCCGGACGCCGGACAAAATCTTCCCGTGCACGGGCCGCAGCCCCTGCGTGTTCGAGTGGACGCTCATCCTTCCCTCCCCAGGTTGTCGGATGCGGACAACAGCGTGCCGTCACGCCGGCGACGCTCGCCCGCGTTGCGTGAATGTGGTTCTGGACCCCGCGTCGCGGCCGCCACCCCTGTGTCCGGCTGCTGGATTCGACGCGGGGCTAGCCTAGGCGGCTGTCATACGATTTCACAATCGCCTGCAATCGTATTCAGCGGCGGCCTCCCGGCGTCCGCCGACGTGAGCAGCACATCGCAGTTCCATCGCGGGCCGCCGCTTCCTGGGTGTTTTCCCCGGCGTCGACTGAGGGGCTGACCAATTTTCCCGCCGACCGCCGGTGCCGACGATGCGCCGCACCCGGAACGAGCATGGCCACGGCCCGCGCCGCTGGCGAAACGGCGAGCCCGAGACCGCCGCTCCAGCCCGGGACCCTCGCCCCCAAGGAGATCGTCATGGACCGCATCGCCGCCTCACCGCTTTCCAACCGAGCGCGATCGCACGCTCACCGCCTCGCTCTCGCCCTGCTGCTCGCGGCGCCGCTCGCCGTGCAGGCGCAGTCGGCGATCATCTACGGCTCGCTCGGCAACTTCGACATCTCCAACGACACCGGTCGGGTCTGCCACGGCTTCGAGATCCAGCTCGACGGCGTCTCCCCCGATCAGGTGCTGGGCTCGTTCAGCGCGCAGCGCTACGGCAGCGCGCAGATCCTCGGCAATGCGACCGGCACCGCGGTGCGCTGGCAGAGCGGCACCGACCCGGCGACCGGACACTGGACCGAACGCACCGTGCCGCACTCCGTGCCCTGGTTCCCGGGACAGTGCTATTCCTGGAATGCCGGGACCTACCAGGACTCCGGCTGCGAGCACTTCGGCACCTACACGAATGCCAATGCGACCTCGGCGCGCTCGCACTGGCTGTGCGAGGACGCGGCGCAGCCCGGCGTGCTGGTCGCGGTCGATCCGCCGACCGCGGTGCCGCTGCCAAGCTACTACGTGCAGCCGCCGGCGCAGCCCAACAACCCGCCGGAACTGGTCGTCGAGGTCGAGGCGCCGGAGCCCGCCGAGGCGCCGGAGCTCTACGGCGATGCGCAGTGGATCCAGGTGTTCAAGACCGAATCGCCGCGCGCGCTGTCGCTCGACGAGCTGATGGCCGACAACCCGGCGGTGGTGCCGATGGATCCGGCGCAGCTGGAGTCGAGCTACGCGATCATCCAGGCCGAGCCGGCCGCGGGCGGCAACGGCCGCCGCCAGCGTCACCGCAACCAGGGCGGCATCGCGCCGACCACCCGGTCGGTCGTGCGCCGGATCGAGATGTACGCGTTCACCGGCAACTACGACCCGGTGACCCACGAAGCGCTGTGCGCGGACGGCACCTGCAGTACGCCGGCGCCGGACGAGATCGGCGAGCTGCTGTCCGTGCAGATGACGGCCGCCAACGTGCAGCCGGACGCGGTGCTGGTCAATGTGGTCGGCAGCGGGCGCGTCGATTCCGCCGACAAGCTGATCGCCTGCGGCAACAAGTGCGCCCAGCCCTACACGGCCGGCGCCCGCGTGACCCTGACGGCGAAGGCCGCCAGCGGCAGCGCATTCAGCAGCTGGAGTGGCGCCTGCGCCGGGGTCGCGAACGCGAGCTGCACGGTCACGGCGAACGGCGCGGTCGGAGTCACCGCGAACTTCGTCGCCGCGCCGAATGGCGGCGGCGGAGGTGGAGGCGGCGGCGGTTCGACCTTCACCCTGCAGGTCGGCAAGAGCAACTCCGGCACGGTCAGCGCGACCCCCACCGGCACCGATCGCAAGCTCGACTGCGGCACGACCTGCGCGGCCAAGTTCGCTCCGGGCACGGCGGTCACCCTGACGGCGACCCCGCCGAGCGGCAAGTCCTTCGTGTCCTGGGGCGGGGCCTGCGCGGGCACCGCGACCACCTGCACGGTGACGATGAACGGGAACCTCTCGGTGCAGGCCAGTTTCAGCAAGTGACCGTGCCGATCGCGACGGACCGGGGCCGACGTCGCCCGGTTCGTCGCTCCCGGCCAGCCGCGCCGCCCGTCGCGCAGGAAACGCGCGGGCGGCGCCGCCGTGTTCGGGTAGCGTCGTCCCGACCGGGGATTGAAACTGTTTCGCTGCGGCGCGGATCGCCGGCTCCCGCCGCAGCCACTATGCTCGCGAGATGTCGGCGGGCACCGGGGAGGGGCAGCGCCATGCGGGTGCTTCGCCTGCTCCTGGGACTGCTGGTGCTGCTGTGCTCGTTCACGGCACGGGCACAGCTCGCGCGGGTCGAGAGCCTGGCCGCACCGGCGGATCCGACGGCCATCGCGACCCTCCTCGATGCCGCAGCGCTGTCCGAGAATCCGGACCACGACTCGCTTCACCCCGAGGGTTACGGCCCGCAGTGGTTCCGGCTGACCCCCGCGCCCGCGGTCGCCGGGATGAAGGACCCGGTGCTGGTGTTGCGCGGCACCCGGGGCGCCCGGGTGAGTTTCTACCTGCCGCCGAACTACCACTCGCAGCAGCGCTACCTCTACGGCGAGGTCAAGGTGTCGCCGTTCACCCGCCATGCGATGGTGCTCGACTGGCCGCACCAGCAGTCGGCGCCGCTGCTGATCCGGATCGACGACGCGCGACCGTTGCCGATCCGGCTGCAGTTTTTGGAGCGCGCCGACTACATCCGCGAGGACCTCGGCTTCGCGCGCCGCTTCGCCGCGATCTACACGCTGCTGACCCTGGTCGCGATCGTCGCGCTGTCGTTCTGGCTGCGGCTGCGCGACCGCGTTCTGCCCTGGTTCGTCGCCTACAACCTTTCGCAACTCCTGTATTTCCTCGCGGCCACCGGCGATGCCGCCGATGTGCCGGTCCTGCGTCTCGCCGGACTGCCGCTCGGACAGACCGCGGTCTGGCTCGGCGCGAACCTGGTCAGCGCGAGCAGCGTTCACTTCTTCCAGGGCTTCGCCGAGCTGCCTAAGCACGCGCCGAGGCTGTCGCGCCTGCTGTGGATGATGTGTGCCTGCAACTGGCTGCTGGCGCTGGCGGTGGTCCTGCCGTGGCCGGTCGACAAGCAGATACTGCCGCACCTCGGCAATGGCCTGCTGCTGGTCGGCAATCCGCTGTCGATGCTCGCGCTCTATTTCGCCTGGCGCGGCGGCAGCCGCCAGGCCGGCTACTGCCTGCTGGCGTGGATCCCGCTGACGCTCGCATCGAACCTGTTCATCGTCGCGATCTTCGCGCGCAGCGCGCCGGGCTGGGTGGTCGAGATGGTGCTGCCGGCCTGCGTGGTGCTGACGTCCCTGATGCTGGTGTTCGCGCTGGCCGATCGGATGTCGACGCTGCGCCGCGAGCGCGACCGCGCCGCGACCGAGGCCGAGCGCGACGGCCTCACCGGCGCGCTGAACCGCCGCGGCATCGACCTCCGGCTGGCGCTGGCGCTGGCCGAGTCGCGGCGCCGGCGCGAAGTGCTGGCCGTGCTGTTCGTCGACATCGACCACTTCAAGAAGGTCAACGACCAGTTCGGCCACGCGGTCGGCGACCGCTGTCTCGACAACCTGGTCTCGCGGATCAGCTCGGAACTACGCGCCGCCGACAGTCTCGGCCGCTATGGCGGCGAGGAGTTCCTGGTGGTGCTGCCCGGCGCCGGCGTTCCGCAGGCACTCGCCGCCGCCGAGCGCATCCGCGCCGACATCGAGTTCCGCTGCCGCGAGGTCGACGGTCATCCGGTGCGGATCACCGTCAGCATCGGTGTCGCGGTGGTCGATCCCGGCAGCGAAGGCGAGGCCGCCGCGCCGGTCGCGGCGGCCGATGCGGCGCTGTATCAGGCGAAGCGGGCGGGGCGGAACCGGGTGGTGCTGGCGGGAACGGCGGGCGATGAGATCGTAGGGGCGGCGTAGGGGTCGCACTCGGGGCTCACGCCCCTCGGACATCGCGGCTTGCGCCGCTCACATTTCGGAGACTTTGCGCATCAGGCGCCCGGTGAAGTCGACCTCCTCGGCGAAGGCTTTCACCCCGATCCGTTCGTCGCGCCCATGCGCGCGACTGTCGTCGAGATCGTCGAACATGCCGTCGACCCCGTAGGTCGGGATGCCGGCGCTGCGCAGGTACTTGCCGTCGGTGGCGCCCGCCGACATCTGCGGCACCACCACGACCTTGGGCCACAGCGCCTGGGTGACGGCCTCGACCCGCTGCAGCAGTTCCGCGTCGAGCGGCGATTCGGGGCTCGCCTGGCCCTGGGTCCGGATGCTGAACACGAGATCCGGGTCACCGGCCGCGGCGCTGAGTTGCCGCTCGACGCCGGCGAGATCGTCGCCCGGCAGCACGCGGCACTGCAGGGTTGCCGACGCCCGCTGCGGCAGCGCGTTCTCCGCGTGGCCGCCAGTGATCTCGGTGACGGCGCAGGTGGTGCGCAGCATGATGTTGGTCTCGACCACCGCGCCCAGTCGTTCCAGCGCCGCGGGGTCCGGCGGGATCGCCGCCGCCGCGCGCATGTCGGCCTGCACCTGCCCGCTCTCGAGCCGGGCGCGCTGCTCGAAGTAGGCCCGGGTGGTGGCGGTCATCCGTGCCGGGAACCGGTAGTCGGCGATCTTCGCGAGATCGCGCGCCAGCCGCACGATCGGGTTCGCCGCCGTCGGTCGCGAGCTGTGGCCGCCCTTGTCGGTCAGCGTCAGCGTGTAGGTGTGGAAGATCTTCTCGCTGGTCTGCAGTCCGACGTAACGGCGCTCGCCGCGCTTCATTCCGGCCTCCCCGCCGTCGGGATTGACGGCGAACCCGGCGTCGATCAGCGCGCGGTGCTCGCGCAGCAGGAACTCCACGCCGTTGCTGTCGGTGCCGGACTCCTCGTCGGCGGTGAACGCGGCGATGATGTCGCGCTTCGGGACGAACCCGGCCTTCTTCAGCGCGATCAGGTTGGCCGCGACCGCGGAGACCTGGCCCTTCATGTCGATGGTGCCGCGACCATAGAGATAGCCGTCCTTCTCGGTCAGCTTGAACGGCTCGAGCGACCAGTCCTCGGGCTTCGCCTCCACCACGTCGAGATGCCCGATGTAGAGCACCGGCTTGCCGTGGCCGCTGCCGCGCAGCCGCACGACCACGTTGCCCTTCTCCGGGTGCGCAGCCGGCGCCCGTTCGGCCACGTCGTCCGCCGCGAAGCCGGCGGCGCGGAAGTGCTGGGCCAGTGCAGCCGCCGCCGGCGTGGTGCCGTGCGCATAGGTCGTGTTGATCGCGATCAGCTCGGCGAGCAGCTCGCGCGCGAGCGGCACCGGCGGGGCGACGTCGTGCGCGTTCGCCGAGCCTCCGGCCAGGGCGAGGCCGAGCGTCAGTGCGGCGACGAGGCCGCTGCGGCGTGCGGTCGACCAGGGCGAACGGTGCGGCATCGGCGAGCTCCGGCGAAAGTCGGCGATCTTCCCATTCGCGTCGCGCGACGGCATGGGGGCGATTGTCAAAGTTTCGCCGCCGGTGCCGCCGTGCGAGGATGCGCGCCGCCGCCACGACCCCGGCTCGACGAGGAACCGACACGATGAGCAGCGACCCGCAACGCTGGCGATTGACCGGCCGCACCGCGCTGGTCACCGGCGCCAGCCATGGCATCGGCCTGGCCTGTGCCCGCGAGCTCGCCGGCTTCGGCGCCGACCTGCTGCTGGTCGCCCGCGAGCCCGATGGCCTCGATCGGGCGCGCGACGAGATCGCCGAGGAGTTTCCCGGCCGCCAGGTGAGGGTCTTCGCCGGCGACATGGGCGAGGCCGAACAGCGGCTCGAGCTGTTCGACTGGATCGCCGACGTCGGCGCGGACCTGCATGTGCTGGTCAACAACGTCGGCGGCAACAAGCGGCAGCGGACCCTCGACTATGCGCCCGGCGACTTCAGCGCCTTGTTCGCGGTCAACGTCGAGTCCGCCTTCGAGCTGTCGCGGATGGCGCATCCCTACCTCTTGCGCCACGGCGGTGCGGCGATCGTCAACGTCGCCTCGGTCTCCGGCATGACCCATGTCCGGACCGGTTCGGTCTACGGCATGTGCAAGGCCGCGATCGTGCAGCTCACGAAGAATCTCGCGGTCGAGTGGGCGGCCGACGGCATCCGGGTCAACGCGGTGTCGCCCTGGTACATCCGCACCCGCCGCACCGAGGGCGCGCTGGAGGATCCGGCCTACCTCGACGAGGTGCTGGCGCGGACCCCGATCGGACGGATCGGCGAGCCCGAGGAGGTCGCCGCCGCGGTCGCCTTCCTGTGCCTGCCGGCCTCGTCCTACGTCACCGGTGAATGCATCGCCGTCGACGGCGGCTTCCTGCGTTACGGTTTCTGAACGTCCCGTCGCGATGATGGTCGTCGCCCGCCACCCCTCCGGAGTCTCCCGATGAACGTCTGGAAGCGTCTCGTCCTGGTCGCCGCGTTGGCGCTGTCGTCCTGCGCCACCTTCTCCAACTCCGCCGGCAATCTCCGCCAGGATTCCAAGGCGACGCTGGAACGCCTGTATCGCAGCAACGAGTCGACCCGGGACGTGATCGCCCGGTCGGCCGGCGTGCTGGTGTTCCCGCGCATCCTGAAAGCCGGCGTCGCGGTCGGCGGCGAGTACGGCGAGGGCGTGCTGATGGAGGGCGGCGCCGTGGTCGGCTACTACAACATCGCCGGCGGCTCGATCGGCTTCCAGCTCGGGGCGCAGAAGCGTTCCCACGTGATCGCGTTCATGGACCCGGCGGCGCTCGACCGCTTCGTCCACAGCGAGGGCTGGCAGGCCGGCGTCGACGGCTCGGTGGTCATCGCCGACCTCGGCCGCGGCGGCACGGTCGATACCAAGATGGTCAACAAGCCGATCATCGGCTTCGTCCTCGGCGAGGCCGGCCTGATGTACAACGCGACGATCGAGGGCGCGAAGATCACCCAGATCAAGAAGTAGGGGGCGCCTTGGGCGCACCTGGGGGATGTGGGAGGGCGACCCCGATCGCGGTACAACGGATCCACCGCGCCGGGTCCATGACAACCGACCAGGAACCTCCAACTCCCGTCATTGCGAGCGCCGCTCTCCCCGCGCGAGGGAGGAACAGTAGGATTCGAACTCTTCCACTCGCCGGAAATCGCCATGCTGGACCGCTGGTTCGGGCTTAGCGCCCACAAGACGACGCTGCGCACCGAGCTGATCGCCGGTCTGACGACTTTCCTCGCGATGGCCTACATCGTGTTCGTCAACCCGGAGATCCTGTCCGCCGCCGGGATGCCGCGCGAAGCCGTGTTCGTCGCGACCTGCCTCGCCGCCGCACTCGGCTCGGCGATCATGGGGGCCTGGGCGAACTACCCGATCGCGATGGCGCCCGGCATGGGGCTCAATGCCTACTTCGCCTACGTGGTCTGCGGCCAGCTCGGATACTCGTGGCAGGCGGCGCTTGGCGCAGTGCTGATCTCCGGCGGCCTGTTCGTGCTGGTGAGTCTCTTCAAGGTTCGCGAGTGGATCGTCGACGCCATCCCGCGCTCGCTGAAACTCGCGATCTCGGCCGGCATCGGGCTGTTCCTGGCGCTGATCGGCCTGAAGAACGCCGGCATCGTCGCCGCACACCCGGCGACCTTCGTCACGCTTGGCAAGCTGCATGCACCCTCCACGCTGCTCGCGGTGTTCGGCTTCCTGCTGATCGTGGGCCTCGAGGCGCGCCGCGTCACCGGCGGGATCCTGATCGGCATCCTCGCCGTGACCGCGCTGTCGATCGCGCTCGGGGTGTCCACCTTCGGCGGCCTGTTCGCGGCGCCGCCATCGCTGGCGCCGACCTTCCTGCAGCTGGACCTCGCCGGCGCGTTGAACGCCGGCATCGTCGGCGTGGTCGCGACCTTCTTCCTGGTGGAGCTGTTCGACGCGACCGGCACCCTGATCGGCGTCAGTCACCGCGCCGGCCTACTGGACAAGAACGGCAGGCTGCCGCGGTTGAACCGCGCGCTCCTGGCGGACTCCGGCGCGATCGTCGCCGGTGCCCTGTTCGGCACCAGCTCCACCACCGCCTACATCGAGAGCGCCGCCGGCACGGCCGCGGGCGGCCGCACCGGCCTCACCGCGCTGACGGTCGCCGCGATGTTCCTGGCGGCCCTGTTCTTCGCTCCGCTGGCCGGCTCGGTGCCGGCCTTCGCCACCGCGCCGGCGCTGATCTACGTCGCCTGCCTGATGGCCCGCGGCCTCGCCGAGATCGACTGGGACGACCTCACCGAGGCCGCTCCGGCGACGCTGACCGCGCTCGCGATGCCGTTCACCTTCTCGATCGCCCACGGCATCGCCTTCGGCTTCATCAGCTATGCGGTCGTGAAGCTGCTGGCAGGGAAGGCACGCGACGTGCCGATCGCGGTGTGGGTGATCGCGGTGGTGTTCGTGGCGAAGTTCGCCTGGGTGGGAGAGTAGGGTGCGCACGGCACGCCGACCCTCCCTCGCCCCGCAGCCCCGATGAAACTCCACATCACCCAGGACGGCCGTTCCGGCAGCATCGAGGCCGAGGTCGACGGCGTCGCGCTGTCGTTCTGGTGGGAATTCGGCGGCGGCGACTGCATCGCCTTCATCGACGTGCCCACGCCGGCGCAGTGGCGGCTGCGGTTTCCGGCCCTGGCCGAACGGCGCGACGAGATCCTCGCCGCGATCGCCGCGGAGGTGCGCGATCGGCAGTGCAGCGGGGCGCGGATCGAGATCGACGACAACTCGATCGGCTTTCGAAGACCCTGAGGACATGATTCCGGAGGCGGATGGGTTGTACGGTCGGTGCGCCGAGGCGCACCCTACGGCCTTGGCCACCGCCGACGCTCCCGCGCCGTCATGACCCAGCTCCCGCTCACGACCCTCGACCCCGACGACTTCCTCGCCCGCTCCGCCGCGGCCGACCTGCGCGACCGCTTCGCCGACTATCACAGCCGCTTCCGCATCATCACCCAGCGGGCGAAGCGGCGTTTCGAGCGGCGCGAGTGGGCCGAGGCGGCGGCCGATGCGGTCGAGCGCATCGAGCTGTACGACGTCTGCGTCGACGAGGCCGCGGCCTGGCTCGCCGACAAGCTCGGCCCCCGCCTCGCCGACCGCGCGCTGTGGATGCGGATCCGCGCGCATTTCGTCGACGTGATCGCGCCGCTGCTCGACCAGGAGCTCAACAAGACCTTCTTCAACACGCTGACCCGGCGCTGCTTCAAGACCCGTGGCGTCGACCCGGTGGAGTTCGTCGCGCTCGATCTCGAGCCGACCGACCGCATCACCCACCCGGTGTCGCGCTACTCCTACGCCGCCGGGCCACGGCTGCACGAAATGTTCCGGCGGGTGCTGGCGGATTTCCCGTTCGATGTGCCCTACGCCCATCCGCAGCACTGCGCCGAGGCGCTCGCGACGGCGCTGGAGCAGCGGCTGGCCGACTGGGGCGAGCATCCGGTGCGCGCCATCGAGCTGTTGACGACGGTGTTCTACCGCGAGCAGCGCGCCTACCTCGTCGGCCGGGTGTTCGGCGAGTCCCGCTTCAGCGCGGTGCTGATCGCGCTGACCAACACCGATGCCGGCATCCGCGCCGATGCGGTGATCACCGACCGCGAGCACGTCGCGCTGATCTTCGGCTTCACCCGCAGCTACTTCCACGTCGACCTGCCGACCGTCGGCGACGCGGTGGTGTTCCTGCGCACGCTGCTGCCGCGCAAGCCCATCGACGAGCTCTACACCGTGCTCGGCCGGGCGAAGCAGGGCAAGACCGAGCGCTACCGGCACCTGTTCCAGCATCTCGCGGAACACCCGACCGAGCAGTTCGTGCACGCCGACGGCGAGCGCGGCATGGTGATGCTGGTGTTCACGCTGCCGTCCTATCCGCTGGTGTTCAAGCTGATCCGCGACCGCTTCGCCTGGCCGAAGAACGTCGCCCGCGACGAGGTGGTGGCGAAGTACCAGATGGTGTTCAAGCGCGACCGCGTCGGCCGCCTGGTCGACGCGCAGGAGTTCCGCTACCTCAAGTTCCCGCGCTCGCAGTTCGAGCCGAGCCTGCTGAAGGAGCTGCTGGAGGGCTGCGCATTGTCGGTGACCGAGGACGGCGAGCACCTGGTCATCACGCCGGTCTACGTGGAGCGCCGGCTCCGGCCGCTGAACCTGTATCTGCGCGAGGTGCCGCCGGAGGCCGCGCGACGCGCGATCGTCGACTACGGCCAGGCGATCCGCGACCTCGCGCGCTCCAACATCTTCCCGGGGGATCTCCTGCTGAAGAACTTCGGCATGACCCGCCACGGCCGCGCGATCTTCTACGACTACGACGAGCTGTGCCTGGTCAGCGAATGCCGCTTCCGCGCGCTGCCGACGGCGACCACCGACGACGAGGAGATGCACAAGGGCGCCTGGTTCCACGTCGACGACAACGACGTCTTCCCGGAGCAGTTCCCGCGTTTTCTGGGTCTGTCGGAGGACCAGCGTGCGGCGCTGCTGGCGGCGCATGGCGACATCTTCGAGGTCCGCTGGTGGCTGCGGGTACAGGAACGCATCGCGGCCGGGGCCTACGCCGACCTGCCGCCCTATGCCGAATCGGTGCGCCTGACCGGTCCCGGCTGAACGGATCCGCCGGTTCCCCCGGTCGTGACCTCCAGCGCATCTGCGCCGCCCCGTCCTGGGCCACAATCGACGCTTTCCCCCCGGAGTCCCGCCATGCAAAAGCTTCTGATCGCTGCCGTGCTCGCCACTCTTCCGCTGCTGTCGTCGCCGGTCGCGGCGCTGAGTCCGGTCAATCCCGCGGCGGCCGCCGATGCCGCGATCGACCAGGCGCTCGCCGGCAAGCACCGTTCCGAGGCCAACCGGGCGCGCGATGCCTACCGCCACCCGAAGCAGACGCTCGGCTTCTTCGGCGTCACCCCCGACCAGACCATCATCGAGATCACCCCGGGGGGTGGCTGGTACACCGAGGTGCTGGCGCCGATGACCCATGGTCATGGTCACCTGACCGCCGCGGTGGTCGATCCGGCGTCGGCCAAGTCGGACAACGCGAAGAAGTACTACACCCGCAGCAACCAGGAGTACGCGGACAAGCTGAAGGCCGAGCCGGCGCTGTACGGCGAGGTCAAGACCGTCGCGTTCGACCTCAACGCGCCGAAGTTCGGCCCGGACGGAGGCGCCGACGTGGTGCTGACCTTCCGCAACGTGCACAACTGGCTCGGCAGCGACTCCGAGCAGAAGATGTTCGACGGCTTCTTCGCCGCGCTGAAGCCGGGCGGCACGCTGGGCGTGGTCGAGCACCGCGCGAAGCCCGGCACCAGCCGCGACGACAGCAGGAAGTCGGGCTACATGGACGTCGAGTTCGTGAAGGGCCTGGCGAAGAAGGCCGGCTTCGAGCTCGCGGCCGAGTCCGAGATCAACGCCAACCCGAAGGACACCAAGGACTACGAGGGCGGCGTCTGGACCCTGCCGCCGACCTACGGCGCCGGCGACAAGGACCGTGAGAAGTACAAGGCGATCGGCGAGAGCGACCGGATGACCTTGCGCTTCGTCAAGCCGAAGGCTAAATAGGCGCGACGCGAGCGACGGCCGCGTTCCCGGCACGCGACGCGTGCCGCGGGGCGCGGCGTCGGGAGCGCCGTCCTTCCCCGACGCCGGATTGCTCGATGAGCCTCACTGCCGAAAACGTGGATCGCTGGGACCGCGCGAAGGATGGCGGCCTCGACGAGGATCGCTTGCGCGCGAAGATCGAGAAGGCCGGCTACCCGAAGATCAGCCGCAACGTCTTCCCGCCGACCGCCGAGTTTCCCAGCCACACTCATCCGGTCGACAAGATGCAGGCGGTGCTGTCCGGGCGCCTCCGGATCACGACCGCCACCGGCCGCATCGTGCTCGGCCCCGGGGACATGCTGCTGATCCCGACGCCGACCCGGCACAGCGCCGAGGTGCTCGGCGCCACCCCGGTGGTCAGCCTCGAGGGCGAGGTGCCGCCGAAGCCGACGCCGATCCGGCCGGGTTGAGCGCGACCGGGCGCGCACCGGGACTGTTCGGATCGCGCGACCGCGGCGTTTCCTGATCGACTCTCCTGCCGGAAGCGCGATCATGTGGAAGCAACTGCTGCTCGTCGGTGTCTTGTCCGTCGCCTCGTGCGCGGCGTCGGCCGGTATCCGGACGAACGGCATCAGCGTCAACGGCGTCCACGTCAATGGCACCCGGATCAACGGCACTCACCTCAACGGCGTCTTTCAGAACGGCGTTCGGTTCAACGGGATCCGGGTCAACGGCGTCAAACAGAACGGCGTGAGGACCAACGGGATCCGGCAGAACGGCTACCGGTCGAACAGCACCAGCCTGCGGGCGGGCGGAGGTGTGGAATCGCGGAACGGCGCGATGACCGTCGTTCGGGTCCGGTTGCCCTGAGGCTTGGGTTGAACTGCAGCCGGTACGAGGGAGTCGGGGCTGCCCCGAGGAGCTGAAGGCCCGTGCGCTTCGCCGGCGGGACAGGGAATTCCGATCGGCTTGATCCCTGGCACCCCGGGTTTCCGTACGTGTGGACCAGGCCGATGACCGGCCTGCCCACGAACGGAGCCCTACCATGCTGAAAGTCGCCGCCTTCGCCTTCGCCGCCCTGCTGGCCTCAAGCAGCAGTCTTGCCGCCGACGCTGCGAATGGTCTCCAGATGAACGGCCTGAAGATGAACGGAAAGCTGCTCAACAGCGCGAAGCTGAATGGCCTGCGGACGAACGGCAGGACCCTTGGCGAGACGGCAGCGACCCGCGACCGTTCCGCCCCAGCGATGAGCCTGACCGTCCGCCGCGTGCGCCTGCCGTAGGTCCAACGCGCGGCATTCGCCGCGCGCAGCGCGATCGTGATCCCCGGACGGGCGGAACTGCGTGAACCTGGACAAGCGCCGCACCGCGGCGCAACCCCGAACCCGGAGTCCACGTCATGATCAAGCTCGCCGCTATCGTCCTAGCTTCCCTGTTCGCGTCGTCCACGGCATTCGCCGGCGGCGGTTCAAACGGCGTCACGCTCAATGGTTTCGGCTGGAATGGCGGGGCCTATAACGGCGCGACGCTGAATGGCAGCTCCTTCAACGGCGTCTGGCCGAACGGCGTGTCGCTCAACGGCAGCTCCTTCAACGGCGTCTGGCCGAACGGCGTGACTCTCAATGGCAGCTCCTTCAACGGCGTCTGGCCGAACGGCGTGACGCTCAACGGGGGCGGCAACAACGGCGTCTGGCCGAACGGGCGTGCCACTCAGGGCTCGCAGCGGCCCGGTGCGACCGCCGCCGCTGGCGGACTGACGGTCGTTCGCGTGCGCCTGCCGTAGTCGCCTCCGATCTCGCTACGATGTCCCGCCGCCGGCCCTGCGCCGGCGGCGTCTTTTCGGCAGCACTTCCGACCTCGCTCCCATGACCTCGATCGTCGTCAGACTCGTCGGTGTTCTGCTCAGCGGGCCGCTCGCGGCTGCCGTCCTCGCACTACCGGCGCAGGCGGCCGGAGAGGACCACGCCGTCTCCGCACTGGAAGTCGTCGGCACCGAATTCCGGATGAAGCTCGACGATGGCCGCGTGCTCGACAGCGCCGGACTGGTCGGCGCCGAACTCGACCTCGGCGACGGCCAATGGCTCCGGATCGACGGTGTCAGTCACGATGCCCGCTATCCGACGGTCGCGCTGCACGCACTGTCGGTGCGGCAAGGCGAAACCGGCGAATGGCGCGAGGCCTGCGAGGCCGATCCCGAGGGCCGTCATCTCGGCTTTCCGCTGCCCGGCGTGTGGGACGGCGAGCACCACTGGCGCCCGGCCGCGAACCAGTACACGCTGACTTGCACCAGCGGTGCGCAGGGCAAGTGCGTGCTCTGGGGCTACCCGTACTGGCAAGACGGCAAGGACGGCCAGTCGCTGCTGCCCTACTACCAGGCCTGCCTCCGGATGGCGCGCGCCGACTACTGCGGCGACGACACCCCGCACACCCGCAACGGCACCACCATCGACATGTACGATCGGATCGGCATCCAGGCCTCGGACAGCCCGGCAGACGCCGACCCGCCGTTCCGCTTCGAGGCGGGCTGGTCGCCCGATGGCGCGGTGTGCGTCGCCCACACCCGCATCCCGGCCGAGCTCACCGACGCGCAGCTGAAGGCCGGATGCCCGCGCCTGGCCGCCGCGCCGGACGGCGCCGCGTGCACCGAGGAATGGGCGCGCGCCCACGGCGCGATCCTGTTCAACAAGTCGAGGTAGGGCGGGCATCGCCCGCCATCGCGCGGACTTCCAGCGCCGAAGTGTCGAAGCGAGGGCATTCGGGGGCCGGCTTTCGAAGTCGAGCCTCGCCGAGGTCTTGGGCATATCGAGAGACCCCGATCGGGGACGAGCGCGGAACAAGGACCCGATGAGGCCATTCCCGAGGAAGAGCCGACATCGCCCCCGGCCGAATTGCAAGCAACTACGTCGGGACGAGCACGCTGCTACAGGTTCCAAGTCGTTCCGGGCTTCCCGCGCCGAACTCTGTTGCGCTGCAATGGGAGAATCGCGGGCTGCATTCGCCGAGATGGCGCGTCCCGCTCGGGGACGTGGTCCCGCCGGCCGGAGTCGATCCTCATGCGTTGTCCTGTTTTCCCTGTGGCGCTCACGGCTGTCGTAGCGCTCGGCTGCGGTGCGGCGGTCGCGACTGACTGGACCAGCCGACTGGTCAGTCACGCGGTGTCCGGCGACACCGCGGATGGCCTATCCCGCGGCGTCGCGCTCTCCGGCGGCGATGGCCGCTACGTGGCGCTCGCCTCGCGAGCCACCAATCTCGTTGCCGGCGTCGACGATCGCAACCGCGACAACGACGTCTACCTCGTCGACCGCCAAGGCGGACAGAAGATCCTGGTCTCGCACGCGGCCGGCCAAGCGGCGAAGTCCGCCAACGCGGCATCGACGCCGGTGGCGCTGTCGGCCGACGGCAACGTCGTGTTGTTCGAGAGTTCGGCCACGGATCTCGTCGCCGGAGGCAGCGACGGCAATCTGGCGGTCGACGTCTACGTCTACGACCGAACCACGGCCGCGCTCAGCCTGGTCTCGCATGCCGTCGGCAGTCCGGTCACCGCGGCCAACGGCGAGTCCCGCGCCCAGTCGATCAGTGCGGACGGCCGCTACGTCGTGTACCAGTCGCTCGCGTCCAACCTGGTCGCCGGCACCGACAGCAACGGCGTCAAGGACGAGTTTCTCTACGACCGCAGCACCGGAACCAGCACGCTCGTCAGCCACGCGCTCGGCGCCCCGAACCAGGCCGCGGACAAGGAGGTCGGCTACTACGCCCAGATCAGCGCCGACGGCCGCTACGTCGTCTACACCTCGTTCGCCAGCAACCTGTTCGCCTCCAGTTCGGCCAACGCCGGTTACGCCAGCATCCTGTACGACCGCCAGGCCAACAGCAATCGCCTGCTGGCCGGACCGGGCTGCTCGGCGACCGTGCCACCCGCCAGCACCACCAACACCGACAGCTTTGTCGCCGGCATCAGCGCCGACGGCCAGCGAATCCTGATGAACTCGTTGTTGCCCCTGGTCGGCACCGGCAACGGCAACTGGGGCGTGTACCTGATCGAGCCCGCCACCCAGACCTGTCGCCTGCTGTCGCACACGCGCGACGACGCCACCGCGGTGGCGAGCGGTACCTCGTTCGGCAATGCGCTGACCCCGGACGGCCACTGGGCGCTGTTCCATTCGGACGCGGCCAACCTGATTCCCGGCGTCACCGACACCAACCAGCGTTACGACCTGTTCCTGGCCGACACCAGCACCGGCGCGCTCACCCTGGTATCGCATCAGCCGGGGTTGCCAACGGTCGCGGGGCCGCTCGCGTCCTCGACCGGCGCGATCAGCGACGACGGTAGCCTCGTCGTGCTGGATGGCCAGCCCGGCACCGGCGCGGTGCCCTACCAGATCCGCACCGTCTGGTCGCAGACCCTGCTGTTCCGGCGCAGTACCGGCGAGGTGAGTCTCGTCAGTCACGCCCCGGGCCGACCCTTGGCCACCGGCGATGACGCCGCGATCCCGGTCGCGATCTCCGGCGACGGCAGCGCGGTACTTTTCGACAGCCGGGCGACCGACGTCGCCGCCGCCACGGTCGACGGCAACGCGAGCTTCGACACCTGGATCTACCGTCCCGCGGACGACACCGAAAGTCTGGTGACGCGTGCCGCCGTCCCGACGGTGAGCCCGGGGAGCGCCGAATCCTACGGGGTCCTGATCGATCGCGACGGCGACGCGGTCGCGTTCACCAGCGCCGCGCAGAACCTGCTGGCCGACACCCGTGACGGGCCGATGCGCTGCCGCGGCATCTACGCGGGCAACCTGTTGAACGACAGCGTCACGCTGGTCTCGCGGAGGCTGGAGTCACCGACGCTGCCGCCCTGCGGCGACACCTTCCTTTCGAAGATGTCGGACGACGGCGACAGCATCGGTTACCGCACCAACGCCGACACCGTTCTGCCGGGCGTCACCGACTTCAACGACGATTACGACCTGTTCAGCTTCCGCCGCTCCACGCAGCAGTCCACCTTGCTGTCGCGCAGCTACGGCTCGTCGGCCAGCACCAATGCGTGCTGTGCCGGGCTGCTCGGCTTCTCCGCTTCGGGACACTTTGCCCTGCTGTCCGGCATCAGCGACATGATCGGCGCCAACCGTTTCGTCGGCGTCCAGGCCTTGCTGTTCAACTACGGCGGGCCGATCGCGACGCTCGAATCGCTGAGCTACGACCTGTCCGGCACCAGCCCATCGTCGAGCTCCTATCCGGTGGCGATCAGCGCCGAGGCCGAGCGCGTGCTGTTCAACAGCGCCGCGACCGACGTGGTCGCCAACGTCGTCGACAGCAACAACGCCGACGACGTGTTCGTCCGCGATCGCGGCACCGCCACCACGACGCTGGTCAGCCGCGTGTCCGGCGGCGGCAACGCCACCGGCAACGGCGCGTCCGACGCGGTGGCGCTGTCGCGCAATGGCCGCTACGTGCTGTTGCGCTCGCGAGCGACCAACCTGACCAGCGTCAGCGACGGCAACGGCGGTGACGACCTGTACGTCGCCGATCTCGCGTCGCCCGGCACCTTCCGGCTGGTGTCGCACGCGGTCGGCACGGCCACGATCACGGCCAACGCGCCATCGACCGGGATCGCGATCTCCGCCGACGGCCAGAAGGTGCTTTTCCAGAGTGCCGCCACCAACCTGGTCTCCGCTGCCGCCCAGAACGGCCAGACCAACGTGTTCCTGCATGATCTCGCCAGCGGGCAGAACACGCTGGTGTCGCGCGGCGGCTCCGGCGGAGTGGCCGGCAACGGGTCGGCGGCCGCGGCGGGACTCAGTGCCGACGGGCTGCGGGTCCTGTACTCGACCGCCTCGACCGACGTGATCGTCGGTCTGGTCGACACCAACACGGCCGACGATTGCTACGTATTCGACGTTGCCGACGGCTCCACCCGCCTGATCTCGCATCGCTACGACAGCCTGGTGACGACCGCCGACGCCGGCTGCTTCTCGCCGGCACTCGCGCAGGGCGGCACCCGCGTCGGCTTCGTCAGCGCCGCCAGTGACCTCGTCGGCAACCTGGCATTGACCACGAGTCCGCTGACGAGCCAGGTCTACGTCAGCGAATACGGTCCGACCGTCACGCTGTTCTCCTCGGGATTCGAATGATGCTGCGCACCGCTCTCGCCATCGCCTTCCTCGTCGGCGCCTCGGCCGCCTCCGCTGGAAGCTGGGAACTGCAGCTCGCCAGCCGCACCTACGACGGCGACACCGCCAATTCCGGCAGCACGCTGAAGGCGGTCGGCGGCGCCGACGGGCGTTACGTCGTGATCGACAGCGCGGCGACCAACCTCACCGCCGCGGGGGTCGACGACAACAACACCACCGACACGTTCGTCTGCGACGGCCAGAGCCAGTCCTGCCTGCTGGTCTCGCACGCGGCGGGCCTTCCGACCACCAGCGCCAACGCCGCGTCCGCCGGCGTCGGTGTCAGCGATGACGGCCGCTTCGTGCTGATCCAGAGCACGGCGACCAACCTCGTCGCCGGCGCCTACGACGGCAACGCCGCCAGCGACCTGTTCCTCTTCGACCGCAGCAGCGGCGACCTCACGCTGGTCTCGCACCAGGCCGGGAATAGTGCCGCCACCGCCAATGCCGCCTCGCGCGGCACCGCGATCAGCGCCGACGGACGCTACGTGCTGTATTCGAGCGACGCGACCGACCTGATCGCCGGAGGCGCCGACTTCGCCGGCACCAGCGACGTGTTTCTGTACGACCGGATCAACAACCAGTCGACCCTGCTGTCGAGCATCGGCAACGATCATCTGCGGACCGCCGGTGTGGCCACGCCGCGACTGCTGTCGCCGGATGGGCGTTACGTCGCGTTCACGTCGGCGTCCGCACTGCTGGTGACCGGCATCGTGAAGTCGGGCGGTGCCGCCGAGACCTACGTGTACGACCGCGTCGCCGACACGCTGAAGCTGGCAACGCATCGTCCCGGTCAGCCGCTTGCCGCCTCGGAAGATTCGACGGCGCCGGTCGCGATGACCGCCGACGGCGACTGGCTCCTGATCAACACCGGCGGCCTGCAGGTGGTCGGCGGCATCACCAACGGATTGAGCAATTCCGTCGTGCTGTTCCAGCGCAGCAGCGACAGCTACCAGGTGGTGTCGCACGCGGTCGGGCAGACCACGGTCAACGGCAACCAGTCATCCTACGGCGTGGCGCTCTCCGCCGACGGCCGCTACGCGCTGTTCAACAGCGACGCCACCAATCTCGTGGCCGGTGCCAGCGACACCGACGGCGACCGCGATGCTCTCCTCTACGACCGCACGAGCGGCAACGCCCGGCTGGTCTCGCATCTCTACGGCAATCCCGCGGTGGCGGTCGGCGGCGTCGCGACCGGGTTGTCCGACGACGGCAGCCAGGCGCTGATCCACTCGAGCGGGGCCGGCGCCAGCGTCGAGAATCTCTCGTCGTACTACTACGGTCGCGTCTACGGCTACGACCGCACGCTCGATCGCCTGAGCCTGCTGTCGGTCGCCGGATCGGCGAACAGCAGCTGGCAGAACACGACGAGTTCCGTGCGGATCTCGCGCGACGGCCACGTCGCGTTCTACTCGAGCTACCAGGTCGACTTCCTGCCCGGCACCCACGACAGCAACTACATGGGCGCCGATCTGGTCGCGGTCGACATCGCCAGCGGCACCCGCCGGCTGCTCTCCCGCGCCGCCCACCCGGCGCTGACCGCCGCCTACGGCTACGGCTACGCGATCACCGACGACGGCCGGAAGGTGTCGCTGTCGAGCGACAGCAAGGCGATGGTGCCCGACTACGTCGACGGCAATCCGATCAATCCGGACTCCTTCCTGTTCGACCTCGACAGCGGCACCAACACGCTGGTCTCGCGCTCGACCGACCGTCCCAACGTCGGACCGCTGTCCTACTCCTTCCAGCCGCGGGTCAGTGGCGACGGCACGCACGTCGCCTTCGCCAGCAAGGCGCGCGACATCCTGCCCGGTCAGGTCGAGGTCTCGAGCAACGTCGACGTGTTCCTGTTCGACCGCGCCAGCGGCACCAATCGGATGGAGACGCACGTCGCCAACCAGCCGCTGGTCGCCGCGAACGGCACGTCGGCCTATCCGCGGTCGATCGGGGCCAACGGCCGCTTCACGCTCTACGTGAGCGACGCCTCGAACCTGATCGGCGGCGGCCACGACGGCAATGGCGGCACCGACGCCTTCCTGTTCGACAATGACCTCGGCATCAACTTCCTGGTCTCCCATGCGGCCGGACGCTACAACGACTCCGGCAATGCGCCGTCCGATCCGGTCACCTCGACGCCGGACGGCTACCGGGTCCTGTTCAATTCGGACGCCGGCGACCTGATCAACGGGGAGATCGACGCCAACGGCGCCAGCGATGTCTTCATGTTCGAATTCGGCGGCGGCGAATACCTCGTCTCGCACAAGGCCGACACGCCGCTGACCACCGCCGCCGGCGACTCCCGCGGCCGCGCGCTCAGCCCCGACAGCCGCTACGTGCTGTTCGACAGCGACGCCTACGACCTGGTGACCGGCATGATCGACGCCAACGCCAGTCATGACGTCTTCCTGTGGGAGCGCTACAGCGGCGCGATCCAGCTGATCTCGCACGCGGCCGGCACGGCCGAGCGCACCGCCAACGGGCGCTCCGTGGGCGCCGCGGTCAGCGCCGACGGCCGCTACGCGCTGTTCTCGAGCGACGCGACCGACCTGGTCGCCGGGGTCGTCGACGTCAACCAGGGCGACGACGTGTTCCTCGCCGACCGGACGACCGGCGAAGTCCGCCTGCTGTCGCGCAGCGCGACCGATCCGCTGCATACCGGCTCGGCCGGCTCGACCGCGGTGACGCTGAGCGCCGACGGCCGCTTCGCCGTGTTCGACAGCGACGCCGCCGACCTCGTCGCCGCCACCAGCGATCTCAACGGCAGCAGCGACGTGTTCGTCTACGACCGCCTCAACGACACCGTCACCCCGCTCAGCCGCTCGCGCGTGACCACGGCCCAGCGACTGGCGAACGGGGAATCCAGCGCCGTCGCGATCACTCCCGGCGGTGGCGCGATCCTGTTCCGCAGCATTGCCAGCGACCTGGTGCCGGGTGCGCTCGACACCAACGGCGACCTCGACACCTTCGTGGCGCGCTATCTCGTCACGCTCAGCATCGCCGGTCCCGCCGCGGGACGCGTGCCGGAGTTGCCGATCCGCGTGCCCTACCAGAGCGGATACACCCTCACCGTGCCGCTGCAGCCGGGCGAAGTTCTGAGCGGCTGCGGGGGCCATGCGGTGGGATCGAGCTACGTGATCCCGACGATCTCAGAGGACTGCCAGCTGCAGCTGATCGATGCCGCTACCGCCGCCCCGATGTTCGTCGACGGGTTTGAATGAGGGACCGTTGCGGCGGTTGCCGCACCGATCCGGAACTGCGCGACGCCGAGGACGCGCAGCACGACGTTGAATCCGCATCGCGATCGGCGATGATCGCGGCTTCGCTGTTCACCCGTGGAGCCCGCCATGCGCCTTCCCCTGTGCCTCGCCCTGCTGTTGGCCCTGGTCGCGAACGCGAGCATGGCCGCGGACAAGACCCAGTCCGTCGCCACTTCGCCGGCCGAACCGTCGGTCGCGCCGGCCCCGTCGCGCGCGGAGGGTGACGGTCCCTACACGCAGCTGATCCTGCGTGGGCTGACCGTGATCAACGGCACCGGCACGCCGGCCTACGGCCCGGCCGACATCGTGATCGAGGGCAACCGGATCGTG
>JBGAPI010000067.1:0-23248 GCA_044221335.1 Ahniellaceae bacterium
TTGTTGGACTCGAGTCATCGCGCTTTCCACGCGGCTCGCCATCGGGGCTGAAGCCCCGTCCCACAACAGCCGCGCTGGCGATTTTCCGAGGGGCGAACCAAGTAATGGGGCCAGAGTCAACTTCAATCAAAAAATTCAAACAGATATTAACTCTGGCCCCTTTTCCGCTCGGTGTCCAGATCTCAAAAGACGTGCAATGGATCGACCCATCGGAGACGATCCCTGAATAGCCGGCCCAACCCGTCCGGTTAATCACAGGTCAGCTCGCATGGAAATCCATGTTGCAACCGCGGAAGACTGCCGTGCCGTTGCTGAGGTGCATGTTGAGTCATGGCAGCACGCCTATTGCGGAATCTTGCCGGAGCCGTATCTCGCATCGTTGTCGGTGGACGGGCGTGAGGCCATGTGGCGACTCACGGTCGAGCAGCAACCATCGCAACTGCTCGTGGCGCGCGTGGCTGGCCAGATTGTTGGTTTCGTCGCTTTCGGCGCATTGCGTGACGAAGGCGCGCCTGCCGATCGGGCAGAGATCTGGGAGATCTATGTCAGAGCTGCATCTTGGTCCAGCGGAGCAGGGCGCCACCTGTGGCTCGAGGCACTGCAGCGCATCGTGGCGGACGGGTACACGTCGGTCAGTTTGTGGGTCATCGCCGGCAACGAGCGCGCGATTCGCTTCTACAAGTGCGCCGGCTTCGATGTCGAGCCGGGGTCACGCAAGACCTTTGAGCTCGGCGGCATCACGCTTGAAGAACTGCGCTACATCCGCCACGTGGGCTAACCCCTCGTGGCACTCGGCCTGCAACGGCGAGCTGCGTCTGGGACTAAAAAGGGGCCAGAGTTAATATCTGTTCGAAATTAAAACGGATATTAACTCTGGCGCCTTTTCTCCAGAGGGATCGAGGCAGTCGAGATCGAAATGGATGCACTTCGACGAGCATGACTGAAGAAAGAACACCGCCCAACTTCGTGGGCGGCGTTCGAATCATGCGTTCTGTCGGTCGTGAGACTAAAGAGCGGTCAGACTCCTCTCCGCATCACCATCAATTTCTTGATTTCCGCAATCGCCCGCGCAGGATTCAATCCTTTCGGACAAGTCTTGGCACAGTTCATGATGGTGTGGCACCGATACAACCGGAACGGATCTTCAAGGTCGTCCAAACGAGCGCCGGTGTCCTCGTCACGAGAATCGATAATCCATCGATAAGCCTGCAACAAGATCGCCGGCCCCAGATACCGATCCCCGTTCCACCAGTAAGACGGGCAAGACGTCGAGCAGCAAGCACACAGGATGCATTCATACAGCCCGTCCAGCTTCGCCCGATCCTCCTTCGACTGAAGGCGTTCGCGATCCGGCGGCGGCGCGCTCTGCGTCCGGATCCACGGCCGGATCGACGCGTACTGCGCATAGAAGTGCGTCAGGTCCGGGACCAGGTCCTTGACCACCGGCATGTGCGGCAGCGGAAACACCCGGACGTCACCCGAGACGTCCTCAGTGGCCTTGATGCAGGCCAGGGTGTTGGTCCCGTCGATGTTCATCGCGCACGACCCGCAGATGCCCTCGCGGCACGACCGCCGGAAGGTCAGCGTCGGGTCCATCTCGTTCTTGATCTTGATCAGCGCGTCCAAAATCATCGGACCGCAGGAGTCCATGTCGACGTCGTAGGTGTCGGTTCGCGGGTTCTGGCCGTCGTCCGGATTCCAGCGGTAGACCTTGAAGGTGCGGACGCGCTTGGCGCCGTTCGGGGCGGGGTGGTGCTTGCCCTTCTGGACCTTGGAATTCTTCGGCAGGGAGAACTGCGCCATGGTCGTGACCTCTGGGAGCGTGGTTTAGGCGTTGTTGCCGGTGAGCGCGCGGAGCCAGCCGCCGCTCAGGACGAAACGCGGGAAGTTGATGAACTGTTCGAGAAAGATGCGGGCGACGAATTCGAGCGGACTGGCGAACGGGATCGGCGCGACGGCCTCGCGCTTGTGGCCGATGCCCTGGATGGCGAAGGACACGATCATCCCGACCAGGCCGACGCCGACCATCTTCGCCTGCGTCTGCACCGCGCCGGTCAGGACGACCAGCGTCGAGGCGATGAAGGCGGGCACGGCGAAGAAGTGCAGCACCAGGTTCACCTTCTCGCGGTGGTTGTCCGCGTAGGTGGACCATTGCCAGGCCAGGAGGCCGCCGGGGCGTTCGGTGCTCACCGTGCACCCGACGTCAAAGTCACTGGATCCCCGCTGGCGCGGGGATGACGGTGACCTTGTGCGCTGATGAAGGGCATGGATGGCGCGGCTCGTTCGATGACTCAGTAGACGCGCGCCTTCGGCGGCACCACGTCGACTTCCTTCGTCAGCGTGTACATGTGCACCGGCCGGTAGTCGAAGGTGCAGGTGCCGTCGTCGGAGACGCTGACCAGCGTGTGCTTCATCCACTCCTGGTCGTTGCGGTCCTTGTAGTCCTCGCGGGCGTGGCCGCCGCGGCTTTCCTTGCGGTTCTCGGCCGAGTAGATGGTCGCGATCGCCTGGCCCATCATGTTCTGCAGTTCCAGCGTCTCGACGAGGTCCGAGTTCCACACCAGCGAACGGTCCGAGACCTTCACGTCGGGGAACTTGCGGTAGACCTCGGTCATCTTCTTGCAGCCTTCCTGCATCGTCTCGCCGGTGCGGAACACCGCGGCGTCGCGCTGCATCACGCGCTGCATCTCGAGGCGCAGGTCGGCGGTCGCGATGCTGCCCTTGGCGTGGCGCAGCTTGTCGAAGTTGCCGATCGACTTGTCGAGCGCGTCGGCCGCGAGCGGCGGGTGCGCCTGGTTCGGCTTGACGACTTCGGCGGTGCGGATCGCGACGGCGCGGCCGAACACCACGAGGTCGAGCAGCGAGTTCGAGCCCAGGCGGTTGGCGCCGTGCACCGACACGCAGGCCGCCTCGCCGACGGCGAACAGGCCCGGCACGACGGCGTCGGGGTTGTCGCCGACCTTGCGCACCACTTCGCCGTGGTAGTTGGTGGGGATGCCGCCCATGTTGTAGTGGACGGTCGGGATCACCGGGATCGGCTCCCGGGTCACGTCGACGCCGGCGAAGATGTGCGCCGATTCCGAGATGCCCGGGAGCTTCTCGTTCAGCACGTCCTTGCCGAGGTGCATCAGGTTGAGATGGATGTGGTCGGCTTCCTTGCCGACGCCGCGACCCTCGCGGATCTCCATCGTCATCGCGCGGCTGACGACGTCGCGCGAGGCCAGGTCCTTGGCGTTCGGCGCGTAGCGCTCCATGAAGCGCTCGCCCTTGGAGTTGGTGAGATATCCGCCTTCGCCGCGCGCGCCCTCGGTGATCAGGCAGCCGGAGCCGTAGATGCCGGTCGGGTGGAACTGCACGAATTCCAGGTCCTGCAAAGGCAGGCCGGCGCGCAGCACCATGCCGCCGCCGTCGCCGGTGCAGGTGTGGGCCGAGGTCGCCGAGAAGTAGGCCTTGCCGTAGCCGCCGGTGGCGAGGATCACGGCATGGGCGCGGAAAACGTGCAGGGTGCCTTCGGCGAGGTCCCAGGCCACGACGCCGCGGCAGACGCCGTCCTTGTCCATGATGAGGTCGAGCGCGAAGAACTCGATGAAGAAGCGTGCGTCGTGCTTCAGCGACTGCTGGTAGAGCGTGTGCAGGATCGCGTGGCCGGTGCGGTCGGCGGCGGCGCAGGTGCGCTGCGCGGTGCCCTTGCCGTACTGGATCGTCATGCCGCCGAACGGGCGCTGGTAGATCTTGCCGTCCTCGGTACGCGAGAACGGCACGCCGTAGTGCTCGAGTTCGATGATCGCGGGGATCGCTTCGCGGCACATGTACTCGATGCAGTCCTGGTCGCCGAGCCAGTCGGAGCCCTTGATGGTGTCGTAGTAGTGGTAGCGCCAGTCGTCCTCGCCCATGTTGCCGAGTGCGGCCGAGATGCCGCCCTGCGCCGCGACGGTGTGCGACCGGGTCGGGAAGACCTTGGTCAGGCAGGCCGTCTGCAGGCCCTTGGCCGCGACGCCGAAGGTGGCACGGAGGCCGGCGCCGCCGGCGCCGACGACGACCACGTCGTACTTGTGATGGGTGATCTTGTAGGCATCCATTCTCAGGCTCCGAGCGAGATGCGCACCAGCGCGAACAGGCTGGCGATCACGGCCAGCAGACAGGCGAACTTGGTGGCGAGCAGCAGGGTGTATTCCAGCCAGCGCACGTGGATGTAGTCCTCGACGACGACCTGGATGCCGAGCGCGGCGTGGTAGAACAAGGTGATCACGAAGAACGCCATCAGGCTGGCGTGCACGGGCTGCGCGAAGTAGACCCGGGCGTCGGCGTAGGGCGCGCCGGTCAGCGGCAGCACGCAGAACAGGAACCACAGCGACAGCGGCACCAGCGCGACGGCGGTGATGCGCTGGACGATGAAGTGGTGCGCGCCGTCCTTGGCGGAGCCGAGGCCGCGGGCACGCGCGATCGGATGACGCAGGTCGTTGGCGGGCGAGCTCATGGATGGCTCCCGAAGGCGAGGAAGAGCACGCCGGCGGTGCCGACGATCGACAGCACCAGCACGGCCCAGCCGGTGGCATAGGTCTTCGGAATCTCGAAGCCCCAGCCCACGTCCCAGCCGAGGTGGCGCAGGCCGTTCAGCCAGTGGAAGACCAGCGAGAACACGAGGCCCACCACGATCAGCTTGCCGATCGGGTGCTGCATGCACATCTGCACGCAGTCGAAGGCCTCCTTGCCGTTGGCGATGCCGACCAGCCACGCGGCCAGCAGGAAGGCGCCGAAGGTGAGGAACACGCCCGTGCCGCGATGCGTGATCGACAACATCGAGGTCAATTGCGGCTTGTAGTACGGGCCGATCATGAACGGCGACATCGGCCGTTCGCGACGCGGTGCTTCGTTGCTCATTCCCTGGCTCCTTGACGCAGCGTGTCGATGGTCGGAGCGACCCGTCGCGGCCGCGCTCCGTTCGAATCAGAACCGTGGCGTCGGCCCGGGGCCGGCGCGCGCCGGCAGGTCAAAAATCGATACAGCGGCCGTTCTTTTCCCAGTCGCCGAAACGCGTCGGATCGAGGCCGCCACGGCCGCCAATCTCGACCGGCGGGGCAGGACTCGGGGCGACCTCGGGGGTCGTCGGAACCTGTTCCGTCGCGGTCGACTCTGGCATCGTGGCGTGCATCGTGTTCCCTGACACTGGATCATCCATGTCGCGCATTTCTACGACGTCCGCCCCCAATTCCGGCGCCGTCGCCCCCTCCCCGAAAGCGGCTGGAAGCGTAAACCCAGCCTGCCGGCCTTACAAGCGAGCCGCGGCGATCGCGGATGACGGTCGATGAACGATCCTGCCGCACCGACCATCGCCATCGCCGACCCGGTGGCAGGACAGCGGATCGACGACTTCGACGCGGTGGTGATGACCGGCCCCGACGCGATCGCTTTCGCGCAGTCGCAGTTCGCCAACGACGTGACGGTCGCGACAGCCGAGCGCTGGCAGTTCAACTGCTGGCTCAATCCGCAGGGCCGGGTGATCGTCCTGTTCCTGCTTCGGAAGCTCGACCCGCAGACCCTGCAGCTGCTGGTGCCCTTCGGCCGTGGCCGGGAGCTGATCGACCGGCTGCGCCGCTTCGTGTTCCGGTCCAAGGTCGAGTTCGTTCGCGTGCAGGTGCCGACGATCGGTGGCGAGGGCCCGGTGCCGGTCGGCGCGGCCGCCTACGGGGCCGGCAGCGGCCCCGCCGAGCGCTGGATCGGCTCCGCCGAGATCAGCAACGGCCACTTCAAGGACGCGGCCGAGGCACGCCTGGAATGGCGCCGGCGCGACCTTCTCGACGCCATTCCCTGGCTGGCGCCGGCCACCGCGGAGCGTTTCCTGGTGCAGGAACTCGGGCTCGACAGGCTGCCGGCCTATTCGGTGAAGAAGGGCTGCTATCCCGGCCAGGAGATCGTCGCCCGGGTGCATTTCAAGAGCCGCGCGAAGCGCCATCTGCGCCCGATCCAGACCGTCGCCGCCGCGGCTGCCGCGATGCCGGGAGATGCGCTGGCGCAGTGGCTGCCCGGGCACGACGGCGTCGTGGTGAACTGCGTCGAAACGGGATTGAACTGCGTTCTCCTTGCCGTGGTCGAAGGGGAATCCGTGACGTCCGGAAACCTCCCGTAAATTAGTGGTAACGGTTGACGTCGCTCAATTGGCATACCCCTGAAATCGTGTTTAACTGCGAGCAGCACCAGCCAAGGAGAATCGGCATGAGTTCCCGGCGCGTCGGCTTTGTTCCGATTGGTCTTTTTGCCTTGGTGGCGACCGTTCTCGCGGGCTACTCCGGAACGGCGACGGCAGCGGAACTGCGGCTGATGGTCGAGCCGATCTACGCACCCGAGAAATGCGCCGAGGTGTACAAGCCACTGGTGTCGTATCTGTCGCGCACCACCGGCAACAAGGTTTCGCTGGTGACCTCGCGCAACTACCACTTCTTCTGGCGCGACCTGCGGCAGAACGTTCCGGCCGAACTGTTCATCGCCGAGGCCCACTTCACCGACTACCGCGCGAAGCGCTTCCAGTACGAGCCGATCGTCAAGACGGCCGAGAAGACCAGCTATACGCTGCTCGCCAGCGACCAGATCCAGAAGCCCACGCTGGCCTCGCTGGTCGGCAAGAACACCGTGACGATGCCGAGCCCGAGCCTCGGCTTCGCGATGCTGGTGGAGTTCTATCCGAATCCGGTGTCGCAGCCGAACATCCTGTCGTCGGCGGCCTCCTGGCGCGACGGCGTCGAGGCGGTGTTCGCCGGCGAGGCCGACGCGGCCATCGTGCCGACCTGGCTGAAGGACCAGTACCCGAACCTGCAGGCGATCAAGACCTCGCGCGAGTTCCCCGGCAGCGCGCTGTCGGTCGCGCCGAACCTCGACCCGAAGATCAAGGACGACGTCAAGGCGGCGATGCTGAAGCTGCACGAGGACAAGGACGCTTTCACCGCCCTGAACGAGCTCGGCGTCAGCCAGTTCGTCGAGACCAGCCCGAAGGACTACGACGGGATGGAGGCGATGTTGAAGGGCATCTACGGCTATCAGTGACCCGCGAATGCGGGAAGCGTTTCACGGGTAGCGTTCGCCGCGATGTTCGGTGCAGGAGCGTCGTCAGCCGCGATGTCCGGGGGACATATGTCCCGACTGTGAGGCCGCGCTGATCGCGGCTTGCGCCGCTCCTGCATCGCGGCTTGCGCCGCTCCTACAGGTAGCGGATCGATAGACGTTGCGATCTGACACGCCGCTTTCGGTTCGAGGGCGCACCCTACGCACGGCTCATGCTAGCGTTCAACGTTTCCGGGCCCTTGGGTTGGCGGCGGAGGATCGGGGTGGCGAGCGTGTACTTCACGGACGGTCGAACTTCAGCTCCTGGCAGCGCGGCGCGATCTGCGCTGGAGCGCATCCCGTGTCCGCTCGCCTGATCGCCCTCGGCCTTGCCTTCACGCCCTACGCCGGACTCGCCGCGCTCGACGGCTGGTGGCACGAGAAGGGGCGGGTGGTTCCCCGGTTCGAACAGGCACTGCATGGCGCGCTGGCGCTGCTGCTGCTTCTGTTCGTGACGCTGGTCGTGCGCGGCCAGGCGACCGCGGCGCTGATCGCCTTCGCGGTGTTCGTGCCGGTGCTGCTCGCCGACGAGCTCGGCTTCCATGGCGCGATCATGCGCCGCGAGCGCGTGCTGCACTGGTGCGCCGACGCCTGCCTCGCCGGCTTCGTGCTGTTCTGGCTGGTCTACGATGGCGTGCTCGGCGGATGAACGATTTCGCCTTCCACTGGGGCTATGTCCTGATGATCCTGGGCGGCGTCGCGTTGACGCTGACCTTTCCCCTGACTCGGGGCCTCAGCCGTTCCGACAGCCGGCGACGCTACTGGCTGCTGCAGGGCATCACGCTGTTCGCCGCGCTCGTCGGGGCGAAGTTCGCGGTTCTCGTGGGCGACGGTCTGTGGCCGCTGCACGAGTTCCACGACTGGGGCGGGCTGATCAAGTCCGGGCGCTCGATCGTCGGCGCACTGCTGTTCGGCTTCCTTGCCGCCGAGATCGCGAAGCCGCTGCTCGACTACCACCTGCCGCCGAACGACCGCTTCGCGCTGATCCTGCCGTTCTCGCTGGCGATTGGCCGGATCGGCTGCGTGCTCGCCGGCTGCTGCCGCGGAACGCCCTGGGACGGCCCCTGGGCGATCACCTACGAGGACGGCATCCCGCGCCACCCCGCTGCCGTCTACGAGATGCTGTTCGACCTCGCGTTCGGACTCGTCGCCCTGGCGATCTTCCGTCGCCGGTTGCTGCACGGCCGTCTGTTCGCGCTGTTCATGCTCGCCTACGGCGTGTTCCGCTTCACCAGCGAATTCTGGCGCGAGACCGCCAAGGCCTTCGGTGGCCTGTCGGCCTACCAGTGGATGAGCGCGATGCTGGTGGTCGCGGGCGTGGCGAGCCTGGTCCTGCGCAGCCGGCAGCCGCTGCCGGCCTTCAGTGACACGGGTACGGGAGAAGCGCGATGACGACTCCGGAACAGCCGGACCAAGACCTGCCGCCGCCGCGGAGCGGTCCGGGTGAGATGCGCCTGCCGGAGGTCGACACGCCGCCGCCGGAGCAGTCCAAGCACTTCCAGCCGCCGCGGCCCGAGTCGGCCGGCATGCACTGGGCATTGAAGATCCTGATCGGCATCGCGAGCGTGATCGGTGGAGGCGTGCTGCTGGTCGGCGTCGCCATCCTGGTCGTGCTCGGCAGCTGCATGCTGGGACGCTGAGATGATCATCGGAGCGATCAAGCGCCAGCTGCACCGCGACATCGTCGCCGACCCGCTGCTGCACGCGCGGGTGCTGAACCTGTACCTGAATGGCGAGGCCTACCCGCACCGGGTCGACGACTATTTCCCGGTCGCCCACGTCGAGGCGCCGGAACTGGCCGACCGGATGCGGCGCCACATGTCGGAGGAAGACACCCACATCGCGCTCTATCGCCGAGCCATCGAGAAGCTCGGCGGCAGGGTCGAGGACCTGCCGCACGCCTGCATCTTCAATGCGGTGATCCGCCACCACACGCCGGAATCCTGGGCCGTGCGCGAGCACCATGACACCGACGAGAAGCGCCTGCGCCTCGCGCACTTCCTCGCCCATGCGC
Organism: Ahniellaceae bacterium; assembly: GCA_044221335.1. Classification (GTDB taxonomy): domain Bacteria; phylum Pseudomonadota; class Gammaproteobacteria; order Xanthomonadales; family Ahniellaceae; genus JBGAPI01. The sequence continues at coordinate 9,110 of JBGAPI010000067.1, forward strand.
ATTGCCTCGAGGCGCGGGTCGCGCGCTCGCTGGAGATGCACGTCGACGCCTGCGCGCACTCCACCACGCCCTATGCCGCGAAGGCGGTCGGCAAGGTGCTGTCGGACGAGCACGACCACGTGCGCTACACCGCCGAGGCGGTGGATACCCTGCTGCCGAAGCAGCGCGCGGCCGATGTGTGGGCGGTGCACCGGCGCGCGGAGAGGCAGGCAAACCTCGATTTCTCCGCGAGCCAGTTGAAGCGGCTGCTGACCGAGAGCCGTAGCCATTGGCCGGCGTCGCGCCGCGGCTTCTATCGAGCCTGCTCGATGGCGATGCGCGCGGTACTCGCCGGTGCGTAAGCCCCTGTCCATCGACGTGCGGGTGGAGCCGACGGCGCCGGCGCCGTCGATCTGGCCGCGATCGTCGCTCGACTACGAGGGGCGCCTCGAGCGCATCGCGGGCCCGCTGCGCGAGCTCGACGAGGCCGCGGTGCGCGCGCGTTTCGTGCTCGGCACCGAGGACGTGCTGCTGAAGACCACCCTGTCGCTGTGTGCCGAGTGCCTCGCGCACGTCCCGGCGGCAGTGGTCGCCCGCCACGGCCGGGTGCTGATGGTGAAGCACTGCCGCCGCCACGGCCACGCTGCCGCGGTGATCGAGAACGACGTCGCCTGGTACCGGCTGTCGAACAAGGACCGCTGGGGCCGTGCCTATGCCGCCGAGCCGAAGATCGATTTCCCGAAGTTCGACTCCGGCTGCTGCGCGCCGGGCGAGTCCTGCGGCACGCCGCCGAGCGCCCCGCACCGCGACGACTTCGCCGACCAGCGGGTCAACAAGAGCTGCACGGTACTGATCGAGATCACCGACGCCTGCAATCTCAACTGCCGGGTCTGCTACGCCGAGAGCGCCGGCGACCGCTTCCTCCCGCTGGGGGATCTCTCGGCCCACCTGACCGCGCTGCTCGCGCAGAAGGGCTACCTCGACTCGGTGCAGATCACCGGCGGCGAGGCGATCCTGCATCCGCAGTTCTGGGACTTCCTCGCGTTCTGCGTCGGGCAGAAGCGGATCGGCAAGGTCTACCTGCCGACCAACGGCATCGAGTACGCCAAGCGCGGCGTCGCCGAGCGGCTTCGGCCGTTCCGACACAAGCTCCTGGTGCTGCTGCAGTTCGACGGCGAGGACCGCCCGACCAACGAGACCCTGCGCCGCGCGCGGCCGGTGAAGCGGCGGCTCGCGCTGATCCGTCGCCTGGAGCGGCTTGGAATCGCGATGCAGCTGACGATGACGCTGTCGCCTGGGATCAGCGAGGCCGACATCGCGTGGGTGGTGGGTATCGCGCGCCAGCACCGCAACGTGCGCCTGCTCGCGATGCAGCCGGCGTTCTACTCCGGCCGCTACGAGCTGAAGGCCGATCCGCTGACCCGGGTGACGCTGTCGGACTGTGTCAAGGGCGTCGCCGCGGCGCTGTCGCTGTCGACGAAGCAGCAGGACTTCCTGCCGATTCCCTGCTCGCACCCGAACTGCGGATGGGTCACGCTGTATGCGCGCCGCTTCGGCCTGTTCGCCAACATCGCGCGCCACGTTGACCTCGACGCGGTGATGAACGATGTCGCCTACAAGACCCTGCTGTCGGAGAAGGAGATGCAGGAGATCGTCGGCACGCGCCGCTCGGGGCCGCAAGGCTTCCTCGCACGGATGGCGCGAAAGCTGATCCGCCCGCAGGACGTGTTCGGCATCGCGATCAAGCCCTTCATGGACCGCTACAACTACGACCAGGACAGGGTCTCGTCATGCTGCCACCACATGACCGATACCCACGGGCGGCTGGTGAGCTTCTGCGAGTACAACGCGCGGCTGCGGCGGAAGGACAGCTGGGCCAGGTTGCCGGTGATCGAGTAGAACCGGCCGTCAACGACAAATCTGTGGGACGGGGCTGAAGCCCCGTCCCACAGGGGGGCTAGCGGACCGTGAAGAGGATCCGGTCGGCGACCTTGCCCTCGGCGTCCACCAGTGCCAGCCGGTGCGCGCCGACCGCCGGCTTCCACAGCGTCATCTCGCCCGCGTCGCCCAGCGCCTTGTCGTCCAGCTCGAAATGCATCCCGCGCACGTCGCCCTCGGCGCTGAGCGCGACCCGTTGGCGCGGTTCCGGGATGTCGGGATCGAGCGCAATCACCATGCCGTTGCCGGGGGCTTCGATGCGGGCTTTGCGCTGGCGGCCGAGGCTGGCGTCGACGTTGGGTAGTTCGCTGCCGGCGAGGAACCATTCGCGGCGTGCGCTTTCCAGCGCCGGACGGAACTGCACGTCGCGTGCCACCACGCCCGGCGGCGGTGACGGCGCCGACGGCGCGTCGCCCGCATGGAGTGCCAGCATGATCTGCTGCCACACCGGGGCCGCGCCGGTGACGCCGCTGACCTCGCGCATCGCGTCGCCCTCGAAGTTGCCGACCCACACCGCGATCGTGTAGCGCTCGGAGAATCCGATGCACCAGTTGTCGCGCATGTCCTTGCTGGTGCCGGTCTTGGCGGCGCTCCAGAACGGCGTCTCCAGCGTGTTGCCGAGCCCGAACGTGAGGCCGCGCGCGGCGCGGTCGGACAGGATGTCGGCGACGACGAAGCTGGCCGCCGGATCCAGGGAAAGCGCCGCGGGCGCGGCTTCCGCGCCGTCCTCGGCGACGACATGCAGGTGCAGCGGCCGACCGCCCCGCGCGAGTCGCGCATAGGCCTCCGCCTGCTCCCACAGGCTGACTTCGGCCGAGCCCAGCGCCAGCGAGTAGCCGTAGTAGTCGCCGCCGCGGTCGATGCCGCGGTAGCCGAGATCGACAAGCCGCGAGCGGAACGGCTCGACACCGGTCAGCACCAGGGTGCGCACCGCAGGCACGTTGAGCGAGCTCGCCAGCGCGGTGCGCGCGGACACCAGGCCCTTGAACTCGCGATCGTAGTCCTGCGGGATGTAGGTGCCGCTGGCGGTGTCGAGGTGGATCGGCGAGTCGTCGAGCAGCGACGCCGCGGTGATCAGTCCCTGCTCGATCGCCATCTCGTACAGGAAGGGCTTCAGCGTCGAGCCAGCCTGGCGACGGGCGGCGACACCGTCCAGCGTCGGTGCCTTCGACTTCGGGCCGGCCGAGCCGACGTAGGCGAGCACCGCGCCGTCGCGGTTGTCGACCACCAGGACGGCGCCGTCGCGCACGTTGCGTTCGGCGAGGCGCGCGAGCTGGTTGGCGAGCGCGTCGCGGGCGAAGGCCTGCCAGTGCGCATCGAGCGTGCTGCGGCGGCTGCTGCCGGCCTCCTGCAGCAGCTTCTGCGCGAGCTGCGGCGCGAGGTGCGGTTCCTCGGCGGTCGCCATGCGCCGCGCGAGCATCGCATCGGCGAGTTCGGCGAGATGCCCGCACTCCGCGTCCGGCTGCGCCGCGCGGCGGCGCGTGCAGGCGCGATCGGCGACCCGCGCGGGCGTCGCGTTCGGGTCGGGCAGCAGCGCGACCAGCACCGTCGCCTCGTCGGCATCGAGCGCGTCGGCCGATTTGCCCGCGAAGATCCCGGCGGCCGCATCGATGCCGACCACTTCGCCGCGCAGCCCGACGCGGTTCAGGTAGGCCTCGAGGATCTGTTCCTTGCTCCAGCCGCGCTCGATCGCGTGTGCGGTGCGCATCTGCAGCCATTTGCGGGCGAGGGCCGCCAGCGTGCCGCGCGGCCGCGGTCGATCGATCAGCAGCGTCGCCAGCTGCATCGACAGTGTGCTGGCGCCGCGCTGGTTGCGGCCGAGCACGCGGTCGCGCAGCGCGCCGGCGAGCGCCAGCAGGTCGACACCGCCGTGCGCGCGGAATCGCCGGTCCTCGCCGGCGACCAGCGCTTCGATCACCGCCGGCGACACTTCCGCCAGCGGCCGCCAGGCGCCGCGGCGCTCGCCGAGGTCGCGGCGGGTGCTGTCGATGCGGTTGCCGTGGCGATCGAGCAGGAAGGCGGCCGAGGCGCGGTGCCGCGCGCGGATCTGCTCGTAGCTCGGCACCGCGAGCGGCAGCCAGGTCGATGCGATCAGTAGCAAGGGGGCGAGCAGCGCGATCGCCAGGGCCGCGCGGCGCGAGCGGCGCGTACGCAGCCGAAGCAGCAGCGTGCGCACCGCGGTGGCGGCGATCGTCGCGAGGCGGGCGCTCACGGCTGCGCCGCCTCGACGGTCATCACCGGATTCGGCGCCTCGCCGAACATCTCCGGCGCGTACATCGCTTCGATCCGGCTCGCGGGCAGCTGGAACTCGCCCGGATTGTTGAGGCGCACGGTGTATTCGATCGACCAGTCGCCCTTCGGCACGAATCGGTAGTAGGCACGGTAGGCATCGAAGCGGCGCTCCTCGTAGGCCAGCCAGACGTAGCCGGTCGCGCGCTGGTCGGCCGCCAGCAGCTCGCTGCTGCCGCCGAGGCCGCTGCCGAGGATCGACGCGCCGGCCGGGATCGGATCGTCGACCACCACCCAGGTCGCGTCGGCCTGCGCCGAGAGGTCGAGGTGCACGCGGAGCACGTCGCCGCGGGTCCAGCGATCCGGCGAACGCCGTTCGATCGCCTCGATCCGGCGGGTGATCCGCAGCCCGGTCGACAGCGGCGCCTGCAGGGGGAGCGCGGCGGTCGTGCGGACCATCAGCCAGGGCGAGCCGCTGCCGTCCTGCCGCGCCGTGAAGGTCGACTGGCCCTCGTTCCACGGCAACTTCAGCGGCTCGGCCTTGTCCATGTCGGTCTCCGCGAGCGGCCAGGCGATGTCGGTCTTCTGCTTGCCGTAGGCGACGCGGGTGCTGCCGGTCACGGGCGTGCCCTCGAAGGCGGCGGCGAACTTCTCGAGAGCGACGACGCCCCAGGCATTGGCGACCGTGGTGTTCCAGTGGCCGCGCTGCTGTCGCGCCAGCGCGCCACGCACCAGCCGCGGCACCTCCGGACGCCAGTCGGACTCGTCCAGCACCGCGAGCAGGAGCCGGTTGGAGTTGCTGTCGGCGGAGATCATCAGCCACCACAGCGCGTCGTCCTGCTCGCCGGACAGCGTCAGGATCGTGCCCTGGAAATTGAGCCGCGCGCGCAGCTGGGCGAGCGCCTGGCGGTGCAGCGCGTCGGCGTTCTTAAGGCCCGGCAGGCGGCGGCTGAGGTCGGCGAGATCGAGCAGCGCCGAGGCTGGCAGCAGCTTGGGATCGAGCGAAAGACTGTCCATCATCGCCGGCTCGGCGGCGTCGTAGTGCGCCAGCGCGTCGATCGCGGCGAGCTTGCGGATCGCGAGATCCGCGGTCGGCAGCGCGGAATAGCGCACCACGCGACCGCTGACGAAACCCTTCAGCGCCGCGATCAGCGTTTTCCGGCGGGCCTCCGGGATCTCCCAGCCCTTCTCCGCGGCGATCGTCAGCACGTAGGCGGTGAGGCTGTCGTCGCCGTCGAGCCGCTCGCTCGGGAAATAGCGCAGCAGGCCGTCGCGGTCCGTGTACACGGGCAGCCGCGCCATCCAGTCGTTCCAGCTCGCTTCGTCGTCGAACACGATCGTGCGCGACAGGTTCTGCTCGAGGCAGACGTAGGGATACAGCTTCATGTACTCGCGCACGCCGTCGAGGCTGCCGCCCAGGTGATCCGTCATCCGCAGCTCGAGGCCGCCGCGGCCCGGGACCGCGCCCTCGGGGCGCCGCATCTCGATGCTGAGCGGCTGGTCGAGCTGCGCGATGGTCGCCTGGTAGGTGCGCACCGGCACCGCGGCGATCACCTTCTGACTCAACTACATCCGGTCGCTGGCACCGCCGGACGTGGCGGTGAGGTCCCAGTCGAGCGTGGTGACGTTGTAGGGCACGTCGACCGGCCAGGTGACGTCGGCCGCCGACGAGGGGGCGAGCGCGAGCGTCTGCGCCGGCAGAGCCTTGCCGCCGATACTCGCGTGGATCGTGGTCGCGAGCGGTGCGGGACTGGTGTTGCGGACCGTCACCGTCGCCGTGAATCGATCGCCCTCGCGCACCAGCGGCGGCAGGCCGCTGACCAGGATCAGGTCCTGCACGGTGCGGATCGTGGTGCTGCCGGTTCCGAAGTGCTGTGCGCCGGCGCTGGCGATCGCGACGATCTTGAACGCCGACAGCGAGTCGTTGAGCGGAATGTCGATGGTGGCGTCGCCGTGCGCGTCGAGCTTCACCCGTGCCGTCCACGACAGCAGGCTGTCGAAGCGCTCGCGCGCGCGGCCCACTTCGCGGCCGCCGCCGCCTCCCGGCGCGACCGCCTTGCGGCCGTAGTGGCGCTTTCCGACCACCTGCATCGCGGCGGTCGCGGTCATGACCTCGTTGCCGCGCTCGCCCATCATCCGGCCGAGCAGGTCCCAGGTCTCGTTGTTCTTCAGCAGCAGCAAGGCCTCGTCGACCGCGGCGAGCGCGACTTCGGCGCCTTCCGGAAGAGTGCCGCCGTCGGCGCGCTGGACATGGACCTTCACCGTGGCGTGCTCGCGCACCTTGAATTCCGCCGCGGTCGGCTGCACCGACACGTCGAGCCGGTGCGGCGTCCAGCCCACCTTGAGCTGCGTCATGCCCATCCGGTAGGCCGGCTTGTTGAGGTCGACCAGTGCCGTGATCTCGCCGCTCTCGTCGACGCCCTTCGGCCGCTGCTCGGCATGCGCAACGCGGCCGCGTACCGCCAGCACGGAGACCATCACGTTCGGCGAGTGCGCGCCGGTGACCGGCAGCTCGACCAGCGGCGAACGCGCATCGATCTTCCGGACGAAGGCGTCGAGCACCCCTTCGCGCTCCGTCGTGACCAGCGCCGTCGCCGAGCGGAACGGCATCCTAACCTGCAGCTTCGCGGTCTCGCCGGCCTCGTAGGCGGTCTTCTCCGGAATCAGGTCCATGCGGTCGGAGTTGCTGCCGCCGTACCAGTCGTCGGCGCCGCGGATCCACGCGCCGGCCAGCGCGCCGGCGAGGTTGCCGGCGGGGTCGCGGGTCTCGGCCCAGATCAACAGTTCGCCGCTGCCGCCCGGCGCGGTGTCGCAGAACACGAGGCCCTGCGCGTTGCTCTTGCCCGTGCAGGTCGCCGGCAGCGCCTTGGTCTCCGTCAGCGTTTCGTAGGAGTAGAAGCCGCCGATCATCCGCTTGCGGTAGCTGTAGCGCTCCTGCCGGTACAGGTGCACCTCCACCGCGTGGTCCGGGGCCGGCTTGCCCTCGGTGTCCACGACCAGCACGCGGAACTTCAGCTGGTCGGGGGTGGACGCCCAGCCATCCGTCCGGATGCCGACGGCCAGCGCGGCCGGGGTCAGCCGCACCCGGTAGCCGGTGGTCAGGATCTCGCCGTTGGCGTCGGCGTACTCGAGCTCGGTCGCGAGGTAGCCGGGGCCGGTCAGCGTCGGCAGTCCGTCGACGCGGATCGTCGCCATGCCGTTGCCGTCGAGCGTCGCCTGCTGCACGCGGACCTTCTTCGCCTGCGCATCCTCGCCGGGAGCGGCGGCGGCGCCGGCATCGCCGTCGCCCTCGAAGGCGTCCAGCTGCTCGACGAGATCGGAACGCGCGATGCCGGGCTTCGGCCGCGTACCGTCGAAGCGGTAGTCGGCGTAGTCGGGGAAGTTGCGGGCCGCCGGCTCGATCGTGCTGCGCAGCTTCACCGCGAGCCCGCCGGCGCTGCCGCCGGAGAGGTAGGTGACGTGCGCGTCGACCGCGACCTCCTTCGGGTTCACCTGCGCGGTGCGCGGGCCGGTCAGGACCGCGCGCATCGACGGCAGGCGGAACTGCTCGACCCGGAAGCGCGCGGTCTCGATGCCCGCGGGCGTGGCATCGGGAAAGCGCACGGCATATTCGCCGAGCTTGGCTTCCGGCGGCAGCACGAAGCTCGTCTCGCCGAGACCCGCGGCGTCGACCATGACCGCGAGCGCGAACACCTGGTCGCTTCCGAGATGGCGGACCTCGATCCGGCGCGAGCCGGCGGCGATGCTGCCGAGGTCGAAGCCCTGGCCGCTGCGGTGGCGCAGCACATGCTTCATCGCGACGGTCTCGCCGGGGTGGTAGAGGCCACGGTCGAGCACCGTGGTATAGGCCTCGGCCTGCCAGCGGCTGCCCATCGGCAGTCCGAAGTCCCAGCTCTGGATGCCGTTGTGCCAGAACGAGGCGGTGAAGCTGTAGTCGCCATCCTTGCGCGCGGTGGCCATCAGCGGATGCGAATAGCTGCAGGACGATCCGAGGTCCGGCTCGCCGAGCGCGGTGCCGATGCGGGCGATGCCGTCACGGTCGGTGCGACCGCGCCACAGGACCGGACCGACGCCGCACCAGCTGCCGACTTCGACCTCGGCGTCGGCAACGACGTTGCCGTCGGAGAGCCGCGTGACCCAGACCAGCGAGGATTCGCGGCCCCACTTGAAGTGCACCGCGAGGTCGGTGACCAGCGCGGCAGTGGCGACGTAGCGACGCCGGTCTTCGCCCAGCAGGTTCCGGCCGAGCACGCGGCTCGACACCTCGACGACATACAGGCCCGGCTTGCCGAGCGGGATGCCGATCAGCTCGGCCGGCTGCTTGCCCAGCGGCGCCGGCAGCACCACGCTCTGGTTGACCTCGCCGTCGTTGAAGACCGAGGTGACGCCGGTGGTGTTGCGGGCATGGCCATCGGCCGTGCGCTCCCGCCAGTCGTAGCTCATCTGCTGGGCCTTGCCGACCCGCTCCAGCCACAGCCCCGGCGCCTCCGTGCGGTCGTCGACGCGGCGGATCCGCACCGGCAGCGTCGCCGCACTGCCGTCATGATTCGGATCGAGGTTGCGCACGCTGACCGGCAGCACCCCGCCCTGGCGCGCCTCGAGAATGCCGAACAGGCCGGGGAACTTGGCGAGCGGTGGTTCCGGGTCGATGTGGAAGGCCAGTGGGAAGCGCGCGGCGTTGGCGAGCGGGCGGCCGGCGTCGTCGCGGAGGTCCGCAGGCAGCCGGATCGTGGCATCGCGATCCGGCGGGAAGGGCGCCTCGAAGCTCACGCCGGACAACATCGCGACCTGGGCCGCTTCGGTCGTCTTCGCCGGGATCGCGGCGTCGTCGCCGACCGTGAGCGTCGCCGCCAGCGCCTGCGCGCGCGGGACCGGTGCGGAGAAATTGAGGGTGATCGGCGTCATCGGCAGGCAGCCGGCCCGCGGCGCGCTGCGGGTGCAGCTCAGTTCGGCGGTGAAGTTCGGACGGGTCGCGTACACCAGATCCTGGTCGCGCTCGGTGGCGACGCCGCTGCGGCTGGCGATCCCGGTTCCCCAGCGCACGCGAACCGTGGTGAAGGCGGGCAGGCGGCGCTGGCAGCGCAGCACCACGATGCGTTCGGTGCGGGTCTCCATCTGCCGGTCGCGCACCGCCGCGCGGCTCTGCCGGCCGTTCTTCCAGAGGATGTCGTAGACCGCGAAGCCGAGCCGGGCGGCCTGCTCGATCGCGTCCGTACGCGCCTTGCCGGTCAGCACCGTCACCGGCATCTGCTCGGACACGCCGTCGACCAGGCAGCGCGCGTGCGTCTCGACGCTGGCCGGATCGACCAGCGCGTCCGTCTTCAGCACGAACAGCTGGTTCTCGTCGATGTTGTGGTTGCCGTCGTGGGGCAGGGCCCGGACGACCGCCGGGCCGCCGCTGTCGAATTCGAATCGGCGCGGCTCGACGAGCGCGGCGCCGGTCGCCGCGACCTGGCCCGGTTTCAGGGTCAGCGTGCAGCGGACGCCGGCCGGCAGGTCGGCATCGAAGTCGTATTCCCAGTTGCGGTCATCGGCCCAGCGGCCGCGGCCCTGGGGCAGGTCTTCCGCGCCTCGGCAGTCGATCGCGAACGGGTCCGGCAGCCGCGGATCGCCCATCGCCACCACCCCGGCGGAGAAGCGCACGCTGATCTGCCGGATCTGCTTGGCGCGGCCCTCGGGCGAGAAGGTGTCGACGTGGATCGGCGCAGAGGTGGGCGTCGCCGTGGGCGCCTCCTCGGCGTGGGACCTCGCACCGATCAGCGCCAGGAAAAGCAGGAACCCGAAGGCCACCCAACCGCGCCGCCGCGTCATGCGCTGCGGTCTCGACAACGTCGCCATGTGCCACCCCTTGTGTGCGTGCGGTCAGCGTTGCCGACAACGGAGACGGCGTGCGGGCGGAGTGTGGCCGAAATGAGGCGGCGGGGGCGGAATGCGGGGCGGTGCAGGCGCGGTGCGAGCGGCGACGGTGAGGCCTCGCGTTCGGGACTCACGTCGCCGGGGCATCGCGGCTCAGGCCGCTTCGATCACGCGTGGCGCCGGAGGGAGACCCACGTCCCGATTTCGAACACGGCGTATCGCTCATGCAACCCCAACCCCGTGCTGCGCACCGGGCCGCCCCCGCCACTCGGGGGGCGCGCAGAGCCGCGCCGCTTGCGGTCGACAGTAGCGCGGCATCGGAGTGCAGAGGGCTCCTGTGGGGCCCCGCATCCGGTCATTCGAAGCCGTCGGAGAACAGCGGCACCGCGAGGTCGGTCCACACGACCAGGCCGGCGACCGCCGTGGTGCCTGCGCCGATCGCGCCGAGATTGTTCACCGCGCCGGTCGGCAGGTCGATGCGGTAGAGGCCGGTGGTGCCGCCGACGCCGAGCGCGGCGAAACCGGTACCGGTCGCCTCGGCGTTGCCGGTGGCGACGTTGACGCCGGGGGCGATGTCGAAGCCGGAAGGCGAGGTGAAGTCGAATGGCACGCCGCCGAAGGTGACGCTGCGCGCATTGATCTGGGTGCCGACGTTCGGCGGGTTCTGCAGCGACAGGCGGTTGCCGGCCGGATCGAGGGTGTAGAGCGTGGTGGCCGCGGCGCCACCGATGTTGTTGGTGTAGGCCACGCCGGCAATGCCGAGACCGGTCTGGCCATTGATCGCGCCGTCGGGATTGGTGCCGATCACCGAGCCGGCGGCGCCTCCGAGGTCGCCGTCGACCGGCGTGCCGGTGATCGGATTGACCCGGAAATTGAGGCCGGTATCGCTGACCACGCGGATCCGATCGACCTGCGGATTGAAGTCGACGCCGTAGGCGCCATTCGGCAGGTTGACGACCATCGCGCTGGCGTCGACGAACGTCACCTGTCCAGTCGAGCCGACGATCGAGGCCGTGCCGGTTTGCGGGTCGATCAGGTAGACGGTGGCGTTGTCGCTGGCCGCGTTGACGCCGATCCCGTAGAGCTGCCCGGTCAGCGGTCGGCTGCTGATACCGACCAGGCGCTCGTTCACGTTGACGCCGCTGATCGATATCGTGGTGGTGGTGGTCGAGGTCGGCGTGGCGAAGCGGATCAGCTGGGTGCCGGCGCTGTTGAGCGCGATCGCCGGCGAGCTGTCGGGGATGAGCGCGATGTCGCGGGCGACCAGGCCGAAGCCGCCGAGGCTGGTGGCCTGGGCGGTGCTGAGGTTGATCCTGTACAGACCGGAGATGCCAGCGACCGACAGTCCCGCGTAGGCGTCGCCGGTGGCGGGCGAGTTGGACGCGGGTGCATTGACGCCGGCCGGGATGTCGAGGCCGCACTCGTTGCTGAAGGCCAGCGGATTGCCGCCGAGCGTGACGGTCTGGGCGGAGGACTGGGTGCCGGCGTTCGGCGGATTCTGGATGTACAGCGAACCAGTCGCGGGGTCGATCGTGTACAGCGTGGTGACGGTGGAGTTCGCGACATCGTTGGTGTACGCGGCGTCGCCGAGCGTGGTGGTGCCGCCGTTGATCGGGCCATCCATGTTCACGCCGGTGACGCTTCCGGCGGCGCCGCCGACATCGCCGTCGATGCCGGCGCCGGTGTTCGGGTCAAGCCGGAAATTCTGGCCACTGCCGGTGACCACGCGGATGCGGTCGACGGCCGGGTTGAAGTCCATGCCGAGGCCATTGCTCGCGTTGACCGGCACCGCATTCACGCCGGTGGCATCGAAGAACGCGACCGGCGATCCGACCGCGGCGGCCCGATAGGCGCCGCCATCGACGATCAGGTGGTAGAGCTGCAGGTTGTTGTTGCTGGCGTTGTAGCCGAGGCCGTAGAGGCGGTTGTTCTGCGGCCGGACGTCGATCCCCACGAGCACGTCGCCGGCGGTGAGTCCGGTGACGGTGACGGCGGCGCTGGCGGCCTGTCCAGGCTGGCTCTCGGAGACCAGCGCGATGCGGTTGTCGGTGGTCAGCACGTACAGCGAGCGCGCATCGGCCGGGGCGGCGCAACAGGCAGCAAGGGCGAACAGGGCGAGGCGCGAGCGCGAGGACATGAGCGGACTCCCGAAGGCGGAACGACGATCGTGCAACGATATCGACTTTGCCGCGACGGCTGGTGAAGCGCGCGTCAACGCCGGCAGCCCGGGATTCCTGTCGGGGGCGTCCGTCGTCCTCGTCCCTCGGGTCTTTCCCCGCAGGTTCGGGAGCGCCCCGTTCGTGTCGCCGTTCGTACGGTGGCCAGCGCAACGTTATTTTCAGGGGACGCACGCTGCGCTTCGGCGCGTGTCGCGGAATCGGTCGAATTGCGCATTGCATCCCAGGGAGGATCCCTCGACGCCCGCGGATGTCCCGGTGGCGGGGGGCGGTGCCATGGCGTCGGGACGGCGCGTGACGCGATCGGCTTCGGCGGGCTGGATGGGTCGAGGCGGCAGTCGCCGCCGCGCCGCGGAGTCGCTAGGCTCGGAGGGGAGGATGAACGGGAGTGGTGGAGTGACGAGTCCGGGGGCGAAGCGCGTCATCCACTGCATGACGATGCTGTTCGCGGCGTTGCTGCTGGCGGATCCGGCAACGGCGGCGGAGCCGACCATCTACAAGACGATCGGGCCGGACGGCCGCGTGGTGTACAGCGATCGCGTGCCCAGCGATGGCCATCTGCAGCAGACGATGGCGCCATCGCCGCGGGCGCCGGGCGAGGCGGCGTCGCTCACCGGACAGGATGCGCCGCTGGCGCGCGCGGAGCCGAAGGTGGAGAACGTGGTTCCGAGGAATCCGCGGACGCCGCTGACGACCAGCGGCACGCCGGTGCTGTTCGTCAACGAGGGCTGCACGGAATGCCGACGCGCGCAGCTGTGGCTGGCGGCGCACCAGGTCGACTACCGTCTGGTCGACGTGTCGTCGCCCGAGGGACGTTCCGACTACGTGGCCGCCGGTGGCCGCGGGGCACCGCCGCTGCTGCTCCGCCGCGGGCGGCGGGTGCAGGGGTGGTCGGACAGCGCCTACGAAGAATTGTTCGGCCTGAGGTGAGACCGCGGGAGGCCCGCGGCCCCGGCCGCCCGGCGACCGGAGGTGCCGGACGCATCGGGGCTTGCGCCCCGCGCTCCCGGCGCCGGCGGGCAGTGCCCGCCCCGAGCCTCAGTGGTGATGACCGCCCGGCCCGTGCGCATGGCCATGGGCGATCTCTTCCTCGCTGGCGGCGCGCACGTCGACGACCTCGATCTCGAAGTTGAGCGTCTTGCCGGCCATCGGATGGTTGAGGTCGACGTCGATCACGCTCTGGCCGACTTTGATCACGGTGACCATGCGCTGGCCGCCGTCCTTCACCGACAGCACGGTCTGCATGCCCGGCTTCAGGCGATCGGCCTGGTGGAAGTACTTCTTCGGCACCCGCTGGACCATCTCCTCGCGGCGCTCGCCATAGCCGTTCTCCGGCGTGACCGTGACCGCGAACTTGTCGCCGGCGGCGTGGCCGTGCAGCGCGTTCTCGACACCCGGGATCAGCTGGCCGTGGCCGACGAGGATGGTCAGGGGATCGTTGCCGACCGAGGACTCGATCGGGCCGCCGGCGTCGGACAGGCTGTAGTGGAATTGCACCACGGTGTCTTTATCGATGTTCATCTCGGGGCTCCGCTCGAAAAAATGGGCGCGCATGGTAGCAGGGTGCCGTCGTAGGGGCGGGGCGAGCCGCGACCGGAGACGCCGCGAACTCGGGGCTTGCGCCCCTCATACATCGGGACTTGCGTCCCTCCTGCAGCGAATGGGCCAAAGAAAAAGGCCGCATCCCTGCGGCCTTTCGCTTTGCCGGATCGACTGGGGGCGATCCGGCGGGTGTGCGCTCTACCCTCAGTTGACCGTGAGGGTCACGTCGTCGACCAGGAACGAGGTCTGCAGGCTGCTGTCCTCGGTCGCGGTGAACTTCACCGAGACGGTCTGGCCGATGTAGGCCGTCGCGTCGCAGGTGTAGGCGACGTAGGCCGTGCCCTTGTTGAGGTTCGACAGGCTGGTGCAGGTCTTCAGCACGGTGCCCGAGGCGTTGACGATCGCCACGGTGAGCTTG
>JBGAPI010000008.1:0-78077 GCA_044221335.1 Ahniellaceae bacterium
TTGCGTTGGTGCCCAGGAGAGGACTCGAACCTCCACGGTTTTACCCGCTAGTACCTGAAACTAGTGCGTCTACCAATTCCGCCACCTGGGCAGGTGTCCCGCCGGACCGGGGTCCGACGCGAGGGGCGGCACTGTAATCATCGGACCTGGGCTTGTCAATCCAGTCCGTCGCGAAATTTCGGAGGCGCCACGGCGGGGGCCGGCCGGGAGAAAGGTGACGTCGCGTTCATGCCGTACACTCGCGCGTCGCTGAGCGCTGGAGTCGCGGGTGGATCGCTGGTCGAAGTGGGGACAGTTCGTCGCGCAGTGCGTGGTGCTCGGCCTGGCCGCGGCCTTCGTGCTTTCCCGCCTGTTCCCGGAGCGCTTCGGCACGGTGCCGGTCGCGCCGCCGGTCCCGCCCGCCCCGACGGCCGCGCCGGTCGATTCCTACGCGCCGCTGGTGCGCCAGGTGCTGCCGACGGTGGTCAACATCTACACCCGCCGGATCATCACCGAGCAGCCGTTTCGGGTGATGTCCGATCCGATGCTGCAGCGCTATTCCGGGATCACGATGATGCCCGCGCAGCGTCGCCAGGAGGCGATCCTCGGTTCCGGCGTGATCGTCAGCTCGGACGGTTTCGTGCTCACCAACCACCACGTCATCGCCAACGCCGACGACATCCTGGTCGGCCTGTCCGACGGCCGCATCACCTCGGCGCGGCTGGTCGGCTCCGACCCCGACACCGACATCGCGGTGCTGAAGATGGAGGCCAGCGGACTGCCGGCCGCGAAATTTCCGGCCAAGGGCGCGACGCCCGCGGTCGGCGACGTGGTGCTGTCGATCGGCAATGCCTTCGGCCAGGGCCAGACGGTGACCCAGGGCATCGTCAGCGCGACCGCGCGCAACCAGTCGTCGCTGTCGCGCTTCGAGGACTTCATCCAGACCGATGCCGCGATCAATCTCGGCAATTCCGGCGGTGCGCTGATCGACACCCACGGCGTGCTGGTCGGCATCAACACCGCGGTCACCGGCAAGGGATCCGGTACCGGCAGCGGCATCGGCTTCGCGATCCCGGCGACCACGGCGGCGCGGGTGCTGGCCGAGATCGTCGCTCACGGCCGGGTGATCCGCGGCTGGATCGGTGCGGAGTACGTGGACGCCCAGCCGGGTGCGCTGTCGCCGGGCCAGGTCGGCCCGCGCGGCGTGGAGATCCTGACGATCGCGCCGGGCAGCCCGGCGGCGCTGGCGGGGCTGCAGCCGCGCGATGTCCTGCAGCGCTTCGCCGACGTCGACATCGTCGATGCCAGCGACCTGCGCAACCGCGAGTCGGAGACCCGGCCCGGCACCGAGGTGAAGATCGAGGGGTTGCGGACCGGAATCCCGTTCAACGTGGTGTTGACGTTGATCGAACGGGGCACGGGCGGGGGCTAGATCGCCTGTGGGAGGGGCGCAAGCCCCGACGATTCTGCGAAAAGAATCGGGGCTTGCGCCCCTCCCACAACCGAGGCGCGTCAGGACCCGCGCTTGTACCGGGTCGTGAGCACGCCCACCCGATCCACGTAGACCCTTGTCTCGTCATACGGCGGCACGCCGTTGTACTTCTTCACCGCCCCCTCGCCGGCGTTGTAGGCCGCCGCGGTGAGGCGTTCGTCGCCGTTGTAGAGCTTCATCAGGTAGGCGAGGTGCTGCACGCCGGCGCGGATGTTCTCCGGCGCGCTGTAGGCGTTGCGGACGCCGTACTGGCCGGCCGTCTCCGGCATCAGCTGCATCAGTCCCATCGCGCCCTTCTGCGATTCGGCATCGGGATTGAAGGCGGACTCGGCGTGGATCACCGCGCGGACGAAGCTTGGGTCCACGCCGAACTGCTTGGCGTTGCGCTCGATCTCGTCGGCAAAGGCGGTGAGGTTGAGGCGGGTCTCGCCCCAGTTGACCTTGGAGTGCGGGTCGCAGGCCGGGCAGTACAGCGAGAGCACCGTGTAGGTCTGCGAACTGCGCGGACGCTGGTCGGTGTAGTGCAGGATGCCCTTGGCGTCGCGGTACTTGAAGATCGCGATCTGGCGGGTCCCCCCGCGACCGGACGGCGCGGCCCCTGCGGCGGCGGGGCTGGCTCCGGCGGCGGGGCCGCCCGGCGTATTGCTGGGCTCGGTGTTGACGGCGCTGCGCTCCGTGACGCCACCGGGCCCGCTCAGCTGCTCGTCATTCTTGACATTGGTGTAGTGGACGACGCCGTTGCTGTCGGTCCACTTGTAGATGCCGTTGCTGCCGGCCTGGGCCGTCGTCGCTGCGCCGAAGGCGAGGGCGACGAGGGTGGCCGCGGCAGCTCCACGGGGAAATTCTGGCGAAATCATGGCATGAACTTAGCGAAAGCACGGGAACTGTGCCAGTCCCGCGTGGATTGACGGCGGAGTCGGGGTTATGCTTGCCGACCCCCGAGCATCCGGATGGTTCCCGTGAGCGGCAAGCTTTTCATCAAGACCCATGGTTGCCAGATGAACGAGTACGACTCGACCAAGATGGTCGATGTGCTCGCCGCGGCCCAGGGCCTGACGTTGACCGAGAACGAGGCGGAGGCCGACGTCATCCTGCTCAACACCTGCTCGATCCGCGAGAAGGCGCAGGAGAAGGTGTTCTCCCAGCTCGGGCTGTGGCGCAAGCTCAAGGCCGAGCGGCCGAACCTGGTGATCGGCGTCGGCGGCTGCGTGGCGAGCCAGGAGGGCGACGCGCTGGTCGCACGGGCCCCGTTCGTCGACGTGGTGTTCGGTCCGCAGACGCTGCACCGGCTGCCGCAGCTGATCGACAGCGCGCGCGCCGAGCGCCGCGCCCAGGTCGACATCTCCTTCCCGGAGGTCGAGAAGTTCGACCACCTGCCGGAGCCTTCGGTCGACGGTCCGACCGCCTTCGTGTCGATCATGGAAGGCTGCAGCAAGTACTGCACCTACTGCGTCGTGCCCTACACGCGCGGCGAGGAGATCAGCCGGCGCTTCGACGACGTGCTGGCGGAGGTCGCCGTGCTCGCCGACAAGGGCGTGCGCGAGATCACCCTGCTCGGGCAGAACGTCAACGCCTATCGCGGACCGATGGCCGACGGCGAGTTCGCCGACCTGGCCCTCCTGATCGAATACATCGCCGAGCTTCCGGGCATCGAGCGGATCCGCTACACGACCTCGCACCCGGTCGAGTTCACCGATCGCCTGATCGAGGCCTACGCGCGGGTTCCGAAGCTCGCCGACCACCTCCACCTGCCGGTGCAGTCGGGTTCCGACCGCATCCTGGCGGCGATGAAGCGCGGCCACACGGCGCTCGAATTCAAGTCGAAGATGCGCCGCCTGCGCGCGATCCGGCCCGGCATCGCGATCTCGTCGGACTTCATCGTCGGCTTCCCGGGCGAGACCGAGCGTGACTTCGAGCAGACCATGAAGCTGATCGAGGACGTCGGCTTCGACCAGTCGTTCTCGTTCATCTACTCGCGCCGCCCCGGCACCCCGGCGGCGAGTCTCGTCGACGACACTCCGGCGGCCGAGAAGACCCGCCGCCTGCTTCACCTGCAGTCGGTGCTCAACGCCAACGCGGCGCGGATCAGCGCGGCGATGGTCGGCACCACCCAGCGCGTCGTCGTCTCCGGCCGCAGCCGCAAGTACGGACAGCTGGCCGGCAAGACCGAGAACAACCGCACGATCAACTTCGACGGCCCGGAACGCCTGATCGGTCAGCTGGCCGACGTGGTGGTGACCGAGGCGATGAGCAATTCGCTGCGGGGCAGGGTGGCGGTGGCGTAGGGCGGGCACTGCCCGCCGTCACTCGAACGCTTCGCTGTCGCTTGCGACTAGCGGTCGAACTGCCGAACGAGGGCACAGGGCCCAGGGCCCAGTTCGACCGAGGCGATCGGCGACTCGGGGCTTCGTATCGAATTGTGCTCCGACGAAGCGGCGCGGGGCACCCAGCGCGAAATCAAGAGACTGGCCGCAGTCCTGCTGGGCCTTGGGCCCCGTGCCCTGGGCCCTATTCGCAACGTGACCTGACCGTCACCGAACTCTCCGGTACCCGACCACGTCAAACCCGGGTACCATGCGCGTTCTTTTGGCCGCGCATCGCGGTCGCGCAACACAATCCTAACGAAAACTTGGAGTAGCTCGATGAGTCTTCGCGTCATCACTGCGACTGTGTCGGCCGCCGTCCTGGCGACCCTCGGTGCCAGCGCTGTCTTCGCCCAGGCCGCCCCGCAGGGTTCCGCCGCGGCTCCGGCCGGCGGCCAGGCGGCTCCGGCGGCGACGGTCGCCATCGACAAGAACAAGCTGTCCTACGCGATCGGCTACGAGATCGGACGCGACTTCGTCGACAAGCAGATGAACGTCGACGTCAACACCGTCCTGCGCGCGATCCAGGACGGCTTCGCGAAGAAGCCGCCGACGGTGTCGGAAGACGACATGAAGGACCAGCTCGGCGCGATGCGCGAGAAGATGGTCAGCGAGGCCAAGACGAAGTACGAAGGCCTGGCCCGCGACAACAAGGCCAAGAGCGACAAGTTCCTGGCCGAGAACAAGACCAAGAAGGGCATCACCGTGCTGCCGTCCGGCATCCAGTACCGGGTGATCGAGGACGGCAACGGCAAGAAGGCCACCGCCACCAGCGAAGTGACCGTGCACTACCGCGGCTCGCTTTCCTCGGGACTCGAGTTCGACAGCTCGTTCGCGCGCGGCGTGCCGGCGGTGTTCAAGGTGGCCGACGTGCTCGACGGCTGGCGCGAAGTGCTGCCGCTGATGAAGGTCGGCGACCACTGGCAGATCTTCCTGCCGCCGGAGAAGGCCTACGGCATGCGCGGCCAGGGCCCGATCGGCCCGAACGAGGCGCTGGTGTTCGACATCAAGCTGGTCGACGTCAAGTAACGGGATCGGGGCTTGGCCCCGATCCACGGTTCACGTGAGGCACGTAGCCGAAGCCTCGGAACTCCCGAGCTTCGGTCGCGGTTGAAGGCGAATGCACCGGCCGGGAAATTTCCCGGCACTCTTTCTCAGCGGTTGCGACCATGCTCTGGGACTTCAAGATCCACCGTCCACAGCCCGCGCCGATCCTGTCGCCCTGCGTGGGCATCTGCGAACTGGGTGCCGACGACCTGTGCGTCGGCTGCCTGCGCAGCGGTCTCGAGATCTCGCGCTGGCGGGACATGGGCGACGCCGAGCGTCGCCACGTGATGGACGTGGTGCTGCCCGAGCGCGAACGCGCGCGCGAGGCGACCGCCGGATGATCCACGCCGAGCTGCGCGCTCGCCTGTCCCGCGCGTTCCGCCCGCTCGACCGGCTGCCCGACGAGGAGCCGCCGAACTACGCCGAACTCGCCGACATGCTGCCGCCCGTGCTGCGGCCGGCCGCCGTGCTGGTGCCGCTGCGGCTGTATGCCGATCGGGCCAGCATGGTCCTGACGCGCCGCACCGACGACCTGCCGACCCACCCCGGCCAGATCAGCTTCCCGGGCGGCCGGATCGAGGAGAGCGACCGCGACCCGGTCGCCGCCGCGCTGCGCGAGACCCACGAGGAGATCGGCATCCTTCCGTCGGCGGTGACCGCGATCGGATATCTCGATCCCTACGCCACCATCACCGGCTACCGCGTGACCCCGGTGGTCGCGCTCATCGATCCCGATGCGGACGTGCGGCACGACCCGCGCGAAGTGGCCGAGGTGTTCGAAGTGCCGCTCGATTTCCTCCTCGACCCCGCCAGCTGCGAACGCCGCGAGGGCGAGTTCCGCGGGCGCACGCGCCACTACTTCGTCTATCCGTGGAAGCACTACCAGATCTGGGGGGCGACGGCGGCGATGCTTCGGGACTTTGCTTCGAAGTTGAATGCCGTTTGAGCGAGGGCCGCGCGATCGATGACGCTGCGGACTAGGGCACAGGGCCCAGTCGGACCGAGGCGGCAATGTGTCGTGCGCATCAAGCCTGCCCTTGCAGGGCACGGCAGGGTCATTCGCGCAGCAGCCGCTCCTGCCGCTCCTGCGCCTGTATCCACGAGCTCGGAAACGATTCCGCGCCGATCCATGTCGACTCGATGGCTGCTCGTACCTGGCGAGCACAGTCGGCGGGCGACATCTCCCCGACACCCGTCCCGAGTCCAGGAACGGCCACGCGGCGGACGACATCGACGAGTGGCCGACCGGCCCCGGGACCGTCACGGACTTCGCCCTGTCGGAGCAGGAGCAGGATGGCGCGCATCGCCAGGTAGGCGTTGACCGAATTGCGCAGCACCTGCGGCGTGCGCATGGTCGGCGCGACGATCAGGTAGGGCTGACGCGAATCGCCGGTCGCGACGATGTCGGCGGTGCCGACCAGCATTTCCCCGTGGTGCCGCTCGCGAATCATTCGCTGGACCCGGGCCTGCAGTCCCCAGCCGAAATGGTCGAGGTAGTGCCGATCGATACCGCCGTCCATGAAGCCGAAGCTGTTGGCCGGGCTCACCAGTGCGTCGACGTCGACCTCGAGGATCGAGCCGTCGTAGACATCGACGAAGCCATAGTCGCCGCAGTGCCGGCGCCATGCCGCCGACAGATCCTTCGTGAGGGCAGCGAATACGAACCGCATCGTCACCGCATCGAATTCACGGCAGTGCGAGGCGTCGATCGACTGGCCTCGGTCTCACTGGGCCCTTTGGCGGTGAACGAAGCGACGGTCTGCAGGGTCACGGGAAGTCCGCATCGAGAACGATCCGATACCGCGCCTTCCCGGCCTTCAGGTGCTCGAAGGCATCGTTGATCCGCGACATCGGGAAGCGCTCGATCTGCGGCGCGATGCCGTGGCGGACGCAGAACTCGAGCATCTGCCGGGTCACGTCGGGATTGCCGAGCGGCGAGCCCGAGATCGATTTCTGGCCGCCGATCAGGGAGAACGCGGAGAGTGGAATCGGCTCCAGCACCGCGCCGACCAGGTGCAGTCGACCCTTCGGCGCCAGCGCCGCGATGTAGGCATTCCAGTCGAGCTTGACGTTGGCGGTGACCAGGATGAAATCGAAACAGCCTCGGACTTTCCCGAGCGCCTTGCTGTCGTGGGTCGCGATCACCTCGTGCGCGCCCAGGGCCATCGCCTCGGCGCGCTTGGACTCGCTGGAGGTGAATGCGGTGACCTCGCAACCCCAGGCCTTGAGGAAGCGCACGGCCATGTGGCCGAGGCCGCCGATGCCGACGACGCCCACCCGCATCGTCGGGCGCACGCCGAACTCGACGATCGGGCTGAATACCGTGATGCCGCCGCAGAACAGCGGACCGGCGGATTCCAGCGCCATGCCGGCCGGCAGCGGGGTCGCCCAGGCCCAGTGCAGGCGTACCCGGTCGGCAAAGCCGCCGTGGCGGCCGCTGATCGTACCGACCGCGTTGCGACACAGGTTGTGGTAGCCGGAGAGGCACGCGGAACACTGCATGCAGCTCTGCGCGTACCAGCCGACGCCGACCCGGTCGCCGACCTTGGTGCGCTTCACCTGGTCGCCGATGGCGACCACGGTGCCCACGGCTTCATGGCCTCCGACGAAGGGATAGCGGGTCTGGCTCCATTCGTTGTCGAGCATCGACAGGTCGGAGTGGCAGACCCCGCAGTGGGCGACCTTGACCTCGACTTCCTCGGGGCCGAGTGCGCCCGGGTCGTAGGCGAAGCTGTTCCAGGATCCCTTGGCGTCGGCGGCGGCAAATGCTCGGATGTCGGTCATCGCGAATCTCCGGTCGGAAGCGTCGATGATGCGCGCGACGCTTCCGGCTGTCATCCCGCCGTTCCGGGACTTGGATCACGACAGGCGAACGGCTAAGGTGCGCGCCGCATGACAGGGCGATGACGATGACGGCGATGCAGTGGAAGCGGCTGGGTGCGTTCGGACTGACGATGTTGCTGGCGGCCTGCACGGATGCGCCGGTGCGCAACACCGCCACCGCGATGGGCAAGCCCGGCGCCGCGGCCGTCAGCGACACTGCCATCGACGCGATCTACGAGGACCTGAAGCAGGCCAACGCCTCGGCCGATGTCGCGATCGCGCGCTACCGTCTCGGCGATGCCGCGCAGGCGACCTGGCGCCTGCGCGAGGCGCGCGAGACGCTGTCGAAGGCCGCCGCGCGCTGCAGCAGCACCGCCGGCTGCGACCTCTCGCGGGTGCTGGCCGCGCACGATGCGCTGGTCGGTCGCATCGCGATCGAGCTGACCGGCGGCGTCGCCGACGGCGATCCGAGCACGGGCCGGGTCGAGGCGGGCGAGCAGGGCACCGCGGACGGGACCGACTCGCCGGTGCTGCGCAGCGTGCCGCAGGCCGCGACCACCGTGCAGCTCCTGCACGGCCGCACGCTCGACGAGGCGATCGCGATGAATCCGGCGGTGAAGGCCGCGCTCGAAGAGTGGCTGACCTGGCTCCGGCCCTTCCTGCTCGACACCTGGGAGAACTACCAGTACCTCCGGCCGCGGATGGGTCCGGTGTACGAGAAGGCCGGCCTGCCCGAGGCACTGCTGTTCGGGATCATGGCGAAGGAATCCGGCGGCAAGGTGCACTCGATCTCGACCGCTGGCGCCAGCGGCCCGTTCCAGTTCATGCCGGCGACCGCACGACGCCTCGGCCTCGGTTTCGACAACGGCATGGACCAGCGCTTCGACGCCGCCGCCGCCGCGAAGGCGAATGCCGCCTATCTGAACGAGCAGTTCGCCCAGCTCAACCAGAACCTCGAACTCGCGCTGGCGGCCTACAACAGCGGCGAGGGCCGGATCGATCGGCTCACCAACCACGGCCAACGCGGCTACTGGGATCCGAACGTCTACGCGGCGCTGCCGCCGGAAACCCGCGACTACGTGCCGATGGTGCTGGCGGCGTCATGGCTGTTCCTGCACCCGGAGAAGTACGGGCTCAGCTTTCCGCGCTACGACGCGACGCCGGCGCAGGTCACCCTCGGCGAGGCGACCACGATCAACCAGCTCGCCATCTGCATGGGCCAGGAAGGCAATCCGCGCGGCTGGTTCCGGACGCTGCGCAATCTCAATCCCCGCTACGAGCCGGAGACCGTGATCCCGGCGGGTACCCAGCTCGATCTGCCGAAGGCGGCGGCGGCGGCGTTCCAGAAGAACTGCCTCGGCGGCGAGCGGGTTGCGCTCGCCAACGACCTGCACAGCGCCTACGTGCCGAAGCCGGTCGCGGTGTCGGTGATGCGCTCCGATCCGCGACGCGGCGGCGGTTCCGGCAGCGGCGGCGGGGCGGCGGGTCCGGGCAGCTACAAGGTCCGCTCGGGCGACACGCTCGGCGCGATCGGCACCCGGTTCCGTTGCAACGACATCGCGACGCTGGCGCGTGCGAACGGGCTGAAGCCGCCCTACGCGTTGAAGCCGGGGCAGGTACTGAACGTGTCGGTGTGCCACTGATCGCGCGGCCGCCGCTGCCCCATGGCGGCGGCTGAAGCCGCCACCGCGAGCCGCCGCGCGAGGCGCCGCTGTCACGAATTTTTCCAGGCGCAATCCGATCGGCCCCGACGGGGTCTCTCCGTGCAGCCACGCCGGAGAACGATCGTGCGTTATTTCATGGTGCACGCCCATCACGAGCCCACCAGCTTCTGCAGCGCCCTGATGCACGTCGGCGCCCATGCGCTGCGTGCGGACGGGCACGAGGTCGAGGTCTCCGACCTCTACGCGATGGGCTTCGACCCGGTCTCCGACCGCCGCAACTTCGCCACCGTCCGCGACAGCCTGCGGCTGAAGCAGCAGGCCGAGGAGGAATACGCCAGCGACAACGACGGTTTCGTGCCCGAACTTGCGGCCGAGATGGACAAGCTCGCGCGCTGCGACGTGCTGGTGCTGAGCTTTCCGCTGTGGTGGCTCGGCATGCCGGCGATCCTGAAGGGCTGGGTCGACCGCGTGTTCGCGCTCGGCCACGCCTATGGCGGCGGGCGCTACTACGATCGCGGCGTATTCGCCGGCAAGCGGGCGATGCTGGCGATCACCATCGGAGGCTCCCCCGCTGCGTATTCCGACATCGGCCTCTACGGGCCGCTGGAGGCGACCCTGTATCCGATCCATCACGGCATCCTCGCGTTCACCGGATTCTCCGTGGTGGAGCCGTTCGTCGTGCACGGGCCGGCGCGGCTGCGCGAGGAGGATCGGGAGCAGCGCTTGCTGCACTTCGTCGAACGGCTGAGGATGATCGATGCGCTGCCCGTGCTGCCGGCCCCGTCGACGGCAGACTATGCGGGAATGGTGCGGGTTCCGCGGCTGGCCGTCCCGGCCTGAGCCGCGCGGCTAGGGGCCCCCAGCACTTCACGTCCGACGGAAGCGGCGTGAGCCGCGAGTGCAAGGCGTCGCCGTTCGTGGCTTGCGCCGCTGCTACGACGAGAATCGCGGCTTTGCCGATCCTATTCCTTTCGACCGGCCGGCGGCGTCGGATTGCCCGGCACCTGGATCACCCGCGGTACCGGCGCGATCAGCTCGATCGCGGTCAGCGGTCCGCCCCACACGCAGCCGGTGTCGATCGCGTGGATGCCGAGGCCCTGCATCAGGCCCAGGGTCGACCAGTGGCCGCAGATCACCGGCAGCTCGCGCTCGATCTGGCCGGGAACCGCATACCAGGGATAGAGCCCGGGTCGCTGGCTGCCGGGGCGGCCCTTTTCGTCGAAGGCCATGCGGCCGCGGGCGTCGCAGTAGCGCAGGCGGGTCATGATGTTGATGATGCAGCGCAGCCGATCCGGGCCCTCCAGCTTGGTCGTCCAGGCCGCCGGCTTGTTGCCGAACATCTGCCGGAACAGCCGGGCGTAGTTGCGGCCGCGCAGCCGCTGTTCGACTTCGCGCGCGCGGCGCTCGGCGAACTCCAGGGTCCAGCGCGGCGCCAGTCCCGCGTGAACCATGGCGAAGCCGAGCGTGCGGTCGATGTGGAACAGCGGACGGCCACGCAGCCAATCGAGCAGGGGAGTCCGGTCCTCGGCGAACAGGATCCGGGCAAGATCGGGATTCACCCGGCGCTGGTCCTCCTCGCTGCGTTCGGCGACCGACAGCAGCGCGAGATCATGGTTGCCGAGGACGACGATGCTGGAGGCGTCGAGCGAGTGCACCAGCCGCAGCGTCTCGAGCGACTGGCCGCCGCGATTGACGAGATCCCCGCAGAACCACAGGCGGTCGACGGCCGGATCGAACTTCAGCGCGTCGAGCAGTCGGACGAGTGCGTCGTAGCAGCCTTGCAGGTCGCCGATCGCGTAGGTTGCCACGGCGTCAATGCAGGGTGCGCGGGATCGACAGCGTGAACTGCGCGATCTGGGCATCAAAGCGGGTGCCGTCGTCCGCGAGCATCTGGTAGCTGCCGCGCATGGTGCCGACCGAGGTCTCCAGCACCGCGCCCGAGGTGTACTCGAAGGAGTCGCCGGGCCGGAGCCAGGGCTGCTCGCCGACCACGCCGTCGCCGCGGACTTCCTGCACCTTGCCGTTGGTGTCGGTGATCACCCAGTGGCGGGTGAGCAGGCGCGCCGCCACCTCGCCGCGGTTGCGGATCTGGATGGTGTAGCTGAACACGAAGCGGTGTTCGGCCGGAGCCGACTGCTCGTCCAGGAAGCGGGTAGCGACGTCGACGTCGATCTGGTGGCGTTTGCCCATGGCGCGATTGTGTGAATCCCGGCGACGCGGATCAAGCACCGCGACGACGGGATAGAATCGGCGGCTGGGCGCCGGACCGGCGCAGTCCGTGGAATCGCAGCGCAATGCAAACCCTCCTGGTCACCGGCGGCGCCGGCTTCATCGGCGGCAATTTCGTGCTCGGCGCGCTGGCGCGCGGCGGCGTCCGCATCGTCAACCTCGACGCCCTGACCTACGCCGGCAACCGCGATACGCTCGCCAGCGTCGCCGCCGATCCGAACTACCGCTTCGTCCACGGCAGCATCGGCGACCGCGCGCTGGTGGCCCGGCTGCTGGCGGAACACCAGCCGGACGCGATCGTCAACTTCGCCGCCGAGAGCCACGTGGACCGCTCGATCGATGGTCCGGCCGCGTTCGTCGAGACCAACGTCGTCGGCACGCTGGGCCTGCTGGAGTGCGCGGTCGCCCATTTCCGCGAGCTCGCGCCGGCGCGGCAGGCGGGCTTCCGCTTCCTGCACGTGTCGACCGATGAGGTCTACGGCTCGCTCGGCGACCAGGGGCGCTTCTCGGAGACCTCGCCCTACCAGCCGAACTCGCCGTACTCGGCGTCCAAGGCCGCCTCCGATCACCTGGTCCGCGCATTCCACCACACCTACGGCCTGCCGACCCTGACGACGAACTGCTCGAACAACTACGGGCCCTACCAGTTCCCCGAGAAGCTGATCCCGCTGATGATCGCGAAGGCGCTGTCCGGCCAGAACCTGCCGGTCTACGGTGATGGCCGCAACGTGCGCGACTGGCTCTACGTCGGCGACCATTGCCGCGCGATCGAGACGGTGCTCGCGCGCGGCCGGGTCGGCGAGGTCTACAACGTCGGCGGCGACGCCGAGCGCGAGAACATCACCGTCGTCCGCACGCTGCTCGCACTCATCGACGCCCGCCGCCCGCAAGCCGATGGCCGCTCGCGCGAGCACCTGATCACCTACGTCAAGGACCGCCCCGGCCACGACCGCCGGTATGCGATCGACGCGTCCAAGCTGCAGGGGGAACTCGGCTGGAGGCCGCTGGAGACCTTCGAATCCGGGCTGGCGAAGACCGTCGACTGGTATCTCGCCAACCAGGCCTGGGTCGGACGGGTGATGGACGGCTCGTATCGAGGGGAAAGGCTAGGCGTCTCGGATTCCGCTGCGCGGAATCCGTAAGGGAAGAGCGGCGAGTTTCCGTCGGGTGCAGCGGCCGGAACCCATCAATCTTTCAGGTTTTTCGATGCGCGATGGCGCTACCCGCCACGATCTGAACGCGCGCAGACGTCCATGAGGACGACGACAGAGGACGGATTTCGTTCGGAGGCCGCCAACGCCGAGTTCCAGGTACTGTCGACAGCGCAAGACGGCTGAACCGCGGATTCAGTCCTTCGCTCCAGCCGCGATTTCTCCAGGAAGCTCGTCGCTCGTCGATTGCGGATTTCGCGAAGCGAACTCCGAGGACGCAGGGCCTAGATCCGGCGCGCCGACCACACTGGAATTTGCCAGACGCTGTACGCGTCCGGATCGCGAATCAGCCGAACGATCATGGCGAAGTTGCTCTCGACCTCGATGGGATCGCGGCCAGTGTGTTCGGACAGCGTGTCGACGTAGCCGTCGCGCCAGGCTTCGAGGATGCGGGCGAACACCTCGCGCGGCACCCGCTCGGTGTCGACCGTGACGTAGTCGATGCGCAGGTCCGCGAGCGGTGCATGTTTCAGCAGGGGGTAGACGTGCCGGCCGATTCGCGCGTCGACGCCGCTGTTGATGCCGAACTCGATCACCACGTCGCGCCAGAAGCGATCGGGATCGGGGTCGGAGCCGGGAAACCGCAGCATGCCGTAGTCCTCGGCGAGCAGGTGCAGCCAGCCGCCCGGCTTCAGGACCCGCAGCATCTCCCGGAGCGCGTCGCCGACGCGCGGGATCGCCTGGATCATGTGGCGGCAGACCACCAGGTCGAAGTGGCCGTCGGGGAAACGCAGCTGGAAGGCGTCACCGGTCTCGAAGCCGACACGCGGTGCCAGCCCGCGGTGACGATCGGCGGCGAGTTCGACGACGTGGGCGAGGATGTCGATGCCGACGATCTCCGCGGCCGGGTAGCGCGCCGCGAGCCGCTGGGCGATCTCGCCGCTGCCGCATCCGAGGTCGAGGATGCGCGGGGCGGAGGGCAGGGCGTAGCGGCCGAACAGGGCCTGCTCCTGCGGCCAGATGGCCTCGGCCTGGGCGGCGAGGGTGCGCAGCATGGACTCGTCGCCCATCTGCTCGGCTTGCGGGTTGTGCTGGGTCATGGCGCGACGATATCGCGGCGAGGCGGTGCCGCGCATCGGTGGCCGGTCGGCCTGGCGGTCCCTCCGGGCGCCGGATTCCGCCCCGTGACGAACCGTGACTGCCCGAATTGCCGTGGATCAATCGGGGGGAAACGCATTTTGACTAGCCTCGCATCCGTAGCACTGATCGGAACCGAATGACCATGGACATCGCCGCCGCCATCGCTTCCCCCGTACGTCGAACGCTGGCCCTGCGCCTGCTTCCGTTGCTGGACCTGACCCGCCTCGGCGACTTCGACACCCCGGAGCAGATCGAGACGCTGTGCGCGACCGCACGGACTCCGTGGGGGATGCCGGCGGCCGTGTGCGTCAATCCCGAGCTGGTGACCACGGCGCGGCGCGCCCTGGCCGGCAGCTCGGTGAAGGTCGCGACGGTGGTCAACTTCCCGGACGGTGGCTGCGACCACGAGCGCGCGCGGCGCGAGACCCGGCGCGCGCTCGCCGCCGGCGCCGATGAGATCGACCTGGTGCTGCCCTGGCGGGCCCTGCTGCGGGACGACGTTGCGGCCGTCACCCGGGTCGTGAACACCTGCCGCATGGACTGCGGCGGTGCCGCGGTGCTGAAGCTGATCCTCGAGACCGGGAAACTGGCGACGCCGGAACGGATCCGGCAGGCCGCCGACATCGGGATGGCGGCCGAGGTCGATTTCCTGAAGACCGCCACCGGCAAGGTCGAGGTCAACGCGACGCCGGAGGCCGCGGCGCTGATGCTCGATGCCATCGCGGACGGCGGCGGGCGCTGTGGATTCAAGGCCGCGGGCGGAATCCGCACGCTCGCGGACGCAGCGGTCTACCTGCGACTGGCCGAGGAGCGGCTCGGGGCCGACTGGGTCACGCCAGGGCGATTCCGGATCGGAGCGAGCGGGCTATTCGACGAAATCCTCGCGGTCCTGCAGGAGTCTCCTGCACCTCCATGAAGTGCCGCTGTCGTCAGCAAACGAAGCTGCCTTGCCAGCCCCCTCGAGCAAAGGGGGCGGCCCGGTGCGCAGCAGCGGGCCGGGCTTGTGGGAGCAATGCACCGCCTTCGAAGTCCCGGCGGTGGGGCTTCCTCAGGCGCCAAGTTCGATGGAAGCGGCATGAGCCGCGAGTCCGCCGCGCCGAGAGTGTGGCCGACGCCGCTCCCGCAACCGTCCCGCTTCACGTCGGGGGCAGGACGAAGCGATGCGGCAGCAGCTCGGCGATCGGCACCACCGTCCATTCGCCCGACGCACCGAGAAAACCGACCACGCCCTCCACGCCGAACTCGACCAGCGCCTGCCGGCAGGCGCCGCAGGGCGGCACGGCGAGGTGGACGCCGTTGCTGCCGAAGGCGACGACGGCGATCTCGGCGAGTCGGAACGTGTGGCCCTCGGCGAGCACGGCCGCGGCGATCGCCGCGCGCTCGGCGCAGGCGCCGATCGGCAGGGCCCCGTTCTCGACGTTGCAGCCGCAGTAGATCGCGCCGCTGGTCGAGCGAACGGCGGCGCCGACGTGGAGGCCGGAGTAGGGGCAGTAGGCCTGCCGGGCGGCCTGGCTGGCCGCAGTGCGCAGATCGTCGAGAGCAGTCATGCGGAATCCGTCGCTGGGCCCCGCATCGTATCGGACCCGGCCCGTCGGCGACGGTCGGCAATCGTGCCGTCCTGTGGCGTCCGCGGCATGCCCGGGAGCGGTTCAGGGGCCCTGCGATTGTCGGGTCGAGACCCGGTTGCGTCCCAGGTGTTTCGCGTCGTACAGCGCCCGGTCGGTGATCCGGAGCAGGTCGGTCAGCGCAAGCTCCTGGGTCGGGTCGAAGGTCGCGGTGCCGACGCTGATGGTCAGGCGGATCTGGGTGCCCTCGGTGGCGATGGCCATGTCGGCAACCGCCTCCCGCACCGCTTCGCCGCGGGTTGCCACGTCCGCGCCGTCGGCGCCGGGCAGGATCGCGACGAATTCCTCGCCGCCATAGCGCACCAGACGCTCGTCCGGGTGGCGCAGCAGGACGCGGGTCATGCACTGCGCGACCGCGCGCAGGCAGTCGTCACCGGCGAGGTGGCCGTGGCGGTCGTTGATCTGCTTGAACAGGTCGATGTCCGCCATCAGCAGAGACAGCGGCAGGCCATTGCGGCGGCAGTGCTCCCAGGCCTCCGACAACGCCTGGTCGAAGAAGCGGCGGTTGTGGGCGCCGGTGAGGCCGTCGCGCAGGCTGTAGTCGCGCAGCGTCTGGTTGGCGCTGCGCAGCTGCGTCATCGCGTCCTCGAGCTCGCGGGTCCGCAGGTCGACGCGCTGCTCGAGCTCGCTGGTGGCCGCGATCTGCAGGCGCTGGTTCTCCTCGGTCAGGAGCTTGATCCGATAGGCCAGCGCGAACGACAGCAGGATCATCTCGGCCGCGGAACCGATCTGGATGCCGTATTCCGTCAGGAACATCTTCGGCAGCAGGCCGAAGGACAGCGCCGCGTAGGCGACCACGCCGGCCAGCAGGGCCACCCAGGCGAGCAGGAAGTTCCGCGCGGGGCGGTTGCCGAGGGCCATCGTCTGCAGGCCGGCGACCATCAGGAGCGCTGCCACCGGGAACACGTGCAGGGTGACGATCAGGATCGCCGGCCGGTAGCCGATCCACGGATAGAGCACGGCGGCGATCACCAGCGTCGTCGCCAGCAGCTGGCAGCAGCGGTGCGCCCAGCGCGCGAGCCGGGCGAGATCGAGGAAGGCGTTGCCGAACGCGATCATCGCGACCAGCGCGATCGCGATGGTGACGATCACCGCGCTGTTGGCGAGGTCCGGCGAATGCGGCCACAGGTACTGGAAGGCGAGCCCGTTGAGGCAGCACTGGCCGAGCGCGAAGGCCCCGACATAGACCACGTAGTAGAGGAAGGTGCGGTCGCGGATCGAGCTGAACAGGATCAGGTTGTAGAGGAACAGCCCGAACATGATCCCGTAGTAGATGCCGAGCCCGAGGTATTCGCTCGGCGCCTCGGCCAGGAAGGTGCGGGCGGTGAGGATGCGGATCGGGACCTGCACCGAGCTCTCGGTCTCGACGCGGAGAAACAGGTCGGCGCGCTGGCCGGCGGCCAGCGGCAGGGCGAAGGTCGGGTCGCGGTGTCTGAGCAGGCGGCTGTCGAAGTCGACGCGGTCGCCGGACTCGGCGCGAACGACGCTGCCGTCGCTGCGGACCAGGTCGAGCTGCACGTGATCGAGCAGGGCGTAGGAGATGGCGACGATCCAGTCGCGCTCGGGACTGTCGATGTTGCTGACGCCGACATGCAGCCAGTGCACGCCGTTGGCGAAGCCGAAGGTCGGCGGCATCCGCTCGACCGGCCGGAAGCGGCCCTCCGTGAGCGCCTGGCGGACGTCGGCGAGGCTGGCATTGCCGTTGGCGTCGACGAAGTAGCCGATCCGCTGGTCGAGCGAATTCTCGTCGATGCCCGAACGCAGCTCGACGTCCGGCCGGGTCGCGGCGGCGTGCACCGTGGATGCGAGCAGGGCGGCGAACAGCAGCAGCAACAGTGCGACCAGCCGAAGCAGCGGGTCCGGTCGGACCGGCGCGAGGGTGACGATTTGGGCGCCCCGATGACGCATCCGCACGTGGCTTCCGGCGACGCACCGCGGTCGCGCGATGCGGTCAGGTTAGGACATCGTCGCCAGGAGCCGTCGATAACGATTGTGTCTCGCAGCGCGGGCCCGGCCCGCGGCCGCGTGGCGTTTCGGCCGTGCCGGGCAAGGCTCGGCCCCGGCTGTTGTCGCGCGAGCGCGCAGCGCGGTCCCGGGCCGCTCTACCCTCCGTCACGGGGGGCGAACGGCAGGGGGCCGGGGCCGTTCTTGTCCGATTCGCTCGAAGCCGTCGAGCGGCACCAGGGCCGCCCTGTCGGAACGTCAGACCAAGGGCAGCGGGCAGAGGCCCGCTCTACAGGTCGACGAACTGGGCCCAGAAGGCGCAATAGGCCTGACGGTAGTCGTCGCGCACGACGTCGGCGCCAGCGTTGAGTTCGAGCCCGCGGGTGCCGGTACGCGGATGGGTCGGCCAGGCGACCTGGCCGTCGGCGGAGGGCGTGCCGCTGCGGGCGAAGCGGGTCCAGTCGTCGCGCATCCGGTCCGCCAGCAGGTTGTCCGCGCCGTTCGGGAAAGCGAGAAGGTTGAACAGGTAGCCGATCTCGAGCCCGTGGAAGCTGCCAAGGTCGGGGCGCGAGGCCTGGGTCTGGGTGAAGTAGTAGGCGTAGGTCGGCGCATAGGCCGCGTGGTCGCGGGCGATGCGCTGTGCGGGACAGATGAAGCCGGTGTCGCTGACGATCGCGGCCCAGGCGCGCCACACCGGGGTGTAGTCGGCGGCCGGGTAGCGCTGCAGCACCGCGGCCTGCACCGTCGCGTTCGGGAACGTCGAGCGCACCAGTGCCTCGTAGCCGGCGACGGTGGTGACCCGCTGGGCGTCCGAGATCAGGCTGCTCGCCTCGTCGTTGTTGGTGCCGAGGATCATCGGCACGGCGGCGGCGCTGCCGTCGGCAATCGCGGTGCCGGGCGCGCGGTCGAAGGCGATCTCGTCGATCCTGAAGTCGTACTGCTCGCCGGTCCTGCCGAAACCGACGGTCGCCATGCCGGCCGCGATCACCGCATCGGCCGACTTGCCGCGCAGGCATGCGGCGACGTCGCTGGCCGTGTCGCAGCCGAGCCGCGCCGCGACCCGAGCGCCCTGGTCGAACGCGGCCTCGGCATTTCCGTTGCGGGTCGACAGCCGCGCGAGGGTCTTGGCGCAGGCGCCGGATTCCATGATCCCGCGCTGGAACAGCCCGCGCGACAGCGGCGAGGCGTAGTGCGCACAGACGGATTTGCCGCCGGCCGACTCGCCGAAGATCGTCACCTGGTTCGGATCGCCGCCGAACTGCGCGATGTTGTCGCGCACCCAGCGCAGCGCGGCGACCTGGTCGAGGAAGCCGTAGTTGCCGGTTGCCGGGTAGTCGCCGTGTTCGCCGAAGAAGGCCGGGTGGGCGAGGAAGCCGAGCGGGCCCAGCCGGTAGTCGATCGACACGAACACGACGTTGCGCACCGAGAAGTTGTCTCCGGCGTAGACGGGGATTCCGGCCGGCGGCAGCACGTCGACGGCGCTACCCTGGATCAGGCCGCCGCCGTGGATCCAGACCATCACCGGCAGCGGCTGGCTCGCCGCGGGCTGGGGTACCCAGACGTTCAGGTACAGGCAGTCCTCCGAGGTCGCCGCCGGCGCGCCGCCGAACAGCGACTGGCCGAGGGTCTGCGGGCAGCCCGGCGGAACCGCGTTGACGTCGAGCACCCGCGTGCGCGGTGTCGCCGGCTGCGGCGCGCGCCAGCGCAGTGCGCCGGTCGGCGGCGCGGCGTAGGGGATGCCGTAGTAGATCTTGCGGTGGCTGTCGTCGAGGAAGATGTCCGGCGCGACGATGCCCTCGCGGGTGAGCACCGTGCCGCCGTAGGGTCGCGGGGGGTCGGCGAAACGTTTGAGCTCGCCGTGGCGGTTCCAGCTTCCGCCGATCCCGGCGGGATAGACGAGATCGGAGTCGATCCGGTTGGCGAGGCCGTCGGCGATCAGCGGCGTGACCAGCGACAGGCTCAGGCGACCCGCGTCGCGACCGACCAGGGGCACCGCCGAGCAGGAGCGGCAGAAGCCCCGGTAGGACTGCCAGCGGGTGTCGACGAGGAAGTCGTTGCCGTTCGCTTCGGCATAGGACCAGCGTGGCCGGTCGTTGCCGTCGTAGTAGTAGCTGAGATGGACCGACTGGATGCCGCTGTCGCGGTGGATGAAGTAGCTGGCGAGTCCCCAGCCGGAATCGGCGTCGCCGCCCCACCAGATGCCGCTCATCGCCGTCTCCGGCTGCACCATCGCGGGCACCAGCGGCTCCAGGCACCAATCGATCGCCTGGCCGCCGATGTCGAGCCGGACCCGCGCGAGCTCCGGAGCGCTGCTGCGGTCGATGCCGTCGCACGGCGTCGAACCGGCCGCCGCGCCGTACTCGAGCAGGAAGTGCCCGGCCACCGCATCCTGCACCTGCCGGTGCTGCACCCGGTCGTAGCGGAAGTGCAGAAGGCGGGTGTTCATCACGCCATCGACGATGTGATCCTGCGCGGCGTACCACTCGGGCTCGCCCTGGGCGTCGTAGGTGTAGAACAGGACGAGGTACAGGTCGCCCTGCTGTTCGACGTCGAAGCCGTGGCCGGAATGCTGCCTGTCGTACCACAGGCCGCGCGCTCCGTTGAAACCCTGAGGGACGGCGGAATTCGCTGCGCGAATTCCGCACGAGAAGAGCGACGCGAGCAGGGTGAGCGTGACGAACGCCCAGTTCTTGAAATCGGATTCCTGTCGGGGATCCGGCGTGTCGCGGTGTTTCGTCATGGTCGAAGCCCACAGAATGGGATTGCGCGGTGAAAGCCTAGCTCGCCTTCCGCATCGCGAATCCGACTCAACGCATCGACCCGCGGGCTGTTGACCCTGATCGCTCTTCACCGGGCGCGAATCGCGCTGAAGATGCGCCCCGCGCGCCGTCAGTGCGATTCTTTCCGGGTCTTGGCCTTCGCGATGGCTTCCGCGACTTCCTTCGGCATGTAGTTCTCGTCGTGCTTCGCGAGGACGTCGGCCGCGACGAAGGTGCCGTCGGCGCGCAGCTGGCCGGTCGCGATCACCGACTGGCCTTCCTTGAACAGGTCGGGAAGGATGCCGGTGTACTGGACGCGGGTTTCGCGGAAGCGATCGGTGACGACGAAGTCCGCGAGCAGCGAATCGCTGGCGCGCTTCACGCTGCCTTCGAGCACCACGCCGCCGAGCTTGAAGTTGCGCCCGACGGCGGGTGCCTTGCCGTCCGCGATGTCGGAGGGGCTGATGAACAGCTGCATGTTCTGGTTGAGCGCGGTCAGCACCAGCGTCGCGGCGACGCCGAGACCGGCGAGGCCGGAGAGGATCAGCCAGAGTCGACGGCGGCGGGTCGGGTTCATCGCGCGCTCCGATTGGCCTGGCGCAGCCAGCGGTTGCGCAGGCCGGTGAGCAGGCGCCTGCGGGCCAGGATCGGCGCGATCGCGTCGGCCCCCAGCACGAGGAAGAACACCGCGTAGGCGGCGGCGATGAAGGGCGTGTGATCCATGGTCATGATCCGCTCGAACGAACGCGATTCGCTGTCATTGTCCAATCAAGTCAGTCTGAGGGGACGCCGGCGAGGCCGGCGTCCCGCCGGTGACCAGCTCGCGCACCCAGGCCTTGTCGCTCTCGGCCGCCAGCAGCGCCACGCGGGTGCGGGCCAGCAGTGAGCCGGCGAAATAGAACTTGGTGGCGAAGGTCATCAGGAACAGCGGCAGCAGCATGTGCCAGTCGATCGTGTTCTTGGCCGCGAACAGCTTGATCGAGGCCCCCTGATGCAGCGTGTTCCACCATTCGACCGAATAGTGGATCACCGGCAGGTTCACCAGGCCGATCAGCGCCAGCATGCTCGCCGCACGCGCCGCCTTGCGCGGATCCTCGATCGACTGGTGCAGGCCGATCACGCCGACATAGAGGAACAGCATGACCAGTTCGGAGGTCAGCCGCGCGTCCCACTGCCAGTAGGTCCCCCAGGTCGGGCGTCCCCACAGCGAGCCGGTCACCAGGGTCACCAGGGTGAAGGCAGCGCCGATCGGGGCGCAGGAGATCGCCAGCAGCTCCGACAGCTTGATCCGCCAGACGATGGCGATCAGGCCGTTGATCGCCATCGCGCCGTAGATGAACAGGCCCATCCACGCGCAGGGCACGTGGATGTACATGATCCGGACGCTGTCGCCCTGCAGGTAGTCCGCCGGCGAGGACCACAGCCCGAAGTACAGGCCCGGGATCGCGAGCAGTGCGGTCGCGCCGTAGAACCACGGGATCCAACGCGTCGCGAAGGCGTGGAAGTAGGGCGGCGAGCCGAGCTTGTGGAACCAGAGCAGGATCGGATTCATCGGGTGTCCGGGGTGACGCGGAGCGGGTCGGGAGCGGGGAAGTTGTACCGCGGGACGACGCGCTCAGCCATGACTTCGCTCAAGTACGCGCATGGAAAAGTCCACCGCCCTGACGTGCTTGGTCAGCGCACCGACCGAGACGAAGTCGACGCCGGTGGCGGCGATCTCCGGCAGGCGCTCGATCCCGACGCTGCCGGAGACCTCGATCTCGCAGCGGCCGGCGACGTGGGCCACCGCCGCGGCGACGGTGTCGGGCGCGAAGTCGTCGAGCATGACGCGGTCGACGCCGGCGGAGAGCGCCTGGTCGAGCTCGTCGCGGTTCTCGACTTCCACCTCGACGGTCAGGCCCGGCGCCTGGCGCCGGGCCGCGGCGACCGCGGCGGCGATCGAGCCGGCGGCGGCGATGTGGTTTTCCTTGATCAGCACCGCGTCGTACAGGCCGATCCGGTGGTTGACCCCGCCGCCGACCCGCACCGCGTACTTCTGCGCCAGGCGCAGGCCGGGGAGCGTCTTGCGGGTGTCGAGGACGCGGGTGCGGGTGCCCGCGAGCGCGTCCGCGTAGGCGCGTGCCGCGGTGGCGGTGGCCGACAGCGTCTGCAGGAAGTTAAGGGCACTGCGTTCGGCCGACAGTGCCGCGCGGGCGTGGCCGCGGATCTCGACGATGCGGTCGCCACTGGCGAAGCGCTCGCCGTCGCGGCGGATCCAGTCGAGCTCGACGCTGGGATCGAGCGCCGCGAAGCAGGCGGAGAACCACGCGGCGCCGGCGAGGGTCGCCGGTTCCTTGGCGATCACGGTCGCGAACACCCGTTCCTCGGGCGGCACCAGGTGCGCGGTCACGTCGCCGCCGCCGATGTCCTCGGCGAGGGCAGCCTCGACGTTGGCGCGGATCGCCGCATCGGCGGGCAGGAAGGGGGCGCAGGCCCCCGCCGCGGTTCGGTCGATGCGCATCAGTCGGCCGGGAAATCGTTGAACTGGGTGGTGCCGATGCCCTCGTCGGGCAGCATCACTGGAATGCCGTCGTCCACCCGGTAGATCACCTTGCGGTCGGTGGTGATCAGCGCCTCGTCGATCGCCGCGGCGCAGTCGACGCCGGCGACCGTCTTCACCTCTCCGGCCGCGATCGCCCGATTGAGTTCGGCGAGCGCGCGGCGGCCGAGACGGGCCACCGGCACTTTGCTGACCGGGCAGCAGAGGATCTCCAACAAGCGTGCATCGACCGCCATGCCACACGTCCAGGCGAAGGAAGTCGCGAAGGATACGGCAACTGGGAAAGCCGCGTCTGTCCCGCGACGCGTGTCGGCGGATCGGGCGGGCGCGACGCTTGCGCTCCGCCGGTCGTCCACGGGGGAGGTCGCGTGTGGACGAACGAAGCGTGGATAGTTGTCCGGTCCTTCCTTAAGATAGCTTTTTTGCGTGGACGAGACGATGAGCAAGACGAAGGCCGCGGTAGGCGTGGTGATGGGTTCGCGCTCCGATTGGGAGACGATGAAGCACGCCGCCGACGCGCTCACCGCGCTCGGCATCGCGCACGAGGTCCGGGTGGTGTCGGCG
Source organism: Ahniellaceae bacterium (assembly GCA_044221335.1). Classification (GTDB taxonomy): domain Bacteria; phylum Pseudomonadota; class Gammaproteobacteria; order Xanthomonadales; family Ahniellaceae; genus JBGAPI01. The sequence continues at coordinate 23,320 of JBGAPI010000008.1, forward strand.
CATCGCACGCCGGACCTGCTGTTCGACTACGCGGCGACGGCCGTGAAGCGCGGGCTGTCGGTCATCATCGCCGGTGCCGGCGGCGCGGCCCACCTGCCGGGCATGCTGGCCGCGAAGACCCGGCTGCCGGTGCTCGGCGTGCCGGTGCAGTCGAAGATGCTGAACGGCATCGACTCGCTGCTGTCGATCGCGCAGATGCCGGCGGGCATTCCGGTGGGGACGCTGGCGATCGGCCCGGCCGGCGCCGTCAACGCGGCACTGCTCGCGGCGGCGATCCTCGCGATCGGCGACGAGAACGTCGCCAAGGCGCTGGAGGGCTATCGCGCGGCGCAGACCGAGCAGGTGCTCGCGCGGCCGGATCCGCGGGTCGGCGGATGAGCACGGTCGGAATTCTCGGCGGCGGCCAGCTCGCGCGGATGCTGGCGCTGGCCGGTGCCCCGCTCGGCCTGCGCTTCCGGGTGGTCGACAACGCCGACGCCGCGTGCGCCGGCCAGGTCGCGCCGCTGCTCAACGCCGACTACACCGATTTCGACGCGCTCCAGCGCTTCGCGCGGGAGGTCGACGTCGTCACCTTCGACTTCGAGAACGTCCCCGCGCGCAGCGCCGAGTGGCTGGCGGAGCGGGTCGCCGTCTTTCCCAACCCGAAGGCCCTGGCGCTGGCGCAGGACCGGCTCGCCGAGAAGCAGCTGTTCGTCTCGCTCGGCATGGCCACGCCGGCCTTCCACGCGGTGTCCTCGCGCGCCGAGCTCGACGCGGCGATCGCTGCCGTCGGCGTGCCGTCGATCCTGAAGACCCGGCGGCTCGGCTACGACGGCAAAGGGCAGTTCCGGCTGAAGTCGCTGGCCGACGCGGACGCCGCCTGGGCGGCGCTCGGCGGCGTGCCGTCGATCCTGGAGTCCTTCGTGCCGTTCGAGCGCGAGGTCTCGGTGATCGCCGTGCGCGGTCGGACCGGCGAGTTCCGGGCCTGGCCGCTGACCCAGAACTGGCACGCCGACGGCATCCTCTCGGCCAGCCTCGCGCCAGCGCCGGATTCCGCGGAACTGGCACCCGTGGCCTTCGAGTTCGCGCGTCGGATCGCGGAGACGGTCGACTACGTCGGTGTGTTCGCCGTCGAGTTCTTCGTGAAGGACGGCCAGCTGCTGACCAACGAGATGGCGCCGCGGGTGCACAACTCCGGCCACTGGACCATCGAGGGCGCGCGGATCAGCCAGTTCGAGAACCACCTGCGTGCCGTGCTTGGCATGCCGCTCGGCGACACCTCCGTGCTTGCGACCAGCGTGATGCTGAACTGGGTCGGCGAGCTGCCGGCGCGCGATCCGGTGCTGGCCAGCCCGCACGGCCACTGGCACGACTACGGCAAGAGCCCCCGGGCCGGGCGCAAGGTCGGCCATGCGACGTTCACCCATGCCGATCCCGCCGAGCTGGCCCGCACCCTGGGGGAAGTCGGTGTGGCGCTCGGTCGGGTGGAGCAGGTCGCTCCGGTGCTCGCGGCCCTGACCGCCGCGCGATGAAGCAGGTCGACATCGTCGTCGCCGGCGGGGGACTCGTCGGCATGAGTCTCGCCGCGTTGCTCGACGGCCTCGGAATGTCGGTGCTGGCAGTCGACGCCGAGCCGCTGCGCGAACCCGCGGCGGCGGCCTGGGACGAGCGCAATTTCGTGTTGAACCGACGGTCGCTGGAGGTGCTGGCGACCGCCGGCATCGCGGACTGGCCGGCGGACGAGACGCGCAGCGTCGAGTGCGTCGAGGTCAGCAGCCGTGGCGATCCCGGCATCGTCCGGCTCCGGGCCGCCGACTACGGCATGGACCTGGTCGGCCGGACGGTACCTGCGCGGGTGGTCGTCGGCGCGCTGTCGGGGCGCATGGCGACGCTCCGTACGGTCGAGCTGCGGCGGCCGGCGAAGGTGGTCGCAGTGGCGCTGGCGGAGACCGGCGCCTCGATCGAGATCGACACGCCGGACGGGCGCGAGACGATTGTCACCCGGCTTCTGATCGCGGCGGATGGCACCGAGTCGACGGTCCGCCGGCTGTCCGGCATCGGGGTGACCCGCCACGACTACGGGCAGACGGCGGTGGTCGCCACGGTCGAATGCGCCGAGGGCCACGACGGCGTCGCCTACGAGCGCTTCCACGCCGACGGCGCGCTCGCCCTCCTGCCGCTGGCGGGGCGCCGACGCGGACTGATCTGCACCACCACGACGGCGGACGCGCAGCGCCTGCTCGCGCTCGCCGACGCCGCGTTCCTCGCCGAGATGCGCGCGCTGTTCGGCCCGCGCTGCGGCGCCTTTCTCCGGGTCGGCCGGCGGCAGCCCTGGCCGCTCGCGAAGGTTCTCGCCGAACACCTCACCGGGCCGCGTACGGTCGTGGTCGGCAATGCCGCCCACACCGTGCACCCGCTCGGTGCGCAGGGATTCAACCTCGGCCTGCGCGACGTCGACACGCTGGTCGACCTGCTGGCGGCGGCGCAGGCGGCCGGCGCCGATCCTGGCGCTCCGGCGCTGCTGGCGGACTACGCGGCGCGGCGGAACGACGACCGCACCGCGACCGTGCGCTTTGCCGACGACCTGCAGGCCTGGTTCCGGCCGCGCTCGACCGTGCTCCGTCATCTGCGGGGCTTCGGATTGCTGGCGCTGGACCGGATTCCGCCGCTGAAGCGGGAGCTGGCGTTCCGGATGATGGGCTATCGCGGTGCCCACGGTGCCTGATCCGCGGTCCGTGCTGATCGTCGGAGCCGGCGTCGTCGGCGCCTGCGCGGCCCTCGGTCTCGCCGCGCGCGGCGTGCGGGTCAGCCTGGTCGAGGCCGCGGAACCGCCGCGCTTCGATCCCGCTCGCGACGACCTCCGGGTGTTCGCCGTTTCGCCGGCGAGTCTCGCGGTGCTGGAGCGGGTCGGCGCGCTGGCGGTGATCCGCGCGACGCGCTGGTCCCCCTACCGGGCAATGCGAGTCTGGCAGGACGATCCGGTCGCGGCACTCGAGTTCGACGCCCACCTGATCGCCCACGACCGCCTCGGCGCGATCGTCGAGGACGGCCTGCTGCGCGATGCGCTGTGGCAACGCGTGCTGGCCGAGCCGCGGATCGAGCGCTGCTGTCCGGCGACCGTGGCCGCGGTCAACCAGACCGAGTCGTCCGTGACCGTGTCGCTGGTCGACGGCCGACAGCTCCACGCCGACGTCCTGATCGGGGCCGACGGCTCGGCTTCTGCCGTGCGCACCCTGTTGGGCGTCGCGCTCGACCAGCGCGACTACGAGGTCCGCGCCATCGTCGCGCACGTCCGCACCGGGCAATCGCATCAGGCCACGGCCTGGCAGCGCTTCACGCCGGAAGGGCCCTTGGCCTTCCTGCCGCTCTCGGACGGCCGCTGCAGCATCGTCTGGTCATCGGCATCCGCTGCGCGGTTGCTGCAATTGGGGGAGGAGGCGTTTCGGGAGGCGCTCGGCGAGGCGTTTCAATTCCGGTTGGGACCGATCGTGTCGTGCGGTCCGCGCGCGTCGTTTCCGTTGCGACGCCAATTGGCGACGCCGTCCGCGCGCGGGCGCGCGGTGCTGATCGGCGATGCTGCTCACGCCGTGCATCCGCTGGCCGGGCAGGGGCTCAACCTGGGGATGCTGGATGCCGCAGCGCTGGTCGACTGCGTTGCCGAAGCGGAATCCGTGGAGTCGGCGTTGCGGCGCTTCACGCGCTGGCGCGACAGCGACAACGCCCGGGCGGCGCTGATGTTCGAAGGCTTGAACGACTTGTTCGGCGATGGCGGGCCGGGAATGCCATGGTTGCGCCAGCTGGGAATGGGCATGGTGCAGCGTCTATCGCCTTTGCGGCGCGAGTTCGCGTTGCATGCGGCCGGCTGGGTGGGCGAGGTGCCGAAGCTCGCGAGACGCTAGTGGTCGTCGCGGCTGGCGTGGGAGGGGCCAAGGCCCTTCCCACAACAGCCACGCCGGCCCGATCGGAGCGAATGCCGCGGATTCCGCCGCTCCCACGGCCGCGCCTGTCGTACGGGGCTGCTACATCGCCGAGATGCCGATCTGGCGTATCCGCGTGGACGCGCCGACATCGAGCCACGCGATGGGCGCCCGATCGTCCGTCACCAGTAGCCAGCGCGCATCGACATCGCCGTCGGCCGAGACGCCGAGCCAGGTATAGCCGGGTTCCCGATACAGTGCTCTGACCCGGATCGCCGAGCCCAGTCCGATCGGGAGCAGACGCCGAAGCTCGGAATCCCAGGTCGAGTGCGAGGATTCGACCGGATCGGATGGCGCGACCGGTACGGATCGTTTCGAGATCGTCGAGGTCCACGCGCCGCGCCGGAGTTCGAGGTCGATTCGAGTATCGCCGACGCAATCCAGCGCCATCCGGATTCGTCGCGACTGCAGCAGCCGCGGCAGGCTTGCGCTCCACGTCATTGCGGAGAGATCGGCGCGCGCTGCCTCGAGCGTGTGCATCGACGTGAGCAGGTCCGCGGCCAGCCGTTCGGCCACGAAACGGTTCGCCCGATCGATCGTCGCGGCGACCAGCGGCAGGACCCGCTCCAGGGCCGCCGCGTTCTTCTTCCACTTGTCCGGGTCCGGGGCGGTCAGCGTGTGGCGGGAGTTCTTCAATCCGGCCAGCTCGCGGTCCCAGCCCAGGTCGAGCGCGGTGCACAGCCGCTGCACGGCCGCCTGCGGCGCCGCCAGCAGATCGGCATGGCGGAACACGGTGACCCGCTCCGGCGGCAGCGCCTCGAGGTCATCCAGCAGCTGTGCGGTGATCGCCGCCCACTGCCGCGCCGCGACTTCCTCGACCGGCCGTCCGATCCAGTCGCGCCAGCCCTCCGGCAGTGCCAGCGACCAGGGCAGGCCGGTCCAGCCGGGAAGGTGGCGATAGGTGACGAAGCGACCGGAGTTCCAGGCGTCGATCATCGAGCTGATCGTGTCGCGCGGCTCGCGCCACAGGAATACCAGCTGCGACTCCGGGAATACGGACTCGAAGAACGGCAGCCGCAGCGAGTTCTTCGGCGTCTTCTCGAGGATCCGGAGCGTCGCGTCGGGCGGCGGCGGTGTGCCTTCGCGGTCACGCAGCGCGTCGAAGAATCCCTGCCGCAACGCGGCGATCACGCCCGGTGTCGCGTCGACCGCGGTCAGCCGGTTCGAATCGAAGTTGCGGCTCGCGGGATGCAGGGCGGGAATCGCCTCGATCAGCGCGTGACTCTCGCCGCCGACGGTGTACAGCCCCGGCGCTTCCGCCAGCGTCTCGAACAGCAGGCTGCTGCCGGAGCGGGGCGGGCAGACGATCAGCACCGGGCGCTCGAGGCGCGGACGCCCGGCGCCGGGTGACGTGACGACCGCCGGAGCCGCTCCCGCGGCGACATAGTTGTGCCTGCCGGAGGACGCACCCGACGGGGTGCGGTCCGTCAGCAGCTGCGGATTGACCGCCGAGCGCACGACCAGCTGCCGCAGCATGTCGGTGGCGTCGGTGCCGTTGGCGGCGCGCAGGCCCTCGAGCCCCTGCAGGGCATGGTGCAGTTCGACCAGCTGTGCGCGGAAATGTTCGTGGCCGGCGGCGGCCTCGCCGTGATGCGCCCACAGATCGGCCCAGCGCCGCCGGAACGTGCGGCACAGTGCGGCGAGGCGCGCCTGGGTCGCGTGTCCAGGGGGATCGACGGGGGGGCACTCGGAGAGCGTGAAGTCGATCCAGTGGTCGAGCTCGAACGGCGTCATCACCACCGGCTGGTTGCGCGACTCGAACGCGACCTCGGGGATCGAGAACCCCGGCGGCACGAAGCGGGCCGTCGGGTTCGCCGGCGGATGGAATTCCCGCGGCCGGTCGCCGCGCTCGATCAGTTCCCACAGCGCGGCCGAGCCGACCGCGTCGATCACCAGGTGGATGCGCCGGGTCGGATCGGGATTGAGCACGTTGTGTTTCGACCAGGTGTCGAACACCCAGCACTCGCCGGCGCGCATGTGCACCCGCGCGTCTCCGCAGAGGAAGGCGACGTTCGGCGTGGTCACCACCGGCACGTGGATGCGCAGGTGGGTCGACCAGTAGTAGTTGGTGTCGACATGCAGGTGCGCTTCGCCGTTGCCGTCGATCCGCATCAGCCGCGAGCGTCCGATGGTGCAGCCGAGGGCCGCCATCACCTGGCGGGTGTAGGGCAGGGCGGCAAGGTGCGGCGTCGGCCGCATCGGGCCGCGGGTCTCGTCGTCGGCCGGATCGCCGTGGACCGCCACCAGCGGCAGCGCCCAGTTGCCCGGGTTGCCGTGCGGGTGGCGGCGCCAGCCCGCTTCGGGGATGGCGTCGATTTCCGCGGCGAGTACCGCCGCGTCGAAGGCCAGCGGCAGGCGGATGAACGGAGTCGCGAGCTTCATCCGCTCAGGCCACCGCGCGCGGCACCAGCTTCAAGGCTTCGTCGGGCAGGACGAAGGCGTTGGCGACGCCCGGGTCGCTCGGCTCGAGCAGTTCGGGATGGTGCATTCCGGGCAGGAACTGCAGGTCGAAGATCTCCTGCACCTGACCCTCGAAACGCAGGAAGCCGACGATCGAACCCGAGCGCAGGTCGACCACCCAGACGCCGCAGTTGCGCTCCGCGGCACGCTCGGTGACCGGCAAGCCGCCGAACACCGATTCGCGCACCTGCGACAGTCCGACGAAGGCGTAGTGGCCGGCGAACGCGAGCCCGCGAGTGAAGCCCGGAAGCACCGCCACCGTGGTCGGCTTGCCGGAGTTGAGATCGATGGTCGACAGCGTGCCCTTGCCGGACTCCAGGATCCACAGGCGACCGTCGTGCCAGCGTGGCGAGTGCGGCATCGACAGGCCCTCGGCGACGAACTCGCCGGAGGCGACATCGATGATCAGTCCGCCGGTGCCCTTGTGATCGCGCCAGCCGGCCGCCGTGTCGGTCGGGGCCAGGCAACTCACGAAGCGCAGGCGGCCGTCGACGATCGTCATGCCGTTGAGGTGGCAGCGGTCGGTCGGCTCCAGCGCGCTGATGAACGCCGGTCGCCAGCGCGGCACGAAGCTGTAGTCCGGCGCCAGCGTGCACAGGCAGGAGAAGCGGGTGTTGACGATCCACAGCTCGTTGCCGGCGAAGCCGATCTCGTGGATGCGGATGTCGCCGGTGATGTGCGCGCTGCGCGGCACCAGGCAGGCATCGTGGCGACCGGGCGCCTCCATCCGGGCCGCGACCGCCGGCACATTGCGGAACTCGATGACCTCGCGGGCCGTGGCGAGCATCAGCCGGTCACGCTCGACGGCGACGCCCATCGGGCTCGGGAAGGCCTTGAGGTGGGTGTTGACGCCGCCGTTCTGCCGGCGCACCAGGATCACCCGGCCGCTCTGGTAGGTCGTCACCAGCAGGGCGCCGCTGGCCTGGGCGAGCAGGTCGTGCAGCGATGCGGTGAAGACGCTGGCGAAGGCCTTCTCGCCCTGGGCGGCATCGGCCGGCGCCGGGGCAGTCGGGCCACCCTGGGCGGCGTACGCCGGGTGCACGACAGCGTCGCCGGGTTCGGCAGGCGTCGCCGGCGCAGCCGGCGCCGACGTGACCGCGGGTGGGTCCATGGGCGCGGGGGTCTGCGTGGCCGGTGCCGGCTCCCCGAGCAGTTCCGGCCGTCGAGCGGCGACGAAGGCGTCCCAGCGCGCCAGCGTCGGCGCAACCAGCGCCCGCATCTGCTCGACCTCGGCGGCGCGCTGGCGCCACTTGTCCGGCTCCGGCCGGGTCAGCGTGTGGCGCGACAGCGGCAGGTCCTTGCCAAGTGTCCGGTCCCAGCGCAGTCCGCAGGCGGCGGAGATCCGCCGCATCTCCGCGTCGGGGTCGGCGAGGAGGCTGGCGTAGCCGCTCAGCGTCACGCGATCCGCCGGCAGCTTCTCGAGGTCGTCGATCATCTGCTCGACGATGGCCGCCCACTGGCGGGCGACGATCTCCGGCAGCGGTTGCCCGTTCCAGCCACGCCAGCCTTCCGGCAGCGCCAGCGACCATTGCGGGCCGGTCCAGCCCGGCAGGGCAGGGTAGGTGACGAAGCGCTTCGATTCCCAGGCCGCGAGCATGCTCGCCAGGACCTCGCGCGGCTCGCGGTAGAGGACGACGAAGCGCGCGTCCGGATAGGCCGCGTCCAGGAAGGGGACGCGGAGAGCATTCTTCGGGGTCTTCTCGACCAGCCGCAGGCCGGTGGCGCCGTCGGGGGCGCGCTGGCCGTCGCGGTCGCGCAAGGCCACGAACCACCCATGGGTCAGCTCGGCGACGTTCATCGGGCTGGCGTCGCCGGCGTCGAGCCGGTTCGAGGACATCTTCCGATGCCCCGGATTCAAGGTCGGGATCTGTTCGATCACCCGGTGGCTCTCGCCGGCGATGCTCCAGGCGTCGGGAGCCTGGATCAGGGTCTCGAACAGCAGCGTGGAGCCCGAGCGCGGCGGGCAGACCACGAACACCGGACGGTCGAAACGGCGCGGCGCGGCGGTCGGATCGGCCGCCGCGGACGGCGGGGCGGCGGCGGAGGGCGCCGGGGGCGCGGGGTTCGGGACGGATGGGGTCATCGGGCGTTGAGTGGACGGCAGGGGGGCGGCGGTGTAGCGATCGGCGATCTCGACGTTGAGCGCGGCGCGGACTAGGCAGTGGCGCAGGCTGGTCCCGACATCGACCAGGTTGCGCATCGGGATCGTCATCGCGGTCTTCCGGAGGTCGTGGTCGAGCGCGTCGACGAGCTCGCGGAACCGCGGCCAGCCGCCCGGCTCGGCTCCGTGGACCGCCCAGGCGGCCGTCCATTCGCGGGCATGCCGGAGGAGGCGTGCTCGCAGCGACAGGGCGACCGATGCGGAAACCTCCGGGGCGAGCTCGGCCAGCAGCGCGACGATCCAGTGGCGCACCTCCGCCGGCGTCATCACCAGCGGCTGGTTGTAGCGCTCGTACTCCGGCGCGAGCTCGCGATCGGCCGCGAACGGATGGGCGACGCAGGCGAGGTCCTCGGCCGGCCTCAGCTCGCTGCCGCCGTGACGCTGTCCGCGCTCGATCAGTTCCCACAGCGGGGCGCTGCCGACGGTGTCGATGACGAGATGGATGCGTCGGGTCGGATGCGGATTCTTGACGTTGTGCATGTTGAAGGTGTCGAACACCCAGCACTCGCCGGCGCGCAGGTGCGCGTGGGCGTCGCCGCAGAGGAACTCGACGGCCGGCTGGGTCACGACCGGCACGTGCACGCGGAACCGGTCCATCCAGTAGTAGTTGGTGTCGACGTGGGCGGTGGCCTCGGCATCGCCGTCGAGGCGCATCAGCCGGGAGCGACCGATCGGTGCCTGCAGCGTCGCCATCACCTGGCGGACATAGGGCAGGCGGGCCAGCACCGGAGTCGGTCGCATCGGCCCGCGGGTGTCGTCGTCGCCGGGATCGCCCTGCGCGGCCACCAGCGGCAGCGCCGAATTGCCAGCGAAGCCCTGCGGGTGCGGTCGCCACTCCGATTCCGCGATGGCGCCGATCTCGGCCGCCAGACGGTGGGCATCGAACGCGAGCGGAAGTCGGATGAAGGGAGCGTCCAGGCGCATTATTAGGAAGACTTTAAGAAAGTTGACGGCTAGAGTCGGAAGGTTACACTCGCAAGGCTGCCCGTGGGATTCCGGCGGCCATCGAATCGGGGGAAAACTCAAAATGAATAACGCGAAGCACCCGCGCCGTGCGGGCTTGGTTCCGTACGGTCTTCCGTCGCGCACCGCGCTGGCCCTGGCGATCAGCCTCGGCCTGTCCGCCGGCGCCCGGGCCCATGTCAACGATGCCGCACCGTTGCCGGCCGCCCGCAAGGGCAACGAAGCCGTCCGCGACGAGTTCCTGTTCATCGACGCGCGCGTCGCCCGCCACGGCGATCTCGAGGCCGCGGTCCGGGCCGGCGTGCGCACCCTGGTCATCTCGCCCGAGCAGGACGGCATCGCGCTGATCGGCGACACCCTGCGCAAGGCGCCCGCCACCGCGACGGTGCACGTGCTCGGTCACGGCGAGCCCGGCGCGATGCAGCTCGGTTCCGCCCGGCTCGACGATGCGTCGGTCGAACGCTATCGCGATCAGCTGACGACGTGGTTCGCGCAGCGCAACAGTGCCAAGCGGCGCCCCGAGATCCTGCTGTACGGCTGCGAAGTCGGCGCCGGCGCCATCGGCCGCGGCTTCGTCGAACATCTGGCCCGCATCACCCAGGCGGAGGTCGCGGCCTCGGTCGACCTCACCGGCGGCATCGTCGCGAATGCCAACTGGGACCTCGAACTGGCGACCGGCCGGATCCAGGCCAGCCTGCCGTTCGATCGCGCCGCGGCGGATGCCTATGCTTCGACGCTCGCCACGCTGACCGTCACCAACCTGCTCGACGACAACAGCGCCGGCTCCCTGCGCACCGTGATCAACGGGTCGGGCACGGGTGACGTGATCACCTTCCAGGCCGGCCTCAGCGGCAACATCGCGCTCACCAACGGCACCATCAACATCACCCACCCGCTGACCCTCACCGGTCCGGGCGCGGCCAATCTGAGCATCACCGGCGGCGGCAAGGGCGGACGGGTCTTCTACGTCTATTCCGACGGCGGCGGCAAGGTGTCGATGAGTGGCCTCACCATCACCGGCGGTCTCATCGGCCAGGGCGGCGGCGGCGGCCGTCCGAACCCGAAGCACAACCTCGCTCATGCGTCGGGCAACCTGCCGCATGCCCCGCACGGCGGCGGCATCTACGCCTGCGGCGGCGGCATCTTCTCAAACGGCGTCGACCTCGACCTCGACGCCGTGACCGTCACCGGCAATACCGCGAACCGCGGCGGCGGCATCTGTTTCGTCGGCAACAGCGTCACGCTGAACCTGACCAATTCGACCGTCAGCAGCAACAGCACCCAGCTCGGCGACGGCGGCGGCCTGTACTTCGGTGGCGACTCGTACTGCAACGCCAACGTCGGCAACACGACGTTCTCCGGGAACTACGGATTCCGCGCCGGCGGCGCCGTGGCGACCGAGAATTCCGGCGGGATGACGATCACCGGCAGCACGTTCATCAACAACAGCGGCTTCTACCAGGGCGGCGCGATCTTCGTCGACGACCTGCATCAGCCGTCGACGATCAGCGGCTCGACCTTCACCAGCAACGCGTCGACCATGGGCGGTGCGATCAGCCTGTATGTCGACTACAACGTGCGCCACACGGTCGATTCCAGCGTGATCAGCGGCAATTTCGCCTACACCCGTGGCGGCGGCGTCTACCTCTACGGCTACGCCGACGGCCCGGTCAGCATCACCCGCGACGAGATCAGCAACAACTTCGCCAACCAGTTCGGCGCCGGCGTGTGGATCCCGACCGGCTGCAATCAGGGCTGCGAGATCAAGAACACCACGATCTCGGGCAATGCCGCGGCCTTCGGTTCGGGCGTCACCGTCGCGACCAGCGGCGGCTACAACCCGATCGAGATCGTCAATTCGACGATCGCGTTCAACATCGGCACGACGCCCTACGCCTCCGGCCTGTACGCCTACAACGGCGATTTCAATCTGCGGAACACGATCCTCGCCAACAACGTGGCGACCGGTGGCGGTGCCTTCAACGCCGATCTCGGCGGCATCGCGACCGGCATCACCGCGGCATTCACCCTGGTGCAGGGGACTCACGGCACGACCACGGTGGACACGTCGGCGGGCGGCAACCTGCTCGGCGTCGATCCGATGCTCGGTGCGCTGTCCGGCAATGGCAGCCTGACGCGGTCGCACCTGCCGCAGGAAGGCAGCCCGGTGATCAACGCCGCGAGCAACGCTCTGGCGCTCTCCGCCGGCCTGCTGACCGACCAGCGCGGTCCAGGCTTCCCGCGCGACTTCGATCACGTGGTGGACATCGGCGCGGTCGAGGTCGGCTTCACCGGCGTCCCGACGCTCGGCGATGCCGGCAAGATGGCCCTGGTGCTGTTCTGCGGCGCCGCCGGTCTCGCCCTGCTGCGGCGGCGCCAGCGCGGTGCGGTCGCGTTCAGCGTGCTCGCACTGGGCGGCGGATGGTTCAGCATCAACGCGGCCGAGGCGGCGCCGGCGGTCCAGCACGGGACGTCGATGGTCGGCCGGGTCGAGTCGATGTCCGCGACCACGGTCGCCAAGGTGGAGCGCAACGGCAACACGGTGACAGTGGACCTCGGTGACGGCCAGCACTACACGCTGCCGAAGTCGAAGTTCCACAGCACCTTCGAGCGCACGCCGGCGAAGATGGGACGGGTGGTCAACGGCAGCCACAAGCTGCGCGCCGACCAGATCCCGCCGACGCCCTCGGACTATGCGATCAATGCCGGCGACAACGTCGTGGCCCGCGTCCACAAGGACAAGAACGGCAACGTGGTCCAGGTGAAGCTGGTGAAGTTCGCCAGCAGCGCCGAGGCGCAGCGCTTCGTCGCCGAGCGCAGGGCGAAGCAGAAGCACCCGCACGACAAGCCCTGATCGAGGACGCGCTCCGCTCGGGGCGCGCTTCCGATGACGGTGTTCGTTCGACCCGAGACCCCGGCCCCGGCCGGGGTCTCGTCGTTCGGGGCGGACGAACATACGCCGCCGTCGATCCCCGCCGACACCTCCGTCGATCGGCCTGCGGGCTCCGGTTTCGTGCCATTGCAACGGAAATGAGGCTATCCTCCGGACGGTTTCGACACCTGCCCCCGGAGGTCCGGCGTGTTGTCCCTGGTCCGCCCGCATCACCACGATGAGCCGCAATTCCCGCGCGTGCTGTCGCTCGACGCCCACGGCCGCATCCTCGACTGGATGAACTGGCAGGACGCCGCGTGCCTGTATGCGCGCGACGCGGTGGCCTGGACCCTCGGTACGCCGTGCATCACGATCCACGGCGGTCGCCAGCGCGACAGCGGCCTGCAGTCGATCCTCGAGCTGCACCCGATCGTTGCCAGTCGCGGCCACGTGCGCCCCGGCCGGATCGACCCGGCGCCAACGCTCAACAACACCGCGCTGTTCGCGCGCGACCGTCACCTGTGCCTGTACTGCGGCACCCACTACGGCCGTTCCGAGCTGACCCGCGACCACGTCCAGCCGCTGTCCCGCGGCGGCCTCGACGTGTGGGAGAACGTGGTCACGGCGTGCATCCGCTGCAACGTCAAGAAGGGCGGCCGCAACCCGCAGCAGGCCGCGATGCCGCTGCTGGCGGTGCCGTATCGCCCGAGCTGGGTGGAGCATCTGATCCTGTCCAACAGGAACATCCTGGCGGACCAGATGGAATTCCTGCGCAATCATCTGCCGAAGAACCGTCGCATCGTCTGACGGCTGCGCCTGCGTTGCCGGCGAATGCGAGAGCAAATGCGCTGCGTTGGAGCGCCGTGATATTCGCGGAATCCGGAGCCATCCCGCTGACGTAGAGGACGAGCGCAGCGATTCCTCACGCGAAGACGCGAAGGAAGATCGTCGATGGAGTGGCATCAGGGCGGCAGGAGGCGAACGCAGGGTCTCGTTGCGGATACGCTCGATTGCAGGTCGGGCTTGTACGGCGCGCCATTGCCCGATCGCAGCGTTGCTGCGCCGGATTGCGAAGCGCCCCGTGATGGCGGCCGGTGGCCGCCCTCCGTCCGCGGTCGCGCCGGCGGCCGACTGCTATGATGCGCGCCCATTTTTCCGGCCGCGGACAGCTCATGGCGACCAGCCCCTCCACCGGACTCTCGTACAAGGACGCCGGCGTCGACATCGATGCCGGCGATGCCGTCGTCCAGCGGATCAAGCCGCTGGTGGCAAAGACCTTCCGGCCTGGCGTGATGGGCGGACTCGGCGGCTTCGGCGCACTGTTCGACCTGGCCGGGCGCTACAAGGAACCGGTGCTGGTGTCCGGCACCGACGGCGTCGGCACCAAGCTGAAGCTGGCACAGACGCTGAACCGCCACGACACCATCGGCATCGACCTCGTCGGCATGTGCGTCAACGACGTGCTGGTGCAGGGCGCCGAACCGCTGTTCTTCCTCGACTACTTCGCGACCGGCAAGCTGCACGTCGACACCACGGTGTCGGTCGTCGGCGGCATCGCGAAGGGATGCGAGCTGGCTGGCTGCGCCCTGGTCGGCGGCGAGACCGCGGAGATGCCGGACATGTACCCGCCCGGCGAGTACGACCTCGCCGGTTTCTGCGTCGGCGCGGTCGAGAAGAGCGCGATCAACGACGGCAGCCGCGTGCGCGCCGGCGACGTGCTGATCGGCATCGCCTCCAGCGGCCCGCATTCGAACGGCTACTCGCTGATCCGCAAGATCATCGCGCACAGCCAGGCCGATCTCGGCCAGGCCTTCGAGGGCGGCACCCTGGCCGATGCGCTGATGGCGCCGACCACGATCTACGTGAAGCCGATCCTGGACCTGATCGGCAAGCACGCGATCAGTGGCATGGCGCACATCACCGGCGGCGGCCTCACCGAGAACATCATCCGGGTCGTACCGGACGGGCTCGGCCTGCTGATCGATTCCTCGTCCTGGTCGCTGCCGCCGGTGTTCCGCTGGCTGCGCGAAGCCGGCAACGTCGCCCTGGCCGAGATGTGGCGCACCTTCAACTGCGGCATCGGCTACGTGCTGATCGTCGCGCCGGGCGAAGCGGCGGCGGTGAAGCGCTTCCTGGCCGAGCGCAACCTCGTGCATCACGAGATCGGCGGCGTGGTGGCGACCGCGAGCGACGAGCGGGTGCGCATTGGCTGAGCCGACGGGCGTCGTCAGCGTCCGCCTCGCCGTCGCCGACGATGCGGCCGCCATCAGTTCGCTCGTGCGATCCCTGTCGAGCCGCCACATCGACCCCGAGCTGAGTCCGGAGGGCGTCGAGCGGCTGCGCCGCAGCCAGTCGACGGAAGCGATCCGTGGCTTTCTTGACCAGGCGTACCGCTACCACCTCGCGACGGAGAACGATGAACTGGTCGGCGTCGCCGGTACCCGCGGCGAGTCGCATCTGTTCCATCTGTTCGTCGCCGACTCGCACCAGCGTCGCGGCATCGCCCGCCGGCTGTGGGCCGAGGCGCGCATGGCCATGCGGGAGAACGGAGGCGCGGGGCCCTACACCGTGAACGCATCGCGCTCGGCCGTCGCCGCCTACGCGCGGCTCGGATTCGTGGCGCAGGCGGCGGAGCAGGAGCGCGCCGGCATCGTGTTCACGCCGATGACCTGGACGGCTCCATGAGCCGCGCGGCCCTGCGGGTCGCCGTCGTCGCCTCGGGACGCGGCAGCAATCTGGCGGCGCTGATCGCGGCGGAGAAGGGCGGCCTGCCGATCGACCTGGTCGGCGTGTTCTCCGACAAGCCTACCGCGATCGCGCTGGAGCTGGCGCGGTCCGCCGGCATTCCGGCGACCGCGCTGGCGCCGCGCGATTACGCCGACCGCCACGCCCACGACGAGGCGCTGTTCGCCGCGGTCGCTGCCGTTCAGCCGCAACTCATCGTGCTCGCGGGATACATGCGTCGCATCAGTCCGGACGTCGTCGAGCCGTTGAGCGCGCGCATGATCAATATCCACCCCTCGCTGCTGCCGAAATACCCGGGTCTCGACACCCACGCGCGTGCGCTCGCGGCCGGCGATCGCCAGCACGGCGCCAGTGTGCACTTCGTCACCCCGGAGCTCGATGGCGGGCCGGTGATCGCCCAGGTGCTGCTGGACGTCGGTGCCGACGACAGTCCGGAATCGCTGGCGGCGCGGCTGCTGCCGGACGAGCACCGCCTGCTGGTCGCGGTGGTCGAGGCGATCGCCCGCGGCCGCATCGCGCTTGCCGACAGCGGCGTGCTCTGCGACGGTCACCGCCTGACCGCGCCGTTACGGCTGGGCAATGGCGGGAAACTGTCGACAGCAGACGCGGTCGATGCCGGGACCGATAGCGCGACGACCGAGAAGGACTAGCGATGCGAGCCATTGCCTTTGCTCTCGTCTTGGCTGCCACTTCGTTTACGGGTTTCGTTGCCGGCGCCGCCGCTGCCGGCGACGCCGCGCCGCAGGCGCCCCCGATGTCCGAACCGACGGATGGGCGCGCCGCGCCCATCCGCCCGTTCCGGGGGGAGTACGAGGTCTGGCGCAACGGCTCGAAGATCGGAGCGGCGGTGATGGAGCTGTCCGAGCTCGGCGGTGGCCGTTGGCACTTCAACTATGCGGTCCATGGCACCAGCGGCCTCGCCGCGCTAGCCGCGGCCGATGTCAACGAGGATTCCGAGTTCCGCTGGGCCGAGGGGCGACCCGAACTGCTGCGCTACGACTACAAGCAGAGCATCGCCTTCTCGAAGAAGCACCGGAGCCTGGTGCGCAGCGCGGACGGCGAGCGGATCGCCGCCGACGACGGCAAGAAGCAGGCCGAGATCGCGTCCGAACCCGGCGTGATCGACCGCAACGTGCTGGTCCTGGCGCTGGCCGCCGACATGGCGCGGGGCGCCGCCGACTTCCGCTACCGGGTCGCCGACAAGCGCACCGTCGGCGACCAGGAATACAGCCGTGACGGTCGCGAGACGGTCAGTGTCCCGGCGGGTCGCTACGACGCAGAGAGGATGAAGCGGATCCGCAAGAACGCCGATCGCACCACGACGTCGTGGCTGGCGCCGGAGCTGGGGTATCTGCCGGCGCGGATGGAGCAGCGCGAGCCGGAGGGCGACACGATCGAGCTCAAGCTGGTGAAGCTGACACGGCGGTGAGCCGGGGCGGGCACCGCCCGCCATCGCCAGGCGTTTCGGATCGGCCGTCGATACGTCTCGCGATGGCGGCCAGTGGCCGCCCTACGACGGCAGGCGCCGGATCTTGGCCCCCAGCGCCCCGAGCTTCTCCTCGATGCACTCGTAGCCACGGTCGATGTGGTAGATGCGGTCGACGATGGTGTCGCCCCGGGCGACCAGGCCCGCGAGCACCAGGCTCGCCGAAGCGCGCAGGTCGGTGGCCATCAGTGGCGCGGCATTCATGTGGTCGACACCGCGGATGATCGCGTTGTGCCCCTCGACCCGGATGTCGGCACCGAGCCGGGCCAGTTCCGGCACGTGCATGAAGCGGTTCTCGAACACCGTCTCGGTGATGATGCCGACGCCTTCGGCGACCGAGTTCAGCGCGGTGAACTGCGCCTGCATGTCGGTCGGGAACGCGGGGTAGGGCGCGGTGGTGAGGTCGATCGCCTTCGGGCGACGGCCGTTCATGTCGAGCTCGATGAAATCGTGGCCGATGTTGAGGTGGGCGCCGGCCTCCTCGAGCTTCATCAGCACCGCGTCGAGGATGTCGGCGCGGGTGCGCTTGGCCATCACCCGGCCGCCGGTGATCGCGCCGGCGACCAGGAAGGTGCCGGTCTCGATGCGGTCCGGCAGCACGTCGTAGTCGCAGCCGCCGAGTCGCTCGACGCCATGGACGATGATCGTCGCGGTGCCGTGGCCCTCGATCTTCGCGCCCATGGCATTCAGGCAGTTGGCGAGGTCGACGACCTCGGGCTCCTGCGCGGAGTTCTCGAGGATCGTAGTACCGGAAGCCAGCGTCGCGGCCATCATGATGTTCTCGGTGCCGGTGACGGTGACCGTGTCGAACAGCACGCGGGCGCCGCGCAGGCGCTTGGCGGTGGCGCGGATGTAGCCGCCTTCCACGACGATCTCGGCACCGAGCGCCTCGAGGCCCTTGATGTGCTGGTCGACCGGACGCGAGCCGATCGCGCAGCCGCCCGGCAGCGACACCTCCGCGCGGCCGTACTTCGCCACCAGTGGTCCCAGCACCAGGATCGAGGCGCGCATGGTCTTGACGAGGTCGTAGGGCGCGAACGGAGAGTTCACGTGGCGCGGATCGACATGGATCTTCATCCGGTCGTCGACCACCAGCTGCGCGCCCATCCGGCCGAGCAGTTCCATCGTCGTGGTGACGTCGTGCAGGTGCGGCACATTGCCGATGGCGACCGGCTCGTCGGCCAGCAGGGTGGCGGCCAGGATCGGCAGCACCGCGTTCTTCGCACCGGAAATCCAGACGTCGCCGTTCAAGGCTTCGCCACCGCTGATCACGATCTTCGCCACGGGTGTTCCTTTGAGCTTGTTCAGTTCGACGCGCGGCGGGCCGCTTCGTCGGGGGTCAGGGTCTTCAGCGACAGCGCATGGATCGCGCCGCCCATCAGGTCGCCGAGGGTCGCGTAGACCATCCGGTGCCGCGCCAGCGGCATCTTGCCGGCGAACGCCGCGCTGACCACCTCGGCCTCGAAATGCACGCCGTCGTCGCCGCTGACGCGGACGGCGGCGCCGGGGAGTCCCTGCTCGATCAGGGCCTGGATTGCACTGGCTTGCATGCGGGATCCTGTGGGGCGACGCGGCGCCGATGACGGGCCGGAAACGTCGGGGGGCGCGGTGACGCGCTAGAATGAGCGGTGCAGTCTATCAAAAGTGCCGTGGTCGACCGGGACGCCGGCACCGCGTCGCCCCATCGCCCGACAAACGCCATGAATGCCCAATTGCAGCCCAACGATGGCAGTGCCCCGATCCTCGACGCCGGCCGCCTGCTGGCCAGCGCCCGCGCGGTGATCGACACCGAGGCACGCGCGATCGCCGGCATGCTCGACCGCTTCGGCGAGGACTTCGTCCGCGCCTGCCTCCTGATCCAGTCCTGCCGCGGCCGCGTGGTGGTGTCGGGCATGGGCAAGTCCGGTCACGTCGGGCGCAAGATCGCGGCGACCCTGGCCAGCACTGGCACCCCGGCGTTTTTCGTCCATCCGGGCGAGGCCAGCCACGGCGATCTCGGAATGATCACCCCGGTCGATGTGGTGCTGGCGCTGTCCAATTCCGGCGAGACCGACGAACTGCTCACCATCCTGCCGCTGATCAAGCGTCAGGGCGTGCCACTGATCGCGCTGACCGGCAATTCGAATTCCTCGCTGGCGCGGCTGTGCGACGTGCACCTCGACGTCAGCGTGCCGGCCGAGGCCTGCCCGCTGGGCCTGGCGCCGACTGCGAGCACGACGGCGCAGATCGTGATGGGCGATGCGCTGGCGATCGCGCTGCTCGAGGCGCGCGGCTTCACCGCCGAGGACTTCGCCCGCTCTCATCCGGCGGGCACCCTCGGCCGTCGCCTGCTGCTGCACATCTCCGACATCATGCACACCGGCGCCCAGGTACCGGCGGTGGGCGAGAACGCCAGCCTCTCCGAGGCGCTGGTCGAGATGACCCGCAAGGGCCTCGGCATGACCGCCGTGGTCGACGCCGAAAACCGCGTGCTCGGGGTGTTCACCGACGGCGACCTGCGGCGCGCGCTCGACGACGATGCGATCGACCTGCGCGGTTCGGTCGTCACGACACTGATGACCAGGCGGCCGAAGACCATCGGCCCGACCCAGCTCGCGGCCGAGGCGGCCCGGGTGATGGAGGACTTCAAGATCCACGCCCTGCTGGTGGTCGACGACGAGCACCACCTGCTCGGCGCGCTCAACATTCACGACCTGTTCCGGGCCCGCGTGGTCTAAGGAGAGGTCTGTGCAAGTGCTGATGACGCGCTCTTCCCGGCGCGAAGTATCTCCACATCCCCGCGAAACCCAGGCTACGCCTGGGGTTCGCGCCCCCCTGACTCAGGGGGGCTGGCCGCAAGGCCGCGGTTCTCTTTCCTGTTCCCGATTCTCCATTCCCGATTCCCGATGACAGACAACGCCGACGACCTCCGCCAGCGCGCTTCCCGCATCCGCCTTGCCGCCTTCGACGTCGACGGCGTCCTCACCGACGGTTCCCTGTGGTTCGGCCTCGACGGCCAGGAGGTCAAGGGCTTCCATGTGCACGACGGCCTCGGACTGAAGCTGCTGGAGGAGGCCGGCATCGCGGTGGCCTTCATCAGTGCACGCAACAGCAGCGTCGCCGCCGCGCGCGCCCGCGAACTCGGCATCGTCCGCGTGCACCAGGGCGAACGCGACAAGCGCGCGCGGCTCTCGCGCCTCTGCGAGGAGCTTGGCATCGGCCCCGAGCAGGCGTCCTACATGGGCGACGACCTGCCCGACCTCGCGCCGCTGGCGATCGCCGGCCTCGCGATCGCCCCGGCCAACGCGCATCCCTGGGTCGCGGCGCGGGTGCACTGGCAGACCCGCCTCGCGGGCGGCGCCGGCGCGGTGCGCGAGGCCTGCGACGTGATCCTCGACGCCCAGGGCCAGGCCGACGCGGTGCTGGCACGCCACCTGGGGCAGGGCTAGTGCACAAGGAATACCGTCCCAGCCTCGCGCAGCGCCTCGGCCTCGGCGAGCGCTCGCTGCTCGCGGTGGCGCTGCTGGCGCTGTCGGCCGCGGTGCTGCAGTGGCTGCTGTGGCTGCAGACCGAGGGGCCGCCGATCGACACGTTCGTCGGCCCGCCGCGCTCGGACTACGAACTCGGGCCATTCACCATGCAGTCCTACAATGCCGAGGGGAAATTCGCGTTCGAGGTGAAGTCGCCGCGGCTGGTGCGCGAGCCGGTCTCGAAGGCCTACGACATCGACTCCCCCGACATCCGGATGGTGGACAAGGACGGCAATCCCTGGGTTGCCACCTCGCACGACGGCTGGATCAGCAAGGACGGCCGGGTGATCAAGCTCGCCGGCAACGTCGTCGCCGATCGGCTGAAGTCGGAAAAGGTGCAGCCGGTGAACATCCGCACCGAGTCGATCGAGGCCGACACCGACCAGAACGTGATGAACTCCGACGACCGCGTCACCGTCACCCAGCCC
This sequence comes from Ahniellaceae bacterium, assembly GCA_044221335.1. GTDB lineage: Bacteria > Pseudomonadota > Gammaproteobacteria > Xanthomonadales > Ahniellaceae > JBGAPI01. The sequence continues at coordinate 43,900 of JBGAPI010000008.1, forward strand.
GGCTCTATACTTTCCGGCACCGGACTGGATGCCGACCTCGACAAGGGCGTCTTCGTCTTGCGCAGCGCCGTCAAAGGGCGCTATCAACCGTCGGTCGACACAGCCAAGGGCACCCCTGAACATGTTCCATGATCGTGTTTTCGTCGCCGTGATCCTGTCGCTGGCGGCCGCCTCCGCGGCCCATGCGGGTTCCGAGGACCGCAAGCAGCCGGTCGACGTCTCGGCCGACCGCCAGGAATCCGACACCAAGGCCGGCGTCACCCACCTGACCGGCAACGTGCACATCGACCAGGGCTCGATCAAGGCGCGTTCGGACACCGCGGTCATCTACCAGGCGGACGGCAACGTCTCCCGCGCGGTGCTGAACGGCGCGCCGGCGACCATCGAACAGAAGCTCGACAGCGGCGAGATGATGCACGGCCGCGCGAAGCAGATCGACTACGACGCCGCGAAGAGCATCGCGCTGATGACCGGCGACGCGGTGATCGAGCAGCCGCAGGGCGAGATGCGCGGCGAGCACATCACCTACGAGATCACCACCGGCAAGGTGACCGCCGACGGCCAGGGCAAGGACGGCCGCGTCTACATGCACCTGGTGCCGAAGACCGACGAGCAGAAGGCGGCGGAGAAGGCCGGCAAGGACGCCAGGAAGGCGGCCGACGGCGACAAGCCGAAGCAGTAACGCCGCCGAAATGCTCTCCGCCCATCACCTGCGCAAGCGCTACCGCGCTCGGGAAGTCGTGCGCGACTTCTCGCTGGAGCTCCACCCCGGCGAAGTGGTCGGGCTGCTCGGCCCGAACGGCGCCGGCAAGACCACCTGCTTCTACATGATCGTCGGGCTGGTGCCCGCCGACGAGGGTCGCATCGAGGTCGACGGCCGCGACATCACCGGCCTGCCGATGCATGCCCGGGCCCAGATCGGCGTCGGCTATCTGCCGCAGGAGCCTTCGGTGTTCCGGCGGCTCTCGGTCGCGGACAACGTGATGGCGATCCTCGAGCTCCGGAAGGACCTCGACGCCGCGCAGCGCCGCCAGCAGCTGGACGACCTGCTCGCGGAGCTGCAGGTCTCGCACCTGCGCGACGCCCGTGGCATCAGCCTGTCCGGCGGCGAGCGCCGGCGGGTCGAGATCGCGCGTGCACTCGCCGCGCGGCCGCGCTACATGCTGCTCGACGAGCCCTTCGCCGGCGTCGATCCGATCTCGGTGCAGGAGATCCAGAAGATCGTCCGCCACCTGAAGCAGCGTGGCATCGGCGTGCTGATCACCGACCACAACGTCCGCGAGACGCTGGGCATCTGCAACCGCGCCTACATCATGAACGAGGGCGGCCTGCTGGCGCAGGGCGTGCCCGACCAGATCCTCGCCAACCCGGCGGTCCGCGAGGTCTACCTCGGCGAGCACTTCCGCCTGTAGAGAGCGGGCCCGCACCGCTGCCCAGAGGCTCTGCAAGTTTCGCCCCAACGAGCGGCCCGAGTGCCGCCTGCAGGTGCTGCCCGGGTGCCGCTCCACCATCGATGGGGCAGCGCGAGTCAGAGGGGAAATGCACGGGTCGTCCCTGCGCCGAAAGATGGACCCCATGCCGGCCCGGGCCCGATAGAATCGATCCGCATCGTTCGATCCTGAGAGTGCATGAAGCCCACCCTTTCACTCGGCCTGTCGCAACAGCTCACCCTGACACCGCAGCTGCGACAGGCGATCCGCCTGCTGCAGTTGTCGTCGATCGAGTTGGCGCAGGAGATCCAGGAAGCGGTGGAGACCAATCCGGTCCTGGAACTGGACGAAAACGGCCAGGACGGCGCCGGCTCTGACGCCGCCGCCGACGCCGGCGAAGCAGCGGGCCCCGGCGAAGCCGCATCGACGGCGACCGGCAACGATGACGGCAACGACGATCGCGAGGCGGCGTCCGATGGCGGAGAGGTCCTCGACGACGGCGGCTGGGACGCGCCGGACGACTGGGAGACCCGCACGGTCGCGACCGGCAGTGCCGCCGGTGGCGACGATCCGGAATTCCCGCAGGACCGCAGCGACGCGAATCCCGAGCGGCTGGTGGATCACCTGCGCTGGCAGCTCAACCTGACGCCGTTCTCGCCGCGCGACCGCGAGATCGCGGAGGTGCTGATCGAGGCGATCGACGACGACGGCTACCTGCGGGAGCCGCTGGACGCCACCCGGCAGGCGCTCGGCGCGGAATTCGCGGCGATCGACGACGAGATCGAGACCGTCCGCCATCGCCTGCAGCATTTCGATCCGGTCGGCGTCGCGAGCCGCAGCGTCGAGGAGTGCCTCCGCGTGCAGATCGACGAGTTGCCCGAGCACGGCGTCTCGCCCGAGCTGCGGGAGCTGGCGAAGCGCCTGGTCGAGCAGCAGCTCGGGCAGCTCGCCCGCCAGAGCAGTGGCCAGTTGGCCTACCGGCTCGGCACCAGCGCGGCCGCGGTGGACGCCGCGCTGGTCCTGATCCGCCGCCTGTCGCCGAAGCCGGGCCTGGCGTACTCCGAGAGCGACGATGGCGGCATCGCGCCCGACGCGATCGCCTACAAGCAGGAGGGGCGCTGGCAGGTGCGCCTCGCCCCGCACGCGCAGCCGCGGCTGTCGATCAGCCGCCACTACGAGTCGATGCTGGGCGCCAGCCGTGGCGAGACGGCGACCTACCTGCGCGGCCATCTGCAGGAGGCGCGCTGGCTGATCCGATCGCTGCAGCAGCGCGGCGAGTCGCTGGCCAAGGTCACCGGGGAAATCGTCCGGCTGCAGAGCGCCTTCCTGGAGTACGGTCCGGAGGCCATGCGCCCGCTGACGCTGCGCGAGGTTGCGGACAACGTCGGCCTGCACGAGTCGACGGTCAGCCGGATCACCACGAGAAAGTACTTGCAGACCCCGCGGGGAACCTTTGAATTAAAACACTTTTTCTCGGCGGGTCTGGCCAGCGCCGAGGGCGGCGAGGCGTCCGCGACCGCGGTCCGGTCGATGATCGGCAAACTGATCGAGGCGGAGGATCCGCGCAAACCTTTGTCCGACCAGGCGATCGCCAAGACACTTAACGATCGCGGCATCGCGGTGGCCCGCCGAACGGTGGCAAAATACCGCGAAGCGATGAACATTCCGTCTTCCAGCGATCGTTGCCGGCTAGGTTGAACCCCTTGATGGAACGCCTTGGCCGCCCCAACTCCTCCCTAGGATTTCCGGTTTTTCCCGGGCCGCGATCCACGCGGGCCGGGCGTGTCCGGCGGGCGACGAGCCCGCTTTCGCAACGGAGGTTGACTATGCAGATCGAAGTCAGTGGTCATCAAATCGACGTCACCCCAGCCCTGCGCGAGTACGCGCAAAGCAAGTTCGGCAAGATCAGCCGGCACTTCGAGCATCTGATCGGCGTTCACGTCGTGCTCGGGGTCGAGAAGCTGAAGCACAAGGCCGCCGCGACCATCAAGCTGTCGCAGAAGACGATCCACGCCGAGGCCGATGCCGACGACATGTACGCCGCCATCGACGGCCTCGCCGATCGCCTCGATCGCCAGGTCAAGGAGCACAAGGAAAAGCTCACCGACCACAACCGGGCGCATGCCGAGAAGCTGCGCGCCCAGGCCTAATCCCGTCCCGGAGGGCAGCGTCGGACGCTGCTCTCCGCCCCCTCCCACGGAGCGCGGCTCCGGACCCTGATCCGAGCCGCGCCAGCCCATGCAGATCATCGACCTCCTCACCCCGCCGCGCGTCCTCGTCGACGCCCACGTCACCAGCAAGAAGCGCCTCCTCGAGTCCCTGGCCAAGCTCCTCAACGACGGCGGCGACCTCGAGTCGGAGCGCCGGCTGTTCGATTGCCTGTGCAAGCGCGAGAAGCTCGGCTCCACCGGCCTCGGCCACGGCGTCGGATTGCCGCACGGCCGCTGCGCCCACCTGACCCGGCCGCTTGCCGCCTTCGTGCGCCTGGCCGAGCCGGTCGATTTCGATGCCGCGGATGGCCAGCCGGTCGACCTGGTCTTCTGCCTGGCCGTTCCCGAACACTATGTCGACCAGCACCTCGTGCTGCTCGCCGCCGTCGTCGAGCGCTTCGGCGACGAGGCCTTCCGCGAGCGCGTGCGCCGCGCCACCGACCGCAGCGGTCTGTTCTCGGCCCTGACCGCCACGCCGACGGCTTCGGCGGCTGCATGATGGACGAAGGTGCGCTCGCGCCTGCCGAGCGCATCACCACGCAGCAGCTGTTCGACCAGCTGGAGCCGCGCCTCGGCTGGACCTGGGTCGCCGGCCGCAAGGGTGGGGACCGGGCGATCGAGTCCGGCGAGCGCCAGGAACGTCGGCCGTCCTTCGCCGGCTACCTCAACATCATCTACCCGAACCGCATCCAGATCGTCGGCCGCGAGGAACTGCGCTATCTCGACGGGCTTGATGCGGAGCAGCGCGCCAAGACGCTGGCGACCATCATCGACTACCAGCCGGCCGCACTGCTGGTGACCCGCAACCAGGCGGTTCCCGCGGACCTGCTCGCCGCCGCCGAGGCCTCGTCCACTCCGGTGCTGGTCTGCGCGATGCGCGGCCACGAGGTGCTGACCTACCTGCAATACCACCTTGCCCGCGCGCTGGCGCGGATGGTGATCCTGCACGGCGTGTTCCTCGAGGTGTATTCGATCGGCGTGCTGCTGACCGGCGATGCCGGCGTCGGCAAGAGCGAGCTCGCGCTGGAGCTGATCACCCGTGGCCACGGCCTCGTCGCCGACGACGCCCCGGAGTTCCGCCTGATCGCCCCCGAGGTGATCGACGGCACCTGCCCGGCGATGCTGCGCGACATGCTGGAGGTGCGCGGCCTGGGTGTGCTCAACGTGCGCGAGATGTTCGGCCACACCGCGGTCAAGCGGAACAAGTACCTGCGCCTGATCGTCGCGCTGAAGCGTTTCCGCGACATCGACGGGGGCGACGGCATGCAGCGCCTGACCGGCATCACCGGCAGCCGCAACGTGCTCGACGTCGCCATCCCCGAGATCACGGTGCCGGTCGCGAGCGGCCGCAACCTCGCGGTCCTGGCCGAGACCGCCGTGCGCCATTTCCTGCTGAAGACGCAGGGGCATGATCCGGCGAAGACCTTCATCGATCGGCAGGCGCATGCGCTTCGGCGGGAGCGCGGGTGGTGACGGGTTGTCGCGCTCCGTCGTGGTCCTGAGGGCCGAGGGCCCAGGGCCCAGGGCTCAGTGGGAGCGCGCTGTCACTGCACGATACGTCGGCGCCAGCCTCGGTCGAACCGGGCCCTGCGCCCTGCGCCCTGGGCCCTCGCTCCCAACGCTTCGTTGAATCGCACCCTAGGTTGCGCGACTATCGCCAATCGACCACGACGAACGAAGCACATGACCGAACAGTCCATCGACGCCGGCAGCCAGAACCTCGACCCGTACTGGATGCCGTTCACCCACAACCGCTACTTCAAGGCGAAGCGGCCGCACAACCGGATGATCGCGTCCGCCGAGGGCGCGTACTACACCACCGTCGACGGGCAGAAGCTGTTCGACGGTCTCTCCGGTCTCTGGTGCTGCGGTCTCGGCCATCGCCATCCGCACATCGTCGACGCGGTGAAGCGCCAGCTCGATACCGTCGACTACGTGCCGGCCTTCCAGATCGCCGCGCCGGACACCTTCCGACTCGCCGAGCGCATCGCCGGCCTGGCGCCTCCCGGCCTCAACCGCGTGTTCTTCACCAACTCCGGATCGGAGGCGGTCGACACCGCGCTGAAGATCGCGATCGGCTATCACCGGCTGCGCGGCGAAGGCCAGCGCTTCCGCATCATCGGCCGCGAGAAGGGCTACCACGGGGTCGGCATCGGCGGCATGTCGGTCGGCGGCATGGTCGCCAACCGCAAGATGTTCGCGCCGCTGATGATGAACGGCGTCGACCACCTGCCGCACACCCAGAACCTGAAGGAGATGGCGTTCTCGCGCGGCATGCCGACCTGGGGCGCGCACCTGGCCGACGAGCTGGAGCGGATCGTCGCGCTGCACGACGCGTCGACCATCGCCGCGGTGATCATGGAGCCGATGCAGGGCTCCGCCGGCGTGATCGTGCCGCCGGCCGGCTACCTGCAGAAGATCCGCGACATCTGCACGAAGCACGGCATCCTGCTGATCTTCGACGAGGTCATCACCGGCTTCGGCCGCATGGGCGCGAACTTCGGGGCGCAGGCGTTTGGCGTCACCCCGGACCTCATCACCTTCGCCAAGGGCGTCAACAACGGGACCGTGCCGATGGGTGGCGTGATCGCGCAGCAGGGCATCTACGACGCCTTCATGCAGGGCCCGGACTACGCGGTCGAGCTGTTCCACGGTTACACCTATTCCGGCCATGCGCTGGCGGTGGCCGCGGCGCACGCGACGCTGGATCTGCTCGAGAAGGAGCGGCTCCCCGATCGCTATCTCACCGTCGGCAAGTGGCTGGAAGAGGGCGTCCATTCGCTGAAGGGCCTGCCGAACGTCATCGACACCCGCAACTACGCCTGTTCCGCCGCGGTCGAGATGTCCGCGCTGCCGGGCACGCCCGGACTGCGGGCCATCCGCGTGTTCGAGAAGGCACTGGAGCATGGCGTGCTGCTGCGCTTCACCGGCGACACCATCGCGCTGGCGCCGCCGGCGATCAGCACCGAGGCGGAGATCGCCAGACTCTTCGAGGTGCTGGCGACCTGCATCAAGGCGGTCGCCTGACCGGGCGGCTGCGCCGCCCGGTCCAATGAAGAGCATTATTGATGTCCGTGCGGGGCGGGGCGTGACCCGCCTTCGCGGCAGGGATGGGCATCGCGAGATGCAAGGAGCAATGTCATGAACGCACAACTGAATCCGACGGCTGCCGTCGCCCGCGTCGACCACTGGATCAATGGCGCCCGGGTCGCCGGCTCCGGCGCCGCGCTGCCGGTCTACGATCCGGCCACCGGTCGCGTGCAGTCCGAGCTGCCGCTCGGGGATGCCGCGCTGGTCGACCGCGCCGTCGCCGCCGCGAAGGCCGCGCAGGCCGCCTGGGCGGCGACGCCGGTCATCCGTCGTTCCCGCGCGCTGTTCCGCTTCCGCGAGATCATCGAGGCGCGGATGGACGTGCTGGCGCGGCAGGTCACCGCGGAGCACGGCAAGACCTTGTCCGATGCCCATGGCGAGGTCACCCGCGGCCTCGAGGTCGTCGAGTTCGCCTGCGGCATTCCGCAACTGCTGAAGGGCGAGCATTCCGAGGGCATCGGCCCCGGCATCAACGCGTGGTCGGTGCGGCAGCCGCTCGGCGTCGTCGCCGGCATCACCCCGTTCAACTTCCCGGCGATGGTGCCGCTGTGGATGTTCCCGATCGCGATCGCCTGCGGCAACAGCTTCGTGCTGAAGCCCTCGGAGCGCGACCCGTCCTCGTCGCTGCTGCTCGCCGAGTGGCTGAAGGAAGCCGGGGTGCCGGATGGCGTGTTCAACGTCGTGCACGGCGACAAGGGCGCGGTCGACGCGATCCTCGCGCATCCGGACATCAAGGCCGTCAGCTTCGTCGGCTCGACCCCGGTGGCGAAATACATCTACGAGACCGGCACCCGCAGCGGCAAGCGTGTGCAGGCCCTGGGCGGCGCCAAGAACCACATGGTGGTGATGCCGGACGCCGACCTCGACCAGGCCGCCGACGCGCTGCTCGGTGCCGGCTACGGCTCGGCCGGCGAGCGCTGCATGGCGATCTCGGTGGCCGTGGCCGTCGGCGATGCGGTGGCCGACGCGCTGATCGAGCGGCTGGCCCCGCGGGTCGCCGCGATGAAGGTCGGTCCGGGACTGGCCGAGGGCATGGACATGGGACCGCTGATCACCTGCGCCCATCGCGACAAGGTGCGCGGCTACGTCGACACCGGCGTCAACGAGGGTGCGAAGCTGGTCGTCGACGGCCGCGGTCTCAAGGTCGAGGGCGGCGAGGAGGGCTTCTTCCTCGGCGGCTGCCTGTTCGACCAGGTCAAGTCGAACATGCGGATCTATCGCGAGGAGATCTTCGGACCCGTGCTGTGCATCGTCCGGGTCGGCAGCTACGAGGAGGCGCTCGGGCTGATCAACGACCACGCCTACGGCAACGGCACCGCGATCTTCACCCGCGACGGCGACGCCGCGCGCGACTTCGTCGGCCGGGTCGAGGTCGGCATGGTCGGCGTCAACGTGCCGATCCCGGTGCCGGTCGCGTTCCACAGCTTCGGCGGCTGGAAGGCCTCGCTGTTCGGCGACCACCACGTCTACGGCCCCGAGGGCGTGCGCTTCTACACCCGGGTCAAGGCGGTCACCGCGCGCTGGCCGACCAGCATTCGCGCCGGCGCGCAGTTCGTGTTCCCGACCGGAACCTGAGCAGCGACTTCGCGGATGACGGACAGCGACGCGAGCGACGAGGCGGCGATCGACGCCCTGGTGGCGCGGATGTTCGCCGCCTTCGACAACCGCTCGGGAATCAGGCCGGACTTGTCCGGCCTGATTCCCCTGTTCGTGCGGGGGGCAGTGGTCGTGAAGGCGGTACAGGGCGGGAGCGAAGTCATGCATCTGGACGACTTCATCGCGCCGCGGCAGCGACTGTTGAACAGCGGGGAATTGACCGAGTTCTTCGAGGTGGAGACCGGCCAGCGGACGCAGCGCTTCGGCAATGTCGCGCAACGCTGGTCGCATTACGAGAAGTCGGGAATACGCAACGGGCGGCCGTTCGCCGCCCATGGGCAGAAGAGCATTCAACTGGTCCGGATCGATGGCGCCTGGAAGATCAGCGCCTTGGCCTGGGACGATCTTCCGGAGGAGCAGGACGCATGAGTGGAGCGCGCAAGCCGCATGGGGACATCGCCGCGGGACGGCTGGACGGCAAGCGACTGGCGGCGAACTTCGCCGACGTCGCGCCGACGCTGGACCGCCAGTCGGCACTGATCGAGGCGCAACGCTGCTACTACTGCTACGACGCGCCCTGCATCGCCGCTTGCCCGACCGGCATCGAGATCCCGCGCTTCATCCAGCGCATCGCCAGCGGCGACCTGACCGGCGCGGCGCAGACCATCCTCGAGGCCAATCCGCTCGGCGGCATCTGCGCCCGGGTCTGTCCGACCGAGATCCTCTGCGAGGGCTCCTGCGTCCGCAACACGGACGAGAGCAAGCCGGTCGAGATCGGCGCGCTGCAGCGGGTCGCGACCGACTGGGTGTTCCGCGACGACGCGAAGCTGTTTTCGCGCGCGGCGGCGACCGGAAAGCGCGTCGCCGTCGTCGGCGCCGGTCCGGCGGGCCTCGCCTGCGCGCACGGATTGGCGCGCCGCGGCCACGAGGTCGTGGTGTTCGAGGCCCGCGAGAAGTCCGGCGGACTCAACGAATACGGCATCGCGGCCTACAAGGTGCCGGGCTTCGCGCAGCGCGAGGTCGACTGGCTGCTGGCGATCGGCGGCATCAGCGTGCGCCACGGGCAGGCGCTCGGGCGCGAGCTGTCGCTGGCGAAGCTCGCCGCGGAATTCGACGCGGTGTTCGTGGGCGTCGGCCTCGCCGGCGTCAACGCTCTCGGTCTCGACGGCGAACAGCGTGCCGGCGTCCGCAATGCGGTCGACTTCATCGCCGAGCTGCGCCAGGCCGGCGACCTCGCGAGTGTCGCGATCGGCCGTCGCGTCGTCGTGGTCGGCGGCGGCAACACCGCGGTCGATGCCGCGGTGCAGTCGCGGAAGCTCGGCGCGGAGTCGGTGACGATGCTGTACCGTCGCGACGTCGATACGATGAGCGCGACCGAGCACGAGCGCGACTTCGCCCGGACCCAGGGCGTGAACCTGATCACCGCGGCGCGACCGGTCGGCCTCGAATTCGTCGACGGCTCGCTGGCGCGCGTCGAATGCGAGCACACCCGCCTCGTCGACGGCCAGTGGCAGGGCAGCGGCGATCGCTTCCATCTCGAGGCCGATCTGCTGCTGAAGGCGGTCGGCCAGGTCCTGCTGCCGGCGAGCATGAACGCCGCCGACGGCGCGGCACTGCTGTCGATCAGCAAGGGCCGGATCGACGTCGATGCCGAGCTGCGGACCTCGCTGGCCAAGGTCTGGGCCGGCGGCGACTGCATCGCCCGCGGCCAGGACCTGACCGTGCGGGCGGTGGAGGACGGCAAGCGCGCCGCCGTGTCGATCGACCGGGCGCTGCAGCCGTAGCGGCGCGATCCGCCGGTCGGGAATCGAGCACGGATTCAGCGTCGCTGGGTTAGTGTTCCGGACCAGGACGAGGGCGGAACGGAAGCAGGGTCGATGGCCGATTCGGATGGAGCGGGGTGGCTCGCGCGGCTGACGTCGGCGCGGAGCCGGCGTTGGCTGAAGCGCGGCCTGATCGCGCTGGTCGCGTCGTGGCTGGTGTCGTGGCTGGCGCTGCCGCCGATCGTCAGGCACGTGCTCACCACCCAGGTCGCGGCTGCCCTGCACCGGCCGGTCGAGGTCGAATCGGTCGGCTTCACCCCGTGGCGGCTGGCGCTGCGCTTCGACGGGTTGCGGATCGGTCGGCGCGACGCCGAGGGCGATCTTCTGCGTATCGCGCACGGGGACATCAACCTGTCCTCGACCAGCGTGCTGCGCCGCGCCCTGGTGTTGGACAGCCTGACCCTGGAACAACCGGCGCTGCTGGTCCATCGCGATGCCGAAGGGCGGCTGGACATCGCGGACCTGCTGCGAAGCGATGACGCGACGCCCCCCGATCCAGCGCATCCATCGTCCGAACCCTTCCGCTACCTGCTCGCCAACATCCGCGTCCACGGCGGCCGGGTTGATTTCGTCGACGACAGTGTCGGCGTCAGCCACAAGCTCGAGCAGATCGACATCGGCCTGCCGTTCCTCGCCAACCTCGCCAGCGCCGCCCAGATCGAAGTCGAGCCGCTGCTCGCCTTCCGCATCGACGGCCAGCCGCAGCGCTTCGAGGGCCACACGCTGCCGTTCGATCCGAGCCATGCGTCCCACCTCGAACTGCATTTCAACCAGCTCGCGCTGACGCCGTACCTCGCCTATGCCGCGGCGGCGATGCCGGTGAAGGTCAAGGACGCGCTGCTGTCCGGTGCGCTGGACCTCGAGTTCGCGGCGGCCCCCGCGCTGAAGGTCGCACTGAAGGGAACCCTGGTGCTCGACCGGGTCGACGTCAGCGATCGCGAGGACCGCGCGCTGCTCAAGCTCGGCCACGGCGAGGTCGCGATCCTCGACCTGCAGCCGATCGCCGGTCAGGCGCATCTGGCACGACTGCAGGCCGATGGCCTGGAGTACGACGTCTGGCCGTCCGGCAAGGCCGGGCCGGCGAGGGCGGACGACAAGGCCGGAGAATCCGCGTTTGCGCTGACCATCGACACCCTGCGCCTCGCCGACGGTGCGCTGCGGCTGCACGCCGATCCGCAGGAACGGGGCACGGTCGAGATCGGCAAGCTGCGGCTCGACGCCGGCGGCGTCTCCACGACAGGAACGACGCCCGCAACGGTCGCCCTGGGCGCCGCGCTGGCCGGAGGTACGGTCGCGGCCAGGGGCACGCTCGGACTCGCGACGAAGCAGGTCCGTGTCGATGCCGACCTCGCCGGCATCGACCTCGCGACGCTCGCGCCGCTGCTGCCGTTCGATCCGGCGGTGATGACCGTCGCGGGTACGGTGGGCGGCAAGGGCAAGCTCGGCGTCGACTACGGCGACGCCTTCAATCTCGAGCTCGGCGGATTCGACGTCGAACTGGCCGGACTCGCGCTCAACGCCGACCGGAAGACGCCGCTGGCGATCGACCGGATCGCCGCCCACATCGACGGGCTGGACCTCGCCAAGGCGACGACGACGCTGGCGACGCTCGACATCGGCAAGCTCACCTGGATCAGCACCCGCGAGAAGGAGGGCGACTACGACATCGAGCGGCTGCTCGCGCGGGCGCTGCCGAAGCCCGATCCCAAGGCGCCGAAGGGCCCGGACTGGGCCGCGCAGGTCGGCAGGCTGGTCCTCTCCGAGTCCGCGCTGCACCTGACCGACCTCACCTCGCCGAAGCCGATCAAGCTCGACGTCGAGCCCTTCGAGGTGACGCTCGAGCATGCCGGCACCGATCCGGCGCAGGAGATCGGCTTCGCGATCGGCGGCGGCTTCAACAAGAAGGGCCGCTTCAGCTTCGCCGGCACGCTGCTGCCGAAGGACCTGACGGGCGACATCCGGATCGACAGCGACGGGCTCGACCTGTCGGCCTTCGAGCCCTATGTCACCACCTCGCTCAACGCCCGGATCCTGTCCGCGCTGCTGACCGCGAAGGGAAGGCTGCAGCTTCGCAACGGCGCGCAGGGACGGCGGGTCAACTTCAGCGGCGACGCGACGCTGGCGCGCGTGCGGCTGCTCGACAAGCTGTCGGACGACGACTTCATGCACTGGGCCGCGCTGTCGGCGAGCAGGATCGAGGTCGACCTGCCGAAGGAGAAGCCGCCGAAGGTCGACATCGGCGCGGTCTCGCTGTCGGGCTTCTATGCACGGATGATCGTCACCGCCGACGGCAAGCTCAATCTCAACGACGTGCTGCGAGGCGAGGACCAGGCGGCGACCTCGCTGACCCGCGTCGACGGCGTCACGCCGGGCGAGGCGCCGGCACCCCACCTCGAGGACAAGCCGAAGGAGAAGCCGGCCGCGGCCGCGCCACCGACGCCGTCCGCGCCGCCCGCGGAGCTGCGCTTCGGCCAGATCATCCTGCAGGGCGGCCGGATCAACTACACCGACCTGTTCATCAAGCCCAACTTCACCGCCAACCTGACGGACATCGGTGGCAAGGTCGGCGCGTTCGGCAGCGTCGACCCGACGCCTGCCGAGATCAACCTCGCCGGCAAGCTCGACACCACGGCACCGATCACGATCAGCGGCAAGCTCAACCCCGTCGCGCCGCGGGCATTCATCGACCTGCAGGCGAAGGCGGAGGGCGTCGAGCTCACCCACCTCACCGCCTACGCGACCAAGTACGCCGGCTACCCGATCGAGAAGGGCCTGCTCAACGTCGATCTGCACTACCGCCTCAACGACGGCAAGCTGTCGGCGGACAACCACCTGTTCATCGACCAGCTGACCTTCGGCGACCACGTCGACAGCGAGACCGCGACCAAGCTTCCCGTGACGCTCGCCGTCGCATTGCTGAAGAACACGCGGGGCGAGATCGACGTCAACATCCCGGTGTCGGGCTCGCTCGACGATCCGCAGTTCAGCCTGGGCAGGGTGGTGTTCAAGGCCTTCATGAACGTGATCGTCTCGGCCGCGACCTCGCCATTCCGGCTGCTCGGTTCCCTGTTCGCCGGCGGCGAGGAGCTGTCCTTCGTCGAGTTCGAACCGGGTCGCGCCGTGCTGCTGCCGACGGCGAAACAGCGCCTCGAGGCGCTCACCAAGGCCTTGTCCGAGCGGCCCGGGCTGAAGCTCGACATCTCCGGCCGCGTCGATCCGGAGACCGACACGCCGGGCCTGCGCGAGTCGCTGCTGCAGGAACGCGTCGAGGCGGCGCGGCGCAAGGATACGGCGGGCAAGGGCGCCGACCCGGAGCACCCGGACGAGGCCCCACCGCCGCTCGATCCGTCGAGCGAGGACTATGCGAAGTACCTGGAGGTCGTCTACAAGGCCGCCGAGTTCCCGAAGCCGAAGAACGCGCTGGGCTTCACCAAGGGGCTGCCGCCCGACGAGATGGCGAAGCTGCTGCTCGCCAACATCAGCATCAGCGAGGCGGATCTCGAAGGCCTCGCCGATCGTCGCGCAGAGGCCGTGCGCGAGGTGCTGTCCGCGACCATCTCGCCGAGCCGGCTGTTCATCGAGCCGTCGAAGTCGGGACGGGAAGGAATCAAGGACGAAGGCAAGGCGAGTCGCGTCGATCTGGGCTTGAAGTAGGGCGGCCACCGGCCGCCACCGCGAGGCGCGTCCACAAGGCGACTGTTGTGGGAGCGGCTTCAGCCGCGATGGCGAGGTGCTGCGCCGTCGCGGTTGCAGCGGCTCCCACAACAGCTTCACTCGTCGTAGTCGATCCCGACGATCACGTAGCTCGATTTGCCTGCCGGGAGTTCCACCTCGAACTCGTCGTCCACCCGCTTCTTCAGTGCCGCACGCGCCAGCGGCGAATCGATGCTGATGTAGCCGCGGCTGGCATCGATCTCGTCCGGACCGACGATGCGATAGCGGAGTTCCTTGCCGTCGTCGTCCTCGAGCGTGACCCACGCCGCGAAGAACACCGCGCCGGTGTCGGCCGGCGCGCGATCGACCACCTTGATGCCGTCGAGGCGCTTGCCGAGATAGCGCACGCGGCGATCGATCTCGGCGAGCTGCTTCTTGCGGTAGATGTACTCGGCGTTCTCCGAGCGGTCGCCCTCGGCCGCAGCGGCGGACAAGGCCTTCACGACCTCGGGCCGCTGACGCTTCCACAGGTCCTGCAGCTCGACGGTCAGGCGACGATGGCCGTCGGCCGTGATGATCGCCGTGCTGCTCGGGGAGGGCGGGCGCCAGCGGCTCATCGCTGCGTCACGTCTTGACCCGCCACTGCTGCGGTCTCATGAAAATCCGGAGCAGCAAGATGCCGGCCACGGCGACGTTGGCCAGCGGCGTGACTTCGCGCGGCAGCACGCCCGCGAGGCCCAGCGTCGATGCGACCAGGCACGCTGCGCAGAACAGCAACAGCAGGAGGTGCAGCGGTGTGCGTCGGATCGGCAGCGGTTCCAGCACCGTCCGGCAATGCGGACAGCGGAAGGAGTCGACGGCGGACAGCGTCGGTCGCCACCACGGAACCTGCCGCAGCACGGCATCCGGCTCGTTCGCCGAGAACACAGCGGCGCACTGCGGGCAGGACGAGTTCCGCAGCCAATCCATCTCAGCGCTTGCCCTTCACCAGGCTGCCCAGCACGCCGCGCAGCAACTGGTTGCCGGCGTTGCGCATGGCCTGCTTCGCGACCTGCTCGACCACGCCCTGGCGACGACCGGTGCCGAACAGCCAGCCGGACAAGAGGCCGCCGACGCCGGCCGCGGCGCCACCGAGCATGCCGCCCATGCCGCCGGCCGGAGCGGGCGCGGGAGCCGCGCCTCCTCCCGGAGCCGGCGGCGGCGCGGCGCCACCCGGCGGCACCGTGGGCACGCCGCCGCCTTGCGCGCGCTTCGCGAGCAGTTCCGCAGCCGATTCGCGGTTGACCGCGGTGTCGTACTTCGCACCGACCGGCGAGCGCATCCGCTGCTCGCCGCGCTCGGCGTCGGTGATGGTGCCGATCCGGCAGTGCGGCGGCGCGATCAGGGTCTGCTCGACCGGCAGCGGCACGCCGCCTTCCTGCAGCGTGGTGACCAGCGCCTCGCCGACGCCGAGCTTCGTGATCACCGCGGTGACGTCGAGCTTCGGGTTCGGCGGGAAGGTCTCGGCAGCGGTCTTGACCGCCTTCTGGTCGCGCGGCGTGAAGGCGCGCAGGGCGTGCTGCACGCGGTTGCCGAGCTGGCCGAGGATGTCCTGCGGCACGTCGTCGGGCAGCTGCGAGATGAAGTAGACGCCGACGCCCTTCGAGCGGATCAGTCGCACGACCTGCTCGACCCGCTTGGTCAGCGCCGGCGCGGCATCGTCGAACAAGAGGTGCGCCTCGTCGAAGAAGAACACCAGCTTGGGCTTGTCGAGGTCGCCGACCTCGGGCAGGTTCTCGAACAGCTCCGACAGCATCCACAGCAGGAAGGTCGAATACAGCTTCGGGGACAGGATCAGCTTGTCCGCCGCGAGGATGTTGACCACGCCGCGGCCCGACATGTCCTGGCGCATGAAGTCGTTGAGGTCGAGGGCGGGCTCGGCGAAGAACTTCTTGCCGCCGGCTTGCTCGAGCTGCAGCAGGCCGCGCTGGATCGCGGCGATCGACTGGGTGCTGACCAGGCCGTACTGCGTGGACACCTCCTTCGCGTGCTCGGCGATGAAGGACAGGATCGCGCGCAGATCGTCGAGGTCGAGCAGCAGCAGGCCCTGGTCGTCGGCGAGCTTGAAGGCGATCTCGAGCACGCCCTCCTGCACGTCGGACAGCTCCATCACGCGCGACAGCAGCGTGGGACCCATTTCGGAGATCGTGGTGCGGACCGGATGGCCCTTCTCGCCGTAGAGGTCCCAGAACACCACCGGCGCCGCCATCGGCGACCAGTCGGTGAGGCCGAGCTTCTCGATGCGCGGCTTGATCTTGTCCGACAGCACGCCGGCCTGGCACATGCCGGACAGGTCGCCCTTCACGTCGGCGAGGAACACCGGCACACCCATCTTCGAGAAGCCCTCGGCCAGCAGGGTCAGCGTGACCGACTTGCCGGTGCCGGTGGCGCCGGCGATCAGGCCGTGGCGATTGCCGTATTTCGACAACAGGAAGACGTCGTGCTCGCCCTTGCCGACCAGGATGTCCGTCATCGTCGTACTCCATTCGTTGAGCGACGATTGTAGGCAAGCCCGGCTCCTTGGGGCAGGGGACTGATCGATTCCGGGGGGCCGCGACGCGTAGTCGCAGACGGCATTTGCCGATGGAACCCGAGCCAGCGATCATGGTCAACGTCATCCCCTTCCGCCGGACCCCCTCGATGAGCCTCGACCGCCGCCGCGGCATCGTGCTCGGCCTCGCCCTCGGTGATGCCATCGGCGCGCCGTTCGAGGGCGGGCTCCTGGAGCGCGCGCTGTGGAAGCTGTTCGGCAAGACCTCCGACGGCCGGATGCGCTACACCGACGACACCCAGATGAGTCTCGACCTGCTGGCCTCGCTGGCGAAGGGCGGCGGCCTCGACCAGAACGACCTCGCGCAGCGCTTTGCCGAGAGCTACCGCTGGAGCCGGGGATATGGCGCGGGCACGGCAAAAGTCCTGAAGCGCATCCGCGGCGGTGCCGACTGGCGTGACGCCAACCGCAGTGCACATGCGCAGGGCTCCTTCGGCAACGGCGCGGCGATGCGCTCGGCAGTGCTGGCCGCGATCCACCCCGACTTCGACCTGTCGCTCGACCGCCTGGTCGACCACGCCTCCGAGGTCACCCACGCGCATCCCGACGCGCTGCGCGGCGCCCGCCTGGTCGCGCGCGTGACGGCCGGCGTGCTCACCGACCGCAGCGATGCCGAGATCTGGGCCGAGGCGGCGAAGAGCACCGCCGACGGCGCCTGGCGCACGCGGCTCGCGGTCGCGCGCTCGTGGCTGGAATCCGACACGCCGCAGTCTCCGGCGGTGGTCGCGCGCCAGCTCGGCAGCAGCATGGCGGCGATCGACTCCTGCGTCAGCGCGATCTATCTGGGCCTTCGCTTCCGCAAGGCCGAGTTCCTCGACCTGATGCGTTTCATCGCCGCGATGGGCGGCGATGCCGACACCATCGGCGCGATGGCCGGTGCGATCTGGGGCGCGGGCAATGGCGTGAGCAAGCTCCCGCCCGACGTGCTGGCACGGCTGGAGAAGCGGGACGAGATCCTGCGGCTGGTCGACGAGTGCCTGAAGGTGACATCGAAGTCGGCGTCGATGACCGACGCGGCGTGATCGTTCCGTTCTTTTCTGGGAGCGACTTCAGTCGCGATGGCGAGGCGCCTCATCAAAGCGGCTGTCGTGGGAGGGGCGTCAGCCCTGAGGTTTGGACAGGTTTTCAACGCCACGCTTCGCTCGTAGGCGAGGCGTTGGTGGTGTTTCGTAGGTGTCTGAGTAGCACATCGGTCCGAAGCCAACGATGCTTTAGCGCCTCCCATCCGAGGCGGATGAGGGAATAGGCGTTTCGCGTTGACTTTCCCGGGGCCAGGTAGAGGTCGAGCTGCTGTTCCTTGGCTTTGGTTCCGACAATCCACGCGGCAAAGGTAGCCAACGCGTCGAGCATCAGAAGGACGGCCAGGCGCAGTTTTTGTCGAGTCAGACTGTCTTCAAAGCCGCGACCGAAACGATGCGACTTGAGATCACGGAAGGCCTCCTCGATCTGCATCCGCTTGCTGTAGATGGCGACGATCTGGGCGGCATTGCGCTGCAGCCCCGGTGACACGATGAGAATCCAAGGTTCGCGCTCGCGCCGGGCCGCATCGAGGCTCGTGGTGTCGGCCGAGCGTTTTCCTTGCCGAGTGAGGTGGTGGCGCCCACGCTGAATGCGGGAAAAGGCGATCAATCGGCATGGCCAGCGTTGCCGCCGGGCTTGCTCGAATACACCAAGGTCAGTGGGGCGACGAGTTGCCTGGGCGTGCAGCGTGGGGACGTCAACCCAAGCAGGGGAGCCGATTGCGCGCACCTTGGTCAAATGCCTCAAGCGACCGACGACGCTCCAGCCCAGCGCCTCTACCGCTCGAAACCAACGCGTTCGGAAGCCGGCGTCGACCACGATAATGGGCCTGACGTCGCTTGGGATCAGCGCATGCAATTCGGTCAGGAAATTCTCCTCGGCCTCGACCGAACCCTGTTGCTGTATCGGAACGACCTTCTCGTAGATGGTCAGCGCGCGACCGCCCATCGGAATCGCCGCTCGCAAGACCGCGTGAAGATCCTTCAGACCCACCGTCGACCAGTCGACGACCAGCACCGGCTGCGGGCTCCGAATCAGCCAGCGCGCCATCGCCCCGTACAGCCCCTCCAGTTCGGCATGTAGGCGCTGATTGCTCAACAAGCGATCCAGCCGCCTGAGAGGCGCGGCAATTGCTTCGTTGGCCGGCCACGAGCGTGCAATGTCTATCAGCACGAGGCGCCGACTCGCGATCAAAGCGTCGACTGCCAGCATCAGCGACTGCCGACGCAATGCGTGCATCACGCCCAGCTTCGACCAAAGACACTTCTGCAATACTGATGCGGCATGCATGGTGCGGTCTCTCCTTCGGTTGGTCCCTTAGGAGAAAAAACCGCACCGTGCATGCGCTGTTTTCGCCGCAACCTAGCCCCAACGCGGCTGTTTTGCTAGCGAAAACCTGTCTAAACCTCAGGCGTCAGCCCCGATGGCGAGGCGCGACGACAAGGCGACTGTGGCGGTCCGAATGTGTTGCTGAGCTCCTGATGCGCTGACAGCTTTCGCCGGAAGCCACCGGCGCGCCATCGGGGCTGAAGTCCCCCACAACAACCGCCCTGCCACCGCGACAGAGGCTTCCGCGCGAACACGGTCAGTCGTCGGACCGCCGCTTCGCCAGGCGCTGCTTGATCCCGGCCAAGGTCCAGGCGCGCTTGCGCAGATCCTCGAGCTTCACGGCTTCGTGTTCCGCCCACATGATCTCCGCGCCGTCCACGAGTTCTTCGAAGATCGGAAGCAGTTCGGTGACGCCCTCGAAGACCCACTGGACTGGGACCTCTTCGGGACCTCCCTTGTACGGCGCGGTGTTCCGCATCGCGACGGCAACGAGCTTCTCGTAGGCCTCGTCGAGGCTGTCCGCCTTGACGATCGCGGTGTTCTCCCACACCAGGAACTCACCTTCGGGATCGTCGTTGCCCGGTTCGTCGCGTTCGATGAATCGCAACGAATACGAGCCGACATACCAACCTACGGGCGAAACGTCGGCGGACCAGGGACTCATGACGGCGGCGTGCCGGCTACTTCGCCAGCGCCGTGTTGAGCAGTTGCCCCAGCCGCAACCCCGCCAGCAGCAAGCGCTGGTCGATGATCTCCTGCGAGCGTCGGACATAGTCGGCGTCGATGCGGTTGCCCCGCGGATAGGCGTCGGACTTCATCAGCGCGTTCGACTCCAGCGCCCAGCGCTCCGCGGCGCGATCGTTCCAGTACAGGTCTCCCGCCGGCCGCGGCAGCGCCAGCAGCTGCTCGGCATAGGGCACCGGGCGCGCGTTGCGGGCGTCGAGCAGGCGGCTGTCCCAGAGCTGGTGCAGGTTGGTGTTGCGGCGCTGGAAGTTGAGCTGGACGTCGTTGCCGCCGTGGTCGCTCGCGTAGCTCGCGTGCATCGGCTGGTGGATGTCGGCGACGAGGTGGATCACCCAGCGCAGCGCGTCGGCGCGCTCGCGGTCGTTCTTGCCATGACGCAACTGCTCGACGAAGTGCGGCAGCGCCTCGACCACGCAGGCATCGTTGCGGCAGTCGCGGCGGCGGTCGTAGTTGCCGGCGCCGCGCGGGAAGTTGACGTAGTGCAGCGGCTTCGCGTTGGCGTAGCCCGGCCACTGCTGCAGCGTGTCCGCCCAGCCGGACACTTCGCGCATCGAATTGGACGCGCGGTCGTGCAGCAGGCGCTCGACTTCGAAGCGGGCACGGGGATCGAGCTGGCGTGCGGCGATCTCGGCGACGATCTCGTGGCCGTGGGGGCCCCAGGCATTCGCGGCGGGCGCCACGAATGCCTCGATGAAGAGCAGGACGATGGTGAAGAGCGTGAATCGGGACATCGGTCATTCTCGGTTTGTAGGGCGGCCACTGGCCGCCGTTGCCTCAATGCAACATCGGGCCGGAGATGCCGTAGCGCCTCGCGATGGCGGGCAGTGCCCGCCCTACGGCCTCAGGCGGAGCTCGTACAGGCGCTGGTACTGCGGCATCGCCGCGGCGATCAGCTCGGCGTAGCGCTTCGGAACCTGATGTTCGTGCTCGTGCGAAGGCTCGAACCCCGTCGACTTCTGCACCGCGGCGTACCAGTGCGGCGCCCAGACGCCGTCGGTGTCGCGCGGGCCGGCGGGCCAGCGCAGCATGCGGTCGGTGAACTCGATGCCGAGTCGGATGCACCAGGCGCGCAGATGCGCCTCGGGGTCCTTCAGGAATTCACCCGCGTCGATGACCGGCGGCGACGTGCCGGTGCGCCGCACGACCTCGTCGTACAGCGCGGACTGCTGCGGGATGCCGAGGTCGTCGATCCCGACCTCGGCGTCCGGGCGGCTCTTCACGTAGCTCGCCAGTACCTCGCGCGGATCGCGGATCAGGAAGCTGTGGGTGAGCTGGTCGAAGAAGTCGAGCCGGATGTGCGGCAGCATGTGGTGGGTCATGTGCTTCTGGTAGTAGATCGCACGACCCTTCGGCACAGGCCCGACCAGCTGCTGGGCGACCTTCCGCCAGTCGACCTCGCCGGCGACGATCACCTCGTCGCGGCCGGGATGGGACAGTTTCGTCTCCAGCAGGTAATGCGCGTAGAACGGCTCGTCGACGACGACGCAGTCCTCGCGGTTCTCCCACGCGCGCATCATCGCCGTGGAGATGTTGCGTGGTCCCGACCAGACGGCCAGGCGCAGTGGCGCAGCAGGAGTCATTCCTTGTTCCCCGCGACGTCGGCGTCGATGAGGCCACGATAGAGTGTTTGCAGTCGTTCCACCATCGGCCCGCGCACGCCGCTGCCGATCGTGCGTCCATCGATCTCGCGCACGGGGGCGACGCCGGCGAAGGTGCCGGTGACGAAGGCCTCGTCGGCCGAGTAGACCTCCGTCAACGAGAAATTGCGTTCCCGCGCCGTGATGCCGTTGTCGCGGCAGAGCTTCAGGACATTGCCGCGGGTGATTCCGCCCAGGCAGTAGTCGCCGCTGGAGGTCCAGACCTCGCCGCGGCGGACGATGAAGAAGTGGGTGGAGTTGCAGGTCGCGACGAAGCCCTGCGGGTCGAGCATCAGGCCCTCGTCGGCGCCGGCCGTGTAGGCCTGGATGCAGGCCGTGATGCAGTTGAGCTTGCTGTGGGAATTGAGTTTCGGGTCCTGTACGTCCGGATGTCCGCGGCGCACGTGCACGGTGAACAGCTTGAGCCCGCGCTCGGCGAGTTCCGGCCGCGGCAGCTTGTGCTCGGCGATGATGACGATGGTCGCCGGGCCGACGGTGACACGCGGGTCCTGGTAGGGCGTGCGCTTGACCCCGCGGGTGACCATCAGCCGCACGTGCACGCCGTCGCTCATGCCATTGGCGACGAGTGTCCGCTCGATGTCGGCGGTGAGTTCCGCCCGTGACTTTCCGATGTCGAGTGCGATCGCCTTGGCGCCTTCGTAGAGGCGATCGAGATGCTGGTCGAGAAACGCGAGCTTGCCATGGTGGACCCGCAGTCCTTCCCATACTCCGTCGCCGAGCACGAAGCCGGAGTCGAACACCGAGACCGTGGCTTCCTGGCGGCGCTTCAGCACGCCGTTGACGCTGATCAGGATGTCGGCGTTGCGGGTGTCTTCGACGGGGTCGTGGGGGCTTTGGGCCATGACGTGCGCAGTGAATTTCGGGGAGGGAGAGGGTAGCGGGATGCGGGTCGTGTTTCTTGCCAGTGTGGGTAAAGAGGGCTGCGCTCGGGGCTTTGGGCGTCGGGCTTCGGGCGCCGGGCCCAGGAACGTGAAAACCCGTCATTGCGAGCGCAGCGAAGCAATCCAGTGCCTTCGCTTTCACGTGCCGCAAAGCACAGTCGCTGGCTTGCTTCGTCGTCGCTGCGCTCCTCCTCGAAATGACGGGGGTATTCCTCAGCCGTCAGCCCTCACCTCATTGATCACCCAATCGCCTCATGCCAGAATCCCACTTTCCAACGTAGCCAAGGTGGCCCGCGCCAAAATCGCCGGCCCAGCGTGCGACATGTCCACTCGAACCGTGACCTGACATCCGACGACGTCGACGCACCCCCTGGGCGCTCGGCGCCCTTTTTTGTTTCTGGCGCCCGACGCCATTCCGTCCCTGAGGAACACCCCATGATTGCCATCACGCTGCCCGACGGCAGCCGGCGCGAGTTCGACGCGCCGCTGTCCATCCTCGACCTCGCCGCCAGCATCGGCCCCGGCCTCGCCAAGGCGGCACTCGCCGGCAAGGTCGACGGCAAGCTGGTCGACCTGTCGTACACGATCGCTGCCGACGCGGCGGTCGAGATCGTCACCGAGAAGCACCCCGACGCGCTGGAGATCGTCCGCCACTCGACGGCGCACCTGCTGGCGCAGGCGACACAGCGGCTGTTCCCCGACACCCAGGTCACGATCGGTCCGGTGGTCGAGAACGGCTTCTACTACGACTTCGCCCGCAAGACGCCGTTCACGCCGGACGACCTCGAGAAGATCGAGGCCGAGATGAAGAAGATCGCGGCCGAGGGCCAGCCGGTGACGCGTTCGGTCAAGGGCCGCGCGGATGCCGTGCAGTTCTTCCTCGACAAGGGCGAGAAGTACAAGGCCGAGATCATCGAGAGCATTCCCGGCGACGAGGAGCTGTCGCTCTACGGCCAGGGCGAGTTCATCGACCTGTGCCGCGGCCCGCACGTGCCGAACACCAACAAGCTGAAGGCCTTCAAGGTGATGAAGGTCGCCGGCGCCTACTGGCGTGCCGACGCCAACAACGAGATGCTGCAGCGGGTCTATGGCACCGCGTGGCTGAACGAGAAGGACCTCAAGGCCTACCTCACCCAGCTCGAAGAGGCCGAGAAGCGCGACCACCGGAAGATCGGCAAGCAGCTTGATCTGTTCCATCTGCAGGAAGAGGGCCCGGGCCTGGTGTTCTGGCATCCGAAGGGGTGGTCGATCTGGCAGGTGGTCGAGCAGTACATGCGCGGCGTCTACCGGGCCTCGGGCTACCAGGAGGTGCGCTGCCCGCAGGTCCTCGACGTGTCGCTCTGGCAGAAGTCCGGCCACTGGGACAACTACCAGGAGAACATGTTCTTCACCGAGTCGGAGAAGCGCAGCTACGCGCTGAAGCCGATGAACTGCCCGGGCCACGTCCAGGTGTACAACCACGGCCTGCACAGCTACCGCGACCTGCCGATCCGCTACGGCGAGTTCGGCGCCTGCCACCGCAACGAGCCCTCCGGCGCGCTGCACGGCATCCTCCGGGTCCGTGGCTTCACCCAGGACGACGGCCACATCTTCTGCACCGAGAATCAGATCGAGGCGGAAGTGACGGCGTTCCATCAGCAGGCGCTGAAGGTCTATACGGACTTCGGCTTCTCGGACGTCCAGATCAAGATCGCGCTGCGGCCGGAGAAGCGCCTCGGCACCGACGCGACCTGGGACAAGGCGGAGGGCGCCCTGCGCGCCGCGCTGCAGGCCTGCGGCGTGGAGTGGCAGGAGCTGCCGGGCGAGGGCGCGTTCTATGGGCCGAAGATCGAGTATCACCTCCGGGATGCCATCGGCCGCACCTGGCAGCTCGGCACCATGCAGGTCGACTTCATGATGCCGGAGCGGCTCGGCGCCGAGTACGTGGACGAGACCAGCACGAAGCGCCATCCGGTGATGCTGCATCGCGCCATCGTCGGCTCGATGGAGCGTTTCATCGGCATCCTGATCGAGAACCACGCCGGACAGTTCCCGACCTGGCTGGCGCCGGTGCAGGTGGTGGTCGCGAACATCACCGATGCCCAGGCCGAATATGCCGAATCGGTGCGGAAAAACCTTGCGGATCAAGGCTTCCGGGTCCAGGCCGATTTGCGCAACGAGAAGATCGGCTATAAGATTCGCGAACACACGCTGCAGAAAGTGCCGTTTCTGGTCGTGGTCGGTGACCGCGAACGTGAGAACGGCGTGGTCGCGGTGCGCGCTCGTTCCGGGGAAGACCTGGGTTCGATGACGCTTGCCGAATTGACCGAAAAGCTGCGCGAACGCTAGGAAATTCGAGGGAATCGGCCGGGTTTGCCCGGCCGGTGGGGCGTGGGGAAACCTAAGAGGATTGAGGTATCAGTACTGAAAAACAGACCACCCGGAAGAACCACGAGATCCGGGTACCGCGGGTACGAGTGATCGGCGCCGATGGGGGTCAGATCGGTGTCCTGTCGCGCGACGAAGCGCTGCGCATGGCCGAAGAGCAGGAGCTGGACCTGGTCGAGATCGGGCCCACTTCGGATCCGCCGGTCTGCCGCATCATGGACTTCGGCAAGTTCAAGTTCGAACAGCAGAAGAAGGCCCATGCGGCGAAGCGCAAGCAGAAGCAGATCGAGATCAAGGAACTCAAGTTCCGTCCGACCACGGACGAAGGCGACTACCAGATCAAGCTGCGGAACCTGAAGCGCTTCATCAGCGAAGGTGATCGGGTCAAGGTCACCGTGCGTTTCCGCGGTCGCGAGCTCGCCCATACCGAACTCGGCATGGCGATGACCAAGCGGCTGGAAGGTGACCTGGTGGACGAAGTGGTGGTCGAGCAGCGGCCGCGCTTCGAAGGTCGCCAGATGGTGATGATGCTGGCGCCGAAGAAGAAGCAATAAGGTCGAGCGTTCGCGCTCGGCATCAGGAATCGAGGGAGCCGGACCAGGTCCGGGTCCCTGGTGAATGCGGAACGAAGAGGAAATTTGAACTTCCTTCCGCGACAGCTTCCCGGAGGATCGGTGAAGCGATGATGGAATGGTCCGGATCGCGTGGCGAGCCGGACAAACAAGCCGCCCGAAGCAGGACGGGAAGTGTGGCGCAAGCCACCGCTCCGGGCAGTCGAAGAAAACCAACCTAGGAGTTCGGCCATGCCGAAGATCAAGACCAACCGGGCCGCCGCGAAGCGGTTCCGCAAGACCGCCTCGGGCAAGTTCAAGTGCGGCCACGCGTTCAAGAGCCACATCCTGACCAAGAAGTCGACCAAGCGTAAGCGCGGCCTTCGTGGCACCAATCACGTTCGTGCGGAAGACGCCGGTCGCGTCGCTCGCATGGTTCCTTACCTCTAAGCCGGGAGCGAAGACATGGCACGAGTCAAGCGTGGCGTCATCGCCCACCGTCGTCACAAGAAGCTGCTGTCGAAGGCGAAGGGCTACTACAACGCCCGCCGCAAGGTCTACCGCGTCGCGAAGCAGGCCGTCACCAAGGCCCTGCAGTACGCGTACATCGGCCGCAAGCGCAAGAAGCGCGATTTCCGTTCGCTGTGGATCGTCCGCATCAACGCGGCGGCCCGGCAGTTCGGCCTGTCCTACAGCCGCTTCATGAATGGCCTGAAGAAGGCCAACATCGAGATGGACCGCAAGGTCCTGGCCGACCTCGCGGTGCACGACATCGCGGCGTTCGGCAAGCTGGCCGAGAAAGCGAAGGGCAGCCTGGCCGCGTGATCCGGGTCGGCGGCCTCGCGGCCGTCGCTTCCGCGCGGTACCCGAATGGGGAAGGGGCTTGCTCCTTCCCCATTTGCATTTGATGGATTCGAAGATGAGCTTGAACATGGACCTCGAGCAGGCGTTGGCGGACATCGGAGCGGCGCCGAACCTCGCCGCGCTCGACCAGATCCGGGTGCAGTGGCTCGGCAAGAGTGGACTCATCACCGAGCAGCTGAAGGGACTCGGCAAGCTCGCCCCGGAGGAGCGCAAGCTCGCCGGCGAGCAGATCAACGGCCGCAAGAACGCGCTGAACGACGCGATCACGACGCGCAAGCACGCGCTGGAGGAGGCGGCGTTCGAGGAGCGGCTCGCCACCGAGCGGGTCGACGTGACCATGCCCGGTCGCGGCGTCGATCTCGGCACCCTGCATCCGGTCAGCCAGACGCTGGCGCGGATCACCCGCATCTTCGGCCGCCTCGGCTACGCGCTGGCGGACGGCCCGGAGATCGAGGACGACTACCACAACTTCGAGGCATTGAACTTCCCGCCGCACCATCCGGCGCGGGCGATGCACGACACCTTCTACTTTCCCGACGGCCGCCTGCTGCGTACCCACACTTCGCCGGTGCAGGTTCGCGCCATGAAGGGGCGGCAGCCGCCGATCCGGGTGATCGCGGCCGGCAAGGTCTACCGCAGCGACTCCGACCAGACCCACACCCCGATGTTCCACCAGGTCGAGGGCCTGCTGGTCGACGAGACGTCGAGCTTCTCCGACCTCAAGGGCACTCTGTCGGAATTCGTCAACGCGTTCTTCGAGCGCGAGTTCGAGATGCGCTTCCGGCCGAGCTACTTCCCGTTCACCGAGCCCTCGGCCGAGGTCGACATCCGCTGGGACCGCGGCGACGGCAGCGCGCCCGGCTGGCTCGAGGTGCTGGGCTGCGGCATGGTCCACCCGAACGTGCTGTCGGAATGCGGCATCGATCCGGAGCGCTACACCGGCTTCGCCTTCGGCCTCGGCGTCGAGCGCTTCGCGATGCTGCGCTATGGCGTGAACGACCTGCGGGCGTTCTTCGACAACGACCTGCGGTTCCTGCGGCAGTTCGCCTGAGGCGCCCAGGGCCCAGTGAGAGCGGGCCTTCGGCTGCATCGACCGCGTTGCCAAGGCACGCCGGTTCAATCCCAAATCATCGAATCGACTCCACCGACATGAAATTCCCCGAATCCTGGTTGCGCGAATTCGTCGATCCCGCCGCCTCGCGCGATGAACTCTGCGCTGCCTTGACGATGGCCGGCCTCGAAGTCGAGGGCGTGACGCCGATCGGCGCCGCGCTCGACGGCGTGGTCGTCGCGGAGATCGTGGAGGCCGAGAAGCATCCGAACGCCGACAAGCTGCGCGTCTGCAAGGTGTCCACCGGGCAGGGCGAGCCGGTGCAGATCGTCTGCGGCGCGCCGAACGCGCGCGCCGGCCTGAAGGCGCCGCTGGCGACCGTCGGCGCGACACTGCCGGGCGGCCTCGTGATCAAGGCCGCGAAGCTGCGCGGCGTCGAGTCCTTTGGCATGTTGTGCTCCGGCCGCGAGCTGGCGATGACGGAAGACAGCGACGGCCTGCTCGAGCTGCCGGCCGATGCGACCGTCGGTCAGCCGGTTCGCGAGCTGCTGGCGTTGCCCGATGCGACGCTGGAGCTGAAGCTGACGCCGAACCGCCCGGACTGCCTCGGCCTGCGCGGCCTCGCCAGTGAAGTCGCGACGCTGTTCGGTGCCGAGCGCAAGTCGTCGACCGTGCCCGTCGTGCCGGCGACGATCGCGGACACCTTCCCGGTGCGGCTCGATGCTCCGGCCGATTGTCCACGCTACTGCGGCCGGGTGATCCGCGGCGTCGATCCTAAGGCGCCGTCGCCGCTGTGGATGACCGAGCGCCTTCGTCGCTCGGGGCTGCGCAGCATCAGCGCGATCGTCGACTGCACCAACTACGTGATGCTGGAGCTCGGCCAGGCGCTGCACGCCTTCGACCTCGGCAAGCTCTCCGGGGGCATCGTCGTGCGGCGGGGCCACGCCGGTGAAAAGCTCAACCTGCTCGACGGCCGCACGGTCGAGGTCGACGGCGAGTTCGTGGTGATCGCCGATGCCAACGGAGGCGTCGCGCTCGGTGGCGTGATGGGCGGCCTCGAAACCAAGGTCACCGACGACACCGTGGACCTGTTCATCGAGGCGGCGCACTTCACGCCAGCATCGATCATCGGTCGCGCGCGTCGGCTGGGCATGCACACCGATGCCTCGCACCGCTTCGAGCGGGGCGTCGATCCGGAGTCGCCGCGGCTGGCGATCGAGCGCATCACCGCGCTGCTGCTCGCGCTGGTCGGCGGTCAGGCCGGTCCGCTGGTCGAGGCCTGCGAGCCGGCGCAGTTGCCGGTCCGAAAGCCCGTTCGGCTGCGCTCGGCGCGGGCCTCGCGCGTGCTCGGCATCGATCTGGCCGACGAGCGCATCGAGGAGATCCTGCGCGGCCTCGACATGCAGGTGAGCCGCATCGGCGATGCCTGGGAAGTCACGCCACCCTCGCGCCGCTTCGACGTCGAGATCGAGGAGGACCTGATCGAGGAGCTCGCGCGCATCCATGGCTACGACCGCATCCCGGTGGCGCCGCCGCGCGGTCAGCTGCGCGCGATCAGCGACACCGAGTCGGCGGTCGACGCCGAGCGGATCCGCGCGACCCTGGCGGGTCGCGGCTATGCGGAGGCGATCAACTTCAGCTTCGTCGGCACCGAGCTGCTGACGACCTGGAAGCTCGACCAGGACATCGTGGCGCTCGCCAACCCGCTGTCGGCGGACATCGCGGTGATGCGCACCGCACTGCTGCCGGGCCTGGTCGAGGCGGTCAAGCGCAACCAGGCGCGCCAGCAGCAGCGCGTGCGGCTGTTCGAGACCGGCAAGGTCTTCTCGGCTCGTCCGGGCTCGGCCCCGCTCGAGACGCTCCGGATCGCCGGCGTGCTCACCGGCGGCGCCGTCGCGGAACAGTGGGGCGAGCGCAGCCGTGGGCTCGACTTCTTCGACCTCAAGGGGGACGTCGAGGTCCTGCTGGGCCTGCGCGGCACGGGCGCCCGGGTCGAGTTCGCCGCCTCGAAGGCGCCGTGGCTGCATCCCGGCCGTTCGGCCGAAGTCCGCGTCGACGGGGCGGTGATCGGACAGCTCGGTGCCCTGCACCCGCGTCTCGCCGCCGCGCTCGACACTGCTTCGGACACGCTTGTTTTCGAACTCGACCTGATTCCGCTGCAGGCGCGTCAAGTCCCTAAAGCGACTGGAGTTTCCGCGTACCCGTCGGTGCGCCGGGACATCGCGGTGGTGATTTCAAACGCAGTGTCCTACGCCGCGGTCGCGCAAGTGATCGAGGCCGCAGGCGGTGCGATTCTCCGACGAGTGGTGCTGTTCGACGAGTATCGCGGTCAAGGCTTAGCCGCCGACTCACGAAGTCTCGCTATTGGCTTGATTTTGCAAGATGATTCCCGCACCCTTACGGATGCCGAGGTGGACGCCGCGGTGAACGCCGCGCTTGCGGCCCTGAAGCTGCAGTTTGGCGCGGTGCTGAGGAGTTGATATGGCGTTGACCAAGGCCGAGATGGCGGATCGCCTGTTCGAGCATGTCGGCTTGAACAAGCGCGAAGCCAAGGAGTTCGTCGACGCTTTCTTCGAAGTGGTCCGTGAGGCGTTGGAACGGGGAGAGCAGGTCAAGCTGTCGGGCTTCGGCAACTTCGACCTGCGCAAGAAGAATCAACGTCCGGGGCGCAACCCGAAGACCGGCAAGGAGATTCCGATCTCCGCGCGGCGCGTGGTGACGTTCCGGCCGGGCCAGAAGTTGAAGGCGCGCGTCGAAAGCTTCAGCGGCTCAGCCGCATAGGGTGCGTCTCGGACGCACCGGCTCGGATAAGGGGTCGGGTGCGTCTCGGACGCACCGGCTTGGATAAAGGGTAGGGTGCGTCTCGGACGCACCGGCTTGGATAAAGGGTAGGGTGCGTCTCGGACGCACCAGCGAAACGGAAGTCGGCAGGTAGCGGGTTTCAGGGGGATGGAGGCCTATGCTCGACCAGGGTGGCAATCAGGAACTGCCGCAGATCCCGGCCAAGCGCTATTTCACCATCGGTGAAGTCAGCGACCTGTGCCAGGTGAAGCCGCACGTACTGCGCTACTGGGAGCAGGAATTCCCGAATCTGAAGCCGGTCAAGCGGCGCGGCAACCGGCGCTACTACCAGCGGCACGATGTGCTGATGATCCGGCAGATCCGCAGTCTCCTCTACGACCAGGGCTTCACCATCGGTGGCGCCCGTCAGCGGCTGGAAGGCGAGCAGGGACGGATGGAGGCGAGCATCACCGGTCAGGTGGTGCGACAGGTTCGCCTCGAACTGGAAGAAGTCCTCCAGATCCTTCGCCGCTGAGACGCTTTTCCGGTTACACTGTTCAGCTCTTCAGCCACGCGACAGCGTGGCAATGGGTCGAAACCTGCGGTTTCGACCCCGCCTGTCGGGGCGTAGCGCAGCCTGGTAGCGCACCACAATGGGGTTGTGGGGGTCGTGAGTTCGAATCTCACCGTCCCGACCAATATCGCAGGGCGGGCATCGCCCGCCATCGCGCCACGCTCGAAACGTGGCGGACGTTGAATGCACGGCGTCGGCGGGCAGCGCCCGGGCTATGCGCGCCGCAGGAACCCGCGCTCCAGGCCATCGATCGCTTCCAGACCCAGCTTCGCGAGGTCGGGCTTGCCGTCGCGGTCGAACCAGTAGCGCATCGTGGCCCGAATCACGCCGATGGTCGCCCCGGCCATGACACGCGCCCGGACCTCCGCGCCTTGCTCCGCGGCCAGCTGGCGCAGCAGGGCGTTCGTCAGCGCCTGTTCCCAGTCCCGGTCGATCTCGTGTTCGCGTGCCGCCAGGTTCGGTACCGCGTCGATCAGCCGCTGCTGCTGGATCAGCTGCACGCGCTTGGCCGAGTACTCGCGGGCGAAGGTCATCGCGATGCGACGGAGGCCATCGAACGGATTGCCGTCCGCGAAACTGGCGTCGAGCAGCTCGAGGAAACGCTGCAGGCGATCGTCGCGGTGCGGGAAGGCGAGCGCTTCCTTGCTGTCGAAATAGCGGAAGAAGGTTCGGCGACTCACGCCGGCGTCGGCACAGATGTCTTCGATGGTGCTGCGCTCGAAGCCATGACGGTGGAAGCGACGCTGCGCTGCTGCGATCAGCGCGCGGCGGGTTGCAAGCTTTTTCTTCGTGCGGACCGGGGCCGGTGACTCTTCCATGCCAGCGAGGTTGTAAGATTCGCGGTCCACAAAATGCCACCGAGTGCCAGTTTTGGCCAGTCCCTCTCCCTTGACGGCACCGGAGTCGATCCGACCGTATTGGCGCGCCGGTCCGAGCGCCGCCGCCTTCGATCCCGCCGGCATCGCCGCGGCCTGCGCGGAGCCCCGTCGCCCCGTGCATGTCCTGCGCGACCCCGGCGATTCCCGACATGGCGTCGGTCTCGACGGTGGACTTGGCCGTGGCGGCACCTACGAGGTGCTCGGCGTCCTCCCGCCGCTGTACCCGGAATGGCTCGGCAACCGCGGCTTCGCGGAGCGGCATGGCACCCGCTATCCCTACGTCGCCGGCGCCATGGCCAACGGCATCGCCAGCGCGGAGCTGGTCGTCGCGATGGCGAAGCATGGCTGCCTCGGATTCTTCGGCGCCGCGGGGCTGTCGCCCGGCCGCATCGAGGCGGCGGTCGACGCGCTGTCGCGCGAGCTCGACCCGCAGCGGCTGCCCTGGGGGGCCAACCTGATCCACAGCCCGAACGAAGCCTCGCTGGAGGAGGCGGTCGCCGACCTGTTCCTCCGTCGCGGGGTGCGCTGCGTGGAGGCATCGGCCTACCTCGCGCTGACGCCGGCGATCGTCCGCTACGCCGCGACCGGCCTCGAACGTGGGCCCGATGGCCGGATCCGCCGGCGCAACCGGGTGATCGCGAAGATCTCGCGCGAGGAAGTCGCGCGGCAGTTCCTCGCGCCGATGCCACTGGCGATGCTCGACGCGCTGGTCGCTCGTGGCGCGCTCTCCCGCGCCGAAGCCGACCTCGCGGCAACGCTTCCGATTGCCGAAGACCTCACCTGCGAAGCCGATTCCGGCGGCCACACGGACAATCGTCCGCTGACGGCGCTGCTGCCGTCGATCCAGCGCCTGCGCGACGACCTTGTCCAGGCCCACGGCTACCGTCAGGCGATCCGCATCGGTGCCGCCGGCGGCCTCGGCACGCCGGGCGCGCTGGCCGCCGCCTTCGCGCTGGGCGCCGACTTCGTGCAGACCGGCTCGGTCAACCAGTCCTGCGTCGAGAGCGGCCTGCACGCCGACGCCCGCGCGATGCTGGCGAAGGCGGCGATGACCGACGTCATCATGGCGCCGGCGGCCGACATGTTCGAGATGGGCGTCGAAGTGCAGGTGCTGTCGCGCGGGTCGCTGTTCGCGATCCGGGCGCGCAAGCTCTACGAGGCGTACCGGTCCCACCGGTCGCTCGAGGAGATTCCTGCCGCCGAGCGGACCCGGATCGAGAAGGACATCCTGCGCCAGGACTTCGACGCCGCCTGGGCGTCGACCCGGGCGTTCTGGGCCGGGCGCGATCCGGCCCAGGTCGAACGCGCGGAGCGTGACCCGAAGCACCGGATGGCGCTGGTGTTCCGCTCCTATCTCGGCCTGTCCAGCCGCTGGGCGATCGACGGCGTCGCCGACCGGGCGGTCGATTTCCAGGTCTGGTGCGGCCCGGCGATGGGCGCGTTCAACACCTGGGTCCGCGGCAGCTTCCTCGAGGCGCCGGAGCGCCGCACGGCGGGCCAGGTCGCGCTGAACCTGCTGGAAGGCGCCACCGCGATCACTCGTGCGCAGCAACTGCGCAGCTACGGCGTGCCGGTGCCGGCCGCCGCTTTCGATTTCCGACCGAGGTTGCTGTCATGAGTGATGGGTCCGACCCGAAGCGCCAGCCGATCGCCATCGTCGGTGTCTCCGCCCTGTTTCCGGGCTCGACCGACGCCACGGGATTCTGGCGCGACATCCTCGCCGGCAACGATCTCATCGGCGACGTGCCGGCGCATCGCTGGCGGATCGACGACTACTACGATCCCGATCCGTCCGCGCCGGACAAGACCTATGCACGCCGCGGCGGCTTCCTGCCGAAGGTCGACTTCGACGCGCTCGGCTGGGGCGTGCCGCCGTCGACCCTGCCGGCGACCGATACCTCGCAGCTGCTCGCGCTGATCGTCGCCCAGCAGGTGTTGCGCGATGCCTCGCGCGGCCAGTTCGACACGCTCGACCGCTCGCGGATCTCGGTGATCCTCGGCGTCACCAGCGCGCAGGAGCTGCTGTTCGACATGGTCTCGCGGCTGCAGCGCCCGGTGTGGGTGAAATCGCTGCGGGAGACCGGCCTGCCGGAGGACGATGTGCAGGCGGCCTGCGACCGCATCGCCGCGCACTACGTGCCGTGGCAGGAGGCGAGCTTTCCCGGGCTGCTCGGCAACGTCGTCGCCGGCCGCATCGCGAATCGCCTGAACCTCGGCGGTACCAATGCGGTGACCGACGCGGCCTGCGCGTCGACCTTCGCCGCGATCTCGATGGCGGTGAACGAGCTGCAGCTCGGCCACAGCGACCTCGTGATCTCGGGCGGCGTCGACACGCTGAACGACATCTTCATGTACATGTGCTTCTCGAAGACGCCGGCGCTGTCGCCGACCGGCGACTGCCGGCCGTTCAGCGATCAGGCCGACGGCACCATGCTCGGCGAGGGTCTCGGCATGGTCGCGCTGAAGCGTCTCGCCGACGCGGAGCGCGACGGCGACCGGATCTACGCGGTGCTCGCTGGTGTCGGTACTTCGTCCGATGGCCGCTCGAAGTCGGTCTATGCGCCGGTGTCGGCGGGGCAGGCGGTCGCGCTGCGGCGGGCCTACGAACTGGCGGGATTCGGACCGGAGACGATCGAACTGGTCGAGGCGCACGGCACCGGGACCAAGGCCGGCGACGTTGCCGAGTTCGAAGGACTGGCCAGTGTCTACGCGCCGTCGGCGCCGGGGCGTACGCAGTGGTGCGCGCTCGGCTCGGTGAAGAGCCAGATCGGCCACACCAAGGCCGCCGCCGGCGCAGCGGGCCTGTTCAAGGCGGTGATGGCGCTGCATCACAAGGTGCTGCCGCCGACGATCAAGGTCGCGGCGCCGAATCCCAAGCTGGGCCTGCCGGAGAGCCCGTTCTATCTCAACACGACGGCGCGCCCGTGGATCCGCAACGGCGATCATCCGCGCCGCGCCGCGGTCAGCGCGTTCGGCTTCGGCGGCTCGAATTTCCATCTCGCGCTCGAGGAGTACCGCGGGCCGGGGCAGAAGGCGCCGCGACTTCCGACGGCGTCGCACGACCTCGTCGCGCGGTCGGCCGACAGC
>JBGAPI010000008.1:78108-118678 GCA_044221335.1 Ahniellaceae bacterium
CCGACAGCGCCGCCGCGTTGGGCGAACATGCGCGCGCGTGGCGTGCCGGCGCAGCGACGCTGGCGCGCCTGGCGGCGGCGAGTCGCAGCGACTTCCGCGCCGAGGCGCCGTTCCGGCTCGCCCTCGTCGCCGCGTCGCTCGCCGAGCTCGATGCGCGCCTGTCGGTCGCGCTCGCGCGGATCGCGGCGAATCCGGACGCCGCATTCACCTTGCCCGACGGCAGCAGCTATTGCGTCGGCGCACCCGCCGGGGACGTCGCGTTCCTGTTCCCGGGGCAGGGCAGCCAATACCTCGGCATGGGCGCTGCGGCGGCGATCAGCTTCGAGTCCGCGCGCGCCGTCTGGGACCAGGCCGCGGACCTGCCCCTCGATCCCACGACGGCACTGCAGGAAGTCGTCTTCCCGCGCCCGGTGTTCGACGCCGCGTCCGAGACCGCCCAGCGCGAACGCCTGACCGCGACCTCCTGGGCGCAGCCGGCGCTCGGAGCGACCTCCCTGTCGCTGCTGGCGCTGCTCGACGACCTCGGCATCCGCGCGCAGCGGGTCGGCGGCCACAGCTTCGGCGAGATCGCGGCGCTGTGCGCCGCGGGGGCACTCTCCGCGGACGACCTGCTCACGATCGCCCGCCGCCGCGGAGAGCTGATGGAGGCGGCCACCCGGGCCGGCGGCGGCGCGATGACCGCGCTCGGCGTCGAAATCGAGCGCGCGCGCGCGCTGCTCGGAAAGCATGCGCCGACGCTCGCCATCGCCAACCACAATGCGCCCGACCAGGTGGTCGTTTCCGGCGCGACCGACGCGATCGCCGCGTTCGAGCGGGCGATCGCGGCGGAGGGCGTGCCGGCCCGACGCTTGCCGGTCGCGGCGGCGTTCCATTCGCCGCAGGTCGCGGCCGCCTGCGCACCGTTCGCCGAATTCCTCGCCGGCATCGCCTTCCGGGCCCCGGCGATCCCGGTGTACGGCAACGCCGACGCCGGTGCCTACGGCGCCGATCCTGCCCTGCTGCGCGACGGCCTGGTGCGGCAGATCGCCGCTCCCGTGCGCTTCGTCGAGATGGTCGAGGCGATGTACGCGGATGGCGCCCGCGTGTTCGTCGAGGTGGGTGCTGGCTCGGTGCTGCGGGGCCTGGTCGCGGCGATCCTCGGGGCGCGGCCGCATACCGTGATCGCGCTGGATCGCAAGGGCAAGGCGGGTCTCGAGGTCCTGTTCTGCGGCCTCGCGCAGCTCGCCGCCGCCGGCGTCGCGACCCGACTCCCGAACCTGTTCGCCGATGTCCGCCGGGAGGACGACGCTCCGGCGCCGGCCCGGCTGTCGGTGCCGATCGACGGCACCAACGTCGGCAAGCCCTATCCGCCGGTGGATCCGGCCACGCTGCCGCCGCCGAATCCGCCGCGCTCGATGGCGCCTCACGGCCGTCCCGCGGCCGGACACCTTTCGAACGACGCGACGCACCCGGATGGATCGCCTCCGGAGGAACGCGTCGCCGCGCCCGTTGCTGCTGGAGTCGAGTCCATGAGTTCCGAAACGAAGTTGTCGCCGGCCTGGCTGGCGGCGTTCCAGGAGGCGCAGCAGCAGACCGCCGCCGCGCATGCCGAATTCCAGCGGGCCCTGTCCGACAGCCACACTCAATACCTGAAGCTGGCCGAGAGCGCGCTGTCCGGCCTGACCGCGCTGCTGGGCGCGGGTTCCGCCATGGCGGCGGCGCCCCCGGTGGCGGTCGCGGCGCCGACCGTCGCGTCGCCCGCGGCGGCGGCGCCCGCCACGGCGCGCCCGGCAGCGAGCGACGCGGTGCGCACACCTGCACCGACGGTCGCCGTCGCTGCGGCTCCGGCGCGCGACGTTGCCGCGCCGGCTCCTTTTCGGCTCGCGGCCGCGCCGATCGCGGCGGGTCCGACGGTCTCCGATCTGATGCTCGCCGTGGTCGCCGAGAAGACCGGCTATCCGGCCGAGATGCTGAATCTCGACATGGACCTCGAGGGCGACCTCGGCATCGACTCGATCAAGCGGGTCGAAATCCTGGCCGCGGTCGAGCAGCGCGGCGCGCTCGGTGTCGCGATCGACCGCAGCCGGCTCGGCGCGCTGCACACGCTGCGCGAGATCGTCGACTACCTCGGCAGCCTGGGCGGAGCGACCGCAGCGGTGCCGCCGCCCGGGTCGGTTGCGGCGCCGGCGGCACCCGCTCCGGAGGCCTCGTCGGCGGGCGACCTCGCGTCGCTGCTGCTCGCGATCGTCGCGGAGAAGACCGGCTATCCGGCCGAGATGCTGAATCTCGACATGGACCTCGAGGGTGACCTCGGCGTCGACTCGATCAAGCGCGTGGAGATCCTGGCCGCGGTCGAACAGCGCGGCACCGTCAAGGTCGAGGTGGACCGCGCCCGGATGGCGGCGATGCACACGCTGCGCGAGATCGTCACCTACCTCGCCGGGGCCGGCGACGCGGTTGACCCGAAGGCGGCCAGGGAGGGTTCCGGCAGTGCGAAGGCGGCGGAAGCGACCGCCAGGCCATCCACGGTCGATCGGGGGTCGCTGTCGAGCACGCTGCTGTCGATCGTCGCCGAGAAGACCGGCTATCCCGCGGAGATGCTGAACCTCGAGATGGACCTCGAGGGTGATCTCGGCGTCGACTCGATCAAGCGGGTCGAGATCCTCGCCGCGGTCGAGCAGCGCCTGCCCGGGCTGCCGGCCGGCGATCGTGCCGAGCTCGCCGGACTGCACACGCTGGCCGAGATCGTCGCGTATTTCGATCGCCCCGACGCAAGTGCCGGCGGCGGGCTGCCGACGCTGGCCGCCGAGGACTCGACGCTGGCGCTGCCGCCACCGCGCACCGACCTCGGCCGCTACATCCTGGAGCGTGTTCCCGCGCCGCCGGCCGGCTTCGCGCTGCCCGGCCTGCTCGGACGTCCGGACGTCCATGTGATCGGCGGCGGCGACGGCCTCGATGCGGCTGTGGTGGCGGAGCTGCGCTCGCGCGGCGTCGACGCCCGGGTCGCCGCGACGCTGCCGGACGGCGCGGGCGCCTGCGTCTTCCTCGGGGGACTGCGTGCCGTCCGCGACAGCGTCGAGGCGGCCGCGGTCAACCGCGAGGCCTTCGATCTCGCGCAGCGCGTGGGCCGGAGCAGCGACGAGGCCGGGCGGGTGTTCGTCACGGTGCAGGACAGCGGCGGCAGCTTCGGCTCGCGCTCGATGGATCCCCTGCGCGCATGGCTGGCCGGCCTGCCGGCCCTGGTGAAGACCGCCGCGCTGGAATGGCCGCGCGCGGCACTGCGCGCGATCGATCTCGAACGCGGCGATCGCGGCGACGCGGCGCTCGCCGTCGCACTGGTGGACGAACTGCTCGGTGGTGGCGGGGAGATCGAGGTCGGACTGTCGGCATCGGGTGTCCGCACGACGCTGGTCAGCACCGACCGGCCGGTGCGCCCGAGCATGGCGGCAATCGGCAGCGGCGAGGTCGTCGTGGTCAGCGGCGGCGCGCGCGGCGTCACCGCGGCCTGCATCGCGGAGTGGTCGGCTGCGTGCAAGGCGCGCTTCGTGCTGCTCGGCCGCACGCCCCTGGTCGACGAGTCGGCCGCGCACGCCGGCGCCGCCGACGCGACCGCGCTGAAGCGGGTGATGCTCGCCGAGGCGGTCGCCGCCGGCGAGAGCGTGACGCCGTCGCTGCTCGCGGCCCGCGTCGACCGGGTGCTCGGCGCCCGCGAGATCCGCCGCAGCCTGGCGGCGATCCGCGCCAACGGTGCCGAGGCGCGCTACGAGGCGGTCGCGATCGACGACGTCGCGGCGGTCGCCGCGGTGGTCGAGCGGGTCCGCGGCGAATGGGGACCGATCGCCGGCATCGTGCATGCCGCCGGCGTGCTGGCCGACCGCCGCATCGTCGACAAGACCGCGGCGCAGTTCGATGCCGTGTTCCGCACCAAGGTCGACGGTCTGCGCGCGCTGCTGGCGGCGACCGCGAACGATCCGCTGAAACTGCTGTGCGTGTTCTCGTCGGTCTCCGCCCGCTGCGGCAACACCGGGCAGTCCGACTATGCGATGGCCAACGAGGTGCTGGCGAAGGTCGTCGCCGCCGAGGCGCGGCGGCGTCCGGGCCTGCGCGCGAAGGCCCTGGGCTGGGGCCCCTGGGAAGGTGGGATGGTCAACCCGGCGCTGCGCGAGCGCTTCGCCGCGCTCGGTGTGCCGATGATCCCGCTGGCGGTCGGGGCGAGGATGTTCGCCGACGAGATGCGCGATGCCCGACCCGACGGCGTCGAGCTGGTGCTGGGCGGCGAGCCGCGCGGCGAGGCCCTGCTGATGGACGGCGCCGAGGCCCGCGTGGTATCGGTCGAGGTGCAGGTCTCCCGCGGCAGTCATGCGTTCCTCGAGGGCCACGCGGTGAAGGGCACGCCGGTGGTACCGGTGGTGCTGGTCGCCGAGTGGATGGCGCGCGCGGCGCGCAGTTTCCGGCCGGGACTGCACCTGGTCAGCCTGGTCGACCTCAAGGTGCTGCGGGGCATCCGCCTCGGCGGCTTCGAGAACGGCGGGGATCGCTACCGCATCGACGCCGTCGCGCTGCCCTGCGTGCGCGGCGCCGAGCTTTCGATGAGCGTGCGCGATGCGCGCGGCACGCTGATGTACACCGCGAAGGCCGAGCTGCGTCCGGAGATGCCTGCCGGCGAGCGCGCGCAGCCGGCGCTGGAACTCGGCGCGTGGAGCGGCGAGGCGCTGTACGGCGACCTGCTGTTCCATCGCGGCTCCTTCGAGCTGATCGATCAGGTTCATGGCATCTCCGATGCCGGCATCGGCGCGACCGTGCGCGGCGTCGACGTGGCCGGCTGGCGCCAGGAGCCGTGGCAGCTCGACGTCGCCGCGCTCGACGGCGGCCTCCAGCTGGCGGTGCTGCACGGCCGCCGGATGCTCGGAGCGCCGACGCTGCCGACGGCGATCGCGGAGCTGCGCTGCTATTCCGCCGAGCCCATCGTCGGCCCCCTGACCGCCACGGCCTACCGTCGCCGCGGCAGCAGTTCGGAGAGCACGGCCGACATCCTGCTGTCCGATCGGCATGGGCGGCGGTATGCGGAGATGCTGGGCGTCCAGGTCCACGCCTTGCCATGACGGTGCTTCGTCCCTCGCGGAATTGCCGCACCGCCGAGGGTCCAGGGCACAGGGCCCAGGGTTCCGTCGGACTCGTGGATGCGAAGCGCGACGCGCGCTGCGAGGGGCGCGAGCCACGAGCGCACTGCGCCGACGATGGTCTGCGATCGGTGCTCGCGCGCCGACCGCCAGCTCGACCGATGTCGAAGCGGCGGGCACTGCCGTCCCTCCGTGCCCTTCGCAGTCCCACTGGGCCCTGGGCCCTTTGCCTTGGGCCCTTTCTCCGAGCGCCATGACTTCGCCTCAACGCTTCCAACCGATCGCCATCGTCTCCACCTCCTGCCTGCTGCCGGGCGCGCTGTCGCCGCATGCGCTGTGGGAAGCGGTGCGCGACGGACGCGATCTGCTGTCGCGCGTTCCCGCGGGGCGCTGGGGACTCGCGCCGGAGCATGCGCTGTGCGCGCCCGACGCGCCGCTGCCCGACCGCGCATGGTCGGATCGCGGCGGCTACGTCGACGGCTTCGAGGCACAGTGGGACCCTGAGGGGTTCGCGGTATCCGCCACCGAGCTGGACGGCCTCGATCCGCTGGTGCACTGGCTGCTGCACGGCGCCCGCGAGGTGCTCCGCGGCGCGAAGCCGGTAGCGCACGAGCGCGTGGGTGCGGTCGTCGGCAACCTCGGTTTCCCGACTGCGGCAATGGCGGCGCACGCGGCGGCGGTCTGGCACGGCGAGGAGGGCGGTGATCCGCGCAATCGCGCGATGAGCGGTGGCAGCGCCGCGCTGCTGGCGCGCGCACTCCGCCTCGGCGGCGACGTGTTCTGCCTCGATGCCGCCTGTGCATCGTCGCTGTATGCGATCAAGCTCGCCTGCGACCGGCTGCACGACGGCCGCGCCGACCTGATGATCGCCGGTGCGGTGCAGCGTGCCGACGACCTGTTCCTGCACGTCGGCTTCTCGGCGCTGAACGCGCTGTCGAAGTCGGGACGCTCGCGGCCGTTCCATCGCGACGCCGACGGCCTCGTGCCCGCGGAAGGCGCGGCCTTCGTGGGTCTCAAGCGGCTGGCCGATGCGCGCCGTGCCGGTGACACCGTCCTCGGCATCATCCGCGGCATCGGCCTGTCCAACGACGGCCGCGGCAAGGGCCTGCTGGCGCCTTCGGAGGAGGGCCAGGAGCGCGCGATCGCCGCGGCCTGGGCGATGGCCGGCGTGGATCCCGCCGCCGCCTCGCTGCTCGAATGCCATGCCACCGGCACGCCGGTCGGCGATGCGACCGAACTGCGCAGCAGTGCCCGGGTGTTCGCGCGGTCGGCGGCGCTGCCGATCGGCTCGCTGAAGTCCAATCTCGGGCATCTGATCACGGCCGCCGGCGCGGCCGCCGTGATCAAGGTGCTCGGCGCGATGCACGCGCGGACTCGGCCACCCACGCTGCACGTCGATGCGCCGCACCCGGCGCTGTCCGGCACGCCGTTCCGCCTGCTCGACCGAGCCGAGACCTGGCCGTCCGACGGC
The DNA here is from genome assembly GCA_044221335.1 of Ahniellaceae bacterium. Lineage (GTDB taxonomy): Bacteria > Pseudomonadota > Gammaproteobacteria > Xanthomonadales > Ahniellaceae > JBGAPI01. The sequence continues at coordinate 84,679 of JBGAPI010000008.1, forward strand.
CCGCGCCTCGCCGGCATCTCGGCGTTCGGCTTCGGCGGCAACAACGCGCACCTGGTGCTGTCGGAAGACGATCCGGCGCTCGGGGACGATACGGCGGTGGCGACGGCGGCGCTCGGCGGGCCGGTCGACGTCGCGATCGTCGGCATCGGCGCGCGCGTCGCCGCGGCCGCCGATCGGGTCGAGCTGATCGCGGCGCTGCGGTCCGGTCGCGAGCTGCGCGACGGCAAGGGCGAGGGACGCATCGACGCGATCGAGCTCGACCTCGACGGCCTGCGCTTTCCGCCGCACGACCTCGCGCAGACCCAGGCGCAACAGCTCGCGATGCTCGCCGCGACCCGCGAGGCCCTGGCGGAAACGGTGCCGCCGCCGCGCGAGCGCAGCGCGGTGCTGGTGGGCATGGAGCCTGATCCCGAGGTCGCGCGCTACGGCTGCCGCTGGCGCCTTCCCGAGCGCGCTGCGGACGCCGACTGGCTGGCACGGGCGCGCGCGGCGGTAGTGCCCGCGCTCGAGTCGGCGGCGGTGCTGGGCTCGATGCCGAACATCCCGGCCAATCGCCTGAGCTCGCAGTTCGACCTCGGCGGACCGGCGTTCACCGTGCAGGCCGGCGAGGCCTCCGGCCCGGTCGCGCTCGGGATCGCGGTGCGCGCCATTGCCGCCGGCGAGCTCGACGTCGCGGTGGTCGGTGCCACCGACTTCGCCTGCGAGGCGGTGCAGCGCGCGGTCAGCGGGCGGATCGCCGGCGACGCGGCGGTCGCGCTGGTGGTCAAGCGCCTCGATCATGCCGAGCGCGACGGCGACCGGATCTACGCGCTGGTCGGCGAGGACGGAACGGCCGCGATCGGCGCCGATGCGGACGACGCGTCGGCACTGGAAGCGCGGATCGGCTTCGCGCCGGCCGCCTTCGGGCTGGTCCGGGTGGCCGTCGCCGCACAGGAACTCCATCAGCGCCGCCGCAGCGACGGCGTTCCGTGGCTGTCGGCGACGCCGCGGGCACGCCGGATCTCGATCGACGGCTTCGCGCCGACGGTCCTGCGGGAGGCCGCCCGCCATCCCAGCCGCGGCGAGGTCGCGCTGCCGCGCCTGTACTGCTACGCCGGCGCCGATCGCGCCGAGGTGGTGGCCGCGCTGCGCGCCGATCGCCGCGGGCTCGACGGTCCGGCGCGCGTGGTGCTGGTGGCGAACGAGTCGCAGCTGGCGGCACAGCGGCTGCGCGCGCTGGCACACCTCGTCGACGGTGCGCCGGGCGGTCACGGCATCCATTTCCGGGATCGGCCGCTCGCGGGCGAGGTCGCGTTCGCGTTCGCCGGCGCCGGCGCCGCGTACCGCGGCATGGGGCGCGACCTGCTCAGCCATCTTCCGGGACTCGGCGCGACCCTGGCCGCGCGCAGCGCGCGCCTGCCGACTGCGCTGTCCTGGTCGTTCGAGGATTCCGGGCGTCCGCCGTCGGTGATGGAGCAGCTCACCGGCTCCTCGGCACTCGCGCAGATGCACCTCGCACTGTCGGAAGGCCTGCTCGGACTGCGGGCCGATGCATGGCTCGGCTATTCGTCCGGCGAGACCAATGCGCTGATCGCTGCCGGCGTCTGGAACGATCCCGACGCGCTGATGGCCGACATGGACGCCTCCGGACTGCTGGATCGCGAACTCGCCGGTCGCTTCGACCTGCTCGAGCGGGTCTGGGGGACGCCATCGCGCTGGACCTGCTGGACCGCGGCGGCCCCGCTCGCCGAGGTGCGCGCAGTGCTGGCCGAGCTGCCGCGCGTCCACATCGCGATCGTCAACAGCGACGAGGAGTGCCTGATCGCCGGCGACGCGACGCAATGCGCGGTCGCGGTCGAGCGGCTCGGCGCCGCGCGCTGCCTGCCGCTCGACTATGCGCTGGTGGTGCATGTGCCGGAGCTGCGTGCCGTCGGCCCGGCCTGGCTCGACCTGCATCGCCGCGCGACGTCGCCGCCGCGCCACGGCCGGGTCTATTCGAGCGCCAGCGGACGCAGCTACGCGACCGGGGTCGAGGCCTGCGCCGAGGCGATCCTCGCCCAGGCCGTCGAGACCCTCGACGTGCGACCGCTGGTCGAGAACGCCTGGAACGACGGCGTGCGGATCTTCGTCGAACACGGACCGGGCGGCACCTTCGGGCGCGTCATCCGCCAGCAGCTTCGCGATCGCGAAGCCCTGGTCGTGAGTCTCGATCGTCGCGGCAAGGGCATCGAGACGATTCTCGGCGCGACCGCGGCGCTGCTGGCCGCCGGTGTCGACGTCGATCACCTCGCGCTGGAGCGCGCCCTGGCGCCCGCCCGGCCGGTGCCAACGGCGAAGCGGCCAAAGTCCTTCGCCGCGCATCCACCCGCCGTGAAGCTTCCGCCCGAGCCGGGCAGGGCGCGCCACTCCGAATCCGCGACGAGCTCCGCTTCCGTCCAACGCATGGCCCCGGCACCGTCACTGCCGCCGGTGCTCGAGCTCGGCGTCGTGGCGTCGACTCCGCCGGGCGCCGCGCAGCCCGTCGCCGCGAGAGCTCCCGTCGCGACGTTCGCATCGCCCGTCGGCGCCCCGGCGACGCCGATCGCCGCGCCCGCGGCGGCGACGCTGCCGCGGCCATTGCCGGTCGGACACGCCGCCACGCTTGCCGACGGCGTTCGCGTCGAACTGGCGCGCCTGGCCGATGCCCAGCGTGCGTTCACGCGCGCGCAGACGGAAGCGCATCAGCGCTTCATCGCGCTGCGCAGGCAGGCCTCAGACGTCCTGTTGCGCGCGGCCGGAACGAGCGTGCCGATGATCGGCAAGGACGCGATGCCGGTTCCGTCGACGGCTCCGGCACCGCCGGAACGCACCGCGACCGCGCAGAAGTCGACTGGAACCACGGCCCTGGGCCCTCGGCCGTCGATCGACTCCGCGACGGAAGCTCGTGAACCGATGCCGAAGCTCGCGCCGCGATTCGACCGCAAGGCCCTCGAGATCCACGCCGACGGGAGGATCTCGGAGATCTTCGGCCCCGAGTTCGCGGTGCAGGACGGCTACGCCCGCCAGGTGCGGATGCCGAAGGCGCCGCTGCTGCTCGCCGACCGCGTGATGGCACTCGACGCGGAGCCGATGAGCATGGGCACCGGCCGCATCGTCACCGAGACCGACGTCGGCTCGCAGGACTGGTACCTGCTGCAACAGCGGATGCCCGCGGGTGTCATGGTCGAGGCCGGGCAGGCCGACCTGATGCTGATCTCCTACCTGGGGGTCGATCGCTTCAATCGCGGCGAGCGCGTCTACCGCCTGCTCGGCTGCGAGCTGACCTACCACGGCGCGCTGCCGAAGGTCGGCGAGACGCTGCGCTTCGACATCCATCTCGACGGCCATGCGGCGCAGGGCGACATCCGCCTGATGTTCTTCCACTACGAGGCGATGAACGGCGACCGGCCGCAGCTGACGGTGCGCCAGGGCCAGGCCGGCTTCTTCACCGATGCCGAGCTCGCCGACTCCGCCGGCTGCCTGTGGACGCCGGAGGACCAGGCGATCGTCGCGGCGCCGCGGCTCGATCCGCCACGCGCCGTCCCGGCTCGCGCGTCGTTCGATCGCCGGGCGCTGGAGGCCTTCGCCGCCGGCGACACCTACGCCTGCTTCGGCGCGGGCTTCGAGCGCGCGCAGACCCACACCCTGAGCCCGCGCATCCATGACGGCCGCATGCTGCTGATCGACCGCGTCACCGCCTTCGAGTCGCGCGGCGGCCCGTGGGGCCGCGGCTATACCCGGGCGGAACTGGACATCGATCCGGGCCAGTGGTTCTTCGACGGCCACTTCAAGAACGACCCCTGCATGCCGGGCACGCTGATGCTGGACGGCTGCCTGCAGGTGCTCGCGTTCCATCTGGCCGCCCATGGCTACACGCTCGACCGCGACGCCTGGCGCTTCGAGCCGGTGCCGGAGATCCCGTACAAGCTGCAGTGCCGCGGCCAGGTCACGCCGCGGTCGCGGCAACTCGTCACCGAGGTGTTCGTCGAGGAGATCGTCGCGGGGCCGGAGCCCACCGTGTTCGCCGACGTGCTGTGCACGGTCGACGGCCTGAAGGCTTTCCATGCGCGCCGGCTCGCGTTGCGGCTCGTCCCGGATTGGCCGGTCGACGTCGCCGTCCTGCCGGTCGACCGCGATCCGCGCGTCGTCGCGGTCGACGGCTTCCGATTCGATCGTCGGAGCCTGGTCGCCACGGCGCTCGGCCGGCCGTCGGACGCGTTCGGGCCGATGTACCGGCGCTTCGACGGCCCGCAGCGGGTCGCGCGCCTGCCGTCGCCGCCGTTCCACTTCATCGACCGCATCCTGGCGATCGAGGGCCCGATCGGGGTGATGCGGCCTGGCGCGAAGGTGGTGGCCGAGTTCGATCTGGCGACCGATGCCTGGCATCTCGCCGCGGACGGCGGACGCGCCGTGCCCTATGCGGTGCTGCTCGAAGCGGCGCTGCAACCCTGCGGCTGGCTCGCGAGCTACGTCGGCTCGGCGCTGACCAGCGACGGCGAGCTGTGCTTCCGCAACCTCGACGGCAGCGGCACGATCACGACCGAGGTGTGCGCCGGCGAGGGCCCGCTGCGCACCGAGGTCGAGCTCAACCGGGTGTCCGCCTCGGGCGGCATGATCATCCTCGGCTTCGGCGTGCGCTGCTTCGTCGGCGCGCGGTCGGCCTATGCGTTCGACACCGTGTTCGGCTTCTTCCCGCCGGATGCGCTGGCGTCGCAGGCGGGTCTGCCGGACAACCCGCTGCATCGGGGCCTGCAGGCGCGTCCAGCGAATCGCGACATCGACGTGCGCGAGCCGCGGATCGCGGCGCGGCTCGGCGTCGACCGGCTGCGGATGATCGACCGGATCGACGGCCTGTGGGACGGTGGCGGCGGTCCGGCTCTGGGATACTGCCGAGCCGTGAAGATGGTCGACGCGAACGAGTGGTTCTTCAAGGCCCACTTCTTCCAGGACCCGGTACAGCCGGGCTCGCTCGGCCTCACGGCGATGATCCAGGCGCTTCAGGTGTGGATGCTGGAGCAGGGCATGGACGCCGGCATCGAGCGCCCGCGCTTCGAGGCACTCGCCGCTGGCCAGCCGCACCAGTGGCGCTACCGTGGGCAGGTGCTGCCGCACCATGGGAGGGTGCACAGCACCGTCGAGGTGACGGCGACCGGGCGCGACGAGCGTGGCCCCTACGCGGTCGCGACCGCGAGCCTGTGGGTCGACGGTCAGCGGATCTACGAGGCAAGCGGCTTCGGCGTGAGGATCGTCGCCGCGGGCGACTGACGCGGCACCGCGGCCGTCGGGAACCGGTCTCGCCGGCCCCGGCGGAGGAGGGCGGACGTCGATGAGATGCACGAAGGGCACGAAACGATGTGCGATCGTCTGCAAGGTTCCGGTGGCGGTGTTGGCGCCGGTCGAATTTGACCGTGCGAGAATCTTGAGCGTCCCGATCACCGTACCGAACACCCATGAACCTTTCGACGATGTCCCTCGGTCGCGCAGTTGCGATTGCCATTGCGCTCTTCGTGGCCGGAAACCCGGCACAGGCCGCCGGCACCTACAAATGGCGGGACGCGGAGGGCAAGATCCACTACTCCGATCAGCCGCCGCCGGCCGACGACAAGGCGGCACGGGACAACGTGAAGCAGATGGACCTCACGAACGACTGGGGCGAGGTCAAGGTCCCCAATCGCACGCCGATCCGCAATTCGCAGTCGGACGGTGGTCCGGAAATGCTGCTGACGAAGTTCACGATGAACTTCGATCACACCACGGTGGGTCGGGTGCTCACCGGCCCCAACTGCGATCGCGCCGACACCGTGGCGGTCCGCAAGAGTACCGACGACCTCCGCGACAAGCTCGGTGGCGACATCGTGGTCACGGCATTCCGCAAGTCCGGGTATCACCTGACGCAGGCGGACGCCGGAGGCGGCATGGACGGTCTGACGCTGGAAGCCGATCTGTCGAAGATGCGATTCGATGTCTGCACCGCCCACATGTCGGCGGACGGCGCCGATGCTCGCGGCTACGCGAAGATCGGCTGGCGGCTGAAGACGGCCGACGGTACCGTGATGTTCCGCGGCGCGAGCGAAGGCAGCTTCGAGGGCTACGTCGGCAAGGACGACAGCGCCATCGGCAAGGCGGTCCGGCAGGCCGTCGACAACCTGCTGGGGGATCCGAGTTTCGTCGACGCGCTGTCCGGCGTCGCGAGCATCGCTCCACCGGCCGGGCTCGCATTGAGCCGCATCGGCGTGACGCTGACGCGAGGTGACGGTCGTGGCCAGTTCCGCGACCGTTCCGACAAGCTGCTGGCCGGAACGCTGACGGTCCAGACCAGCCGGGGGCACGGCAGCGGCGTGGTGATCGACGGTGGCGGCTATGCGATCACCAATGCCCACGTCGTCGGCACCGACTCCTCCGTGAAGCTGCTCGTCGACGGCAAGGTGCTGCCGGCGAAGGTTGTTCGCCGCGACACCGGCGTCGACGTCGCGCTGCTGCAGTTCGATGGCGGTCGCCTGCCGGCAGTCGGGCTCGCGCCTTCCGAACCGAAGCTTGGCGACCAGCTGTACGTGATCGGCACGCCGCTCGACCTCAAGCTGGACCACACCATCACGAAGGGCATCCTCTCCGCGGTTCGCGAGGAGAACGGCCGGCGCCTCTACCAGACCGACGCCGCCATCAATCCCGGCAATTCCGGCGGCCCGGTGTTCGACGACCACGGCGACCTCGTCGCGCTTAGCGTCGCCGGACTGTTCACCGCCCAGGGCAGCTCGCTCAACGTCAATTTCCTGATTCCGATTTCCGGCGCGCTGTCGGCACTGAAGGTCGAATCGAAATGAACGGTGATCGCGTTCCTGCGAGGTCTCGGATTCGGGCCTCGGCCATCCGGTAGCCGCGGCGTCCGGCGGCTATGGCCTGGTAGAGCGCGCCGTCGGCGCGATGCAGCAGGTCCGCGAGCTTCTCGTCGACGTCCTGCAGCGGGGCGATGCCGATGCTGGAAGTCACCTCCGGCCCGTCGTGACCCCTGGCCGACGCGGATCGTCGCGAACCGCATGACGCCGCCCAGGCCGCCTTCGCGCATCGTCGCGCCGGCATCGACGGTTGACCAGCCGCAGGTCGGCGGGAGCGATCCAATCCTGTGTCACGACCTTGCCCTGGCAAAGACCGACGAATCGCGGCCGTCGGCATGTCGGATCGTAGCGATGAGCCTGCGTCGCGAATTTTCCGTCTGAGGAAGGGAGGCCTTGCCGACGGGTGAGTCCTCCCCCTCTTCACCCGGAGACATCCATGCCATCGCAACAACCAACGACCCTGGACGAATCACGCACGGGAACTGAAGCCAACGGAAGGAGGTCCGGCGCATGGAGGAGGTTGAGCCTGCTGCTCCTCGCGACGGCCATCCCGTGGGCGGTCGCGTCGGCGCAGTCGGCGGGCGGACCTTACGTGATGCGCAAGTTCGCGGTGGCGGCCGGTGGCGTCAGCACGGCACCGCAACTGCGCCTTACCTCGACGATCGGCCAGATCGCCGGGCTGCAGACCGGTGGAACCTACCGGCTCATCGGCGGCTTTCATCAGCCGGTCGCCGGCGCCTCGAACCGGCTGTTCTGCGACGGTTTCGAATCGTCTCCCTGCCCGTGAGGACATCCCCATGCGCCATGCGATGATCGTGTTGATGTTTCTGCTGGCGTCGCTGTCGAACGCGGCGACGGTGGGTACCACGCTGACATACCAGGGTTCCCTCGAAGTCGCCGGCGCGCCGGCGAACGGGAGCTACGACTTCACCTTCCAGCTGTTCACTCCGCAGGGTGCCGTGGCGTCGGCCCTCTACCAGGCCGAGAACGTTTCGGTGGTCGGCGGCGTGTTCACCGTGAACTTCGACTTCGGTCCGGCATTCGACAGCGGCGATAGGCAACTGGCGATCGGTGTCCGGTCGGGCAGTTCGACCGGAAGTTTCACAAGACTTTCACCCGACGTTCCGATCAACGCCGTGCCGGCGGCGCAGTTCTCGAACGATTCCGACTACGCCTTGGTCGCGCAGACGGCGATCGGCGTGCAGAATGGATCCATCGACGAAGTCGACCTCAATACCGGCGCCGTGTCGACACGGACCCTCGCCAACGGAGCGATCTCCGAGGTCAAGCTCGGGACGGACGCCGTCTCGTCGCGCACCATCGACAACGGGGCGGTCGCCGAGGTCGACCTCGCTACCGGCTCGGTCTCGTCGCGTGCCATCGCCGGCGGGGCGGTCGGCGAACCCGAGCTCGCGACCGGCGCGGTCTCGACGCGCACCATCGCCAGCGGTGCGGTAACCGCGACGCAGCTCGGCAGCAACAGCGTGTCCGTCGCCAAGATCCTCGGCGCGAACTACACCAGTCCGAACAATCTCACCGACACCATCGCGGCCAACAGCTGCGATACCTTCGATGTCGGCGTGAGCGGTGGATTCGAACCGGGCGACTGGGTCGTTCTCGATCCGACGACGACCTTTCCCGCGAACGTCCTGGTGATGCCGATGCAGGTGGTCGCGACGAATCTCGTGAAGATCCGCTTCTGCAATGTCGGCAACAGCTCGGTAACGCTGACCAACCAGGGCATCCGGATGCTCAGTTTCCGCTAGGCCATGGGGCGTGCCCGAGCCCTTGCCGTTCGCCCGGTATCGGCTGGCCGAGCAGCGCCAGGGGCACCGCGCGTCGCCAGCGGAGTGGCCATATACGATCGTTTCAAACATAAGTTTGAAATGCCGGATTCCTTCGTGTAGGTTCGGACGCGTTCGATCGGACTACTGATCCTGCGTATCCAAACCGCCGGACGAGAGGGCGCACTCCTGCGTCGGGGGCTCGTCCGGCACAACCGAGGAGCGAAGGCGTATGACCGCGTGGACGGGGTGGGGCCGCGTTGCAGCCGTGATGATGTGGGGGATGTTGCTGCTGGGCATCGGATTGGCGCCGAAGCCGGCGGAGGCCGCGGGGAGCGGCAAGCCGGTGGTGATCTTCGTGCACGGGTTCCTCGGCTTCTGCCGCGACGAAGCGCTCGGCTACAAGTACTGGGGCGGGCTGGACGACCTGACGACCCAACTCGATGCGCAGTACTCCGACATGCAGGTGTTCTCGGTCTGCGTCGGGCCGGTGAGTTCGAACTACGACCGCGCGGTCGAGCTGTTCTGGAAGATCAAGGGCGGCTGCATCGACTACGGCGCGCAGCACGCCGCGACCCACGGCCACCAGCGCTGGTTCAAGAACTCGACCCAGGCGCGCAACACCGCCGACACCCGCCAGTGCCCGAGTCCGACCGCGGCGGCGGTGAAGAACCGCGCGGTCTATCCGCAATGGGACGCCAGCCACCCGATCCACATCATCTCCCACAGTCAGGGAGGCCAGACGGCCCGCGTGCTCGCCCAGCTGCTGGCGACGAATGGCGCCAGCCCGGAGGGCGATGCGGGGCTGTTCGCTCCGAACGCGACCGGCGCCGCGTGGATCAAGTCGGTCACCACGATCTCGACGCCGAACGACGGCACGACGCTGTCCGATGCGATCGTCGACTACGTGCCCTTCGTGCAGTCGCTGGTCGGCGGCATCGCGCTGGTCGCCGGAGCCAATCCGGACCTCACGGACATGGTCTACGACTTCAAGCTCGACCAGTGGGACATCGCCCAGCGCGGCACCAGCGAGAACTTCCAGGTCTATCTCGACCGCGTGCTGCACAACTCGCGGAACCTGTTCACCGACAAGAAGATCCGCGACGTCAGCACCTTCGACCTCTCGCCCGACGGCGCGCTGCGCACCAACGACTGGGTTGCCGATCAGCCCGGCGTCTACTACTTCTCCTGGAGCACGCGGGCGTCGACGACCGGACTCATCACCGGCTGGCGCTACCCGCGGGTCGACGCCAATGTCCTCATCGGCCTGTTCTGCGGCCCCGGCTTCATGGGCAACTTCCAGCGCAGCACCGGACCGGCCATCGACGCGAGCTGGTGGGATTCCGACTGCGTGGTCCCGACCCGCAGCCACGCGGCGCCAACCCTCGCGATCGCCCGCACCGCCGCACTCGGCACGCCGGCCTATGCGCGCAGTGTCGGCATCGTCGACCTGCGCAGTGGCGGCACGCCGCAGAAGGGCAAGTGGAACTGGCGCGGCACCATGGATACCTGGGATCACTTCGACATCACCGGCTGGACGCTGGGCTGGAGCAGCCCGGCGAAGCTCGCCTGGTACAAGAACCACGTCGACCTGTTGCGCAGCCTCCCGTAGCGACGGCGATCCGTTCGCGAATCCGGTTCGCCGACGCGCCCGGTCCGGGCCGTCGGCGAACGTCGCTCCCGACGGAACCGTTCAGGACGCGAGTGCGGCCACCGGTCGCCCTCGCGCCAGCGCAGCCGCCAGCCACACGCCCGCCGCCACGTCGTAGCCGCCGCAGAAGGCCGGCCACCAGGCAGGAACGCCGGGATTGACGATCAGCAGGCCATGCACGGCATCGAATCCGCCGTGGGCGACCAGCGCCGCCGCGACGATCCACAGGTTGCGGCGGAAGCCCAGCACGACGGCGCCCACGAACAGCGCAGTCACGCCGAGCTCCGCCAGCAGCGTCGCGGTCGAGCCGGCGATAGTCGCGAACAGGTCGTAGTAGCTCGCGACCACGGCCAGCACCGTCGGGTAGAATGCCCGGTCGCGGTCGAGGCCGACGATCCGTGCGAACAGCGCGACCGCGACGGCGAGCCCGACGCCGATCAGCAGGGCGCTCACGCTTCCGCTCCGGCGCCCGCCGCGAAGCGCGAGCGGTAGTCGACCGGGCTCACGCCGAGCGCGCGCCGGAATGCCCGGCGCAGGCCCTGCTCGTTGCCATAGCCGGTACGCGCGGCGATCGCCTTCAAGGGCAAGCGGGTCTCCTCGAGCGCGCGACAGGCGGCCTCGAGCCGCATCGCGTCGACCGCCTTGCCCGGCGTACGGCCATGAGCGAGGGCATAGGCTCGAGCGAAGGTGCGCGGCGCCATCCCGGCCTCGGCCGCCAGCCGTTCGATGCCGAGGTCCTGGTCGAGACGGGCGGCGATCCACGCGTGCAGTTCGGCGAACTTGCCGTCCGGCGCCGACTGCGCCGCCAGCGGCACGCTGAACTGCGACTGCCCGCCGGAGCGCTTGATGAACATCACCAGATGCCGCGCGGTCTCGATGGCGACGCGGTGCCCATAGTCGTCCTCGATCAATGCCAGGGTGAGGTCGATCCCGGCGCTGACGCCCGCCGACGTCCAGATCTTGCCGTCGTGGACGTAGATCCGGTCGGCATCGACCTCGACGCCGGGATGGCGGCGCTGCAGGCGCGCGACCCAGTCCCAATGGGTCGCGACCCGGCGGCCGTCGAGCGTGCCTGCCGCAGCGAGCAGGAAGGCACCGGTGCAGACCGAGCACAGCCGCCGCACGCGCGGGGCGCGCCGGCCGATCCAGTCGACCAGGGACGGTGGCGCATGGAATTCGTCGTCCTTGCTGCCGCCGGCGGCGATCAGCGTGTCGATCGGCTTGCCGTCGAGCGCGGACAGCGCCACCGTCACGATCGGCAGGCCGCAACTCGAGGTCACCGGCCCGCCGTCGACCGAGGCGACGATGGTCTCGTACAGCGGAGACCCGTGACGCGGAAAGCGCTTGCTCGCCGTCGCCAGCGCCTGCAGCGGGCCGACCAGGTCCAGCAGATTCATCTGTTCGTAGGCGAGCAGCACGACGCGGATCGCCTTGTCCTTCGGGAGGGTGCTCATCGGTGGGATTCCGGGGATACGAAGCCGAGGGGGATGCCGAACGCGGCGGAGCGGCCGCCGTCGGCGTTCGTCGCGACCAGCGCGATCGCGCCTGTGCCTCCGGGCGCTGACCTGTCGACCCGTTCGGTGGGATGCCGACGCGCAGGGGGGACGATCGTCCGGGTGCAGGCCATGGTCAGCCGGACTCGGACCAGCGGGGTGGACATCGGGATGCTCCGTCCGTTCGCCGGCGGTTGCCGGTGTTGCGAATTCTCGTCCGGTGGATCGTGACCGGAAAGACAACGAACGGTCATTTCCTGCCAGTCTGCGCGGGCTTCCCCGATGGAGGCGACTCGTCCGTCGTCGTTTCGGGCGCGCGGTCGCCCGGTCGAGATGAAAAGCTTTCACAACTCGTCATCGGAAACCGGCATCGAGAGGCGTGGTCCTGTGGCAAGGTTCCTTGGACGGCGACCACGGCGAGGTGCGAGGGCGTGTTCATTCCGCGACACCGGGCGATCCTGCTGTGTGCACTCTCCGGGCTGATCTTCTGCGTCGCTCCCGCCTGGGCGGCCGAGCGCGCGCGCGCGGCCGAGGTGCAAGCGATCGACGCCGGGAGTGCGGCAACCGATCAGCAACGCTTGCAGGACTTCCTGGGCGCCGACGGCCGGCTGGACATCCCGGCGGACTTCTCCGGAACGATCGATCCCACCGGCTTCGAGCTGCTGACCACCGCGGGCGGCGCGCCGCGATTCCAGCCGAAGGCGACCGCCGCGATCGACGATGCCGACCACTGGTCCGACGCATTCGCCGATCCCGGCGGCGGCTGCGCGGGTACGATCCTCGCGATTGCGAAGGCCGCGGACGGCACTTTGTATCTCGGCGGCCAGTTCAATCGCTGCACCGATGTCTCCGCGAACAACGTCGTCCGCTGGGACCCGGCGACCGGCCGCTACTCGACGCTCGGTGCGGGCGCGAGCAATGGCGTCGATGCCATCGTGTATTCGATCGCGATCGTGGGTTCGAACGTGATCGTCGGCGGCGACTTCGCGTCCGCCGGCGGCGCCGCCGCCCGCCGCGTCGCGGCCTGGAACGGCAGCACCTGGTCGACCCTCGGCGCAGGCGCGGGCAACGGGACCAACGGCACCGTGGCCGCCCTCGCCGTGCAGGGAAGCGTCGTCTACGTCGGCGGGACCTTTTCGTCGGCGGGTGGCGTCGCGGCGAACAATCTGGCGCGCTGGGATGGCAGCGCCTGGAGCACCGTCGGCGCTGGCGCTTCGAACGGCGTCAATGATTCCGTGAGCGCGCTCGCCGTGTCCGGCACATCGCTGATCGCCGGTGGCGCTTTCACCTCGGCGGGCGGAACGACCGCGAACCGGATCGCGCGCTGGAACGGCAGTGTCTGGTCGTCGTTCGGGAGCGGGGCTGCCGACGGCGTCGACGGCAATGTCCGCGCCGTTGCGGTCGCCGCCAACGGCGTCGATGTCTACGCAGGAGGCGACTTCTTCAACGCCGGCGGAGCGACGGCGTACAAGATCGCGCGCTGGGACGGAAGCGCGTGGTCGGCGGTGGGAGCGAGTCTGTTCTCCATCGGCGGCGAAGCGGTCTACGCGATCGCGGTCTCGGGCAGCGACCTCTATGTCGGCGGCGACTTCCTGCAGGCCGGCAGTCAGGTGGTCAACTACGTCGCCCGCTGGGACGGGACGAACTGGAATGCGCTGGGCAACGGTGCCAGTGCCGGGGTCGGAAGCCAGGCGCGGGCGCTGCTGGCGGATGGCAGCAGCCTCTACGCCGTGGGCTTGTTCGCGACGGCAGGATTGAACGGCGCCAACCGCGCGGCGCGCTGGAACGGCACGGCCTGGTCGGCGCTGGTGCCGCCCGGCGCGCACGGCCTGCCCGCGGCGTCAAGCGTCACGGCGATGTCTGTGGCGGGTTCATTGGTCTACGTCGCCGGTGCCTTCACCCAGATCGACGGCATCACGGCGAACGGCATCGCGAAATGGGACGGCAGCGCCTGGACCTCGCTCGGCACCGGCAGCGCCAACGGCGTGACCGGTGTCATCCATGCGATCGCGGTGGCCGGCAGCGACGTCTACGTCGGTGGATATCTGTCGAAGGCGGGCGGCCAGCCGACCCAGTGCGTTGCGCGCTGGAACGGCAGCGCGTGGTCCGGACTCGCGCAGTATTGCCGGGACAGCGGCGGCGGCGACGGCGACGTCCGCGCGATCCTGGTGTCCGGCAGCGATCTCTACGTCGGCGGCAATTTCGTGCAGATCCAGAACGCGAGCGCGGTCTACGCGAGCTACGTCGCCCGGCTGAGCGGCGGGTCCTGGTCGTCGCTGAACGGCCAGGCGTTCTCGGGCACGGACGCCCCGGTCAACGCCCTGGTGAAGCTCGGCAGCGACATCTTTGTCGGCGGCGAATTCACCAGCGTGGCCGGCTTCACCGCGAACCACATCGCCCGCTGGAACGGGGTCGCGTGGTCCGCACTGATGGACGGCGCCAGCAATGGCGTCGCGGGAACGGTGCTGACCCTGACGCCGTTCTCCGTCGGCATCGTTGCCGGCGGGGAATTCCTGCAGGCCGGCCCGGTGACCGCCAACCACGTGGCGTACTGGTCCGGGTCGTCCTGGTCGTCCTTCGGCAGCGGCGCGAACGCCGGCACCGACGGCACGGTGTTTTCCGTGTTCGGCACCGCCTCCGACCTGTTCGCCGCCGGGGAATTCGCGACGGCGGGCGGGGTGGTTTCCGGCAACGTCGCGCGGTGGAACGGCAGCGCTTGGCAGTCCCTGGGCTCCGGGGCCGCGAACGGCACGGACGGACGCATCGTTTCCCTGGCGATGAATCCGGCACAGTGGACGCTGTTCGTCGGCGGTGACTTCTCGATGGCGGGCGGCAAGCTCGCGAATCGGCTGTCGAGTTTCGACGTCCGGCGGAACATCGCCGTGACGCTGGCGTCCGGCACCAACCCGACGGTCGCGAATTCGAATCCGGTACTCACCGCGAGCCTGGCCAGCGGAGGCTTTCCGGCCAGCCCGGGAACGGTCCAGTTCTTCGACGGCACCACGCCGATCGCGAACTGCAGCGCGATTGCCCTGACCGGCAGCCTCGACACCCGTACCGCGCGATGCGATGTCACGTCGCTGACCGTGGGCAGTCATTCCATCAGCGCGCGCTACTCCGGCGACATCAGCAATTTCACCTCGTCCGGCGGGAGCCTGAACCAGGTCGTCACCGCGCCGGTGCTGACGATCGCACCCGCATCCCTGCCGAACGGCTACGCGGGAGTGAGCTACAACCAGACCCTGTCCTTCTCCGGCGCCGGCGCGACGGCACCGACGAGCTTCTCGGTGTCGGCCAACAGCCCTCCGACCGGACTGACGCTGAGCCCCGGCGGCCAGCTCTCCGGCGTCCCCACCACGCCGAACACCTATCCGTTCAGCGTCACCCTGGTCGATTCGTCGACGACCTCGGCGAGCGGCGGTCCGTTCAGCGCGACCGTCGCGTACAGCATCACCATCAGCCTGCAGTCCACGGCGATCGCGATCGGATCGATCAGTCCGGAGCCGAGCCTGACCGGCCAGACCTACAGCGTTCCGGTCACGGTCAGCGGCCAGTTCGCCACGCCGAGTGGCATCGTCAACTGCTCGGACGGCAGCGGAGCGACCGACGCGCGGGCGTTGTCCGGTGGCACGGCGACCTGCCAGCTGACCTCCGCGACACCCGGGACCAAGACGATCACCGTGACCTATGCGGGCAACGCGACCTTCGACGCCAGCGTGCAGACCAAGCCGCACGAGGTGAACAACGCCAACCAGGCCCCGACGCTGGGCTATGCGCCGGGGACGGGCACGACGGTGGGCCTGACCGGTGCGGCGACGCAGCTCGGCGATCCGGCGAGCGGGCAGGTGGTGGTGACGGTGACCGGGGCGGGGACGGGCACCGGCAACGTGAGCCTCGGCTGCAGCGCGAGCGGCGGCAACTTCCAGATCGGATCCGGGGCGAACCAGTCACTGAACCTCGGCGACACACCGGCGCCGATCGCGCTTGCCTGCACGCGGACGGCAAGCGTGCAGGCCGGGACGCTGAACTGCACCGAGACCAGCACTCCCGGCGGTGCGCAGCGGCAACTGAGCTGGCCGCTCAGCTGTCCGGCGGCGAGCGCGGTGCCGCCGACGCTCAGCTACGACCCGACGCCGGGCAATGCGGTGGTGTTCCCCGGTGGCGCGGCGAACACGCCGTCGAACGCGGCGATCCAGGTGACCAGTGCCGGCGCGGTCGGCAACGGCAGCACGATGCTGAGCTGCTCGATCCCGCCGTCCGACACGGCGTTCTCGATCGTCGGCGGCAACAACCAGACGGTCACCGGTAGCGTCGGCGCGGTGCCGCTGGCGTTGCGCTGCAATCTCTCGGCGATCGCGCGGTCGAGCACGCTCAGCTGCACCGAGACCGACGGTCCGGTGGTCGCGCAGCGCAGCCGCAGCTGGCCGCTCAACTGTCCGGCGGGCCAGGCGGCGACGACGGCGAAGCTGACGGTCGGCAGCCGCACCGGCACGCGCGGCCAGACGGTGGCGGTGCCGGTGAGCTTCATCGGCGAGGGAAGCACGTACTCGGTCAGCGCGCAGCTGTCGTTCGACAACAGCCGGCTGACCCTGCGCAAGCTGTCCAACGTCGGCACCGGGCAGTGCACGCCGGTCAACGACGGGCAGGGTCGGGCCTATGCGGTGAACGTCGCGATCCCGAACCTCGGTGGCGCACTGCCGGCGGCCGACACGCGCTACTGCGAGCTCGACCTGCAGGTGGCGGCCAACGCGCCCAACGGGGCGGTCGCGCTGAGCATCGGGCAGGCCAACTGCCTGGACGCGGCGCAGGCGTCGCGGCTGTGCGCGAAGACCGACGGGCGGGTCGCAGTGGCGGCGATCGACCCGGCGCCGGGGGATGGCGCCGCGATCACGATCAGCGGGCACGTCAGCGACGTCGACGCGAGCTACGCGCTGTTCGTGACCAACCGCGGCGTCGCGAACCAGACGATCACGAACTGCGCGCTGACGTCCGCCAGCCCGGCGCTGGTGCTGCTGCCGAGCCCGGTCTTTCCGCTGACGCTGACGCCGCAGCAGCGGGCAACGCTGACGCTGGGCTGCCACCTGCCGCCACTGGGAGAGACGCTGGCGGGGACGCTGACCTGCAGCACGGATGACCCGATGCGCGGCTTGATGAGCTACGCGGTGGTCTGCCGCACGGTGGCCGACGGCGAGGCGCTGCCGGCCGACCAGCTGCTGAACGCGCAGCAGCGCGCGGGCGAGCAGCAGGGCCGGTCGGCGGCGATGGCGCGGGCGAACGGGACGACGTTCGTGGCGTTGGGGGCGCCGTTCGGCGGGGGCGACGGCAACGGGCGGGTGGCCTTGTACGAGAGTGTCGTCACGGCCGCGAAGTCCGGCGGCGACGGGCGCCGCGCGCTGCGGGCACTGGCGAGCCTCGAGGCTCCGCGCGCGGGCGCGCCGGGCCGTGCGAAGGCGCTGGCGGCGCTGGTCACCGAGGGGCTGGGCCAGGCGGTGGCGCTGCGTTCGGACGGCGGCGAGGTCGCGATCGGTGCGCCGAGCGCGCCGGTCAGCCTTGGTGGCGCGGCGGGACCGGGCCGGGTGTACCGCTACGTGCGGCCGGCGGCGGGCTGGGAGAGCTTCGACGCGGCCTTCGACACGCCGGTGATCCTCGAGGCGCCGACGATTCCCGGAATCGCGTCCGCCGGATTCGGGGCGAGCCTCGTGTACAGCGCGAGCGGTGACCTGCTCGTCGGTGCGCCGGCCTCGACGGCAAGCAGCGTGTCGGGGGCGGGCGCGGTGTTCGCCTACGTCAGCGCCGGACTGTGTCCGGCGGGTGGGGTCGACCCGCGCGACGGCAGTGCGTGCACGCCGGGCGCCAGCCTGTTCGAGCTGCCGGTGGCTTCCACCTCGACGGCGGCAGTCGGCAACGGCAACTTCGGCGCGGCGCTCGCCGCGGCGAGCAACGCGGTGTTCGTCGGCGCGCCGGGCGAGCTCGCGAGCGCGATCCGGCCGGGCAACGTCTACCGCGTCGGCTACGTCGCCGGCACCTTCACCGCACCGATCCGGCTCGCGCCGACGAGCGCGCAGGCGACGAACGACCGGTTCGGCAGCGCGCTCGCGATCAGCGGCGACCTGCTGTTCGCCGGTGCCCCGGGTGCCGACACCGCCGGCAGCGATGCCGGCGCGGTGCTGGTGTTCAAGGGTCTCGTCGCACCGCTACAGGTGAGCACCCTGCTGCCGGCCGCCGGGCCCAGCCAGGCCGCCGGCAGCGCGCTCGCGGCCAATGCGTCGGTCCTGTACGTCGGTGCCCCGAGCTACAGCAGCGCGAGCCTCTCCGGCGTCGGACGGGTCTACGTCTATCCGGTCAAGGCCAGCTACGCCGTCACCGAAACCCCGGCCTCGACGATCGACAACGCCACCGGTCAGCCCAACGACGACTACGGCCGCGCGATCGCACTCGGCCCCGACCAGGCGGTGATCGGCGTCCCCAGGGCCGACGAAACCCTGTTCGACGGCACCCCGCTGTCCGACACCGGGCGCGCCGATCCCTTCGTGTTCCCGAAAGGCGACGCGGTGTTCGGGGATGGGTTCGAGTAGGAGCGCTGGCGCCGCAGAAGCATGACGCGACCCGATCGCATCACGCCCCGGAGTCGCTGCGCGAGGAACGGTCGCGGTGGACGCCCTGCGTACCAACGCGAGGCGTGAAGCCGACACCTGCTGCCGACCCGAAGCGGATGCAGGGCACGTCGTTCGAGTTTCGAGGAGCGCCCGCCGCCGACCTTGGAGCGTTCGGCGTTCGCGACGTCGAACGCGCGATTGTCGGATTCCCGGATCGAATTCCGAATGCCTAGGGGAAGGGGCCCTGTGCCCCGTCGAATCGATGGATCGCCCCGATGCGCATCGCTGTCCTGCTGCTGGCGCTGCTCGCGCCGTCCTTCCTTGTCGCATCCCCCGCGATCGCGTCCACTGACGGCCCGGGAGCCGTCGCCACGGGCGAAAACTTCAGCTGCGCGCTGACCACCGCCGGCAGCGTGAAGTGCTGGGGTGGCAACGGCGTGGGCCAGCTCGGTGTCGGCAGCTACTCGCCGTCGGCGATCCCGAAGCCGGTGATCGGCGTGGTCGGCGCGACGGCACTGGCTGCCGGGCGCTATCACGCCTGCGCCCTGATCCAGGACGGGTCCGTGCGTTGCTGGGGCTATCAGGCCTACGGACAGCTCGGCAACGGCGAATTCGGCAATGACCGGAACGTGCCGGTGACGGTCGTCGGATTGTCCGATGCCGTCGCCATCACGGCCGGCGACTCCCACACCTGCGCGCTGCGCGCCGACGCCTCGGCCGTCTGCTGGGGCTCGAACGGCAGCGGGCAGCTCGGCAATTTCAGCAACGGCAGCAATGTCCCGCTGGCCGTCGTCGGGCTCGCCGGCGCGACCGCGATCGCCGCCGGTGCGCTGCACACCTGCGCCCGCCTCGAAAGTTCGAACGTGGTCTGCTGGGGCGCGGGCTCGTCCGGACAGCTCGGCAACGGCAGCTTCGCCGGCACGGCGACGCCGGTCCAGGTCTCCGGCCTGAACGACGCGAGTGGGATCACGGCGGGCTACCAGCACACCTGTGCGCTGCGCAGCGGTGGCGCGATCGCGTGCTGGGGCGCGGGTAGCTTCGGACAACTCGGCAACGGCGGGAACACCGCGGCGCTCGGTCCCACGGCGGTGGTGGGGATCGTCAACGCCACGCGCGTGATCGCCGGCGGCTACGAGACCTGCGCGGTACGGACCGACGGCACGACCAGCTGCTGGGGTCTCAACAACCTCGGACAGCTCGGCAACGGCAGCATCCGGAACTCCAACGTCCCGTTGCCGGTGGGCGGAATCACCACGCCGCTCGCGCTGGCGATCGGCTTCGAGCATGTCTGCGCGCTGCAGTCCTCGTCGAAACGGGTGGCCTGCTGGGGCTACAACATCGACGGCCAGCTCGGCCTGGGCTTCCGCGGACAGTCCGAGTTTCCGGAACCGGCGATGGTGCCGAACGCGACCGGCGTGAGCGCCGGTGTCTACTTCAGTTGCGCGCGCCTAGCCGACGGCACGGTGGACTGCTGGGGCTACAACAACCGGGGTCAGCTGGGCATGGGCGATCCGAATATCGACTACCTGCCGAACCCGGTCGCGGTGGTCGGCATCAGCGCTGCAACGGCATTGGCCTCCGGCGATCGCCACAGCTGTGCCGTGGTCGGCGGCGGTGGCGTGCGCTGCTGGGGAGCGAACGAATGGGGTCAGCTCGGCGACGGCACGATCACCGACCGGGCGAGTCCGGTCGCGGTGTCGGGCCTCGCCAACGCGACCGCCGTCGCGACCGCGGCGAACGCCAGCTGCGCGGTCCTGGCCAGCGGCACGGTGAAGTGCTGGGGCTCGAACATCTTCGGCGAACTCGGCGACGGCGACTTCGACACCTCACCGACGCCGGTGACCGTCGCCGCGATCAGCAACGCCGTCGCGATCGGCGCCACCGCGCATTCGTTCTGCGCGGCACTGACGACCGGGGCGGTGAAATGCTGGGGCCGCAACGACCAGGGCCAGCTCGGTATCGGCGCCGGTCCCAACAGCGCGGTGCCGATCGACGTGCCGAACGTCCCGGAGGTGAGCGCCGTCGACGGCGGCCAGGGCAGCATGTGCGCGCGCTCCGCGCTGGGGAACACGCTCTGCTGGGGCGACAACACCTACGGCCAGCTCGGCAACGGTGGCATCGGAACGGGCGTTCTTCCGCAGCCGGTCGCCAACCTCATCGGCGCGAGCAGCATCGGCGTCGGCGGCTACCACGCGTGCGCCGCCATCCCGACGCAGCCGATGAAGTGCTGGGGCTACAACCTGAATGGCCAGCTCGGCAACGGCTCGACGATCACCAGTCCGTTGCCGATGGACACGCTCGGCCTGTTCGACGTGAGCGCGATCGCCGGCGGTTCCAGCCACACCTGCGCGCTGTCGGGGCCGGGCATGGTGCAATGCTGGGGACAGAATCTCTACGGCGGGCTCGGCAACGGCCTGAAGGGCTTCGAACCGCAGGCGCGGAACGTTCCCGGCAGTCCTTTCGACACCTACACGCTGAACTATCTGGCCGGCGCCGGAGGCAGCATCGGCGGCAACGCGAACCAGGTCGTCGACCGCGGCTACGACGGCGCCACGGTGACCGCGATGCCGGCGCCGGGCTATGCCTTCGTCAAATGGAGCGACAACGCGTCCGACAACCCGCGCACCGATCGCAACGTGCAGGCCAACGTTGCCGTGAGCGCGTCGTTCTTCAACAGCGCGCCCGTGCTGCAGGAGGTCTCCGCGTACCCGACGAACATCTACGAGTTCGAGGCGACCGAGGTCTACGTCACCGCCAGCGACGCCGAGACCAGCGGGCTCGCCTACAGCTACGACTGCGATGGCGACGGCGACTACGAGATCGGCCCGAAGCCCGGTTCCCAGTCGACCTGTTCGATGCAGGGCTTGGGTGCGCACACGATCAGGGTGAAGGTGGCGGACCCCGCCGGACTCAGCGTGACCGGCAGCGCCGAGGTCCAGGTCTACGATTCTGCGCCGGTCGTGACCCTCGAGATCCCGGCGGTCGTGCTGGTCGGCGAGCCGATCCCGCTCACGGTGACGGCGATCTCGCCCTCGACCGGCAAGTCCATCGTGACGATCGAAGTCGACTGCCACAATTTTCCCGGGACATTCAACGTCGAATTTTCTGCCCCGACGCCCGCTGATCTCGGCAGCTGCCCCTCGGCAACGACCGAGGGCACCCGCGGAATCGCCGTCCGCGCGGTCGACAACGAGCCCGAGACCGGGCAAGCAGTCAGCAAGGGCGTGTCGATCGTGACGGTCGGGCTGTTCGCCGACAACTTCGAATAGCGCGGCCGCGGGCCGCCGGGATGTCGACGCAGGATCCGACGTAAGCCGATTCGAGGCGCCGCGGAGGCTCACCCGCAGGGCGCAGCCTGAGCGCCATCGCGAGGCGCGTCGGCGGGGAGCTAAGGGCCTGGAATGGATATGCCGATGACCGCATCCGGCCGCAGCGGATCTCCATGCCGAGCGACGACCACATTCGTCCGCCGAGGTTCGATGGCAACAGGACCCTGGGCATGACAGTGGCCCTGGCATCAGAATCTGCGCGATGAGCCAGTCCATCGCAACGCTGGTCGGCGCCAGCGCGGGGGCGGTACTGTCGCTCGGCTTCCGCGGCCATCTCGATTCGGGTCTATTTGTCGCCGTGGTCGCTTCGACATTTTTCGCTCTTGGGCTGAGAGCCATCGTCACGGCGGATATCGAACTTGCCGGGCGCGGAAGATCGCCGCCGACAGTGTTCGTTGGGCTGTCGGCGCGCCTGATCGGAGCGCTCATCGCCGCGGTCGCAGGCGGAATCCTCGTTGTCGTGTTGCAAGCGCCGTGACGCCGGCGGATCGCCGGAATCCCGCGGGGTAGCGGCCAAACCGGAATGTGCGTTGTCGTCCAGAGCGAGCGTTGGCGAAGGTGACGGGAGACCTCCGCGCATTGCCGTCGGGGCACTTCGACTTCACGCGCCGCGCGATGGCGCGCAGGGCGCGCCCCACGGAGCTCCTCGCCGGCGGCCTCGTGTATTTCACATCCTCCCGAACGACGGACGAGCCTCTAGGGCGAAATGCGGGACAGTCGCTCGAAGAAGATCGAGGTGGTGGGATAGGCGGCAGGCAACGCGCTGAACTTGCCGCGCAGTTCCTTGGCCAGGGCGACGGCGGCCGCGTGGTCGCCGAAGGCCTCGAGCATCTCGGCCTCGGCGACGCGGCCGCGCAGGACACTCGGATTCTTCGCGCCCAGCGCCGCGACCAGCCCGTCGATGTAGGCGGCGATGTAGCGGCGGGTGTCGGCGTCCCTGTCGCTCGCCGCTAGCCACGCGCGTGCCCGCTTGCCCTCGAGTTGCGTGTAGGGATGCGCCTTCGCCAGCAGCGGCTCGATCCGGTCCCAGCGCGCATGGGCGCCGGCGAGATCGCCGGCACGCCGGGAGAGTTCCATCGTCGCGACCTCCGACTCCAGCACCTCCTCGTGGCCTTGGGGCAACTGTGCCGCGCGGGCCGCGAGTGCCGCGGCGACGAGCGGCGTGGATTCCCCGGTACGCCCGAGCCAGGTCAGGAAGCGCGCCAGGTTGTTCTGGGCGCGCGCGATCGCGAGGTCGCCGGCGGGCAGGGTCTTCTCGCGGATCGCGAGCGACTCCTTGAAGCTGGCGACGCAGCGCTCGGCATCGCCCATGTTCTGGTAGGCGAAGGCCAGGTTGTTGAGCGTGCGGGCATAGACCGGCGATTCGCGGCCCTGCACCGCGGCATCGTGCTCCAGCACCTTCCGGTTGAGCGCGGCGGACTCGATGTACTCGCCCTTCTGGGTCAGCAGGTAGGCGAGTTCGCTCTGTACCGAGCTGACCTTGCTGCTGCGCTCGCCGTGCACCTGGAGGCGCTTGGCGAGCGCGTCGCGCAACAGCTTCTCCGCCTCGTCGAGCCGTTCCTTGCGGCCGTAGACCACCGCAAGTCCCTCGACGGCATCGAGCGTCCTGGGGTGCAGCTCGCCGTAGTGCGCGCGCAGCGCGGCGACCGTCGGGATCATCTTCGCCAGCGCCGCATCGAGATCGCCACGCTCGATCGCGTTCTGCGCCTGGGCGTACCAGGTCGGGGCGAGCACGTGGTCCGGATCGTGCTCGGCCTCCTGCAGCGCGAGGGCACGGACGAGCAGCTTGTCCGCGTCGTCGAACTGGCCGAGCTGCGCGTCGACGGCGGCGAGCGCGGACAACGCGTCGATGTGGTCGCGCGGTCGGGACAGGGCGTTCGCCTCGACCAGCGCGAGCGCCTCGCGCGCCGGCGGCTGCGCCTCGGCCACGCGGTCACGGTGCAGCTCGAGCGCCGAGAAATCGATCAGCAGGCGGGCGAGCTGCGCCGGGCGCGGCGGCCTCTGCGCACGCTCGAGCTCCAGTGCCCGGGCGTACAGCGTCGCCGCCTGTTGCGGCTCGCCGAGGCTCGCGTAGACGCCGGCGAGAACGCCGCCGAGCTGGGCCTGGGTCCCGGGAGCCGCGGCGAGCTCGCCTTCGAGCCGGTCGCGGCCGCGATCGACCAGAGACAGCGCGGTGGCATCGCGCGCGCCACCCTCGTCGACGTCGGCGCCATGGAAGAGATCGGTGAGGAATCCCGACACCGCCTGTGCCGCGGCTGCCTCGCGCTTGGCCGCGGCTTCCGCGTCGAGCGCCCGGTTGCGCTGGCTGGCGAGCTGCCCGCCGAGCACGGCGACCGTCGCGAGAAACGCCGCGCCCGCCGCGAACGCCGGCCAGCGGCGCTGCAGCAGGCGGGTGGCGGAGTAGGCGAGACTGGGCGGACGCGCGAGGACGGGGCGGCGCTCGAGCCAGCGTTCGATGTCGGCGGCGAGCTGGGCGACCGCGGCATAGCGATCCGCCGGTGCGGCTGCGCGGGCCTTGGCGACGATCGCGTCGAGGTCGCGCTCGCTGCGGCCCTCGAGCAGGTCGCCGAGGACGACGCCGAGCGAATAGATGTCCGCCGCGGTGCCGACCGACTCGCCGACGATCAGCTCGGGGGCGGCGTAGCGCGGCGTGTAGGCCCGCGGCGCGGTCTCGTCGCCGGAACGCCCGAGCAGCCGCGCGATGCCGAAGTCGAGCAGCACCGGACGTCCCGCGGCATCGATCAGCACGTTGGAGGGCTTGAGGTCGCAGTGGACCACGAGCCGGGCATGCGCGAATCCGACCGCCGCGCAGACCTGCAGGAACAGCCGCAGCGTGGCGTCGCGGCTGAGGCCGGCGTCGCGCACATGCTGATCGAGCGCGACGCCCTCGACGTACTCCAGCACGAGATAGGGCTGGCCGCGCGGCGTCGCACCGCCGTCGAGCAGCCGCGCGATGTGCGGATGCGACAGCGACGCGAGGATCTGGCGCTCCGCCGCCAGCAGCGCGAGCGCGGTCGCGCTCGGCGCGCCATGCAGCACCTTCACCGCGGCTCGCTGGTCGTAGTGGCCGTCGCGACGCTCCGCCAGGAACACGGCGCCCATGCCGCCGCTGCCGAGCGTGCCGACCAGGTTCCAGGGCCCGAGCGTGCTGCCGACGCCGACCTCGGGTTCGGCGGTGGCGGCCATCAGCTCCGGCAGGGCCTCGGCGAGCTTCGTCGCTCGCGAGGTACGGACCTCGTGGGCGGCGAGCAGCCGGGCGACGCGCTGGCGCAGCGATGCGTCGGCAATGTCCGCGAGTTCGGCTTCGCGCTCGCCGACCGGCAACTCGACCAGACGGTCGAACAGCCGTCGGATGCGGTCGAAGTCGCCGGTCTCAAGCATCTTCGAGCGCCGCCTGCACCCAGGCGCGGGCGAAGCGCAGATCACGCTCGACGGTGCGTGTCGATACCTGCAGGAACTCGGCGATCTCGTCCTGCGCGAGGCCGGCGAAGCAGGACAGGTGCAGCACGTCGGCCGAGCGGCCGTCGCGGTGGGCCAGCGAGTCCAGCGCCTGGTCGATCGCCAGCACGTCGACCACCTCGGTCCCTGCCTGTTCCAGCGAGTCGGTCAGGGTGACCGCGACGGCGCCGCCGCCGCGCTTGGCCGCGATCCGGGCCCGCGCGTGGTCGACCAGGATCGAGCGCATCATCAGCGACACGGTCGCGAAGAAGTGCAGGCGGTTGGTCGCCGCGGGGGCCCGCTCCAGCATCCGGAGCACGGTCTCGTGGACCAGTTCCTGCGGCGTCCAGGTCGGCGTGCCGGGCTGTTCGCCGAGGCGCGCCCCGGCGATGGCGCGAAGGTCGTCGAGGGTCGCCTCCAGCAGGGACCCGAAGGCGGCTCCGTCGCCGGTCCGCCAGGCGGCGATCAGTTGCGTCAGCGGGACGGGCCGGGCCGGGATATCCATCCGACCGACTTTAGCGCAATCGAATCGCGCCCCGGACCCCGGCGGCCCTGTGGCAGCGGGTCGACGCGGCGGCTGGCGATGCCGCGCGGCGGCGGACGCGGACTCCAGCAGCCGCTGATCCCGGCATCGGCGGCGATCCGCGCCGTTGCCGCGCAGCCACGCTCTAGACTCCGGGCATGCCGAAAATCCACTTCCTGCCCGACGACCGCTGGGTCGATGCCGTCCCCGGCGAGACCGTCCTCGCCGCCGCACTGCGCTCCGGAGTCCCGCACGTCCACGCCTGTCGCGGCAAGGCGCATTGCTCGACCTGCCGCATCGAGATCCGCGCGGGTGTCGACGACTGCCTGCCGCGCGGCGATGCGGAGCGCGCGCTGTCGGATCGCCTAGGTTTCTCTCCGGCGCTGCGCCTCGCCTGCCAGACGATCGCGACCTCCGACCTGGTCGTGCGCCGGCTGGTGCTCGACGACGATGACGCCGTCCTGGTCGATCAGCGCCGTCGCGATGACGGCTTTGCGGCGGGGGAGGAGCGCGAACTCGCCATCCTGTTCGCCGACATCCGTGGCTTCACCAGCTTCGCCGAGCCCTTGCCGCCGCACGACGTCGTCCACGTGCTCAACCGCTATTTCCATGTCGTCGGCGCGCCGATCCTCGGCCTCGGCGGCCGGATCGACAACTACATGGGCGACGGCGTCATGGCGCTGTTCGGCCTCGACCCGGGCTCGGCCGAGGAGCCGGTCCGCCGCGCCGTCGAGGCGGGGCTCGCGATGACCGCGGCGATGGACGGCCTCAAGCCCTATCTCGCGAGCGCCTATGGCCGGGACTTCGACATCGGCGTCGGCATCCATTTCGGCGAGGCGGTCGTGGGCAGCATCGGCGCCATCGGCCGGGAGCGCGTCACGGCGATCGGCGACGCGGTGAATTTCGCCAGCCGGATCGAGTCCGCGAACAAGCATCTGGGGACGCGCCTGCTGGTCTCGGACGCGGTCCGCGCGGCCGGTCGCGACTGGCTGACGACCGCGCAATCCTTCCGCGTGCCGATCGCGGGAAAGCGCGGCGAGTTCGAGCTGCACGAGGTCGTCGGCGTGCTTCCGGACACCCCGCTCGTGGCCGGGACATCCCCGACGCTCCCGTGATCGTTGAACAGGGTGACCGCCGACGGGCGCGCGAGCGCGCGTCGAACGCCGGAAGCCGTCGCCGCGTTTCACGGCGACGGCTTCCGGCGGTGCACACCGTGCATGACGTTGACCGGGCGCTTCGGCTCAGTGCTTGCCGCGCGGCAGGTCGAAGACCAGCACCTCGGCCGCCTCGCCGTCGCCGAGCGACAGCGAGCGGACCGCGTCGAGCTTGAGCGCATCGCCCGCCGCGAGGGCGACATCGTTGACCGTCAGCGATCCGCGCGCGACGTGCACGTAGATCCTGCGGCCGTCCGCCACCTCGAGTCGGGCGGACTCGCCGCCGTCGAACAGGCCCGCGTAGAGGCGCGCATCCTGGTGGATCAGGACCGAGCCCTCGCTGCGGTCGGGGGAGGCGATCAGGCGGAGCCTGCCGCGCTTCTCGTCGACCTCGAAGCGCTTCTCCTCGTAGCTCGGCGCGACGCCGCGGGCATCCGGCTGGATCCAGATCTGCAGGAAGTGCACGTCGCTGGTCGCTGACGGGTTGAATTCCGAGTGCAGCACGCCGGTGCCGGCGCTCATCCGCTGCACGTCGCCGGGGCGCAGGGTCGAGCCATTGCCCATCGAATCCTTGTGCGCGAGTTCGCCCGCGAGCACGTAGCTGATGATTTCCATGTCGCGGTGGCCGTGGGTGCCAAAGCCGGCGCCGGCCTGCACGCGATCCTCGTTGATCACCCGCAGGGGGCCGAATTCGATGTGCGCCGGGTCGAAGTAGTCGGCGAAGGAGAAGGAGTGGTGGGAGCGAAGCCAGCCGTGGTCGGCGTAACCGCGTTGCGCGCTGCGTCGGATCTCGGTGTTCATGGTGTCCTCCTGGGTTGGAGGCAGACTAGGTCGTGTCGGATGGATAGAAAAGCGCGAATTTGTGGTCGAAACGATTCGATAATCGAATAGGATTGACTTCCGCGATGGAGCTGCCGCGATGGCCCTGATGCCGAAAACCTCCCTGGAGCAGTGGAGCGTGCTCGCCGCGATCGTCGATCACGGCGGATTTGCCCAGGCCGCCGCGGCACTCCACAAGAGCCAGTCCGCGGTGAGCTACGCGGTGGCGCGTCTCGGCGAGGCGCTCGACCTGCCGCTGCTCGAGATCGACGGACGGCGCGCGCGACTCACTGCACATGGGCGAACGCTGCTGCAGCGCGCACGTCCGCTGCTTGCGGACCTCGTCACGCTCGAGCGACTCGCCGGCAGCCTGAAGCGCGGCTGGGAGCCCGAACTCCGGCTGGTGGTGGACGCCGCCTTTCCACGCGACCGCCTGTTCGCGATCGTCGCCGACCTGCGCGGGCGCTGTCCCGAGACGCAGCTGGAGCTCGCCGACGCCGTGCTATCGGGCGCCGAGGACGCGATCGTCGACGGCAGCGCCGACCTCGTCGTCACCAGTCAGGTGCCGCCGGGGCACCTCGGCGAGTTCCTGATCGACGTGCCCTTCATCGCGGTCGCAAGCCCCGAGCATCCGCTGTGCCGGCTTGGCCGCACGCTGACGAACAACGACCTTGCCCATCACGTCCAGTCGGTCGTACGCGACTCCGGCGCCCGCCATCCGCGCGACGCTGGATGGCTTGGCGCGGAGCGCCGCTACACGGTGAGCAGCTTCGAATCCTCGGTCGCGCTGATCAGCGCGGGGCTGGCGTTCGCATGGCTGCCCGACCACATCGTCGCGGAGCGGCTGGCGAACGGCTCCCTGCTGGCCTTGCCACTGGAGGCGGGCGGAACGCGGCGCGTTCCGCTGTCACTGGTCACGGTGCAACCCGATCTTGCGGGACCGGCGCTGCGGGCGGCCGTCGAGTGCTTCCGGCAGCACGTTCCGACGTCCGAGCCGGATCGCGCGCGAACGTCCGCCGGAGCGGCGAGCGTCAACCGTCGCCGGCCCGCATCGCGCGGAGGCGGCGGGCGAGGGCGTGACGCCCGCCCGCGCTAGTCCTCGTAGCTGTCGGCGAAGACGGCGTCGCCGCGCAGGGTGAAGTAGCGCAGCGTGTTCGACGCCGCGTCGTAGGCCCAGAAGTCATCGCCGTCCGGGTTGAGTCCGTAGACCCGGGTCGCGAAGGGCAGGGTTCCGACCTTCTGGCCGGTGCGCGCGTCGTAGTAGGCACCATCGCCGAACGCGTACTTGCCGGTCGCGGCGACGATGATCTCGGGAAACGTGCGCAGGTTGGTCCGCACGTCGTGCGCGTCGACCTGCAGTGCGCCGTAGTAGTAGACGGAACCGTCGGTGGCCAGCACGCTGCTGCCGCCGCCGTCCTGCGCGCTGCCGTAGCTGCCGGAGGTCTCGAGCGCGGAGAAACGCGTGTTGCTGACCGAAATCGCGCGGATCTCGTTCGAGCTGAGGCTGCTGTTGCCGTGGATGAGGCGCCCGCTGCGGCGATCGAACTGGCTGTCTCCGCTGTAGCAGGCGCAGCTCCAGCCGACATAGGGTGGATTGTTAGGATTCTGGATCTGCAGGTTCGGGCCCGGGCCGAAGACGTTGTAGGTGAACGCGACCCACTGGTCCGTGGTCTGCAGGATCACCTGGTCGTCGGCGACGGCCTCGATCCGCCCGCCGAAGTAGGTCGATACCCGCTGTTCCCACTGCCGGGTCGCGAGATCCGCACGGTGCACGAGGTGCGTCGAGAACGGCTGGCTCGTCCCCGCGGGTTCGAAGCCGTCATCGGTGAGAAACACGTAGCGCCCGCTCGGCGACAGCGACTGATCGACGAAGCGGGCGTTGGACAGGTGCACGTCGGAAATCCGGGTCACGGTATCGGCGAGAACGACCGCGGACGCGGAATTGACATAGGACAGCGTGTGGTAGGCCGGGGAATAGATCAGCTGTTTCGCCAGTGTCTGCGCCGGTATGTCGCGAGCGGAATCGGTGCAGAACGCGACCGGGTCCTGGAGGTTGCACAGGATCGTCGCCGAGGATGCGGACGCGGCGAGCAGCAGCGGAGCGGCGACCGCGAACCGGAGAAGCATGCGTGCGTTCGGCGCCATGTCACTCGAATCCATCGATGAAGAGGTCGGCGTAGGGCGCGAACTGATGCACGAGATTGTGCGTGTAGTCGTAGGCCCAGATCTCGCGGCGGGAGCGCTCCGCCGTGATCGCGGTGAAGTAGGCGCTGACGGGCAGGCGGCCGGCGAACGCTCCCGTGTGCGCGTCGTAGTAGTTGCCGGTCCCGGCGAAGGCGAGATCGCCGGTCGCGGCGAGGACGACGTCGGGGAACACCCGCAGGCTGTGCGAGACGTCCAGCGGGTCGACCTGCAGTCGACCGTAGTAGAACGCGCTGAAATCCGTCGCCATCGCCACGGAACCGCCGTAGTTCTGCGCGCTGCCGTAGCCGCCGGACGACTCCTGGGCGGCGAAGCCGCCGTTCGCGGTGAGCCGCACGGCGACGATTTCGTTCGAGCTCAGGTTGGAACCACCGTGCAGGAGGCGCCCGGTCGACTCGTCGTAGCGGAAGTCGCCGTAGTAGCAGTGGCAGTCGAAGCTCTGCGGGCCACTGAGCATGGTGAGGTCCGGGGCCGGGTCCCAGCGATCATGGGTGAACCCGATCCACTGGTTGCCGCTGCGCAGCACGATCTCGCTGTCCGAGATCGCGACGACGCCGTAGGCGGTATAGGAACGCCTCGAATCCCAGGTCGACAGGTTCAGGTCGAAGCGGTGCACGTAGTTCTGCAGGCCGCCGGGCTCGCCGAAGGCGCCTTCGTAACCCGGATAGTCGGCGGCGAACAGGACGTCGCCGCTGGGTGACAGCGCCAGCGAGGTGAACTTGCCGAATGCCGTCCGCGTCGTCGTGCTCATCGTCGCGAGATCGACGGTCGTGATCACGCCGTCGGTCCCGAGCAGGAACAGGAGCTTGTGGGTCGGCGCGGAGACGATCTGCGCCACCCGGGCGGGCGGCGTGAGGCTCTGCACGGCGCACAGGGGTACGGGATCGGTGTCGTTGCAGACCGGATCGGCAATGGCCACCGGAGACGCCGCGACGCCAAGGAATGCGGCCGCGCAGGCGCAGAAATCAATGATCTTCATTCGGATTTTCGGATCGGATTCGGGTCCCGGGAAACCGTCCCGGACCACGTTCGGGCGCGATCCTAGTGGAAGCGGCGCCCGGGTGCTCGCTCGAGCAGGGTTCCATCGCCGTCCGGACGTGGACATTCGAACAGCGAAGTCCCCGGCAGACACCTGGCCCCGATCCGTGCCATCGGCGCCCGACCTGGCGATGTCGGAACGACCCACGAATTTCCGAATGGGAGGGCAGGGGACTCGTCGCCCCGCCACCCGATGGAGTCGTCCGATGCGCATTTCCGCCTCCTTGCTGGCCCTGCTCGCGACAAGCTTTCTCGCGACGGGCACGACGCAGGCTGCCACCGACGGGCCGGATTCCCTGGCCACCGGCAACAGCTTCAGCTGCGCTCTGAGCACGATCGGGAGCGTCAAGTGCTGGGGCGCCAACGGCTCCGGCCAACTCGGCACCGGCACCACCACGGATTCGGCCGTGCCGGTGTCGGTGATCGGCGTGGTCGGCGCGACGGCCCTGGCGGCCGGCCAACACCATGCCTGTGCCCTGATCCAGGATGGTTCCGTGCGCTGCTGGGGCTACAACGCGGACGGGCAGATCGGCAGCGGCGACATCGGCGGCATGCACACCGTGCCGGTGGCGGTGGTCGGCCTCACCAACGCCGTGGCGCTCGCCGCCGGTGCGGCCCACACCTGCGCGCTCCGTGCCGACAGCTCGGTGGTCTGCTGGGGATCGAATGCGAGTGGACAACTCGGCCGACCGGGCAGTGGCAGCGGCCAGCCCGGCGCTTCCATCGGCTACGTCGGCGTGACCGCGATCGCCGCCGGGGCCGCGCACAGCTGTGCGCGCCTGCTGAATTTCGCCGTGTACTGCTGGGGCGCCAACGACAGCGGCCAGCTCGGCACCGGGGACACCGTCAGCACCGATCATCCGGTCTACGTCGGTGGACTCCTCGACGCGGTTGGAGTGACGGCCGGCGCCAACCACACCTGCGCGGTGCGCCGTGTCGAGTCGATCGTCTGCTGGGGCGCGGGCGGCTACGGGCAGCTCGGCGATGGCCACAACAACGACGCCCTGTCCCCGATCGCGGTCGCCAGCATCAACAACGCGGCACGGGTGATCGCGGGCGGCCACACGACCTGCGCGATCCGCACCAACGGCACTGCCAGCTGCTGGGGTCTCAACAGCTCCGGCCAGCTGGCCAACGGCAACCTCACGAGCACGAACCTGCCAATGACGATCAACGGCCTGTCCACGCCGCTGGCGTTCGCGGTCGGCGACCAGCATGCCTGCGCGCTGCTGTGGGCCACCCATCTGGTGACCTGCTGGGGAGACAACATGGCCGGTCAGCTCGGCAATGGCCAGCGAGGCCAGAGCGAGACTCCGCAGACGGCGATGCTTCCGCCGGCCGGCGGAATCAGCGCCGGCGTGTCCTTCAGCTGCGCGCGCCTCAACGACGGCCGCGTCGGTTGCTGGGGGCTCAACAATCGCGGCCAGTTGGGCAACGGCGATACCGACGTGGTCTCCGCGCCGAGCCCGCTGTTCGTCGTGGGCGTCAGCGCCGCCACTGCGCTGTCCTCCGGCTATCGCCACAGTTGTGCCGTGGTGGGCAGCGGTGGCGTGCGCTGCTGGGGCGCGAACGAGTCAGGCCAGCTCGGCGACGGAAGCTTCGGTGATCGGGTGACGGCCGTCGCCGTGAGCGGGATCAGCGATGCCATTGCCGTCGCCACGTCCGCGAAGGCCAGCTGCGCCTTGCGGATGAACGGCACCTTGGTGTGCTGGGGCTCGGGTTCCTACGGTGAACTGGGCAATGGCAGCTTCGGAATCTCGACGACGCCGGTCGCGGTGGATCGCATCGCCAACGCGGTGGCGATCGGCGCCGGATCGAACTCGTTCTGCGCGGTCCTCTCGACCGGCCTGGTGACGTGCTGGGGCCGCAACGACCAGGGGCAGCTCGGCAATGGCGGCGGAACGAACAGCGCGATCGCGATCGACGTGGCGACGATCGTCGCCGCGACCGAAGTCGACGGCGGCGACGCCAGCATGTGCGCGCGAACTCTGCTCGGCTTCACCTACTGCTGGGGCGACAATGCCTATGGGCAGCTCGGCACCGGCGGCACCGGCACGAACCTGCTCCCGCAACCGGTCGCCAATCTCGGCGTGGCGAGCCATGTCGGTCTCGGCAGCTTCCACAGCTGCGCCGCGGTCCCCGGCGAAGCGCCGAGGTGCTGGGGGATCAACGTGAATGGCCAGCTCGGCACCGGTAATACCTTCGACAGTCCGTCGCCGGTCGCCAGCCTCGGCAGTGGCGACGCGTCCGCCGTCGCGGGTGGCTACATCCACACCTGCTCCCTGACGCCGACGGGCGACGTGCAGTGCTGGGGAGACAACCGCTACGGCAGCCTCGGCAATGGCGCGAGAGGCTTCGAGACGCAGCCGCAGGCCGTGCTAGGCAGCGCGTTCGTCGCCTTTGCCCTGGCCTACGGCGCCGGAGCCGGCGGCAGCGTGGGCGGCGAAACGAGCCAGTTCGTCGACCGCGGTGCGGACGGCCGTCCGGTGATCGCGTTGCCCTCGCCGGGCTACGTCTTCGTGGACTGGAGCGACGGCGCCACGAGCAATCCGCGGATGGACAGCAACGTCCAGTCCAACATCTCCGTGGCCGCGACTTTCTTCAACAGCCCCCCGCACGACGTCAGCGTGCAGGGCACCGCGACCCCGCTGTACGAATACGAGGCACAGGGATTCGACATCACCGCCAGCGATGCCGAAAGCAGCGATCTCCGTTACAGCGTCGATTGCGATGGCGACGGCAACTTCGAGATCCCGCCGCAATCCCCCGCGCATGTGGTTTGCGGGTTTCCGACGGTGGGCGCGGTGACCGTGACGGTGAAGGTGAGCGACCCTGCCGGCCTCAGCGCGACGGCCGGCGCAACGGTACAGGTCCTCGACGCCGCGCCGGTCGTGACCGCTGAGCCGCCGGCGGCGGTCGCGGTCGGGCAGCCGATCCCGGTGAACGCGACCGCCATGTCGCCCTCCAGCGGCAAGAGCATCCAGCAGGTCGAAGTCGACTGCCACTTCGTCCCCGGAACGTTCACCGTCGAACTGTCAGCCGCCAGTGGCGATGCCCTCGGCAACTGCCCGGCGGCCACGAGCCTGGGAACGCGCACCATTGCCGTGCGCGCCGTCGACAATGAACCCCAGTCCAGCGCGGTG
>JBGAPI010000009.1:0-115937 GCA_044221335.1 Ahniellaceae bacterium
TAGACCTGGCGGCCCTTCTTCAGGTATTCGCCGGCGATCTCGGCCAGGCGGCCGAAGAACTTCACCCGGTGCCACTCGGTGCGTTCCTGCTTCTGGCCGGTGGCCTTGTCGGTCCAGGATTCCGAGGTGGCGATGCGGATTGAGGTGATCGCGCCGCCGTTGGCGGTGTAGCGGGTTTCCGGATCCGCGCCGAGGTTGCCGACCAGGATGACTTTGTTGACGCCGCGGGCCATGAGCTGTTCCTTCTGTTCTGTCGTAGGCGCCAGCATCGGCGCCGGTGGTCCGTCGCACCTAGAGCCAGCGGCGCGACGTGCTGTAGGAAATCGTTGATTCCGGAGGTCCGAAATCGCCGTAGGGTCGATCAGTATAAGGTCCCGGCGGGATCGGCGGGAGGGCACCGGCAGGGGGTTCGAGGAGGCGCGTCCCGGCTTCTCGGGGTGCCCGGTATGCCATCCTGATGCGCCTCGCGACGGCGGGCAGTGCCCGCCCTACAATCGGCGTTTCCGTACTATCTCCGATCGACGTGACCACCGCCACCGCCCTCACCGACAGCGCCACCCGCCCGCAATCGATCCAGAGCCTCGCCGACGTCCAGCGGCTCGCTGCCGCCGACATGCGCGACGTCGACGCGCTGATCCGGCGCCGGCTGACCTCCGAGGTCGCGCTGGTCAACCAGGTCGCCGAGCACATCATCTCCGCCGGCGGCAAGCGCCTCCGGCCGCTGCTGGTGCTGCTCGCGGCGCGCGCCTCCGGTGCCGCCGAGACCCACCTTCACCAGGCGGCGGCCGTGATCGAGTTCATCCACACCGCGACCCTGCTGCACGACGACGTGGTCGACGAATCGACCCTGCGCCGCGGCCGCAGCACGGCGAATGCGCTGTGGGGCAATGCCGCCAGCGTGCTGGTCGGCGATTACCTGTATTCGCGCTCGTTCCAGATGATGGTGGAGATCGACAAGGCCGCGGTGATGCGGCTGCTCGCCGACACCACCAACCGGATCGCCGAGGGCGAGGTGCTGCAGCTGATGCACCTCAACAACCCGGACACCGACGAGCAGGCGTATCTGAAGGTGATCCAGTGCAAGACCGCGGTGCTGTTCGGCGCCGCCACCCAGCTCGGCCCGCTGCTGGCGGACCGCGGCGACTGGGAAGCGGCGCTGTACGACTTCGGCCTCAATCTCGGCTACGCCTTCCAGATCGCCGACGACATGCTCGACTACACCGGCGACGCCGCGGCGCTCGGCAAGAACCTCGGCGACGACCTCGCGGAGGGCAAGCTCACCCTGCCGCTGATCCTGACCCTCGAGCGCGCCGACGCCGGCACCGCGGCGGTGATCCGGCAGGCGGTGCTCGACGGCGACGTCAACGCGCTGCCGCAGATGATCGCCGCGATCCATGCCAGCGGCTCGCTCGAGGCCTGTCGCGAGAAGGCGCTGGTCTACGCGGCCCGGGCACGCGCGGCGCTGGCGGTGCTGCCGGCCTCGCCGTGGCGCGACGCGCTGGCGGTGCTGGTGGACTACTCGGTCGCGCGCGATCGGTAGGGCGGGCATTGCCCGCCATGGCGAGGCCTGCCGGCGATGGCGGCCAGTGGCCGCCTTACGACATTGCTGAGACGTCTCGCGATGGCGGCCAGGGGCCGCCCTACGAAATCGCCGCGGCGTCTCGCGATGGCTGCCGGCCTCGCCGTGGCGCGGCGCGCTGGCGGTGCTGGTGGACTACTCGGTCGCGCTCGATCGGTAGGGCGGGCATTGCCCGCCATGGCGAGGCCTGCCGGCGATGGCGGCCAGGGACCGCCCTACGAAATGGCCGCGGCGTCTCGCGATGGCTGCCGGCCTCGCCGTGGCGCGACGCGCTGGCGGTGCTGGTGGACTACTCGGTCGCGCTCGATCGGTAGGGCGGGCATTGCCCGCCATGGCGAGGCCTGCCGCCGATGGCGGCCAGTGGCCGCCCTACGAAATTGCTGCGACGCCTCGCTGTGGCGGCCAGTGGCCGCCCTACGAAATTGCTGCGACGCCTCGCTGTGGCGGCCAGTGGCCGCCCCACGAAATTGCTGCGACGCCTCGCTGTGGCGGCCAGTGGCCGCCCTACGAAATTGCTGCGACGCCTCGCTGTGGCGGCCAGTGGCCGCCCTACGTCGCGGCTTGGCGCACGTGTTCCGGCAGCGGGCACGACGTACCGGCGGCCCGGTCGACCCACACCAGCACGGTGCTGCCGTCCGCGTAGCTCACCGACTCGTCCGCGCGGTCGACGATGCGAAAGTCGAGCGTCAGGCTGGAGCCGCCGACGCGACCGGCATACAGCCGCACCGACAGCTCCGCCGGCCACTCGATCGGGCGCCGGAAGTTGACGGTGTTGGCGGCGACCACCGGACCGCGGTTCTCGTCCATCCAGGCACCGGCCAGCGTCGCGAACCAGCGCAGCCGCGCCTCCTCGAGATAGGTCGAGTAGACCGCGTTGTTGACGTGGCCGAGCGCGTCCATGTCGCCCCAGCGCACGGTGACCGGGGCGTCGAGCAGCGGGCGGCTCATGCCACCTTCCTGCGCTTGCCGTTGCCGGACGATGCGCCGGCCTTCCTGCCCGGCGCCGGCTCGTTGCTGCCGACCGGCTTGCGCGCGGCAGACGAGCGGTCGAGCAGCGGCGCCAGGAAGCGCCCGGTGTGCGAGTCGGGATGCGCGGCGATGTCTTCCGGCGTGCCGGTGGCGATGATGCGGCCACCGCGGTCGCCACCCTCGGGACCGAGGTCGATCACCCAGTCGGCGGTCTTGATCACGTCGAGGTTGTGCTCGATCACCACCACGGTGCTGCCGTCGTCGCGCAGGCGGTGCAGCACCTGCAGCAGCTGCTCGACGTCGTGGAAGTGCAGGCCGGTGGTCGGCTCGTCGAGGATGTACAGCGTGCGCCCGGTGTCGCGGCGCGACAGCTCCTTCGACAGCTTGACCCGCTGCGCCTCGCCGCCGGACAGCGTGGTCGCGGACTGGCCGAGCTTGATGTAGGACAGACCCACCGCCATCAGCGTTTCCAGCTTGCGCGCCACCACCGGCACCGGCTGGAACACCTTCAGTGCGTCCTCGACGGTCAGCTCCAGAACCTCGTGGATGTTGAGGCCCTTGTAGCGGATGTCGAGCGTCTCACGGTTGTAGCGCTGGCCGTGGCAGATGTCGCAGGGCACGTAGACGTCGGGCAGGAAGTGCATCTCGACCTTGATCAGCCCGTCACCCTGGCAAGCCTCGCAGCGACCGCCCTTGACGTTGAAGGAGAAGCGCCCCGGTCCGTAGCCGCGCGAGCGGGCCTCGGGCACGGCGGCGAAGAGCTCCCGCAGCGGCGTGAACAGCTGGGTGTAGGTCGCCGGGTTGGAGCGGGGCGTGCGGCCGATCGGCGACTGGTCGATGTCGACGACCTTGTCGAACAGATCCAGGCCCGTGATCGACTTGAACGGCGCCGGCTCCTCGCTGGCGCCGTTCAGGCGCTGCGCCACCAGGCGGTACAGCGTGTCGTTGATCAGTGTCGACTTGCCGGAGCCGGAGACGCCGGTGACACAGACGAAGCGCCCGGCCGGAATCTCGACATCGACGTTGTGCAGGTTGTTGCCCGTGGCGCCGCGCAGCGCCAGCATGCGCGAGCGGTCGAACGGCGCGCGTTCCTTCGGCACCTCGACCTTCAGTTCGCCGGACAGGTACTTGCCGGTCAGCGATTCCGGGGCGCGTTCGATGTCGGCCATCCGCCCCTGCGCGACGATGCGGCCGCCGTGCACGCCGGCGCCGGGTCCGATGTCGACGATGTGGTCGGCCATGCGGATCGCGTCCTCGTCGTGCTCGACCACGATCACCGTATTGCCGAGGTCGCGCAACCGCGTCAGCGTAGCGAGAAGACGCTCGTTGTCGCGCTGGTGCAGGCCGATCGAGGGCTCGTCCAGCACGTACATCACGCCGACCAGGCCGGCGCCGATCTGGCTGGCGAGCCGGATGCGTTGCGCCTCGCCGCCGGACAGCGAGTCGGCCTGGCGTTGCAAGGTCAGGTAATCGAGGCCGACGTCGACCAGGAAGCGCAGGCGCTCGCGGATCTCCTTGACGATCTTCACCGCGATCTCGCCGCGCCAGCCGTCCAGCACCAGCGTCTCGAAGAACCCGAGGCAGCGGTCGACCGGCAACCTGGTGACGGCGTGGATGTTCTGGTCGGCGACGAACACGTTGCGCGCCGCGCGGCCGAGGCGCTGGCCTTCGCAGGTGGCGCAGGGCTTGGGGCTGATGAACTTGGCGAGCTCCTCGCGCACCATCGGCGATTCGGTCTCGCGATAGCGGCGCTCGAGGTTCGGCAGGATGCCCTCGAACTTGTGGCGGCGGGTGACGCGGCCGCCGGCGTCGCTGATGTAGCGGAAGGCGATCTCCTCCTTGCCGCTGCCGTACAGCACCGCGTCCTGGTGCGCCTTCGACAGCTCGCGCCAGGGCGTGTCGACGTCGAAGCCGTAGTGCGCGGCCAGCGACTGGATCAGCGCGAAGTAGTAGGCGTTGCGCCGGTCCCAGCCGCGCACCGCGCCGGCGGCCAGCGACTGCTCTGGATGCAGCACGACCCGCGCCGCGTCGAACACCTCGGTGACGCCGAGGCCGTCGCACTTGGGGCAGGCGCCGACCGGCGAGTTGAACGAGAACAGCCGCGGCTCGAGCTCGGTCAGCGAGTAGTCGCACAGCGGACAGGAGAACTTCGAGGAGAACAGGATCTCCTTCGACGGGTCATCCATGTCGACCAGCAGCGCGAGGCCGTTGCCGAGGCGCAGCGCGGTCTCGAAGGACTCGGCGAGACGCTGCTTTATCTCGGCGCTGGGACGGAAGCGGTCGACCACCGCGTCGATGCTGTGCTTGATCCTGAGGCCCAGCTTCGGCACCGCGTCGAGGTCGTACAGCGTGCCGTTGACCCGCACCCGCACGAAGCCGCCGCCGCGCAGCTGGTCGAACACGCCTTCGTGCTCGCCCTTGCGCTCGCGCACCACCGGCGCCAGCAGCATGAAGCGACGCGCCGGATCCTGCGCCAGCGCGCTGTCGACCATCTGGCTGACCGTCTGCGCGGCCAGCGGCTTGTGGTGGTCGGGACAGTGCGGCGTGCCGACGCGGGCGAACAGCAGGCGCAGGTAGTCGTAGATCTCGGTGATCGTGCCGACCGTCGAGCGCGGGTTGTGCGAGGTCGACTTCTGCTCGATCGAGATCGCGGGCGACAGGCCCTCGATGTGATCGAGGTCGGGCTTCTCCATCACCGACAGGAATTGCCGGGCGTAGGCCGACAGCGATTCCACGTAGCGGCGCTGGCCTTCGGCGTAGATGGTGTCGAAGGCCAGCGAGGACTTGCCGGAGCCGGACAGGCCGGTGATGACGATGAGCTTGTCGCGCGGCAGCTCGAGGTCGAAATTCTTCAGGTTGTGGGTGCGCACGCCGCGCAGACGGATGGTGTCCATGCCCTTTCCTGTTCGGGGACCGCACAGTCTAGCGAGGGCGAAGTGGTGGGGGGTGACAAATGCTTGCAGCGGAATCGGGAAAGTGAATCCCGTCGGCGTAGGGCGGCCACTGGCCGCCATTGCGAGGCGTTTGGGCGATGGCGGGCAATGCCCGCCCTACGACAGTACAATCGCCGACCCCCGCCATCACCGACACCACGACATGACCCAAGCCACCCCCGACACCGTCCGAGCCGTCCTCGCGAAGATCCTGGACCCGCACGTCGGGCAGGACCTGATCGCGTCCGGAGCGGTGAAGAACGTCGTGGTCGACGGCGCGCGGGTCGCGGTCGACATCGTGCTCGGCTACCCGGCCCTGTCCTGGCACGGCGAACTGGCCGACAAGGTGCGGGCGGCGCTGAAGGCAGAACTCGGCATCGACAACGCCCTCGTCAACGTCAGCATGCGGGTCGGCTCGCACCGAGTACAGAAGGAGCTGTCGCCGCTGTCCGCGATCAAGAACGTGGTGGCGGTGGCGTCCGGCAAGGGGGGCGTCGGCAAGTCGACGACCGCGGTGAATCTCGCGCTGGCGCTGAAGGCCGAGGGAGCCAGCGTCGGCATCCTCGATGCCGACATCTACGGTCCCAGCGTGCCGCGCATGCTCGGCATCTCCGGCAAGCCGGACACGCCGGACGGCCACAGCATCACGCCGAAGGATGGCCACGGGCTGCAGGCGATGTCGATCGGCCTGATGATCGAGGAGGACACGCCGATGATCTGGCGCGGCCCGATGGTCACCCAGGCGCTGCAGCAGCTTCTGAACGATACCGACTGGGTGGACCTCGACTACCTGATCATCGACCTGCCGCCGGGCACCGGCGACATCCAGCTGACGCTGTGCCAGCGGGTGCCGCTGGCCGGCGCGGTGATCGTCACCACGCCGCAGGACATCGCGACTCTGGACGCGAAGAAGGCGTTGAAGATGTTCGAGAAGGTCAATGTGCCGGTGCTCGGCATCGTCGAGAACATGGCGCTGCACACCTGCTCGAACTGCGGTCACAGCGAGCACATCTTCGGATCCGGCGGGGCCGCCCGGATGGCCGAGCAGTACGGCGTGCCGCAGATCGGTTCGCTGCCGCTCGACATCCGGATCCGCGAGCAGGCGGACGAGGGCAATCCGACGGTGATCGCGGAGCCGAATTCCGATGCGGCGCTGGCCTATCGGATGATCGCCCGCAACGCCGCGGGGCGGCTGTCGCGCGAGGCGCGGAACAAGGCGATCAAGTTCCCGAATATCGTCATCCAGAACACGTAGGCTGCGCTTCGGCGCAGCGGCGCTGGAACGCCCGCCGGAACAATGAATCTCCGTCAGTGCGCGGAGGAGCGCAGCGACCACGAAGCAACCCAGTGACTTCGCCTCGGCTCTGAAGCATCGAGATGCCGAGGCGCTGGATTGCCTCGCCGCGCTCGCAACGACGAGGGTCTTCCCTTCCTTCGGTCCTGCTCCGGAAGTCATGCTGACCTCCTGGCGATGACCGCGGCGTGGCCGCCGGGAACAATCTCCGCACCCACCCCCGGAGATGCCCGCCATGTCCCGTCCCCTGTTCGCAGCGATCACCCTCGGCCTGGCCGCGTTCGCGACGGGCCACGTCGCCCACGCCAAGGTGCACGGCTGCTCGATCGACAGCCACTACGACCTGAACCTGAGTGCGTCCTCGCTCGACTTCACCCAGGACGGCGCCTATGGCCACGCGAAGGTGAGGATCACGGGCGATCGCCTGTACGTCGACGGCAAGGAAGTGGCGCTGTCCTCGGAGGACCGTCGTCGCATCGGCGAGTTCGACCACAACGTGCGGGCACTGGTGCCGCAGGTGCGCGCGATCGCGATCGACGCGGTCGGGATCGCCTTCGACGCGGTCACCCGAGTCGCCGAGACCTTTGCCGACGATGAGGCCGAGGCCGGCAAGATGCGCGCCCGTCTCGCCGACACCCGCAAGGCGATGAACGCCAAGCTCGACGCGGAGATGGCCAACCGGCCGTTCGACGACAAGGTCCTCGAGGACACCGTCGAGCGCGCGGTGAAGGACATCGTGCCGATCATCGTCGGCGACATCGTCGGCAAGGCCATCAAGGTCGCGATGTCGGGCGACGAGGCCGCGGCCAAGCGCCTGGAGCAGCGTGCCGACCAGCTCGACCGCACGATCGAGCGCGAAGTCGAGGGCCGGGCGAAGGACCTCGAGAAGCGTGCCGAAGCCTTCTGCTCCGACCTCCGCGAACTCGACAAGCTGGAAGACGGGCTGGCCTACCGCCAGGACAACGGCAAGCCGCTGGACCTCATCCAGACGAGGTAGGGCGGCCATTGGCCGCCATGGCGAAGCGCTTCGCGAACCGCGGCCCGACCAAGTCTCGAGACAACGGCGCGCTGCGCGCGCCCTACGGGTCGCGGTTCTCGACCGCGGCGAGGTCGGTACCATCGCCGCGCCGCTGCCGGCGGCCCAGGCGCCGCACCCGGCCGTGCAACTCGGTCACGCGATCGGTGTGCAGGTCGGCGGCCGCTTTCGCTTCGGCGCGGAATTCCGACAATTCGCGCAGCAGCGTCTCGATGTTGACCTCGTTCTTCAGGTTCACCTTGTAGTCGGTGTCGGCGCGCGCCCGATCCTTGGCCGACTGGCGGTTCTGGCTCATCACGATCAGCGGGCCCTGCAGCGCGACCAGGATCGCCAGCGCGAGGTTGAAGAACTGGTAGGGGTAGGGATCGAGCGGATCGGCGGCGAGCATCGCGGTGTTGAAGAGGCACCAGCCGGTGGTGGCGATCAGCAGCAGGGTGATGAAGGCCCAGCTGCCGTTGAGCTCGGCGACGCGGTCGGCGAGGCGGTCGCCCCAGGACAGGTTCTTGTCGAACTCCTCGTCGACGTTCTTCGCCGCGCGTTCGAACAGCAGCCGGTTGGTTTCGCGAAGGCGCTCGCCCATCGTGCGCAGGATGGCCATTGCCGCGCCGGGACGCGTCTGCAGGTAGTCGGCAAGCGTCGACCGCTGCAGTTCGAGCAGGTCGGTGTCGGTGGTGGCGAGCGCGCTGGCGCTGCGCGGCTTCTCGTCGAACAGCGCGAGTTCGCCGAAATACTCGCCCCGGGCGATGTCCTTCAGCGAGATCCGGCGCGAATCCTCGCCCGGCAGGTGGATGTTGATGTCGCCGCGCTCGATGATGTACATCGAACTGCCGACGTCGCCCATCGCGAAGATCATCGTGCCGGCGGTGAAGCGCACCGGCTTCAGCTTGCCCGCGAGCGCGACCAGGTCGTCGTCCGACAGTCCCTTGAACAGCT
Source organism: Ahniellaceae bacterium (assembly GCA_044221335.1). GTDB lineage: Bacteria > Pseudomonadota > Gammaproteobacteria > Xanthomonadales > Ahniellaceae > JBGAPI01. The sequence continues at coordinate 8,745 of JBGAPI010000009.1, forward strand.
CGATCGAGCGCAACAGCAGCGGAACGTCCACGCACACCTCCGTCCGAGGCGCCTATTGTGCTTGGCGGCCGCCGGGCCCGAAAGCATCCGTCCGAACATTTCTCGCTTGCGGGGCGGGATTCCCGCCCGTGGATCAGGAACTCGTATTCAAACGACGGGATCGTCGTCCCTGGGACCCGACGAATTCCGGGCATCCCGGAACGAAGATGGGGCACCCGAAGGTGCCCCATCCCGACATCACGACGTCGCTCCTTGCTTGCGGATTTCGCCGCGGGCGAAACCCGGGCCGCCGCGACCTATTCGAAGAGCGACTCCGCCTTGACGACCTTCACGTTCGCCGCCTTCAGCCCCAGCGGGTAGGACGCGATCACCTTGTCGTCGGCCGCAAGTGCCGGCTTCGGGGTGTTGTAGGTGATCGGCGAGGGCTTGCCCTCGGACAGCTGCCGGGCGAGGCCGGCGGCATCCGCGGTGACGTAGACGAACTGGAAGCCTTCCGGCTTGATCCGCCGCTTCAGGGCATCGTTGACCTTCTCCAGGGTCAGCTCGTCGAGCGCCTTGGTGACGTAGGCGACGAAGTCCCGGGTGCCGTTCAGTTCGCTGTCGATCGCGTAGCCGAGTTCGTCGCGCTGTGCCGCGGTGAGCACCACCGCGAACTTCTTCAGGAAGGCGCGACTGGCCTCGAAGTCCTCGCGGCTCATGCCCTTCTTCGCCAGTGCGTCGATCTCGCGCAGTGCCGCGCGGGTCGCGAACACGGCGTCATTGTTGGTGCGCAGCGGCCGCAGCCAGATCTGGAACAGGTCGTTCTGGCGCACGTAGCCGGTGCCCGGCTGCATCCGGAACATGCCGGCCGGGAAGTACTCGATGTAGGCGTAATCGCCGTAGTTCATCCCGCGGTCCTCGCGGATGGTCGAGTACAGGCGGCCGGCGGACGAGCGGTGCTCGCCGAGCCAGGAACGTGCCAGCCACAGCGCCGCCCAGTCGGCGTCGCCGCGCTTGACGTCGAGCGGGATGCCGAACGACACCGCCACCGCCGGGGTCTCCTTCTGGATCACCAGCGCGGAACGGCCGGCCGCGACCGCCGGGGCCTTGGCGTCGATCTTGTTGTAGTCGTCCTGCTTCAGCCGCATGGTCGAGGACAGGATGCTGCGCAGCACCTTGTCGTCGTAGTTGCCGGCGACCGACACGATCATCCGGCCGCGACCGAAGTGCTCGCGGTAGAAGGTGCGCACGTCCTCGAGGTTGATCTTCTCGACGTCCTTCGCACGGCCGAGGTTGAGCGTGCCGTAAGCGTGATCCGGTCCGTACACCATCTGATACAGCGCCTCCTTGCCGAGCTCCTCGTCGTTGTTGCTGCGCAGGCCGACGCGGATCGCGTTGACCTGACGGAGCTTCAGGCGATCGAGGTCGTCCTGGCGGAATCCGGGGGTGATCAGCTGCTCGCCGAACGCCTGCCACCACTTCTCGAGGTTGTCGCGATGGACGGTCGCGGCGAACTTCACCATCTCCTTGTCCACGGTGACGTTCACGTCGGTGGCGAGCGGGTAGTACAGCGCCTGCAGGGTCTCGATGTCGCGGAACTCGCTGCCGCCTTCGGCGAGCATCGAGGCGGTGAGCTGGGTCAGGCCCTTCTTGCCCGGCGGGTCGATCGCGGCGCCGACGCGGAAGGTGATGACGACGTCGACCAGCGGCGAGTCGTTCTTCTTCTCCATCACCTTGACCGTGTAGCGCGCCTCGTCGGCGGTCCAGGCCTCGGTGGCCTCGCGGTTGCGCGCGGCGTCCTTCGCGGCGAACGGGTTCTTGCGGCCATTGGCGCCCGTCGAGAAGGCTTCCACCGAGCCGTCATCGCGTTCGTAGACCAGCGGCTCGGGCGCCTTCTCGTCGACGACGGCCGCCGACTTCACCGCGCCGTCCAGCGCGGCGAAACCGTCCGCACCGTCCAGCTTCGGCGCCTGCGCGATCGAGACGACGTTGCGATTGCCGTCGGTGAACACCGCGTTGGCGACCGCCAGCACGTCGTCACCGCCAACCTGGTCCATCCGCGCGAAGTAGTCGTTGAGGGTGTCGAAGTGGCGCTCGTAGTGGGCGAAGCGCGCCAGGATCGCGCCGATGGTCGCCGGGCTCTGCAGGCCGCGCGCGAACGAGTACTTGAAGCGCGAGCGGGTGCGGGAGATCGTCTCGGCGGACAGTCGCGTGGTGCGCGCCGCGCGCAGGGTCTCGTTGATCGCCGCAGTCACCGCGGCGGCGTTCTCCGGCTTGGTCAGCTCGGCGATGACGGTGAACAGGCCGGGATCGACGTTGCCCGGCGCCTCGGCCGACAGCCGATCGACGAGGCGCTCCTTGATCACCAGCTTCTGGTACAGCGCCGAGGACTCGCCGAAGTAGATCTCGGCCAGCAGGTCGAGCGCGGCGGCGTCGTTCCGGGTGGTCGAGAACGCCGGTGCGTGCCAGCCGGCGATGATCCACGGCAGCGTCGGGCCCTTCCACTCGAGGTGCTGGTAGTGCGCCTCGGTCTGCGGAGGCTCGGTCGGCACGGTGACCTTGTAGTCGCCGCGCTGCCAGCTGCCGAAGTACTTCTGGACCGCATTGGCGCCTTCCTCCAGCTCGATGTCGCCGACCAGGATCACGGTCGCGTATTCCGGCCGGTACCAGCGGTTGAAGAAGGTCTTGGCGTAGTCGATCTGGTTGGGCATCGCGTCGATGTCGGCGACGAAGCCCATGGTCGAATGCTTGTAGGTATGGGTGGTGTAGGCGAGGTTCCCGAGCGACTCGAAGCCCTTGCGCAGCGGGTTGGAGAAGTTCTTCAGGTACTCGCCCTTGACCGCCAGCGCCTCGGTGCGGAACTGCTCGTCGGTGTAGGACAGGTGCTGGAAGCGATCGGACTCCAGCGCCAGCACGGTCTCGAGGTCGGCCTTGGTGAAGTTGACGTGGTAGATGGTCACGTCGTCCGAGGTCGAGGCGTTCTGGTCGGCGCCGGCGGCCTTCATCGCCGCCTGGTACTTCTCCGGCGGGTTGTCCGGCGTGCCGCGGAACATCATGTGCTCGAAGAAGTGCGCGAAGCCGGTCTTGCCGGTCTCGATCTCGTTGCGCGAGCCGGTCTGCATCGGGATCTGCAGGCTGACCATGCCCTTCGCCGGCGTCTTCACGACGATCACCCGGAGCCCGTTCGGCAGCTCGCGCTCGACGTGCGGGTAGTCGATCAGCCGTGCAGCGGCGACCGGCGCGGCCGCCGGCTTGGCGGCTTCCGCGGCCGGAGCGGCCGCCTTGTCGTCCTGCTTCTTCTTGGAGAAGGGTCCGGCCTCGGCCATCGGTGCCGCGAGTCCGGCGCCGAGGGCGCCGACCAGCAGCAGACCGGTCAGGGTGCGCATTCTTGCCATGGGGATTCTCTGGAATTTTTTTGGGGGGCGGATTGTAGGCTCATCCCCATCCCGCCGCCTGCGGCGTCGGGAGTGGGATCAGCAAGGACTGTCGCGGTGCGCGTGAAGTTCCGCGGAAACGGGCTCAATAGATGCCGAAAACCTTCATGCCGATCAGGATCATCACCGCTCCGACCAGCACGATCAGCCGGTTGCGCCAGCGCGAGGCGGTGCGTTCCGGCGGTACGAAGGACGCGCCGAGACTCTGGGGTTCGTCGCCGGCGGCCGGCAGGAACGAGGAATTCTCCGACTTGGTGATGTCGAGCAGACCGTGCTCGCGCAGCACCTGGCGGGCCTTCGGGAAGTCCTCGGCCTCCACCACCCACAGGGCCGGCCAGACGTAGTCGCTGCGGCGGTCGGTATAGCTGAAGTCGCGCTTGGTGGCGCGCTTCCAGCCCTCGTCACCGGTCACCCGGACGGCGATGCCGGCGTCGCGCAGCAAGGTCGCCATCTGCTCGACGTTCTCGAGGCGGGGGGAGCGGAAGATCTGGCGCATGGGGTTGGGTTCGTAGAGGTTGGAAGTCTATGTGGGAGCGGCTGAAGCCGCTCCCACAAAGGAAGGACCGTCAGCGCTGCAGGATGCGGATCAGCCCTTCCTGCGCGGTCGAGGCCACCAGCACGCCGTTGCGGTCGAAGATCTGCCCACGTGCCAGGCCGCGACCCCCCTGGGCCGAGGGGCTGTCGCAGGAGTACAGCAGCCAGTCGTCGACCCGGAACGCGCGGTGGAACCACATCGCGTGGTCGAGGCTCGCCATCTGCACGTTGGGCTGCAGGTAGGAGATGCCGTGCGGGAAGGTCGTCGTGCCGACGAGGTGGAAGTCGGACGCGTAGGCCAGCATCGCGCGGTGCTGGGTGGGGTCGTCGCTGATGCGGTCGACCAGGCGGAACCAGACCTGCTGGAACGGCGGCCGCTTCGGTACCTTGATCTCGTCGCGCGGGTAGACGTGGCGGAATTCGAACGGGCCGGTCCGGGTGAGCCAGCGCTGCAGGGTCGCGGCGATGCCGGTCAGGCGCGCGGGATCGATCGGCTCCGGCGGCTCGACGTCCTCGGGCTTCGGCACTTCCGGCATCGACAGCTGGTGCTCGACGCCGGGCTCCTCGACCTGGAAGGAAGCGGCGAGGTTGAAGATCGGCTCGCCGTGCTGGATCGCGACGACGCGCCGCGTCGAGAAGCTCTTGCCGTCGCGCGAGCGGTCGACGGTGTAGACGATCGGCGCCTCGATGTCGCCGGGACGCAGGAAGTAGGCGTGCAGCGAGTGGCAGTGGCGGCTGCGGTCGACGGTGAACTGGGCGGCCGACAGCGCCTGGCCGAGCACCTGGCCGCCGAACACGTACTTGGTGCCGATGTCGCGGCTGGCGCCGCGGAACAGGTTGTCCTCCAGCCGCTCCAGGGCGAGCAGGGCGATCAGTTCGTCGACGATCGGGGCGGGCATGCACAGGTCTCCGTAAACTCCTCAACCTATCGCACAATGCCCGCCCCCGTCGATTCCGCTGCGCGGAATCGCCCCACGAAATGCGAATGAACGTAGAGCGGGCCCTGGCCCGCTGCTCTGCTCGCCACCACGGAGCGGAGTTCGAGCGGCCCGGGTGCCGCACTACGTCCGAGGTCGAAGAGATGAATTCAGGTAGAAACCTGCCGGTGCACGGCATCGTCCTGTTCGACAAGCCGCTCGGCTGGTCGTCGAACATGGCGGTGCAGAAGCTGAAGCGCCTGTTCGGCGCGGCGAAGGCCGGTCACACCGGCACGCTCGATCCGCTCGCGACCGGCATGCTGCCGATCTGCCTCGGGGAGGCGACCAAGGTGGCCGGCCTGCTGCTCGGCGAGCGCAAGGCCTATCGCGCGCTGCTCCGGCTCGGCGCGACCACCACCACCGCCGACGCCGAAGGCGCGGTCATCGCCCGTGCGCCGGTGCCGGCGCTCGATGCCGCGCTGCTGCGAGCGACCCTCGACCGTTTCGTCGGCCGCATCACCCAGGTGCCGCCGGTCTACTCTGCGATCAAGCGCGACGGGGTGCCGCTGTACGAGCGCGCTCGGCGCGGCGAGGACGTCGCACCACCGCCGCCGCGCGAGGTGACGATCGAGCGCATCGACCTGCTCGGCTTCGATGCGGATACCGTCGACATCGAGGTGCACTGCGGCTCCGGCACCTACATCCGCAGCCTCGCCGTCGATCTCGGCGCCGCGCTCGGCTGCGGCGCCCATCTCGGTGCGCTCCGGCGCCTCTGGGTCGAGCCTTTCGTCGACGCGCCGATGGTCGACTTCGACGCGCTGTCGGCGTCGCCCGAGGCACGGGCGGCGGCGCTGCAGCCGATCGAGTCCGCGATCGCCGGCCTGCCTCGCATCGACCTCGATTTCCATCGCACCGGCAAGGTCCATCACGGCAACGCGGTCGAGGCGGGGGAGGGCGACTGGACCGGCGCCTGCCGCCTGCACGACCACGCGGGACGGATCCTGGCGCTGGCGGAGCGACGGGCGGACGGCCGGGTCCAGCCGACCCGCGTTTTCGTGCTGTAGAGCGGCGCTCGCGCCGCTGCCGCCGTGCACATCGGCGATCGCGGACGGTAGGGCGGCCATCGGCCGCCGTCGCGAGGTGTTTCGGCGATGGCGGGCCGTGCCCGACCTGCGTCCGGAGTTGTCCGCAAGCCCCTCGTCAAGCTAGACTTGGAAGCTCACTTAGGCAGTTTCGTCCCAACCCGGGGTTGGGTGCGAGCGCGCGCCCTATCCATCACCCCGCCAAGTTCCAGGAAATCCCATGTCTCTCAGTACCGAAAAAGTCCAGGAAGTCATCAGCAACTTCAAGCGTGGCGCGGCCGACACCGGCTCGCCGGAAGTCCAGGTCGCCCTGCTGTCCGCCCGCATCGAGCACCTGTCGTCGCACTTCGGCACCCACGTCAAGGACCATCACTCGCGTCGTGGCCTGCTGAAGCTGGTCAACCAGCGCCGCCGCCTGCTTTCCTACCTGAAGTCGAAGGATCAGGACCGCTACAAGACCCTGATCGAACGCCTCGGCATCCGCCGCTGAGCATCCCGCGCGGGCGCAGCGGCGACGCTGCCTCGACGCGGAGTCCGGGGGCCGCGCCGCGGCGCCCGGGCACGCCGGGGCCGACTCGACCGCGCGATTCGCGTCCAACGCATCGCAGCACTGAATAAGGATTCGAGTCGTGGCGAAAGTCGTCAAAACGTTCCGTTACGGAAAGCACGAAGTCACCATCGAGACGGGCGAGATCGCCCGCCAGGCGAATGGCGCGGTGATGGTGCACGTGGACGGCACCGTGGTGCTGGTCACCGCGGTGGGCTCCGCGAAGCCGCTCGAGGGCAAGGATTTCTTCCCGCTCTCGGTGCACTACCAGGAAAAGTTCTACGCCGCCGGTCGCATCCCGGGCGGCTTCTTCAAGCGTGAAGGCCGTCCGACCGAGAAGGAGACGCTGACCTCGCGCCTGATCGATCGTCCGATCCGCCCGCTCTTCCCGGAGAACTTCCGGCACGAAGTGCAGGTGCTGGCCACCGCGATGTCGATCAACCCGGAAGTCGATGCCGACATCCCGGCGATGATCGGCGCGTCCGCCGCGCTGATGCTCTCCGGCATCCCGTTCAACGGCCCGATCGGCGCCGCCAAGGTCGGCTATCTCAACGGCCAGTACGTGCTGAACCCGACCACCACCGAGCTCGCCACCTCCGACCTGGAGCTGGTCGTCGCGGGTACCGAGAATGCGGTGCTGATGGTCGAGTCCGAGGCCAAGACGCTGTCGGAAGACGTGATGCTCGGCGCCGTGATGTTCGGCCACCGCGAGATGCAGGCCGCGATCAAGGCGATCAAGGAACTGGTCGCCGAGGCCGGCGCCCGTCCGTTCAACGCCGTCATCGGCACGCCGAACGAGGCGCTCACCGCGGCCATCAAGGGCGCGGTCGGCGATCGCCTGAAGGCCGCCTACAACATCCGTGAGAAGGCCGCCCGCCGCGACGCGATCTCCGCGCTGCGCAAGGAGACCGTCGAGGCGCTGACCCCGTCGTTCGAGGCGAACGGCTGGGATGCGGCGAAGGTCGCCAAGGAATTCGGCGAAGTCGAGTACACCACCATGCGTTCGCAGGTGCTGGCCGACAAGATCCGCATCGACGGCCGCCAGCTGAACACCGTCCGCCCGATCACCGTCCGCACCGGCGTGCTGCCGCGTACCCACGGCTCGGCGCTGTTCACCCGCGGCGAGACCCAGGCGCTGGTCACCGTCACGCTCGGCACCACGCGCGACGCGCAGATCATCGACGCGCCGATCGGCGAGTCGAAGGACGCGTTCCTGTTCCACTACAACTTCCCGCCGTTCTCGGTCGGCGAGATCAGCAACCAGCTGGCCCCGAAGCGTCGTGAGATCGGCCACGGCCGTCTCGCCCGCCGCGGCGTGCAGGCGACCATGCCGACCACCGAATCCTTCCCGTACGTGGTCCGCGTCGTCTCGGAGATCACCGAGTCGAACGGCTCCTCGTCGATGGCCTCGGTCTGCGGTTCCTCGCTCGCGCTGATGGACGCCGGCGTGCCGGTGAAGGCGCCGGTCGCGGGCATCGCGATGGGCCTGATCAAGGAAGGCAAGGATTTCGCCGTGCTGTCCGACATCCTCGGCGACGAGGACCACCTCGGCGACATGGACTTCAAGGTGGCCGGCAGCGCGCAGGGCATCACCGCCCTGCAGATGGACATCAAGATCGACGGCATCACCGAAGAGATCATGAAGGTCGCGCTGACCCAGGCGAAGGAAGGCCGCCTGCACATCCTCGGCGAGATGGCGAAGGCGCTGTCGACGCCGCGGTCCGAGATGAGCGAGTTCGCCCCGCGCCTGCTCACCATCAAGATCCACCCGGACAAGATCCGCGAAGTCATCGGCAAGGGCGGCGCCACCATCCGCTCGATCACCGAGGAGACCGGCACCGTCATCGACATCAACGACGACGGCACCGTGATCATCGCGTCGGTCAACCGCCAGGCCGCGGAAGCGGCGAAGGCGCGCATCGAGATGATCACCGCCGACGTCGAGCCGGGCCGCGTCTACGAGGGCAAGGTCGCCAAGCTGATGGACTTCGGCGCGTTCGTCACCATCCTGCCGGGCCGCGACGGCCTGGTGCACGTGTCGCAGATCTCGACCGAGCGTGTCGAGAAGGTCAGCGACAAGCTGAAGGAAGGCGACGTCGTGAAGGTCAAGGTGCTGGAAGTCGACAAGCAGGGCCGCATCCGCCTGTCGATGAAGGCGCTGATGGAGGGCGGGGCCGAGGGCTGATCGCTCCCGCGCTCCCTCTCGAAGCTTCAAGCAAACGGGCCTCGCGGCCCGTTTTGCGTTGCAGGGCGCGCACCGCGCGCCATCGCGAGGCGTCTGGAAAGGACTTCCGATGTCGCCAAAGAGCGGAGATCGCCGAGATCCTCCACAGCGCATGGAATAGACTTTCCGCATGGGACTCCTGACCTTCAGCATCAACGTTTCCCTGGACGGATGCGTCGACCATCGGGAGGGAATCGCCGACGATGAGACGCATGCCTATTTCACCCGCCTCATGGACGAGAACGGGGCGATGCTTTGGGGCCGCGTCACCTACGAGATGATGGAGAGCTACTGGCCGGCGGTTGCCCGCGGCGAAGTAGAGGCGCCGTCGGCGATGCGGGAATGGGCGGTCAAGCTGGATGCCAAGCCCAAGCACGTCGTGTCGTCGACGCGTCGCGAGTTCCCGTGGACCGAGAGTTTCCACATCGCCGGCGACGTTCGCACCGGTGTGCAGAAATTGAAGGACGCGACACCGTCAGGCGTGCTACTCGGTAGCGGCAAGCTCGCGGTCGAGCTGGACCGGCTGGATCTTGTGGACGAGTACAAGATCGTCGTCCACCCCAGGATCGCCGGCCACGGCCCGACCCTGTATCAGAGCGGGCTGCCGGGCACGCGGCGGCTCGAGCTGGTCTCGGCGAGTCCGTTTCGCAACGGCGCCGTCGCGATGCACTACCGGCGCGCACGGTGAATCTGAGCGGCATTGCTGACCTGCCTCCCGCGACGAGTGTCCGTCTGGCTCGGCCCTGACTGCGGGAGATGTCTGCTTCATCCAAAGCGGCTGCAGGCGCCGACCTTCCACGACCTCCGCAGCCGATAGCGGCGCTCCGGATCACCCGCTCGGCGACGGGGGCAGTGCCCACCCCGCGGCCACTTCTCGCCGGTGGCGAACCCGGGGGTTCACGCGTCTCGCACTGGCGCGCAGGGTTCGCCCTGGGTCCGCAGTCCAAGGAGGACCATTCGGTGACACGCCTCTCCCAGCGCTTCGAGATTCAAGCTGCGACCGGCTGGCAAGCTACTTGCGGGGCGACACCCACATCGTGATCACCGCATCGAACACTTCCTCGCCCGCGGGATCACGCACCGACACGGCGACCGGCAGGTCGGCGGCCGCGCCTTCGACGATCGTCGGGATGGTCGCGGTGGCGGTCATCGTGCCCTTCGCCTTCTTCAGGTAGCGCACCGTCATGCCTTTCGGAATCCAGCGCATCGACGGTGGGGTGCTGGCTTCGGTGCCGATGCCGCCGACGAACTCCGCGAGATTGCACAGCGCGATCGCGTGCACGGTGCCGATATGGTTGTGCACGCCCCAGCGGTCGCGGATGCGGGCGATGCAGCGGCCGGTCTCGAGCACGTCGATGGTCGCGCCGATGGTGCGGAAGTAGGGCGCTTTCCAGCTCGCGATGCGGGAGAACAGCCAGCCGCCGGCGGGCCAGGTCTTCATGCGCTGGTAGAGCGACAGCAGTGAATTCATGGCGACTCTCCCCCTCGTCCGGCCTGCGACCCGCTTCTCCCCCGCGGGGCGGGGGAGAAGGAGGAAATCCTGCGGTGCTGCTCGGCGTCTCAATGACCCATTTCGGCGCAGCCGGAATGCGTCAGGCGACCGCGACCGGCCGGAGGTTCGGCCGACGCCGGGAAGCGGCCTCGAGCTCGCTCGCGTCGAAATCGTCGACCGCGATGATCTCCGCCGACAGCGCGCGCGCCTCGGCCAGCAGTTCGCGCTCGGCCTCGGTCAGGACGCCGAGCTTGACCGCCTCGTCGAGCTGCTCGGCCGGATCGAGCGCGGTCAGCGTGCCGGCCTTCTGCGCCTTGGCGAGCTTGCGGTCCAGCGGCTCGGCGGCGATCACCTTCGGCAGCGCGCGGCGCAGGAGACCGGTGTTGTGGAACGGGCCCTCGCCGAAGAACACGCCCTCGGACAGCCGATCGCGGGTGTCGGACGGCGCCAGCATCAGGCTCGCCACGCGGCCACCGATGCGGTCGCCGGGCGGCTTCTCCATCAGGCCGAGCGGCAGCACCAGGCGGCGCAGCACGAAGGCGATCGGGCGGTTCGGGAAATTCCGGAACACGCCGTCGAAGGCCATCTGGATCTTGTAGACGGCGTCGTGCATCGCCCACGCGAGGAAGGCGTAGTCGCCGGCCGGTCGGCCGCTGTCCTCGTAGCGCTTCAGCATCGCCGAGCCGATGTAGAGCTGCGCCAGCACGTCGCCGAGTCGCGCCGAGATGCGCTCCTTCTGCTTCAGCTTGCCGCCCAGCACCAGCATCGCGGTGTCGGCGACGAGGCCGAGCGCGGCGGAGTAGCGCGATAGCTTGCGGTAGAACTTGCGCACGTTGCGTTCGCCCGGCGCGGCGCCGATCTGGGCATGAGTCGCGCCGAGGAAGAACGAGCGCACCGCGTTGGAGATCGTGAAGCCGATGTGCTTCATCAGCACGGCGTCGAAGCGCGCCAGGCGCTTGCCCGGGTCGGCCTCCGCCGCGGCCTGCATCTCTTCCAGCACGAAGGGATGGCAGCGCACGGCGCCCTGGCCGAAGATGATCATGCTGCGGGTGAGGATGTTGGCGCCTTCCACGGTGACGCTGATCGGCGCCGCCTGCCACGCGCGGCCGATCGAGTTGCGCGGCCCGAGGATGATGCCCTTGCCGCCGTGGACGTCCATCGCGTCCTTGATGATCTCGCGACCCATCTCGGTGCCGTGGTACTTCGCGATCGCGGACGGGACCGAGGGCCGCTCGCCGATGTCGACCGCGGCGGCCGTCATCTCCGACAGCGCCGAGATCGCGTAGGTGTAGCCGCCGATCCGCGCGAGCGCCTCCTCGATGCCCTCGAAGCGGCCGATCGGCATCTGGAACTGCTTGCGGATGCGGGCGTAGGCGCCGGTGTTGTAGGCGACCATCTTCGCGCCGCCGGTGGCCGAGGAGGGCAGCGAAATCGCGCGGCCGACCGACAGGCACTCGACCAGCATCCGCCAGCCGGCGCCGATGTAGGCCTCGCCGCCGATCAGGAAGGACATCGGGATGAACATGTCCTTGCCCGACAGCGGGCCGTTCTGGAACGGCACGTTGAGCGGGAAGTGGCGACGGCCGATGACGAGGCCCGGGGTGTTGCGCGGGATCAGCGCCAGCGTGATGCCGCGGTCAGCGACCGGCGACAGCAGCTGGTCGGGATCGTGCAGCCGGAACGCGAGGCCGATCACCGTCGCGATCGGCGCCAGCGTGATGTAGCGCTTGTCGAAGGTGAGCCGGATGCCGGTGACTTCCTCGCCGTTCCACTGGCCCTTGCAGACGATGCCGAAGTCCGGGATCGAGGTCGCGTCGGAGCCGGCGTTCGGGTTGGTCAGCGCGAAGCAGGGGATGTCCTCGCCCTTCGCGAGACGCGGCAGGTAGTGGTTCTTCTGCTGCTCGGTGCCGTAGTGCAGGAGAAGTTCGGCGGGGCCGAGCGAGTTCGGCACGGCGATGGTGGACGACAGGGTGGCCGAGGTGCTCGCGGCCTTCTGCAGAACGCGGGCATGGGCGTACGCGGAGAAGCCGAGGCCGCCGTAGGACTTCGGGATGATCATGCCGAAGAAGCGGTTCTTCTTCAGGTATTCCCAGACTTCGGGCGACAGGTCGGCCCGCTCGTGGCTCACCTCCCAGTCGTTGGTCATCGCGCAGACCTCGTCGCAGGGGCCGTCGAGGAAGGCCTGCTCCTCGGTCGACAGCGTGGCGGGCTTGCGCGCGTGCATCTTCTTCCAGTCTGGGCGGCCGCCGAACAGCTCTCCTTCCCAGCCGACGGTGCCGGCCTCGAGCGCGGTCTTTTCGGTATCGGACAGCTGCGGCGTCATCGCGGCGTAGAGCTTCAGCGCCGGACGGGTGATGAACCCGCGACGCGTCGGCGCGTGGTTGAGCGGCAGCGCCACGGCGAGGAACAGGGCAGCGGTGACGGCGCTGGCGAGCCAGTGCTCGGGCAGCATCGCCGCCGTCGCGAGGAGAGCCAGGGCGGCGGCGATCGTCCAGGTACGCAGCGACCAGCGGTAGAACGCGGCGAACAGGCTGACGACGATCAGGCTCAGGAGGGGCAGGGCGAACATGGGCGTTTCCTCGACGTGCTAAGGCAGGCGTTTCAGGTAATCCAGGATCACAGCGGTGAAGCGGTCGTTGGCATCGCCGGCGACCATGTGGGTGGCGTCGGCGATGCAACGGTGTTCGGCATGCGGGACCATCTGCTGGAACTCGGTGACGGTGCGCTCGGAGACGAGGTCGCTACGTCCCCCGCTGATCAGCAGCACCGGGAGCTTCAGCTGGCGTGCGGCGGCGACGAGCCGATCGCCCCAGCGCGAGGACTCGGCGGCGACGGTCTCCAGCAGCGCCGGGTCCCAGTGCCAGCGCAGGCGACCATTGGACGTCGGTACCAGCAGCTTGCGCAGGCGCTCGGGGTTCTGGTCGCCGGAACGGTGCGGCAGGTAGGCGCGTACCGCTTCCTGGGCCTCGTGGACGCTGACGAAGCCGTGCGGGTGGGCGCGCATGAAGGCCATGATCCGCTCGACGCCGCGGGTCTCCCAGCGCGGCGTGATGTCGACCAGGACGAGAGCGCGCAGCGGGATCTCGGGGACCTCGGTCGCGGCGATCATCCCGAGGAGACCGCCCATCGACGCGCCGACCCATATGGGAGCTTGTTTGCATTGCCCGGCGAGCCGCGTGGCATCATCGACGAACTGGTCGAGGGTGTAGCTGCCGCCGTTCACCCAGCCGCTGTCGCCGTGCCCGCGGCCGTCGGCGGTGTGGCAGTGGTAGCCGTTGCGGGCCAGTTGCTGGGCAGTGCCGTTCCAGGCGTGGCGGGTCTGGCCGAAGCCGTGCGCGAAGCACACGGGCGGCTGGCCGTCCTCGCCCCATTCGTCCGCCCGCAGGACCACGCCATCCGCGGCTTTCAGCCAGCGGGGGCGGGGTTCCGGGAGAGGGCGAGTCGGGTTCATGACGGCTACCATACGCTGCAGTATGGTGAGTGGGAAATGCAGAGTCAATACGCTACCGTATGGTGCCATGAGCAATAGCGCGACCAAGTCAAAGCCCGATGACAAGAGCCGCCTGTCCTCCGAGGACTGGGAACGCGCCGCCATCGACGTGATCGCCGAGCAGGGCGTCGGCGGCGTCGCCGTCGAGCCGCTGGCACGCCGCCTCGGCGTCACCAAGGGCAGCTTCTACTGGCACTTCCCGTCCCGCGAGGCACTGCTCGAGGCCGCGCTGAAGCGCTGGGAGCTGGCCGATACCGACAGCATGCAGCGACAGATCGACCGCGTCGGCGATCCGCGCGAGCGCCTCGTCGAACTGTTCCGCCGCACCAGCGGCGAGCTGAAGACCCACGTGATCTATGCCGCGCTGCTGAAGTCGCTCGATCATCCGGTGGTGCAGCCGGTGATGCAGCGGCTGTCGCAGCGGCGCATCGCCTATCTCGCCGCCGCGTTCCGCGCGCTCGGGCTCTCCCGCGCCGACGCGCAGAACCGCGCCCGGCTGGCCTATGCGTCCTATGTCGGCTATCTCCAGCTGATGGTGCAGCTGCAGTTGCCGAAGCTCGAGGTCGGCGACTTCGCCAGCTACGTCGAGCACCTGATCGAGACACTGATTCCGGCGACGTGAGCGTCCGTCGTCGCGGCCGGGTGGACCTGTCGCCGCGGGGGAGGACCGCGCCGTGACCGCCGCTGGCGCCTTCGCCTTCCTGCTCGCGCTGATGGCGCTCGGCCTCGTGCTGGCGCGCAGCGGCGCGGTCGATGCCCGCGCGCACGATGCCCTCAACAAGGTGACGCTGTACATCTGCCTGCCGGCGGCCGTGCTGCTGGCGGCGCCGAAGATGCAGCTGTCCGCGGCCACCGCGCTGATCGCGCTGATCCCCTGGCTGCTGGCGGCGGTCTCGGTCGCCGTGGTGCTGCTCGCGGCGCGGCTGTTCCGCTGGGACGACGGCGTGCGCGGCGTTCTGCTGCTGGCGCTGCCGCTGGGCAACACGTCGTTCCTGGGTTACCCGGTGACCGCCGCGTTCCTCGGCGAGGGCGCGCTGCCCGACGCGGTGATCTACGACCAGCTCGGCAGCTTCGTGCTGCTGTCGACCTACGGCCTCGCGATGATCGCCTGGAGCGAGCACGGCAAGCCGCCGCCGCTGTCGGTGTGCGTGAAGCGGATGATGAGCTTCCCGCCCTTCCTCGCGCTGCTGTTCGGCGTGCTGGTGCTGCGGCCGCTGTTTCCCGACGGTCTCCCGCCGGCGCTGGACATCGGCCTGCGCAAGGCGGCGGAGCCACTGCTGACCCTGGTCGGGCTGGCGCTCGGCATGCAGTTGAAGTTCCGCCTGCCGCGTCCGTACCGTGGCGCGCTGGTGTTCGGCGTGGCGGCCAAGATGCTGCTGCTGCCGCTGATCGCGTGGGGACTCGCGCACGCGTTCGGCCTGGCGCCGCCGACCCTGCGCGTCGTGGTGCTGGAGGCGGCGATGCCGACGATGATCACCGCGATGGCGCTGGCGGCGATGGCCGGCCTGGCGCCGGAGCTCGCTTCGGCGCTGGTTGGCTATGGGGTGTTGCTGGCGATGGCGAGTCTGCCGGCCTGGGTGGGCGTGGTCGGGGGCGGGTAGGGCGCGCCCGGCGCGCCATCGCCGTGACGCCTCGCCATGGCGGGCAAGGCCCGCCCTACGTTTCAGGTGATGTCGCGACCATCCGACATCAAGCGCTCGAGGCTGTCCGCCAGCGACGCGATTTCCTTGACCAGGTAATCGAGCTCGCGGGCGCCGACGCCGGAGTAGGGGCGGTTCTCGCACAGGTGCAGGAAGGGCTCGTCGGCGAGGTCGGAGACCGCGAGGAAGCCGACGCGCTGGGCCCAGTTGAAGCGCAGGCAGCGGGTCGCGTCGATCTTGCCGAGCTTCGCCACCGGGGAGGAAAGGCGCAGGGTGCGGCGGCCATCGTCGCCCTCGATCTCGGCGAGGAACAGGCTCTGCCGGCGCTGGTCGTTGACCTCGACATCCAGGCTCAGCAGATACGGCTCGTTGTCGCGCAGCTCGTACTTGGCGGCCATGTGGGCGCGGACGTCTTCGAAGCTCTTCATGCGGAATTTCTCGTTGTGTGCTGGGGCTGCGCGCGAGGGCGCCGGGACGGCTTTATGCTACCAGCAGGCTGCCGCGTGCCGAGGTGGCCGCCCGTGGAAGAACGGCGACGATGAAGATGGGGAGCGCGACCAAGGCCATGGCGAAGAAGGCGAAAGCAAGCGCCGTCAGGTCAGTGACGATCGACGAGGACGACGCGGCGCCCGTCGCCAGCCTCGGCGATCGCCTCCGCGCCGCCGTCGCCGCGATCCCCCGCGGCCGGGTCTGCTCCTACGGCCAGGTCGCGCAGCGTGCCGGCGCGCCCGGTCGCGCACGGGCCGTCGGGCGCGCGCTCGGCGAGGCGCCGGACGGGATGAAGCTGCCCTGGCACCGGGTGATGCGCGCCGGCGGGGTGATCGCGTTCCCGAAGGGTTCGCCGGGCTACGAGGAGCAGGTGAAGCGACTGGCGCGCGAAGGCGTGAAGGTCGTCAACGGTCGCGTCGACCTCGCCGCGTTCGGCTTCGAGGAGTCGCTGGATCTGGAGCTCTGGGGTGGGATGTTGCGCTGAGCCGCCGGTGTCGGGTTCCGTGGGGTCGCATGCGTTCGGTGCGGCCCGCGTCGACGTTTCCCATCCGGTGGGAAATGGTGCAATCGTGATCGCCGTGCGGCTCGAGGGAAAGTCCGATGTCGAGTGGTTCCCAAGCGGCCATCGGGCTGGTGAGCCTCGTGGCAGTAGTGTCGATGAAGTTCGTCCTGCTGGATCGGCTGTACGAGCGTCGCCGCCGGCACGGCGGAAGGCGGACGGCGACCGTTCCGGGCCGGGGGCCGCGATCGAACACCTCCGAATGGGCGCGTGATCAAGTCGACTTCGTGGATTTCGGCGACTCCGTCCGCTACAGCCCGCATAGCGTGCTGGTCGTGCAGAACGTCGCCATCTTCCTGCTGGCCTCTCCTCTCGTCGCGATCACCGGCGTTTTCTGCTGGGCGTTGG
The DNA here is from genome assembly GCA_044221335.1 of Ahniellaceae bacterium. Taxonomy (GTDB): domain Bacteria; phylum Pseudomonadota; class Gammaproteobacteria; order Xanthomonadales; family Ahniellaceae; genus JBGAPI01. Next base: position 25,480 of record JBGAPI010000009.1, read on the forward strand.
CGAACGTCCACCGGGACCATGCGGTCGCGCTCTTCGCCACGCTGGCGGTCGTGGTGTCCGCAACCCTGGCCTGGGCCGGTCATCGACTGTGGCACACCCATCGTCGAGCTCGGGCGGATGCACGGCTGCAGCGCGTCGGCATCCGCCGTTCGGTGGATTCCTTCCGCGTGGAACGCGTCGGATTCCACCAGGGCGACGGCGTGTACATCGTCGTCGCCTGCTGGACGGATGACGCGCGACGGACGTGGGAAACCCGCTGTGGGCCGATCGCGGGAGACCCGAGCGACTATTTCCACCGCCACCTGCTGCGCGTCCTGCAGGATCCGGAGCGAACCGAGGACAGTCGCATCGATCCGACCTTCCTGCCGCTGGTCAATGCGCGCGGAATGATGGACCCGGCGCTCTAGCCGAATTGCCTTGTCCCCGGCGGCGCCACGCCGAACGGACGATCGGCCTCGGCGAGGACGATCCCAGGCGGTTCACCGCCGGCACCGTGCCGTACGAAATCACTGGCCGCGGCGTTTCCCTCGATGACAGGACCGGACTTGCCGCATCCGCGGACGATGACCCGGTTCGATGGGAGATCCGATGACGCACAACGAAGCTGCGGCGCTGCGGCTGGTGGGCTTCACGATCACGGTGGCGCTGAAGGGCGCGCTGCTGTGGCGGATGTACGAGACCCGCCGGCTCCGCGGCGGTCAGCGGACGACGACGGTCGCGCGCGACGATCCGAAATCCGCCGGCCGCGGTCCGGAGCGCAACCGCGTCGACTTCCTCGACTTCAGCGATTACCTGCGCTACAGCCCTGCGAGCGTGCTGGCCGCGCAGAATGTCCTGATCGGACTGGTCGCGCTGATGCTGCTGTCGGTGTTCGGGATGTTCTGCTGGTTGACCGCAGACAAGTCCAATGGCATCGCGCTGGCGATCTTCGGCGTATCCGGTCTGGCGGTGCTGGCGACGCTCTTCTGGGTCGGGAACCGGTTGCGATTGGCCCGCAGGCGCCGCTGGTCGGATGCGCGGCTGCAGGACGTCGGCATCCGGCGCCGGATCGAGGTGTTCCGGGTGCAGCGGGTCGAGGTCTACAACGCCACCGACGTGTTCATCGTGATCGCCTGCTGGAGCGATGATGCCGGCCGCGAGTGGGAGACGCGCTGCGGACCGGTCTCCGGCGATCCGACGGCCTATTTCCGGCGCCACCCGCTGGTGGTCCTGCAGGATCCGGAGCGGACCGAGGACAGCCGGGTCGACCCGACCTTCCTGCCGCTCGCGAACTGGCGCGGGATGATGGACCCGATGTCGTAGTCCACGCGCATCCTGTTCGGACCTGCCCTCGTATTCGTTGGACAGGATGACGCCGTGATGCCACAGAGGCATCGCCGTCGCCGCTCCGACCCGAACCCGAAGATGCCATGCCAGTGCCCCACTCGCCCCGCCTCTCCGACGTCCGTGAACTGCGGATGCTCGCCAGCCTCATGCTCGGCAACGGTGAGGTCGACCTCGCCTTGCAGGACCCGGACGTCGAGATGCACGTCGACACGGTGATGCGCAGCTATGCCGACGACGGCGCGGCGCTCGCCCGGCTGATCGGCGGCACCTCGCTCGACGGCAGCGCGGGCAGCCTCGCGACGCTCGACGTGCTGCTCGACAGCCTGTCGTCGCGGATCGCTGCAGTGCCGGAGCTGGCGGCCGACCACAACCTGCTGCTGACCCTGGCACACAAGTTCGGCGCCTACCTCGGCGAGGTCCTGCGGCGCGAGTTCGGGGGCGGCTGGGAACTGCCGCGCCGCGGCGACCAGTCGTTGGCCTGGCGCTCCGCCGACGGCCGCCGCAGAGAGCCCTCCATCGAGATTTTCCACCGCCTGCTCGGCCGCTCGACGCTGCGGCTCTCGGCGCTGCTTCGGTCCCACGGGACCTGAGGACGCACGGGGGCCGTGGGGATGCCGACGCGCTCGATGACGGAGGCGACATGCCCTGGAACTCGTCCACCCTGGCGGCCGTGCTGGCGCTCGTCGGCACCGTGACGCCGAACGCGACCGCGGCTCCCGCCGAGAATGCCGATCTCGTTCTCCGGCGCTCGTTCGCCGAGATGCAGGACCTGACCTCGGTGGCCATCGCGACCTGGCACCTCGATCAGGCGGCCCACTGGTCGGTCGACCAGGAGGTCGGCACGATCGTCTTCGCTTTCGACGACGGCACGGTGGCGACCGCGCCGGTGCAGATCGTCGGTACCTACAACCGCAGCGACCACACCTTCCTGTGGGCTTGGGAACACCCGTCGGTCCAGCGTCCGTTGCAGCGCGCCGCGCGGCGCGCCCTCGCCTTCAGCCAGCGGAGCTCCCTGTCGGACTTCACGACTCGGAAGGTCGAATGCAGCGAGGACGAGGCATGGCATTTCGCCGCCGTCGCCGCCCACCTCGACGCGGCCCAGGGCATCTACCGCGGCGACTCGGGCGGTGGCGGGCCGCTGGTCTACATGAGCTTCGGCAAGGTGACGCTCGCAAAGGCCGGGGCGGGTGCGTCGCCGAAGAAGTGAGTCGGCTGCCCGACCGACGACTGGCGATCGCATGTTCGGCTGGGGACTCGGGCGACGTTGAAGTCGTCATGCCCCACTCGCGACGGCTCTTCCTCTCCGTGTCGCTTGCGTTGGCCTCCACCGCCATGAAGGCGGAAACGCTCGCCGTCGCCGACGCGAGCCCGGTACCGAATCCCGGCGTGGTCTCCGGCACGTACACCCTCGACGGCAGGACCAGCGACCTGCGCTACGCCTATGCGCGTCGCCGCGGGGACAAGATCCAGGTGATCCTGACCACGATGGCGCTGGATGACGCGCACATCGCCGATCTGGCGGAGGGTCACTACAGAGGAATGAAGAAGCTCGCCGGCGTGGTAATCACCGTCGATCCCGCCCAGGGGACGCACTCCGACACCCAGTTCATCGGCGAGCAGGGACTCGACGGCCGTTCCGGGATGACCAGCAGCGACGGGCAGGGCCCGAGCGTGGCCAACGATCGCGTGATCGGCAACGTCGCCCTGCGCAACCCGTCCGCGGCGCACCAGCGGGCCTTCATGGCCAACTTCGATGCGCCGCTGGCGGCGCCCGCCGCCGCGGAGCAATGCAGTCCGACGATGCTGGCCCAGTTCCAGAAGCTCATCGGGCAGTGGGAGGTCGTGCGCTGGAACAACGTCGACGAGCAGGGCGCGCCGACCCTGAGCTTCCGCGGCACGCTGCGGGTCGACGAACGACTCCGCCCCGCGCAACTGCAGGGCACGATGCACATCATCGCCGGACAGGGCGGGATCGAGCTCGACGAACGCATGAGCTTGGATTGCCGGAACGATCGGATAGTCGTCCATGGCGCGGTGCCGCCGGAGAGCCTGTGGTCGCCCGATCATTTCGAACTCGAACTTCGCAACGATCGACTGGTGGGCGGCGGCACGGACTTGAACGGGCACGGCCAGCAGATCGAGCTCCGGCGAAAGCGCTGAGCACTGCGCGCCGGTGAAGTCGCCGTTGGGCCGTCGCCCACCCGATCCAGGACCGCTCCTTCGCGGGATCGGCGCGAATCCGGCAGAGGTCGTGCCATCATCCCGGCCCTTTCGAGACGAGGCGGGCCATGGCGCTGAAGGCGACGATCTACAAGGCGGAGCTGCAGGTCAACGATCTCGACCGGCACTACTACCAGAGCCACGCGCTGACCCTGGCGATGCATCCGTCGGAGACCGAGGAGCGGCTGATGGTCCGCCTGCTCGCCTTCGCGCTGAACGCCGACGAGGGTCTCGCCTTCTGCCGCGGGCTTGGCAGCGAAGACGAGCCGGACCTCTGGCGACGCGACCTCACCGGGCAGGTCGAACAGTGGATCGAGGTCGGCCAGCCCGAGGAGTCGAGGATCCGCAAGGCCTGCGGCCGCGCCCGCGAGGTTCGCGTGTACTGCTACAGCGGCCGCAGTGCGGCCGTCTGGTGGCAGAAGAACGGCGCGGCGCTCGGCCGCTGCACGAATCTCCGGGTGTTCGAGATTCCGGCGGAGGCGAGTCAGCAGCTGGCCGGGCTGGCTGCCCGCAGCATGCAGCTGCAATGCATGGTGCAGGATGGGGTGGTGCAAGTGATGTCCGATGGCGGGGCAGTGGACGTGGCCCTCGCGGTGCTCAAGTAGTCTCCCTCATCCGCCCTGCAGGCACCTACTCCCCCGCGAGCGGGGGAGAAGGAGAATCGAGCGCTGTTCGCAGGAGGATTGCGCGCGGCGCAATACTCAGCGGTCCTTGATCACCATCAACCGGATCTCGGTCATGTCCTCGATCGCGAACTTGACGCCCTCGCGGCCGAGGCCGGAGTCCTTGACGCCGCCGTAGGGCATGTTGTCGACGCGCCAGCTCGGCACGTCGCCGACCACCACGCCGCCGACGTCGAGCTCGTCCCAGGCGCGCATCGCGACATGGACGTTGTCGGTGAACAGACCGGCCTGCAGGCCGAACTTGGAGTCGTTGATCTGGTGGAAGGCGTCCTCCCAGGTGCTGAACTTCGACAGCACCACGGCCGGGCCGAAGGCCTCCTCGCAGTGCAGCGCCTGGTCCTTCGGGACGTTCTCCATGATCGTGGCTTCGAGCATCGCGCCGTTGCGGTTGCCGCCGCAGAGAATGGTGCCGCCCGCCGCTGCCGCCTTCTGGATCCAGTCGTGCAGCCGCTTCGCTTCCGATTCCGAGATCATCGGGCCGACGAAGGTGTCCTCGTCCTTCGGATCACCCATCTTCAGCGCCTTGGCCGCCGCGACGTACTTCGCCTTGACCTGCTCGTAGACGCTCTCGTGGATCAGCACGCGCTGCACGTGGATGCAGCTCTGGCCGGACTGGTAGAAGCCGCCGAAGATCAGCCGCTCGACGACTTGGTCGATGCGGTCCATCTGGTCGCGGTCGACCACGCAGGCGGCGTTGCCGCCGAGCTCCAGCACGACCTTCTTCGACCCGCAGCGGGCCTTGAGATCCCAGCCGACGCCGGGCGAGCCGGTGAAGGACAGCAGCTTGAGGCGCGGGTCGACGGTGAACAGGTCGGCGCCGTCGCGGTGCGCCGGAAGCACGCTGAACGCGCCCTTCGGCAGGTCGGTCTCGGCCAGGATCTCGCCGATGATGAGTGCGCCGATCGGGGTGCGCGAGGCGGGCTTCATCACCCAGGTGCAGCCCGCCGCGATCGCCGGCGCGATCTTGTGCGCCGCGAGGTTCAGCGGGAAGTTGAACGGCGAGATCAGCGAGCAGGGACCGATCGGCACCCGCTTCCACATCCCGCGATAGCCCTGCGCGCGCGGAGCGATCTCGAGGTTCATCACCTCGCCGCCGATCCGCACCGCCTCCTCGGCTCCGCAGCGGAAGGTGTCGATCAGTCGCGAGGTCTCGCCGCGCGAGTCCTTGATCGGCTTGCCGGCCTCGATGCACAGCGCCATCGCGATCTCCTCGAAGCGCTCCTGGAAGCGCTTGACGCAATGGTTGAGGACATCCTGGCGCTTGTAGGGCGGAAACTTCCGCATCGCTTCGGAAGCGTCGACGGCCGCCTGGATGCCGGCGTCGATGGCCTTGGCATCGGCCTGGGCCACGCGGGTCGCCACGGAGCCCGTGTACTTGTCGGTGACTTCGAGTTCCTGGTTGGCGTAGACGGCTTCGTTGGCAAGGTAGTACGGGTAGGCGGGCTTTAGCATGTTGGCCTCTTTGCTTAGGGCCCAGGGCCCAGGGCCCAGGATGTCCAGGCGGTTTGAAGGATTCTCTACAACCGAAACGCCGTCAAAGCTCGCGGAGGAGCGAGGTACGCCCGAGGCCGCGTTCGATGCCACGAAGTATTCGACCAAGGTCCCGGATTCGCACGACCGGCGCCGACTCCGCGGCTCCGTCCAACAGTCCGATCGGTCGAGCAAGGACAACAGGGGTTTCCAGCTCCGCTGTCGAACCCAAGGCGATGGCAACCGATCGCAAGCACACCTTTCGAGAGCGTCGCTCGAACCCCTCTGCGATGTCTGCAGGGATCGAGACTGCCGCCCACTCCATCTGCTTGCCGATCCCGCATGGATGCCTGAGCGGCCATGCCGAAGTGCGTCGGTGGATCGATTCGGCGAGGTCCTTCCCCCATTGCCAAGCGATCAGGTCGCGAAAGCTCTGGATCGTGACGGGCACCAGGACAGCCTCGAGGAACGACGCTTCCTCGAGGCAAATGCCCTACGCCCCGGACCCTATGGTTCGAAGCGAATCAGACCTTCTTGCTCAGTTCCTTGATCTCATTGTTCAGGACGCGATCGTTGTCCGAGTAGTCGATCGCCAGCTCGATCAGGTCGACGCCCGGCGTGTCGAGGCACTTGGCGAGCGTGTCGCGGAATTCCTTCACGGAATTCGGGCGGTGGCCGCGAGCGCCGTAGGACTCGGCGTACTTCACGAAGTCCGGGTTGCCCATGTCCATGCCGAAGTTGGCGAACTTCATGTTCGCCTGTTTCCACTTGATCATGCCGTAGGCGTTGTCGCGCAGGACGATCTGGGTGATGTTCTGGCCGAGGCGGACGGCGGTCTCGATCTCCTGCGAGTTCATCATGAAGCCGCCGTCGCCGGAGACCGCGACGACCTTGCGCTCCGGATGCACCATCTTCGCCGCCATCGCGGAGGGCAGGCCGGCGCCCATCGTCGCGAGCGCGTTGTCGAGCAGCATCGTGTTGGGCTCGCGGCAGCGGTAGTAGCGGGCGAACCAGATCTTGTACATGCCGTTGTCGAGGCAGACCATGCCGTCGCTCGGGATCACCGCGCGCATTTCCTTGACCATCCGCACCGGATGGATCGGGAACCGCTCGTCGTCGGCATTCTTCGACAGATGGTCGAGCAGCGCAGCGCGGACCTTGTCGAAGTAGCTGAAGTCCCAGTGCTTCTGCGGCTGGATCGCCTCCTTCAGGCGCCAGATGGTGTTGGCGACGTCGCCCACCACTTCGGTCTGCGGGAAGTAGACGGTGTCGACTTCGGCCGTCGTGTAGTTGATGTGGATGACCTGGCGCAGGCCCTTGCGCATGAAGAACGGCGGCTTCTCGATGACGTCGTGGCCGACGTTGATGATGCAGTCGGCGTTCTCGATCGCCCGGTGCACGAAGTCGCCGTCGGACAGCGCGGCGTTGCCGAGCCACAGCGGGTGCATCTCGTCGACCACGCCCTTGCCCATCTGGGTGGTGAAGAACGGGATGCCGGTGGCGTCGATGAACTCGCGCAGCATCTTCGCCGAGGTCTTGCGGTTGGCGCCGGCGCCGACCATCAGGATCGGACGCTTCGACGCGATGATCGCGTCGGCGGCGCGATGCACGGCCTTCTCGTCGGCGACCGGGCGGCGGTGGAAGCTCGCCGGGATCACGATCGAGTCGGAGTCCTCGTGGGCGATGTCCTCCGGCAGCTCCAGGTGCACGGCGCCCGGTCGCTCCTCCTCGGCGCGGCGGAAGGCTTCGCGCACGCGGGCCGGGATGTTGTCGGCCGAGACGATCTGCTTCGTGTACTTCGTCAGTGGCTGCATCATCGCGACGATGTCGACGATCTGGAAATGGCCCTGCTTCGACAGCTTCACCGGCTTCTGGCCGGTGATCATCATCATCGGCATGGCGCCGAGCTGCGCGTAGGCGGCGCAGGTGACGAAATTGGTGGCACCAGGGCCGAGCGTCGCCAGGCAGACGCCGGTCTTGCCGGTGAGGCGGCCGTAGGTCGCGGCCATGAAGCCGGCACCCTGCTCGTGGCGGGTCAGGATCAGCTTGATGGACGAGGTGCGCAGCGACTCCAGCAGGTCGAGGTTCTCCTCGCCCGGGATACCGAAGATGTACTGGCAGCCTTCCGCTTCCAGAGCCTTGATGAACAGGTCCGACGCTTTCATTGCAACCCTCCCTGATGCGATCGATCGAATGGACCGGCGTCGCCCCGACGAGGCAGGGCGCGCGTCGATAACGGAAGCTCCCCAAGAACGCCGAGGCACCGCGGCAGCCCGCCACGATCGGCCCGACGAATCCCGCCCGATTGTGATCGCCGCCTCGTTGCAGCGTCAACTTGTGGAATGCGCTGTGCGCATTCCAGCAGTGATGAGCGAAAAGGCAAAAATCTTTCAGCGGATGCGGACGTCGACGACGCCGCTGCGATGGCCGGTGCGCTCGCCCCGAAACAAACTTCCATCGCTCCTCATCGGGGTTTTGTTGCAACGCAACAAATGCCTTCGTTAGAATCGCGGTCCTACCTCGGAGGTCCTTATGAGCGCTCGAAATCCCGCCACAGCCTGGATGAAGGACTGGGACCAGTTGGGCAAGCAGTTCTGGAGCGCGTGGACCGACGCCGCGCAGCAGGCCGCACCGGCGGCGGCGACCGCTCATCCGGGCTTCGACCTGTGGGCGAAACTGTTCTCCGATCCGGCGCAGCCGAACGACGTCGTCGAGCGGATGGTCGGCAGCGCGAAGCACTTCGCCGAGCTGATGCAGTCGGCGATCGGCCAGCTGGCCGCGAAGAACCACAGCGATCCGATGGAATTCGTCAACGCGGTGAAGTCCGCGCTCGGCGGCGCCACGCTCGCGCACAACCCGATGGCCGACGCGATGCGCGCGGCGGCGGGCGAGGGCGCGAAGGGCTTCGAGCAGATGTTCGCCGAGTTCGCCAAGGCGGCGCTGCCGATGCGCGAGCAGATGACCGGCCTGCTGTCGCTGCCGGCATTCGGCTACACCCGCGAGCGCCAGGAGCAGGCGCAGAAGTTCGCGCAGGCGCTGATCGCCTACAACGACGCGATGAACGCCTACAACGGCCAGATGCTGAAGGCCAGCCAGCGCGGCCTCGAGATCCTGGAGCTGAAGCTCGCCGAGCGCAGCGAGCCGGGTCGCGAACTGCAGTCCCTGCGCGCGTTCTACGACGTCTACATCGACGCCGCCGAGGAGGGCTTCGCCGAGGTCGCGCTGTCGCCCGACTATCGCGCGGTCTACGGCGAGCTGGTCAACGCGCAGATGCGCGTCCGCCAGGCGGTGCAGAACGAGGTCGAGCACAAGAGCCGCGAACTCGGCATGCCGACTCGCACCGAGCTGTCCGCGACCCACCGCAAGATGGCCGACATGCGGCGCCGTCTCGCGCGGATGGAGGAGCTGCTGGAGCGGGCCGGCATCGTCGATGACGGCGACGGTACCGCCGACGACGTCGTCGCCCCGGAAGGCGTCGCCGCCGCGCCGCGCGAACGGGCGGCCAAGGCCAGGCCGGCCGCGAAGGCCGCGCCGAAATCGTCGAGCGAGAAGTCGATGGCGCGGCAGGCGCTGACCGGCGTGGCGGACTTCGCCGCCCGCCTCGCCGCCGCCCGCACCCGGACGCCCGCGTCCAAGTCCGCCAAGCCGCGCAAGGGAGGCAAGTAAGCCATGGGTCCGTTCAAGCTCCAGCCGGAAGCGGCGATGAAGGAAGTGCAGACCCTCGGCGAGAAGCTCGCCGCGGCCGGCCAGGTGCTGCGCTCGGTCGACGAGGTCGATTACGGCGCGACCGCCAAGGAAGAGGTCTGGCGCGACGACAAGCTGGTGCTGTACCGCTACCGTGGCGCCAAGGCGCCGACCGCGAAGGTGCCGCTGCTGATCGTCTACGCGCTGGTCAACCGCCCCTACATGGTCGACCTGCAGGACGACCGTTCGCTGGTGAAGAACCTGCTCGCGCTGGGCGAGGATGTCTACATCATCGACTGGGGCTATCCCGACCCGTCGGACCGCTACACCACGCTCGACGACTACATCAACGGCCACATCCGCCGCTGCGTCGACGTGATCGCGCGTCGCCACAAGCTGCCGAAGATCAACGTGCTCGGCATCTGCCAGGGCGGCGCGTTCTCGCTGTGCTTCACGGCGCTGCACCCGAACAAGGTCCAGAACCTGATCACCATGGTCACGCCGGTGGACTTCCACACGCCGGACAACATGCTGTCGCACTGGACCCGCGACATGGACATCGACCTGTTCGTCGACACCCTGGGCAACGTGCCCGGCGACCTGATGAACTGGTGCTACCTGACGCTGAAGCCCTATCGCCTCAACCACCAGAAGTACGTGGGGCTGGTCGACATCCTCGACAACAAGACCGAGGTCGAGAACTTCCTCCGGATGGAGAAGTGGATCTTCGATTCGCCGGACCAGGCGGGCGAGGCGTTCCGCCAGTTCATCCGCGACTTCTACCAGGCCAACCGCTTCATCAACGGCGGCCTCGAGATCGGCGGTCGCGACGTCGACCTGAAGAACGTCAAGGTGCCGGTGCTCAACATCTTCGCCGAGCAGGATCACCTGGTCCCGCCGGCGGCCTCGCGCGCGCTCCGCGGCGTGGTCGGTACCAAGGACTACACCGAGCTCGCGTTCAAGGGCGGCCACATCGGCATCTACGTGTCGGGTCGGGCGCAGCGCGAGGTGCCGTCCGCGATCCACGAGTGGCTGAAGAAGCGCACGTGACGTCGGGCGGGCATTGCCCGCCATCGCCGAACGTCTCTGCTGCGGCGGGCAGTGCCCGCCCTACGAAAATGGGCCGGCGATCGCCGGCATCGCCTTCGGGAGCGGCTGAAGCCGTTCCCATCAAGCATGACGATTCCCGATGGAGCCCGACTGCCTGGGCTTCGAAGCCGGTGGATTGCTCGCACAACCCTGGCCCGGTGCTGAGCGCCGGGCCGCCCCATGACGGCGGACGATCCTGCCCGCCGCCCTCCGGGCGCGCGCAGTGAACCAAGGGGGCTCACGCAGCCGCTTCGTTTGCTCACGACGGCGGCAGAGCATGGCAGTGCAGAACGCTCCCGCAGATCAGGGCAGTGGGGCGTGCATCCCGACCGCAAGAGCGGCTCAGTAGCGCGCCACCGCCCTGTCGCACGGCCCCTTCACCCTCTCCACGCCGGCCTTCTTCGGCAGCGCCTTCATCTCAATCTTCTCGTCCGGCACCTTGCGGTCCGGCAGGCGTTCGAGGAAGTCGGCGATCATGTTCAGCCGCGCGCGCTTCTGGTCGTTGGCGTCGACCAGGATCCACGGCGCCTCCGGGATGTGGGTGGCGCGGAACATCGCGTCGCGGGCCTTGCCGTAGTCGTCGTACTTGTCGCGCGCGGCGAGGTCGATCGGCGAGATCTTCCAGCGCTTGACCGGGTCCTCGAGGCGCGACGCGAAGCGCTCCTCCTGCTCGGCCTGGTCGACGGCGAACCAGTATTTGTAGAGGTGCATGCCTTCGCCGACCAGCAGGCGCTCGAACACCGGGCAGTCGCGCAGGAAGCGGCGATACTCCTCCTCGCTGCAGAAGCCCATCACCTTCTCGACGCCGGCGCGGTTGTACCAGCTGCGGTCGAACAGGGTGATCTCGCCGGCCGCCGGAAGGTGTTCGACGTAGCGCTGGAAGTACCACTGGCCGCGCTCGCGGTCGGAGGGCTTCGGCAGCGCCGCGATCCGGCAGTAGCGCGGATTCAGCACTTCGGAGAACGCGTTGATCGCGCCGCCCTTGCCGGCGGTGTCGCGTCCCTCGAACACGATCACGACGCGCTGCCCGGTCACCTGGACCCAGCGCTGCATCTCGCACAGTTGGACCTGCAGCGGCTTCAGGGCTTTCTCGTAGACCTTCTTCTTCATCGGCTTCATCACGGCTACTCCGGTCGGATGCAGGGGGGCTCGCGCCGGCGTTCAGCGCGGCAGGGTTGATGCCGCCAGGTCGCGGGCGGCCCGGGTCTCGGGGTGGTCGGCGCCGAGCAGCCGCTCGCGGATGTCCGCGCTGGTCGTCGCGAACGCGCGGACCTCGTCGGGCGATCGGTGCAGCTCGGCCAGCAGGGCGGCCAGCTCGAAGTTCGCCGTCGCCTTGCGCAACCCTCCGGGAAGGTAGCGCGGCAGGTCGTACTCCGTCGTCGCGCGGCGCAGCAGCGTTTCGGCAGCGGCGATGTCGCCGGCGCGCCGGAGGTTGCGCCCGAGCAGCGCGTCCGCCCAGGTCCATTGCGCGTAGTCGCCGGGCCACACGCGTCGCCCGATTGCCTGTGCCTCGCGGAAGTCGGCGCGGGCGGCGTCGTCGCGACCGGCCTTCTCGAGCGCGAGACCGCGGGTCAGCAGGCTGCTGTACAGCGGGTTGTCGTTGCCGCGGGTACGGCGCGCAGCGACGACCGCGTCGAGCAGGGGCACGGCGTCGCCCGCCCGATCGATCTCGGCGAGTGCCCCGGCCAGGTTGCCGGTGGCCGACAGCGTGAAATCGTGGTCGGGCCCGAGCGTCGCAAGCCAGATCGAGCGGGCGCGTCCGAACCATTCCGCCGCCTCGGCGTAGCGCTTCCGGCCGTACTCGAAGGTGCCGAGATTGTTGTAGGCGACCGCCGTCGCCGGATGACGATCGCCGAAGCGCTCGCGACGCCCGTCGACCAGGCGCTGGAACAGTGCGTGGGGAACCTCGGGATCACCGAAGCGGCTGGTGGCCAGGGCGAGCTGGTTCACGGTGCCCAGGGTGATCGGGTGATTCGCGCCGAGCCGCCGCTCCTGCGCCGTGAGCGCCGCCTGCAGGGTCGCGACGCCGTCCTCCGGCTTGCCGGACGCTGCCTGCGCCCGCGCCAGCAGCAGCTCCGCCTCGGCGACTTCGATGCTTCCCGCGCCCGCGGCCACCTGGAGGTCACGGGCGCGCCGCAGCGGTGCGATAGCGTCGACCTCGTGACGCTCGGCGATCCGGATCTCACCCAGCTGGCCGAGGGCCTGCGCCAGTGCCTGGGGCTGTGGCGGTTGCGCCGGTTCCAGACGCGCGATCAGTCGCTCAGCCCGCGCGGTCGCGGACGCCCGCTGGTCGACTTCGCGCTCGAGGCGAATCCAGGCCAGTTCCGACTCGACCACCAGCGGATCCAGGGGCGACCGCCCGGACAGGTGCGCAGCGATCCGGTCCAGCGCCGTCCTCGCCGGGTCGAACTGCGAGAGGGTGGTCAGCGCGTCGGCCTGCCGCAGCAGCACGCGTGCGCCTTCGTCGTCGGCGACCGGATCCCCGTCCGGCTGCGCCAGTCGCAGCACGGCCAGCGCGCGCTCGTACTTGCCGAGGCTCGTGTACACCGCGCCGGCGTCGGACAGCAGGGCCCGGCGCGCGGCGGGCTGTCCGGCCAGTTCCTCGGCGACCCGGTCGACGCCGGCGTCGAGGGCCTCGCGGACGGTGGGCTCGGAGCCGCCATTGCTGTCGGGATCCGCGGCCGTGAACAGCCCGGTCAGTGTGCGCCGGACGGCGCGCGCGGTCGCCGCCTCCTCGGCCGCATGGCGGGCCTGCCAGAGGGTCGATGTCACGCCGACGGCGGCGGTCGCCAGGAGTGCCGCCGCGGCGCCGACCTGGAAGCGATGGCGGCGGGTGTATTTCGCCAGTCGCCGCAGCGGGCCATCCGCGAGCGCGGCCAGTGGTCGGTCTTCGAGGTAGGCGCGCAGGTCCGCGCCGAGCGCGGCAGCGCCGGCATAGCGGTCCTCGGGGCGTCGTGCCAGCGCTTTCGCGACGATCGCGTCGAGCTCGCGGTCGAGTCCGCGACGGAAGCCGGCGACACTGGTGCCACGGCGTGCGGCCAGTTCCGCGAGGTCCGCATTGCGGCGATCGCCGTCGACGGCGCGCCGGCTCGCGGCACTGCGCAACGGGGGCGGCTCCTGCTGCAGCACCGCCTGGGCATGCGCCAGGCGATCGCCCGTGAGCGGGTAGGGTAGGCGGCCGCAGAGCAGTTCGTAGGCCAGCAGCCCCAGCCCGTGGACGTCGGTCGCGACGCCGACCGCATCGCCCGCGATCTGCTCCGGCGCGGCATATTCCGGCGTCATCGCGCGCTCTCCGCTGGCCGTTCCGGCCCCCGGGTCGTCCAGTTCGAGCAGGCGGGCGATGCCGAAGTCGAGCAGCTTGGCGGCACCGCCGGCGATCAGCACGTTGCCGGGCTTGAGGTCGCGATGGACGACCAGGTTGCGGTGGGCATAGTCGACGGCATCGACAACCTGGAGCAGCAGGCGCAGGCGCTCGCGCAGCCCGAGGCGCTGCTCGTCGCACCAGCGGTCGATGGCGACGCCGTCGATCCACTCCATGGCGAAGTAGGGTGCCCCGTCGCCGCTGACGCCACCGTCGAGCAGGCGCGCGATGTGGGGATGGCCGAGACCTGCGAGGATCTGGCGCTCGCGCTCGAAGCGGCGACGGGCATCCGGGCGGATCAGGCTGCCGGCGATCGCCTTGATTGCCACCTGCTGGCGGAATCCACCTTCCGTGCGCTCGGCGAGGTAGACCACGCCCATGCCGCCCTGGCCAAGGACACGAAGCGGCCGGTAGGGACCGAACGCGGCCGGCAGCGGCGGCGCCGGTGCAGCCGGGAGAGCGCCAGCCGCGGCGACCAGCAGGGCATCGACCTCGGCCCGGACGACGGGGCTCGCCGGTGCCGCCGCCACCGCGGCGCGGCGCTCGCCCTCGGGCAGGTCGAGCACCTGCTGGAACAGCGCCTTCACCGACTGCCAGGTCTCTGCATCCATCAGTGCAGGGGCGCCGCCGCCGAATCCGAAAGACAGCGCAGCAGGAACGCGCGTGCCGTCTCCCAGTCGCGCCGCACGCTGCGGTCGCTCACCGCGAACTCGCGGGCGATGTCCTCGAAGCTGAGGCCGGCGAAGAAATGCTGCTCGGTCAGCACGACCAGCTGCGGGTCCAGCTGTTCGAGCCGCGTCAGTGCCTGGTCGATCGCGATCAGGTCGTAGGGCACGCCGGCAGGATCGGCCAGATCGTCGCTGAGGTCAGTGCGGACCTGATCGCCGCCGCGCTTCTCGGCCCCCCGCTGGCGAGCGTGGTCGACGACGATCTGACGCATCGCCCGCGCCGCCAGCCGGAAGAAGTGCTGGCGATCGTTGATCGCGGCGTCCTGCCCAGGCATCAGCCGCAGGTAGGTCTCGTGGACCATCGCGGTGGCGCCGAGGGTGCCGCCGCCGTTGCGTCCGAGCACGGCGTGGGCGAGGGCCTTCAGGTGCTCGTAGACCGCGGTGAAGGCGCGCCGGCCGGCATCGGAGTCGCCTCCGCGCGCCTGGTTGATCAGGTGGGTCAGGTCCAGCGGGTCGGTCATCGTCGAGAGGGTAGCAAGGGGGCGCGCCGGATTTTCCGCTGGATCGCGTTGGGGGAGGGTAAGCCCCCCGTGGAGAATCGAGATGCCCCGTCGTCGAGTCGCGTTCCTCCGTTCCTGGATTCCGTCGTTGCTGCTGGTGGCCGGAGCGGTCCACGCCGCCGGGCTGCAGCCCAGTGCCGCCCTGACCCCGGCCATCACCTACCAGGGACAGCTGAAGGTCGGCGGCAGCCCCGCCAACGGCACCTACAGTTTCCGCTTCGTCTGCTACACCGACCCGGTCGCCAACGCCGCAGTCGGCAACCTGGTCAGCGTCAACAACCTGGCGGTCAGCAACGGCCTGCTGTCGTTGCCTTTGAATCTCGGGCTGACGCCCGCGAACGGACAGCGCCTGTGGCTCGGTATCGAGGTGTCGAGCGACAACGTGAACTACACGCCGCTCACGCCGCGCCAGGAGATCACCGCGCAGTTCTACGCGCTGCACGCGCTGCAGGCGGAAAGCGCGCTGGTCGCCGGGCCGAACTCGGTGAACTCGGCGGCAATCGTCGACGGCACGGTCGCGACGGCCGACCTCGCCAACAGCGCAGTCACCTCGGCCAAGATCGCCGGCAGCGCGGTCACCTCCCAGGAGGTCGACTCGAGCACCGTGCAGCTGCGGGTGAGCGGTAGCTGCGCGGCTGGATCCGCGATGTCGGCGGTCGCACAGAACGGCACCGTGAGCTGCCAGTCCGTCGGATCCGGCGGCGGCTGGTCCACCAGCGGCAACGCCGGCACCAGCGCATCGACCAGCTACCTCGGGACCAGCGACAACGTCGCCCTCAATTTCCGCGTCAACGGCGTGCGGATCGGCCAGCTGCTGCCTTCGAGCGGCGCCGCGACGGCCAGCGGCCCGTCCGTCGTCTGGGGCGACATCGGCAACAACGTCTCGAGCGGACTGCAGGCGGCGACGATCGCCGGCGGCGGCGGCCGCGACCTGGGCGGAGTGCTCGCGCCGAACCTGGTCCAGGGGTTCGCCGGAACCGTCGGGGGCGGGCAGGACAACAGCGTGCTCGGGCTCTACTCGATAGTCGCGGGCGGCAAGTCGAACACCGCCAGCACCAGCTTCTCTGTGATTGCCGGCGGACAGAGCAACACGGTGACGGCGGGCACCGGCGGATTCGGCACCATCGGCGGCGGCGTCAACAACACCGTGGGCAACTTCGGCACCATCGGCGGCGGCAACGCGAACACCGCCTCGGGAACGCACGGGACCGTCGCGGGCGGCAATTTCAACACGGCGTCGGCGCTGCGCTCGACGGTTCCCGGCGGCTATCTCAACGAGGCCGGTGGCAGCTACAGCTTCGCCGCGGGCGCCGACGCGCACGTCCGCAACGCCACCGAAACCGGCGAGGCGGGCACCTGCAACAACAGCACCAGCTGCGGAGACGAAGGCACCTTCCTGTGGTCCGACACCACCGGACTCGGAACGGCCTACTCCTCGACCGGACCGAACCAGTTCCTGGTCCGAGCGGATGGCGGATTCGGCTTCAATACCACCGCGATCTCGTCGTCCGACGACATCGTTCTGAAGACCCGGCCGGTGTCCGGCGACGCCGACCTCGACATCGTCCTGCAGACCCGCAGCGGCAAGGCCGGCCGCCTGTATCTCAAGGACAGCGATTCCTCGTACTTCCTTGGCACCTCGCCGACCGGCACGGACTTCCTGGTGACGTCGGCAAACGGGGCCAAGCTGACTGCCGGTGGGACCTGGACCAACGGCTCGTCGCGCCTGTTCAAGCAGTCGTTCGCGGCGATCGATGTCGACGCGATCCTGGCCCGGGTGCTGACCCTGCCGCTGGCCACCTGGCAGTACCGGAACTCCAGCGAAGGCAAGCATCTCGGCCCGATGGCGGAGGACTTCGCGGCGGCCTTCGGGCTCGGCGGAGACGACCAGCACATCGCCACCGTCGATGCCGACGGCGTGGCGCTCGCCGCGATCCAGGGGCTGAACGCGCGACTGGAGAAGGACAATGCGGAGCTGCGTGCCGCCAACGCCGCGCTGGCGGATCGTTTGGCGCGGATCGAGGCGCGGCTGGAACGGATCCCTGCCGAGGAGGCGCGATGAAGCCGCATCGCGATCGGCCGCGGAAGCGGTGGCGCTGGTGGCCCGCACTGGTGATTGTCGCTGCCGGCACCGCCGCGGCGCAGTCGGCCGGCAACTACGATCTGTCGTGGAGCACGCTCGACAACGGCGGCGGCACGTCCAGCGGTGGTGTCTATTCCCTGTCCGGGACGATCGGGCAGGCGGACGCGGCCGGCAACGGAACCGCGAGCAGTGGCGGCAGTTTTGTGCTGTCGCCGGGCTTCTGGCCCGGCGTGCAGACCGCCACGGGGCCTGCCGACACATTGTTCAAGGACGGCTTCGAGTAGGAGCCTCCTGAGCTTCCATGCCGTGCTGCTGTTGTCGGCAAACGAAACGGCTGGGCCAGCATCAATCGTCAGGGAGGGCGGCCCGGTGCGCAGCACCGGGCCGGGCTTGTCGGAGCGATCGACCGTGATCGAAGTCCGGGCGTCGGGGCTCCATCCGGCGTCAAGATCGATGGAAGCGCCGGCACCACCGGTGGAGCACAGCGGTGGAAGTCCCCGACAACGAAGGATCGGTGGTCCGGGTGTTCCTGGGTCCTGCGCCCGCCCGGGGCGGCGCTTCGCCACCTCCGGAATTGCAATCGTCGGAGCAGACGTCCTCGACGCGTCCGGCGCGGACACCCGATTCGCTTACCGGCCGTCGTCGATCGGAGAATTCTAGGACAGACTCGACGACCCCATCGGCAGCATCAGCAGCGTTCGTCCGTCGTCCGGTCGCTGGGGCAACCCGCCGGAGTAGCGCGATCCGTCGGCGCTGCGAGGTTCATTCGAACGCTCGCTACAACCGGTACGTATCGCCCTCGGCCCCGATCGTCGTCGGGTAGCCCGGCTTGGCGTCGTGCAGCGCGTCGGCCATCAGGCGCTCGAGGTCGAGATCGGTGTGGTTGGGATCGTGGTGGAACGCCACCAGTCGATTGACCGCGCAGAGTTCGCCGAAGCGCAGGGTCTGCACCAGCGAGCTGTGGCCCCAGCCCGTGTGGTTGGGGTATTCGGAGGCGCTGTACTGGCAGTCGTGGATCAGGAGGTCGACCCCGGAGGCCACGTTGGCGCCGGAGGTCCACTCGCGCGGCAGGTTCGGGAAGTTGTTGTTGCCGAGCGCCGGCTCGTGGTCGGGAAGGTAGGCGATCACCTTGCCCGACGCGCTCTGGATCCGGTAGCCGACGGTCGGGCCGGGATGGCAGACCATCTCGGCACGGACGCGGAACTCGCCGATCTCGACGTCGCCGCAGGGCACTGCATGGAAGCTGAGCCGGCTCGGCAGTTCCGACAGGTGCACCGGGAACAGCGGCGGGGAGAGGTAGCGCATCAGCCGCGCCTGCAGGCTCTGGGTGGCGCTGGCCGGTCCCCAGATGTGCACCTCGAAATTGGGGCGGTAGAGCGGCGCGAAGAAGCCGAGTCCCTGCACATGATCCATGTGCAGGTGGGTCAGCAGGATGTCGATCCGGGTGAGGTTGGCCGGCAGCGAGCGCGCCAGTCGCCGGATGCCGGTGCCGGCGTCGAGGACCAGCAGCGTGCCCTCGCTGCCGTAGATGCCGACGCAGGAGGTGTTGCCGCCGTAGCGTGCGGTCTCCGGCCCGGGCGTCGCCAGCGAGCCGCGGGTTCCCCACAGCGTGACCTCGCACTGCGATCCGTTCGAGCGGGTGATCTCCATCAGGCGTGCGGCTCCCAGAAGATGTTGAGCACGCCGAGAAACTGGCCGGTGTCGGCATCCAGCGGGATGGAGTTCCAGTGCAGCTTGCGCCAGCTCCCGTCCGGGCTCATCAGCCAGATCAGCTGCGAGACCGGGCGGCGCTGCTGCAGCGCGACCACCAGCGGCCAGTCGTTGCGGTCCATCGGCTGGCGATGCTCGTCGTTGACGTCGAAGTCCTTGGCCCAGACTTCGGCGACCATCTCGCCGTGCTCCTCGAAGCGCCGCGCGATCAGCGTCTCCGCGGGTTCGTTGTAGTAGACGACCGTGGCGAGGGTGTCGACGATGATGACCGGCATCGCCAGGCTCGAGGCGAGCTGGCGAGCGAGGATCAATTGGATCGGCTTCTGGGTGGAAATGGCGGTTCTCCCCGGGCGTCGCCATCGGTGTGCCGTCCGATTCTAGCTTTTTGGCACCGGGGTAGGGGGAGGCAAGCGACGCACCGCAGCGGTCGGCGACCGGAGGAAGGCTCGGGTCGTCGAGGAGCCCCCGTCCTTGCGAGGAGGAGTGCAGCTCCGGCGAAGCTATCCAGCGCCTTTGCGGTCCTTCGCGCCGGATCCGGAGCCAAGGCGCTGGAATGCTTCGCTGCGCTCGCAACGACGCAGGTCTGCTCTACTTCTTCTGGAACAGCCCCCGCAGCGTCGACTGGGTCTCGTCGGCGAACCAGGACGCCGCGAAATCGTCGACCGGGAAGCGGGCGGCATCGCTCATCAGGTCGGCGAGGTCCTTGCGGGCAAGGCGGCGGGTGGCCGACATCGCCAGCGGCGGCAGCTTCAGGTGCGCGTCGCACCAGGCGAGCGCGCGGGCGACGACGTTGTCCGGCTCGGTCAGCTCGTCGACCATGCCGTACTCCAGCGCCTGTTCGGGCTCGATCATCGCGCCGGCCACCATCAGCCGCTCCGCCCGATGCGCGCCGACCAGGCGCTTGAACGCGAGCTGGATCACTTCGGGAACGGTCAGGCCGACCTGCACCTCGTTGAGGCCGATCCGGAACGGCCCGCGCGCCATCACCCGGTAGTCGCAGAAGATCGACATCACCGCGCCGCCGGCCGGGCTGTGACCGGTGATCGCCGCGACCACCGGCACCGGCGAGCGCGCCAGCGTCGCCATCACCGCGAAGAAGTCCGTCCAGAACGCGATGATGCCGTCGCGGTCGAGCTTCAGCAGGGACGGCACGTCGAGGCCCCCGGAGAAGCGGCCGGGCTGGCCGGACAGCACGATCGCGCGCGCGCCCGCGGCGGGGGCGGCCCGGAGCTGGGCGACCAGCTCGCGCGCCAGGGCGGGATCGATGGCATTGACCGGCGGACGGGCGAGGCGGAGTTCGGTGACAGCGTCGTGACGGATGACGTCGAGCATGGCGGTTCCTGTGGTGTCGTCGACGGTTATGATACGGGCGTTCGAACCCGGGAGTCCGTCATGCGCCATCCGCTGTTCGCCGCCGCCGTTGCCGCCGCGCTCGCCTTGTCCTCCGCGCCGGCCCTCGCCTCGCCGCTGACCTTCGACGACGTCTGGATCCGCGAGGCGCCGCCGGCCGCGGACGTGCAGGCGGCCTACATGACGATCAAGAACCCCAGCAACATGATGCTGCGCATCATCGGGGTGTCGAGCGAGGACTTCGACTCCGGCGAGCTGCACCACATGGCCACGGTCGACGGAAAGATGACCATGCGCACGATGCCCAACGTCGACATCGCTCCGACCCGTTCGGTGAGCTTCGCGCCCGGCGGTGATCACATCATGCTGCTGAAGCCGCACCGCAAGCTGAAGGCGGGCGACAAGGTCAAGCTGCACCTGAAGCTGTCGAACGGCGAGACCATCGACATCGAGGCGGCCGTCAGGAAGTAGGCTGCGCCCAGATCGCACCGGCGGTACAGGGCCGCAGCCCGCGCTTCGACCCTGTGGTCCGGCTAGAGGGCCCAGGGCCCAGAACAGCCCGCGCCGTGGTAGACGTGCTCCCTCGAATGGATGCCGAGGTCGGGACTGGCGTCCCTGCTGCGTCTAGCCGCCGCCGCAGAGGTGGACGATGTCCCCATGCTCGTACATCACGAGCCAACGGTCGATCTGCGGGACCATCCCGGCGATCGCTTGAGCGAGCGACGAGAACTCTTCATCCGTCGTGAGCGCGCCGAATCGAAACCAGCATGGCAGTCTGCTTCCTTCAATGCATGAGAAATGCGGACGCCGCGGAAAATCGCTCGGTCGATGCAACTCGGTTTGGATGGGACAATTCTCAGAACCGTCCCTGGTGCGGCGCGTCCTGCCAGGCCATCCATGGCCGGGCGTTCGGCGGGTCGTGATGCGTTTCATCGCATCACGACAATTCCCGCCTCACCCAGCGAAGTCGTACGCCATCACCTTCTCGGGCTCCTGCAGGAAGTTGCCCTGCACGAAGTCGACGCCCATGGTGAACAGCAGCGACATCGAGGCGGCGTCCTCGACGAATTCCGCGATGGTGGTCTTGCCGACGACCTTCGCCTGCTGGCAGATCTCGCGGATCTTGTTCTGGTTGTCCTTGTTCTTCGGCAGGTCCTGCATGAAGCCGCGGTCGATCTTCAGGTAGGTCGCGTCGACGTGCTTCAGCACCTGGAAGGAGTTGAGGCCGCTGCCGAACTGCTCCAGCGCGAACGAGGAATGCAGCTGCTTCAGGCCGAGCGTGAACTGCTGCACCGGCTTCATGTTGGTGACGACCTTCGTCTCCGGCATCTCGAACACCAGGGCATCGCCGCGGACGCGCTGCGCCTTCAGGTGCTGCGCGATCCAGGGCAGGATGGTGGCGTCCTCCAGCGAACGCGGCGACAGCTTCACGAAGAAGGTGGTGCGGTGCCCCGCCTTCTCGCGCTCCGCCAGCGCGCGGATCGCGCTGGCGATGACCCAGCGGTCGATGGTCGACAGCAGGTTGTTCTTCTCGGCGACCGGGAAGAACCCGAAGGGCATGATCTCCGGCCCGCCGCGCGGGTCGAGCATGCGCAGCAGGATCTCGTAGTACTCGCCTTCGGCGCCCTGCAGGCTGACGATGGGCTGGAAATACAGCACGAAGCCATTGTGCTTCAGCGCATGCTGGATATCGGACAGCCGCTGCTTCTCGGCCTCGACGTCGGCCTTGTCCTGCGCCGCCGGATCGTAGACTTCGACCTTGTTGCCGCCGGAGTTCTGCGCGCTCTTCAGCGCCGAGCTGGCGTGGCCGAGGATGGAGTCGGCATTGGCGATCTTCTCGCCGATCATCACCAGTCCGACGCTGACGGTGAGGTTCAGCGAGCGCGCGCCGATCTCGAACAGGTGCTTCTCGAACGCCTTGCACAGCGCCTCGGCACGCTTCAGCGCCTCGGCGTGGGTATTGCGCCGCATCAGGATGACGAACGAGGTGTCGGTGAAGCGTGCCGCGACGTCGTCGGCATCGACGGCGGCGCGGAGCTCGTTCGCCATCTCGGCGAGCAGGGTGTCCTGGCTGCCGAGGCCGATGCTGTCCAGCACGGTGCGGAAGTTGTCTGCTTCGATCAGCAGGAAGGAATGATCGTCGCGGCCTTCCGCCGCCTCGGTCACCGTGCGGTCGAGTTCGGACAGCAGGTGCACGCGGTTCGACAGGCCGGTCACCAGGTCCTGGGTCTTCAGCTTCTCGAGCTCGGCGCCGTCGACGGAACTGGCCTTGCTGCGGAAGGTGATCTGCAGGCAGGGCTCGCCTTCGAAGGTGGCGCTCGCGAACTCCATCATCGCAGGGAACTCGCGGCCGTTGGAGGTGCGCGCCCGCAGCTCCAGCTGCGGCGGCGGCGGCTCGCCCTTGGAGACCTTGCGCAGCAGGTTCTTGAAGCCCTCGGAAAAGCTCGGGGCGATCATGTCGATGATCGACACGCCCTCGATGTCCGACAGCTCCTCGAACTCGAACATCTCGAGGTAGGCCTTGTTGGCGCGGACGTGCGCGCCCTCGTGGATGAAGCAGATCGGATCCTTGGAGGAATCGAGCAGGGCCTCGCAGCGGCGCTCGCTCTCCTTCAGGTTGGCCTCCAGCCGACGCACGGCCCGACGCAGCGAAAGCGTCTCGAATTCGCGCCGGACGACCAGGATCAGATGTTCGGAGCGGCCGCGGATGGCGACCGCGGAGGCGCCGTCGCGGTAGGCCTGGACCACCGGATCGTCGCCACCGACGGTCATCGTGGCGATCACCGGGATGTCCTTGCCGGACTGGTAGGCGGCGGCGACGACCTGCGCCATGGGCGTGGCCGCCGTCTTCGAATTGGCGAGGATCAGGTCGACCTGCTGCGACGCCAGGATGTCGCGCAACTGGTCCATCGTCTCGATCCTGAGCGGCCGCGCGGCGATGCCGGCGTTGCGCAGGATGCTCACGGTGTTTTCCGCCTCTTCGGGCGAATCTCCCACCAGCAGCAGACGGACGAAGGTTTCCTGTTTCGACATGACCTAACTTATCGCTTCCAAGGCGCCTTGTAGCCGATTATCGCGACATCGTCCACGGAAATCCCGTACTGAAGACTGAAACTGTGGAAAAGGTTCATGCCGTGTCGCGCAACGGCAACTTGGAGGCCGCTCCGGCGACCTCCCGGACCAGCTCCGGCAGCAGGTAGCCTGGGAGCAACGTGCGCAAGCTGGCGTGAAGATGGAGCGCCCGGGCGTCGTCGACTTCGAAGTGCGCGGCGCCATGCACGCGGTCCAGCTGGTGCAGGTAGTAGGGCTGCACGCCGACCTCGTAGAGCCGCTCGGACAGCTCGGCGAGCGTCTCGGCGCGATCGTTGACGCCGGCCAGCAGCACCGTCTGGTTGTACAGCCGCGCCCCGGCCCGGGCGAGGCGGGCGCAGGCGGCGGCCACCGCGGCGTCGATCTCCCGCGGGTGATTGGCGTGCAGCACCACCGCCACCGGCCAGGGCAGCGCGGACAACCAGTCGGTCAGCTCGCCGTCGACCCGGTCCGGCAGCACGATCGGCAGGCGGGTGTGGATGCGCAGCCGGCGCAGGTGCGGGATCGTCGCCAGCGCGTCGGTGAGCTGGCGCAGCTTCGCGGTCGCCAGCGACCAGGGGTCGCCGCCGGACAGCAGGACCTCGTGGATGTCGGGATGGTCGCGCAGCCAGGCCAGCGCGTCCCGCCAGTCGTCGCGGGCGGCGAGCTCGTCCGCGTAGGGGAAGGCCCGGCGGAAGCAGTAGCGGCAGTGGACGGCACAGCTGCCGGTGGCGATCAGCAGGGCACGCCCGGCGTACTTGCCCAGCAGGCCGGTCGCGCCGCGGGCGGCGAGGTCGCCGACGGCATCGTCGCTGTAGCCGGCCACGCGCAACCCCTCGGCCGCCAGCGGCAGCACCTGGCGCAGCAGCGGGTCGGAGGCGTCGCCGCGGCGCATGCGGGCGAGGAAGGCCTCCGGGACCCGGACCGGGAAACCGTGGTCGGACAGCCCATCCGGCACGGGCAGGTCGAGACGGCGGAGCAGCGTGGCGGCGTCGGTGACGGCCTCGCGCCACTGCCGGCGCCAGTCGGACGGCTGCGGAGACCGTGAGGAAGCGGGTATCATTGAGGACTTTATTCGTTCCGGGATGGCAGCAGGGCAGGTCGGCCCTGCGCACGATCCGTCCATTGTAGCGGTCGCACCCGGGGCATTCGATCAATCAGGAGCTTGTGATGGCCAGCTATGGCATGAACGACGTCAAGAACGGCATGAAGATCATCGTCGATGGGTATCCGTGCACCATCATCGACACCGAATACGTCAAGCCGGGCAAGGGCCAGGCCTTCACCCGCGTGAAGTACCGCAACCTCAAGTCCGGCCGCGTGGTCGAACTGACGATGAAGTCGACCGACTCGCTGGAAGCCGCCGACGTCGTCGACACCGACATGGAGTTCCTCTACAGCGACGGCGAGTTCTGGCACTTCATGCATCCGGAGAGCCACGAGCAGATCGGCGCCGACAAGACCGCGATGGGCGACGCCGCGAAGTGGCTGAAGGGCAACGAGGTCTGCGTGGTGACGCTGTTCAACGGCGCGCCGCTGGTGATCTCCCCGCCGAACTTCGTCGAGCTCGAGATCACCCAGACCGACCCGGGCGTCCGCGGCGACACGTCGGGCGGCGGCGGCAAGCCGGCCACGCTGGAAACCGGCGCGGTGGTGCGGGTGCCGCTGTTCGTCGGGCAGAACGAGAAGATCAAGGTGGACACGCGGACCGGCGAGTACGTTTCGCGCGTCAAGTAAGGCGGAATTGGCCGCGCGAATTCCGTGACGGCGCCTCGCGCCGGGACTGCCGAAGAGCGGTTGGAATCACAGCAACAGCGACGTGGCGCCGGCGCCTGCGCCGGCGGCCTTCGAGGGATTTATGCGATCGGTCGATCTGGTCATCGAAGCGCGGCACATGGTTCCGATCGAGCCGCACGGGGTGGTCCTCGCGGATCACGCCGTCGCGGTGGAGGGCGGCGACATCGTCGGCCTCGGGCCGATCGCCGAGATCGCTGCGCGGTTCACCGCACGAGAGACGGTGCAACTGCGCGAGCATGCGCTGCTGCCGGGCCTGGTCAACGCCCACACCCACAACCCGATGACGCTGATGCGCGGGCTCGCCGACGACCTGCCGCTGATGCGCTGGCTCGGCGAACACATCTGGCCGGCCGAGGCCCGGGTGATGGGACCGGACTTCGTGCGCGACGGCGTCGAACTCGCGATCGCGGAGATGCTGCGCGGCGGCACCACCTGCTGCAACGAGAACTACTTCTTCCCCGACGTGCAGGCGGCGACCTATCGCCGCGCCGGTTTCCGGGCGATGGTCGGGCTGCCGTTCATCGAATTCCCGAGCGCCTGGGCGCAGACCCGCGACGAATACTTCGACCGCGCGCTCGCCGTGCACGACGAGTACCGCAACGAAGACCTCGTCCGCACCGCGTTCGCGCCGCACGCGCCCTACACGGTGGCCGACGAGACCTTCAGCCGGGTGCGGATGCTGGCCGACCAGTTGAACACGCCGGTCCACGTGCATGTGCACGAGACCGCGCAGGAGGTCGAGGACGCCCGTCGCGACCTCGGCGCGCGCCCGCTGGCGCGGCTGGCGGGGCTGGGCCTCGTCAACCGCTCGCTGATCGCGGTCCACATGACCCAGCTCACCGACGCCGAGATCGAGCTCTGCGCGCGCCACGGCGTCTCCGTCGTGCATTGCCCCGAATCCAACCTCAAGCTTGCCAGCGGCTTCTGTCCGGTGGCGAAGCTCATCGCCGCCGGCGTCAACGTCGCGCTCGGTACCGATGGCTGCGCGTCCAACAACGACCTCGACTTGTTCGGCGAGATGCGC
Source organism: Ahniellaceae bacterium (assembly GCA_044221335.1). GTDB lineage: Bacteria > Pseudomonadota > Gammaproteobacteria > Xanthomonadales > Ahniellaceae > JBGAPI01. The sequence continues at coordinate 51,574 of JBGAPI010000009.1, forward strand.
ACCGCGGCGCTGCTCGCGAAGGGCGTCGCGGGCGATGCCAGCGTGGTCGACGCCGCCACCGCACTCCGGATGGCGACCCTGAACGGCGCGAAGGCCCTCGGCTGGGACGCGCGGATCGGCTCGATCGAGGTCGGCAAGGCCGCCGACCTGACGGCCGTGCGCCTCGACGAGATCGAGACCCAGCCGCTGTACTCGGTGGCGTCGCAACTGGTCTATGCCGGCAACCGCCGCCAGGTCAGCGACGTCTGGATCGCGGGCCGCCGCAAGCTCGCCGCCGGCGAGCTGGTCGGGATCGACCGCGCGGCGCTGCTCGCACGCGCCGCCGAATGGGCGGTCCGGATCGCGGCATGAGCACCGCCGCGGCCGCCCGCAACGTCGACCCCGCCGAACTCGCCAAGTTCGACAAGCTGGCGCATCGCTGGTGGGACCCCGACGGCGAGTCGCGGCCGCTGCACGCGATGAACCCGGTGCGGCTGTCCTTCGTACAGGAATTCGCGGCCGTGAAGGGCGCACGCGCACTCGACGTCGGTTGCGGCGGGGGCCTGTTCTCGGAGGCGCTGGCCGCTGCCGGAGCGACCGTCACCGGCATCGACCTCTCGGACGGCGTGCTGGGCGTCGCGCGCCTGCACCTGTTCGAGTCGGGGCTCGCCGTCGACTATCGCGCGAGTTCGGCCGAGGATCTCGCCGCCGCCGAGCCGGCAAGCTTCGATCTGGTCGCCTGCCTCGAGATGCTGGAGCACGTGCCCGATCCGCGCGCGGTGATCGGCGCCTGCGCCCGTCTGCTCGCGCCCGGCGGCAAGCTCTTCCTGTCGACCATCAACCGCACGCCGGTCGCTTTCGCCGGTGCGATCGTCGGCGCCGAATACCTGCTCGGCCTGCTGCCGCGCGGCACCCACGAGTACGCGCGCTTCATCCGGCCGAGCGAGATGGCGTCGTGGCTGCGGGCTGCCGGGCTCGAGCTGCGCGCCCTGCGCGGCGTTCGCTACGACCCGTTCAGCCGCAAGGCCGCCTTCACCGATCGTCTCGAGATCAACTATCTCGTCTATGCCGAGCGGGTCGACTGAGGAATGGGACCCGACGGCATGCCTGCTCGCGATGTACTTTCGGTCGCACGTCCGGACCGCCACGCCGCCCCGCCGGGGCCCGGGAATCGCTCCGTCCTGGCCGGAGCTAGCCATTCCGCATCGATGCGGCCGTCGCCGGAACCGTCGGAGCCATGATGGACTATTCGCCCAAGATGGTGCTGTTCGACCTGGACGGCACGCTCGCCGACACCGCGCCGGACATGATCCGGGCGGTCAATCGCCTGCGCGCCGAGGTCGATCTGGGGCCGGTGCCGGAGGAGAGCCTGCGACCGCTGGTGTCGCGGGGCGGCGCGGCGATGGTGCGCGCCGGCTTCCCGGAATTCCGCGAGGCGGAGTCGATGTTCCTCGACCGCTTCCTCGGCATGTACAGCGATCGCGTCGCCGAACTGACCGAACTGTTCCCGGGCATGGCCGAAGTCCTGCGCCTGCTCGAGCTCAAGGGCAAGATGTGGGGCGTGGTCACCAACAAGCCGGGCTGGCTGGCGCGGCCGGTGCTGGCGGGCCTCCGGCTCGAACGGCGCTGCAGCGTGCTGGTCGCCGGCGATACCCTGGCCAAGCGCAAGCCGGAGCCGGATCCGATCCTGCATGCGCTCGGCGCCTTCGGGATGAAGCCGCACAACGGCATCATGATCGGCGACGATCGTCGCGACATCGAGTCGGCGCGCGCCGCGGGTGTGAAGTCGGTCCTGGCCCGCTGGGGCTACATCCCGGAGGACGAGGATCCCGAGGCGTGGGGCGCCGACATCGCCTGTGATCGGCCGATGGATCTCCTGCCGGTGCTCGGCCTGAAGGGATGAGCGATTCGCGCTCGGCGCTCGACGCGCACCTGGCCGACTGGGAGCGCCACGTACCGGCGGCACGGCTGGCGGCCTTGCTCCTGGGCGACGCCTGGCCGTCCGGGCAGCGCGCTCTGGCGTGGATCGAGCACGACTGGCTGGCGGCGGCGCTGACCATCGACGAGCCCGGCGTCCGCGAGGCGCGGCTCGGCTGGTGGTCGGAGGAACTGTCGCGCTGGGCCTCCGGGCATCCGCATCACCCGGTGCTGGCCGCGGTGCCGGCCGATGCCGACGCCCGCACGGCGTTGCCGGTCGCGTTCGCCGCCTGCGTCGATCTCGCCGAGCAGGACAGCATCGCCACCATCACCGAGCTGGTCGATGCGCTGGCCGCGGTCGCGGCTCCCCTGCGCGGGCGCCGTGCCGACGACGGACTGCGCGCGACGGCGGCCGTGCTGCTGGCCGCGCAACTGCGCGACTGGGACGCCTTCGCGAGCGCCGATCGCGGCCGGGTGCCGCTGCTGTCGCTCGCGCGGGCCGGCCTTGCGCGAACCGACGCGACCGCGGACGGCGGCGGACGTGAGCGCGCCTTCGCCGCGCTGCTGTCCGACCTCGGGCTGCTGCTCGACGATTCGCCCCTGGCGAGCGGATTCGATGGAATACGTCAGCGGGTGGAGGCAGGCTGGTGCCGTCGCGCGCGACGGGAGCCCGCCCGCGCACTGGCCGGCGAGCTGCCACCCTGGCGCTGGCCGGATGTGTTCGCCTGCTGGCGCCTGGCGCGGGCGGCGCGGCGACACTGGAACGCGGACGCCGCGACGCGCGAGCGCGCGGCTTGAGTCGACGATGCAACGATGCGGATGATGCGATGAGCCACCACGACTACCACGCCGCCGGGCGGATCATGCCCGACCTTTCCGACCATGCCGTCAGCGGCGCGGCGCGCCGCGTCTCCTGGGTCGGCATGCGCGGCATCGAGCTGCCGCTGTCCCTCCGGGACCCGGCCGGGCGGCAGTTCGAGGTCCCGGCGCGGGTCGACTGCGGCGTCGACCTCGCCGATCCGGGGCAGCGCGGCATCCACATGTCACGGCTCTACCTGAAGCTCGCCGAAGCCCTGCCGCGGCGCCCGCTGTCCCCCGCGATGATCGACGCGCTGCTCGCCGAGCTGCTCGACACCCAGAAGGCACTGTCGACCCGCGTCGAGCTGGCGCTCGCGTTCGACCGGATGCTCGAACGCCCGGCGCTGGTCAGCGCGAACCGCGGCTGGCGGCGCTACCCGCTGCGGCTGCGGGCGTCGCGCACGGCAGCCGGAACGATCCACGAACTCGGCGTGACGTTGCTGTATTCGTCGACCTGCCCGAGCTCCGCGGCGCTGGCCCGCCAGGTCGCGGCCGAGCGCTTCGTCGCCGAGCACGGCAGGACGGAGACCGTGCCGACCCGCGACATCGCCGACTGGCTGCGCGGCGACCATGGCATGCCGGCGACGCCGCACGCGCAGCGCAGCCGGGCCGACATCGCCGTGCGACTCGCCGCGGCCGGCGACTATCCCTACGAGGCGCTCATCGACGACATCGAGCAGGTGCTGGCGACGCCGGTGCAGACCGCGGTGAAGCGCGAGGACGAACAGGCCTTCGCGGTCGCCAACGCCGCCAACCTGATGTTCTGCGAGGACGCCGTCCGCCGCGTCGCGTCCCTGCTCGACCGCCGCGCCGATGTCGCCGATTTCCGGGTCCAGGTCGAGCACCTGGAGAGCCTGCATCCGCACGATGCCGTGGCGGTCGACGTGAAAGGTGTCGAAGGTGGTTTTCGCGCGTAGGGTGCGTCTTTGACGCAGCGGCGGGGAGGCTGCAATGGCGCCTCGCATCAGGGCCCAGGGCGCAGGGCCCTCGGCGACATCGGTACGACGACGCGCATCGGATCGGCGGGCAGTGCCCGCGCTACGGAGCGCCGAGCATCCGCTCCGGATCCACTCGCGTCTCGAACCAGTTCATCCCCCAGTGCAGGTGCGGCCCGGTGGCGCGTCCGGTGGCACCGACCGTGGCGATCGCCTGGCCTTGAGCGACGCGTTCGCCGAGCTTCACGTCCAGGCGCGACAGGTGGATGAAGGTCGAGGACACCCCGTGGCCGTGGTCGATCACCAGGGTGCCGCCGGTGAGGTAGAGGTCCGGTGCGGCGAAGATCACGATGCCGGGCGCCGGCGCCTTCACCGGCGTGCCGGCCGGCGCGGCGATGTCGAAACCGGGGTGCGGGTCCTTCGGCTTGCCGTTCAGGATCCGCTGGTTGCCCCAGTGGCCGCTGATCCGGCCGTGCACCGGCCATTCGAAGCGGGCGAGGAAGTCGAGGCGGTCGTCGTCGCGCACCCGCGCCGCCGCCACGGCCGCCTGCTCGCGCGCGATCCGAGCGGCGATCTCCGGCGGCGGCTCCACGGTCGCCGGTGGCACGCCGTCGACGCGCTCGGTGTCGTAGTGGCGCGTCGCCACGTCGAAGGCGACGTCGCGTGATCTTCCGGTGGCGTCGGTCAGCGTCAGGTGCTGCGGCGAGGTGACGTCGCGCCCCAGCCCGAACACGATCTCGCCATCGGGCCCGACGCGCAGCGTGTGGTCGCCGAATCTCGCGCGGCATTCCGGAGCCACGCGGGCGATCACCAGGCTGCCTTGCTCGATCCGCTTCGGCAGTCGCGGTGAGCAGGTGTCGTCGGCGCGCGCGGTCGCGACGCCGCAGAGCAGCACGGCCAGGACCGCCGGCAACCGGTGGCAGGACGACGGCGCGCGGTCAGGACCCGTCACGTCCACTCCGGAGCACGTCTCGACGCTGGCTCACTCTCGTCCGCGACCGATGTCGAGCCGCCGCCCGAGCTGGCTGTCGTTCACCCGGCCGTCCTCGTAGGCGAGGTGGCCGTTGACCCAGGTGGCGGCGATCGTGGAGCGGAATTCGTAGTTCTCGAACGGCGACCAGCCGCATTTCGACAGCACCTCGGAGGCGAGGCGCCGATGCGGCTTGTCCGTATCGACCAGCACCAGGTCGGCGAAGGCGCCTTCGCGGACCCAGCCGCGATCCTTCACGCCGAACAGACGCGCCGGCGAGTGGCAGGCGCGCTCGACGAGGAGTTCCATCGACAGCGAGCCCTCGTGCACGCACTCCAGCGCCGCCAGCAGGCAATCCTGCACCAGCGGCAGGCCGGACGGGGCGGTCTCGTAGGGCTGGGCCTTCTCGGCGACCGTGTGCGGCGCGTGGTCGGTGGCGAGGATGTCGATCCGTCCGTCGGCGAGCGCCTCGATCAGCGCGGCACGGTCGCTCGCGGCCTTCACCGAGGGATTGCACTTCAGCCGGTTGCCGAGGTGATCGTAGTCGGCCTCGTCGAAGCGCAGGAAATGCACGCAGGTCTCGGCGGTGATGGTCTTGCCGGAGATCGGGCCGGGCTGGAACAGGTCGAGCTCGTCGGCGGTGGAGATGTGCAGCACGTGCAGCCGCGCGCGGTGCTTGCGCGCCAGCGAGGTCGCGAGCTGCGACGACTTCAGGCAGGCCTCGCGGCTGCGGATGTAGGGATGGCGGCGGGCCGACAGCTGGTCGCCGAACTGGACCCGCTCGCGCGCGAGGTTGGCGTCGATCGTCGGGCTGTCCTCGCAATGGGTGACGATCAGCAGCGGCGCGTGCCGGAAGACCTTGTCGAGGATCTCCGGGTTGTCGACCAGCATGTTGCCGGTGGACGCTCCCATGAACACCTTGATGCCGCAGGCCTGGCCGATCTTCAGCTTCTTGATCGTCTCGAGGTTGTCGTTGGTGGCGCCGAAGTAGAATGCGTAGTTGGCGACCGACGTGCGCGCGGCACGGGCGTACTTGTCGTCGAGCGCGTCGAAGGTCGTCGTGGTCGGCTTGGTGTTCGGCATCTCCATGAAGCTGGTGATGCCGCCGGCGACCGCGGCGCGCGATTCGGTCGCGATGTCGGCCTTGTGCTCGAGGCCGGGCTCGCGGAAGTGCACCTGGTCGTCGATCATTCCGGGCAGCAGGTAGCGGCCGGCGGCGTCGATCACCCGCTCGCCCGGCTTCGCTTCGAGGCCGGAGAAGATGTGGTCGATGCGGTCGCCGACGATACGCACATCGGACTCGATGGTGCGGCGGTCGCTGACGATCCGCGCGTTGGTGATCAGAAAGTCGGCCATACCGAACCCGTTCGCGGCGACGTGAAGGTGGAGTCTAGCGGCATCGTGCGGGCCCGGAACGCGGCCGGCACGGACCGCGATGTCCGCTTTCCTGTGCCGCCGTCGTTCTTCCGGGAATCAGCGAACGGGGACGCGACCGTGCGGACAGCAGCGTGGGTACTGGTGGGATGCGTGGCGATCGCCGCGGCGGGCGATTGCGCCGGCGCGGAGCGGGTCGTTCCGGCAGCGGCGAGCGCCGCCCAGTCGACACCGGACGGCAGCCTGACCGGCGGCAGTTACCGCCTGGATCCGGTGATCGCGGCGGGCGGCGGCGAGTCGGCCGACGCCCGCCTGCTGCTGGTCGGCAGCGTCGGCCAGGCCGACGTCGCAGTCAGCTACGGCGGGGGAGCGATCGTCGCGATCGGCTTCTGGACGCCGACCGCGCCGTCCGCGCTCGATCGCCTGTTTCTCGATGGATTCGAATAGGAGCCTGCCGTCATGAGAATCGTCCTGCACGTCCTTGCCTTCCTGCTGCTGACGGTCGCACTGCCGGCCCGCGCCGCGCCGCCTTCCGCGTTCACCTACCAGGGACGCCTGTTCGACAACGGTGCCGCCGTCAATGGCACCTACGACCTCCGGATCACGGCCTACGACCAGTCGAGTGGCGGCAGCGTGCTCGGCCTGCCGTTCGTCGCTTCGGGAGTCACCGTGACCGACGGCGTGTTCAGCACGACCGTCAATTTCGGCAGCGATCCGTTTCTCAGCGACTCGGTGTGGCTGGCCGTGGAAATCCGGCCCGCCGGCGGCAACTACACGCTGCTTTCGCCGCGGCAGCCGGTGACCGGCGCCCCGTACGCAGTGAATGCGGACAAGGTCGACGGGATGGATGCGGCCCAGCTCGCCGGAGTGCCCGGCCCGCAGGGGCCTCCCGGCGCCGCCGGTCCGGCGGGGCCGACCGGGCCGGTGGGTGCGACCGGGCCGGCGGGAGCCACGGGTGCGACCGGAGCGACGGGAGCGACCGGAGCTACCGGAGCCACCGGGCCGACCGGGGCCACCGGACCCCAGGGTCCGACCGGCATCGTCACGACGGTCGGCTTCGCCGGGCTGATCCCGAGCATCGCCGCCAACAGCACCAGCTATGTCTTCGCGGGTCCGACGGCCCCGGTCACCATCACGGCGAGTCAGCGCCTGACCGGGGTGGCTTCGGGCGTGCTCGGCTTGGCATCGGGTGGTCCGGCCACGGTCGACCTGGCACTGTGCTACATGTCGGCCGGCAGCGGGCCGACGGCGTTCTCCGGCCTCAACTATCTCACGACGAAAGTGACTACGACGGCCTCGCTGCAGTCGGTGAGCAGTACCGTCGTTCTCGGCGCCGGTACCTACACGGTCGGGATGTGCATCAGAAACGGTTCCAATACCGTGGTCGGCGCGAACGACTACGTCAATGGCTGGGTGCTGGTCACCAACTGACCGCGACTCAGGCAGCGCGGTCCGGCGGGTCGCCGCGAGGTGACGGCGGACGGCAGCGCGCGAACTCCAGTCGATCGGGCACCGGGTCGTGGCCGCCGTCGCAGAGCGGATGGCAGCGCGCGATCCGCCACGCGCCGAGCAGGCCGCCGGAGAAGAACCCGAAGCGGACGATGGCATCGCGGGTGTAGATCGAGCAGCTCGGCGAGAAGCGGCAGACCTGGCCGAGCAGCGGGCTGATGAAGCGACGATACAGACCGATCAGCGCGACGGCGCCGCGGGCCAGCAGGGAGGGGGAGGTCGGTGGCTTCATGCAGTGGCGGAGTGGGGGGCCGGAACGCGGGAATTCGGTTGCCGCGCCCGCCTCGTTAGGCTATAACACGCGCCCTTCGACGGGGGTGACCCGGGGTCGCTCCGTCGTCTGCCTGTCAAAGGATCGATCCATCATGGCCAAGTCCGCACCTCCGAAAGCCGCCAAGTCCAAGCCCGCCGCGGGCAAGGGCAAGCCGGCTGCCAAGCCCGCCAAGAGCGCTCCCGCCCCCAAGGCCGCGGCATCGAAGGCGAAGGGAACGATGACCAAACTGATGGCCCTCGTCAGCAAGTTGAAGCCCGGCGCGGCGAAGCCCGCGCCGGCCGCCACCAAGAAGGCGGTCCCCGCGAAGCCGGTCAAGCCGACCCCCGCGAGCAAGCCCGCCCCCGCCAAGCAGGTATCGAAACCGGTGTCCCCCAGCAAGCCCGTCGCCAAGTCCGCTCCCGCCAAGTCCGCCGCCCCGGCCAAGACCGCCGCTCCGACCAAGCCCGCCGCCACCGCGAAGGCTGCCCCGGTCGCCGCGCCGGCCGTCGCTGCGCCGCCGACCAAGTCGACCGGCCCGCGCGCCGTCGCGGTTGCGGTCTCGAAGCCGAAGGGGGCCGCCAAGCCCGGTGAGCAGCGCCGCCTCGCGCCGCCGATCAAGACCAAGAATGGCGAAGTCGTCCGCGTCAACCTGCCGAAGGGCTACAAGCCGACGCCGACCGAGCCGTACATGAACGCGAAGCAGACCGAGTACTTCCGCCAGAAGCTGGTGAACTGGCGCGTCGAACTGGTCGAAGAGTCGAAGCAGACCATCGAGAATCTGCGCGACGAAGTGCGCGACGTCGGCGACGAGGCCGAGCGCGCCACCCGCGAGACCGAGAACTCGCTGGAACTGCGCACCCGCGACCGCTACCGCAAGCTGATCGGCAAGATCGACGATTCGCTGAAGCGGATCGACGAGGGCGAATACGGCTACTGCGTGGACACCGGGGATCCGATCGGCCTCGACCGCCTGGAAGCCCGCCCGACCGCCGAGCGCACCGTGGATGCACAGGAGCGCTGGGAGCATCGGCAGAAGCAAATGGCGGACTAATCGTCGACGCGGTCGGATTGGCCGCGCTCCGGCGGGGAATTCGCTGCGCGAATTCCCCAGGAAAAACCCCGCTGGCGCGGGGTTTTTTTGTGAGCGAAGGAGTCTTGAATGGGGCTTGGTGGGGTCGAGTGTGCTCGTGACGATCCGGCGCGCCGGCTTGCTTCAATCCATGGTCGAGCGAGCTTCGACAATGAATTCGCCCCAAGAAAAAACCCCGCGCGAGCGGGGTTTTTCTTGGGGATTCGTGCGCGCAGCGCGCAAATTCCCGCCGTCAGCCGCGCGGCTGTCATTTGAAATGGCTGAGGTCCTGGATATCGCCCTCTTTCGACGCGAAGAAGGCGGCCAGGTTGGCGATGTCGGCATCGTTCAGCGCCGCGGCCTGGCCCTGCATGACGAGATTCTTGCGGGCGCCCGAGCGGTAGTCCTTCAGGGCCTTGGCGAGGTAGTCCTCGTACTGGCCGGCCAGCTTCGGGTACTGCGGGTCGATCGGCTTGTTGCCGTCCGGGCCGTGGCAGGCGGCGCAGGTCTGCGCCTTCTCGGCGGCGGCGGCCGGGTCGCCCGCGGCGTGCGCGCCGGTGGCGGCGAGGGAAAGGGTGGCGGCGATCAGGAGGGTTGCGATACGCATGGTCGGGTCGCCCGTCACTTGCTGCTGGAGAGGAAGGCGGCGATGTCGGCGATGTCCTGGTCGGACAGGCTCTCGCCCTGCGCACGCATCGTCGGATGCAGCCGCTCGCCCTTCTTGTAGGCGTTCAGCGCATTGGTGAGATAGGCCGCGGTCTGGCCGTGGATCTTCGGCACGTGGTACTGCGGGTAGGCGTTGCGGTAGCCCGGCACGCCGTGGCATCCGGTGCAGGTGTAGGCCTTGGTCTTGCCGTCCTCGATGTTGCCGTCCGCCGCACGGGCGGGCAGGGCGGCGACAGCGGCCAGCAAGGCCGTGCAGATGAGCACTTGGCGCATTGAAATCCTTCCTCGGTATTCCCCCACGCCGAACGGCGCGACGGCGCGGGAGTTTAACCGGTTAGCCCGGATGTTTCACCGGGGGCGGGCGTGGCGAAGACGCCTGTCCCATCAGTCACGGCAACCTTGTGCGGGCTTGTGTCCTCTGACACGGTGACTCATGGGACGGGATCGCCCCGGAGCGCTTTGGAATACTGGGCATCACATTGGGAAATCGTGCGAATACCATGGGGACGACGTCGATGCGACGCTGGAATCTGGCCGGAATTGCGCTGTTGGGACTGGGGCTCGTGGCCTGTGGCCGACCCGGCATGAGCAACAAGGGGGACGACAAGAACGCCGAGCAGGCCGCCGTGCCGGTCGAGGTCGTTCCGGTCAAGCGCGGCGAGATCATCGCCAGCTACAGCGGCACCGCCACGCTGGAGGCCGATCGCGAGGCCCAGGTCGTCGCCAAGACCAGTGGCGTGCTGCTGCGCCTGATGGCCGAGGAGGGCGACCACGTGCGCCAGGGCCAGGTCCTCGCGAAGATCGATCCGGAATCCGCGCGCCTGCAGCTCGCGCAGACCGAGTCGACGATGCGCCGGCTGGAGAACGACTACCGCCGCGCCAGCGACATGTTCGGCTCCAAGCTGATCAGCCAGGAGTCCTTCGACAAGATCCGCTACGACCTCGAGACCCAGAAGGCTGCCTTCGCACTGGCCAAGCTCGAGCTGTCCTACACGGACATCGTCGCGCCGATCGACGGCGTGATCTCGTCGCGGCTGGTGAAGGAGGGCAACCTCATCCAGCTGCACCAGGCGCTGTTCAAGATCGACGACTTCGATCCGCTGCTCGGCGTGCTGAACGTGCCCGAGCGCGACCTCGCCACCATCCGCCCGGGACTGGCGGTCTCGATGAGCGTCGATGCGCTGTTCGGCAAGTCCTTCGACGGCAAGGTCGCGCGGGTGAGCCCGGTGGTCGATCCGAAGACCGGCACCTTCCGGGTGACCTGCGAGTTCTCCGACAAGACCGGCCTGATCAAGTCCGGCATGTTCGGCCGCATCGACGTGGTGTTCGACCATCGCGAGAACGTGCTGGTGCTGCCGCGCTCGGCGGTGATCGACGAGGACGGCCAGACCTCCGTGTTCGTGGCGACCAAGGCCCCGCCGGCGGCGCCGGCGATGGGCAAGGACGGCAAGCCGGTCGCCGACGCCAAGCCGGCCGCGGACGCCAAGCCCGCCGCCGACGGAAAGCCGCCCACGCCGCCGAAGGAGCGCTGGGTCGCCAGCCGTCGCAATGTCAGGCTCGGCTACGCGAGCGGCGACTCGATCGAGATGCTCGACGGCCTCGCCGAGGGCGACCAGATCATCACCGTCGGCCGCGCCGCGCTGCGCGACGGCAGCCTGATCGACGTGATCCCGCCCGATGGCGGCAAGACCGCCGCCGCCGACACCGCGAAGGGCAGCCAGCCATGAGCGTGATCGATCTCGCGGTGAAACGGCGGGTGTCGGTGGCGATGGTCACCCTGTCGATGGTGCTGTTCGGCTTCATCGCGCTGGCCGAGCTGAAGGTCACCCTGCTGCCCGACCTGTCCTATCCGACGCTGACCGTGCGCACGGAGTACACCGGCGCCGCGCCGGCGGAGATCGAGAACCTGATCTCGACGCCGGTGGAGGAGGCGGTCGGCGTGGTGAAGAACCTGCGCAAGGTGCATTCGGTCTCGCGCACCGGGCAGTCCGACGTGATCCTGGAGTTCGCCTGGGGCACCCAGATGGACCAGGCCAGTCTCGAGGTGCGCGACAAGCTCGAGGTCGTGCAGCTGCCGCTGGAGGCGAAGAAGCCGGTGCTGCTGCGCTTCAACCCGTCGACCGAGCCGATCCTGCGCCTCGCGCTGTCGACCGGCAGCGAGGGTGCGGCGCTCGACGAAGCGGCGCTGAAGGCGTTGCGCCGCTACGCCGACGAGGACCTGAAGAAGCGCATCGAGCCGATCGACGGCGTTGCCGCGGTCAAGGTCGGCGGCGGTCTGGAGGACCAGGTGCAGGTCGACATCGACCAGCGCAAGCTGGCCCAGCTCGGCCTCGACATCAGCGTCGTCAACGACCGTCTGAAGGCCGAGAACGTCAACGTCTCCGGCGGCCGCATCGAGGAGTCGGGCGAGCGCTATCTGGTCCGCACGATCAACCAGTTCGCGACCGTCGACGCGATGAAGGAGCTGCTGGTCCGGGTCGTCAACGGCGTGCCGGTGAAGCTGAAGGACGTCGCCGACGTGCACCAGGGCTACAAGGAGCGCGAGTCGGTGATCCGCCTGGCGGGTCGCGAGGCGATCGAGCTTGCGATCTACAAGGAAGGCGACGCCAACACGGTGAAGGTCGCCGAGGGCGTGAAGAAGGCGCTGGAGGGGCTGAAGAAGCACCTGCCGACCGGCGCCAAGCTCGACATCGTCGACGACCAGTCGGTGTTCATCCGCTCCTCGCTCGCCGAGGTCCGGCAGGCGGCGCTGGAGGGCGGCCTGCTGTCGATCCTGATCATCTTCTTCTTCCTGCGCGACTCCTGGTCGACGCTGGTGATCTCGCTGTCGCTGCCGGTGTCGCTGATCGCGACGTTCTTCTTCATGGGCCGGCTCGGGCTGTCGCTGAACGTGATGTCGCTGGGCGGCCTCGCGCTCGCCACCGGCATGGTGGTCGACGACTCCATCGTGGTGCTGGAGAGCATCGCGAAGCGACGCGAACAGGGCATGTCGGTGCTCGCCGCGGCGGTCGCCGGCACCCGCGAGGTCGCGATGGCGGTGACCGCTTCGACGCTGACGTCGGTCGCCGTGTTCTTCCCGCTGGTGTTCGTGCAGGGCGTCGCGGGCCAGCTGTTCCGCGACCAGGCGCTGACGGTCACGATCGCGCTGCTGATCTCGCTGGTGGTGTCGATGACGCTGATCCCGATGCTGGCCTCGCTGCAGTCGAAGGCGCCGCAGGCCTATTCGGACGAGGCGCCGGTCGAGCCGTACCTCGGCAAGACCCGCGTCGGCAAGGTCGGAATGAAGGTGTCGAACGGCCTCGGCGGCTTCCTCTTCGGGACGCTGCCGGAGATGCTGATGACGCTGGTCTTCCTGCTGCGCCGCTTCTCCCGCGCCACCGTCGGTCGCGTGCTCGGCTTCGTCGGCGACATCGTGATGAAGCCCTACGACGCGGTCGCGGGGATGTACCACCGCACGCTGCCGAGCGTGCTCGACCGCCCGGCGCCGATCCTGCTGTTCTCGCTGGTCGCCTTCGTCGGATCGCTGGCCGTGGTCCCGACGCTGGGTCTCGACCTGATCCCGCAGCTGCAGCAGGGCCAGTTCGAGATGACCCTGAAGCTGCCGCCGGGCACGCCGATCGAGGAGACCGACGCGATGCTCACGTCGATCACCGCGGAGAACAACAAGAACGGCAACATCAAGCAGATGTTCGGCGTCAGCGGCGCCGGCACCCGGCTCGACGCCAACCCGACCGAGTCGGGCGAGAACATCGGCCGACTGCTGGTCAGCCAGGTTCCGGGCAGCGGGGACGCCGGCGAGGCGGCCGCGCAGGGCGCGCTGCGCAAGTCGGCGAACGCGCGTCCGGGCACCGACGTGAAGTTCTCGCGTCCGCAGCTGCTGTCCTTCGCGACGCCGCTGGAGATCGAGATCCGCGGCTTCGACCTCGACGTGCTGCGCAAGGCCGGCCAGGAGATGGCGCGGCGGCTGTCGACCAATCCGCGCTATGCCGACGTCAAGTCGACCGTGGAGCAGGGCTATCCCGAGATCCGCATCCGCTTCGACCAGGACCGCGCCGCGGCGCTCGGGCTCACCACCCGCCAGATCGCGGACCAGGTCGTGCGCAAGGTGCGTGGCGAAGTCGCCACCCGCTACAGCCTGCGCGAGCGCAAGATCGACGTGCTGGTCCGCGCCGCCGAGAAGGACCGCGCCTCGGTCGAGGACGTCAAGAACCTGATCGTCAATCCGCAGTCCGACAAGCCGGTCACGCTGGCGGCGGTCGCCGAAGTGGTCGCGACCGAAGGCCCGTCGGAGATCCACCGGATCGACCAGGAGCGCGTCGCGGTCGTGTCGGCCAGCATCGCCCAGGGCGACCTCGGCACCGCGGTCGCCGAGATCGAGCGCGACCTCGCCGCGAAGCCGCTGACCGCCGGCGCCACCGTGCACATCGGCGGCCAGAACGAGGAGCTGACCGCATCGGTCAACTCGCTGGTGTTCGCGCTGTCGCTGGCGATCTTCCTGGTGTACCTGGTGATGGCCTCGCAGTTCGAGTCGCTGCTGCACCCGTTCGTGATCCTGTTCACCGTCCCGCTGGCCGCGGTCGGCGCGATCTTCACGCTGAAGGCCACCGGCACCGTGCTGTCGGTGGTGGTGTTCATCGGCATGATCCTGCTGGTCGGCATCGTGGTGAAGAACGCGATCGTGCTGATCGACAAGGTCAACCAGCTGCGCGAGGAGGGCGTCGACAAGCGCAACGCACTCTTGCAGGCGGCCGAGTCGCGGCTGCGCCCGATCATGATGACCTCGATCTGCACGCTGCTCGGCTTCCTGCCGCTGGCGCTGGGCACGGGCGAGGGCTCGGAGATCCGCGCGCCGATGGCGATCACCGTGATCGGCGGCCTGGCGGTGTCGACCCTGCTGACCCTGCTGGTGATCCCGATCGTGTACGAGCGGCTCGACCGCAAGTCCGACGCCGACTACGTCGCCCGCAAGCGCAAGCTCGACGAACTCGCCGCCGGCGACGCCGCCGAAGCGGCCAGCGCGGCGCACTGAGGAGTTGCCCCCATGGACATCGCCGAACTGTCGATCCGCCGTCCCGTCACCATCATCATGGCCTTCGTGTCGCTGGTGGTGATCGGCGGCATCGCCGCGCTGCGCCTGCCGCTGGAGTACTTCCCGGCGGTCGACGCGCCGTTCGCCTTCGTCAACGTGCCCTACAGCGGCTCGACGCCGGCGGAGGTGGAACGCAACATCACCCGTCCGATCGAGGAGGCACTGTCGACCATCGGCGGGATCAAGCGGCTGAACTCGTTCTCGCGTTCCGAGGCGAGCCAGATGTTCATGGAGTTCGACTGGACGGCCGACGTCGCGATCAAGACCTCCGAGGTGCGCGACCGCATCGACGCGATCCGCGCGGAACTGCCCTCCGACCTGCAGCGCATCTTCGTGCAGCGCTTCACCCCGTCGGACCAGCCGGTGATGGCCCTGCGCCTCGGCTCCGAGCAGGACCTGTCGAAGTCCTACGACCTGATCGAGCGCAAGCTGCGGCGACCGCTGGAGCGTCTGCCCGGCGTCGCGCGGGTCGAACTGAACGGCCTGTCCGCGCCGGAAGTGGAGATCGCGCTAGACGCCGACCGCCTGACCGCGCACGGCGTCGACCTCGCCACCCTCAACCAGCGGCTGCGCTCGCTCAACTTCTCCGTATCCGCCGGCACCGTCCGCGACGGCCCGCAGCGCCTTCGCGTGCAGCCCGAGGGCGAGTTCACCAGCCTGGACGACATGCGCAACCTCGCGATCGACGACAAGGGACTGCGCCTGTCCGACGTTGCCGACGTCCACCTGCAGCCGGCCCGACTCACGGTGCGGCGCCATCTCGACCTCAAGCCGGCGGTCGGCCTGGACGTGTTCAAGGAGCGCGAGGCCAACCTCGTCACCGTGGGTCGGCTGGTCCTCGACGAGATCGAGAAGATCAAGCAGGACCCGGAACTGCAGGGCATCCAGCTGTACCTGGTGCAGGACCAGGCCTCGGGCGTGACCCAGTCGCTGGCGGCGCTCGCCGAGGCCGGTTTCATCGGCTCGGTGCTGTCGGTGATCGTGCTGTTCTTCTTCCTGCGCCACTGGCCGTCGACCCTGATGATCTCGGCGGCGGTGCCGCTGTGCCTCGTGATCACGCTCGGCGTGATGTACTTCCTCGGCATCTCGCTCAACGTGCTGTCGATGATGGGCCTCTTGCTCGGTGTCGGCATGGTGGTCGACAACGGCGTGGTGGCGGTGGAGAGCATCTACCAGGAGCGCGAGAAGATGCCCGGCGACCCGCAGCGCGCTGCCACCCTCGGCGTGCGCAACGTCGCGATCGCGCTGTCGGCCGGCACGCTGTGCCACTGCATCGTGTTCCTGCCGAACATCTTCGGCGCGAAGAATTTCCTGTCGATCTACCTGTCGCACGTCGCCTACGCGATCAGCATCTCGCTGCTGTCGTCGTGGCTGGTGGCGGTGACGCTGGTGCCGCTGTTCGCCTCGCGGATGCCGGCGCCGAAGTTCGTGCACCAGCACGATTCGCTGATCGGGCGGCTGCGCGACCGCTATGCCGACTTCATCGCCTGGACTCTGGTCCACCGCACCAAGACCATCCTGGGCCTGACGGCCCTGATGCTCCTCACCGTGGTCCCGATGAAGCTGGTCAAGGTCGACATGTTCCCGGCCGACGCCACCCGCAAGCTGCAGCTGCAGTACGACCTGAACGGCGTGTACACGCTCGACCAGATGGAAGCCAACGTCCGCAAGGTCGAGGACTGGCTGACGGCGCACAAGGAGGAGCTGGAGATCATCCAGGTCTACAGCTACATGAACGAGGACTTCGGCGGCGGCACCTACGTCACGCTGAAGGAGAACGGCAAGCTGCGCACCGAGGACGTGAAGGAGTCGATCGCCAAGGGCCTGCCCAAGCTCGCGATCGGCGAGGTCGGCTTCGGCCAGAACCGCGGCGGCGGCGGACAGGCGCTGCAGGTCTCGGTGATCGGCGACAGCGGCGAGGAGCTGCGCAAGCTCGGCGACACCATCATCCCCATCCTGAAGCGGGTGCCGGGATTGCGCGACGTGCGCACCGACGATGCCTCGGCCAACCACGAGATCGCGATCCATGTCGATCGCGAGCGCGCGGCCGCCTATGGCTTCTCCGCCGAACAGGTCGCGACCTTCATCGCGGTGGCGATCCGCGGTGCGCCGCTGTCGGAGTTCCGCTCCGGCGACCGCGAGGTGCCGGTGTGGCTGCGCTTCGGCAGCAACGACCGCCGCAGCGTCGACGACCTGCGCGACCTCAAGCTGAAGCGTGCCGACGGCAGCCTGGTGCCGCTGCTGTCGATGGTCGACGTGAAGATGTCCGAGACCCCGTCTGCGATCGGCCGCCAGGATCGCCAGACCGCGCTGCCGATCAAGCTCAATCTCGCCAAGGACGCCACCGAGAGCGACGTGCGCAAGAACATCGAGAAGGCGATGAACTCGATCGCGCTGCCGGCCGGCTACCGCTGGAGCTTCGGCGGCGGCTTCAACGATTCCAACGATGCGCTGAACCAGATGCTGTTCAACACGCTGCTGGCGCTGGTGATGATCTACGTGGTGATGGCCGCGCTGTTCGAGTCGCTGCTGTTCCCGGCAGCGATCGTCACCTCGATCGTGTTCTCGATCTTCGGGGTGTACTGGATGTTCCTGTTCACCCACACGACCTTCTCGATCACCGCCTTCATCGGGATCCTGATCCTGATGGGCGTGGTGGTGAACAACGGCATCGTGATGGTCGAGCACATCAACCAGTTGCGGCATTCCGGCCAGTCGCGCACCGACGCGCTGGTCCACGGCAGCCGCGACCGCCTGCGCCCGGTGCTGATGACGATGGGCACGGCGATCCTCGGCATGGTGCCGCTGTGCGTGTCCAACACCCAGATCGGTGGCGACGGCCCGCCCTACTATCCGATGGCGCGCGCCATCGCCGGAGGACTGATTTTCTCCACCGCGGTCACGCTGCTGGTGTTGCCGGCGATCTACGCGATCTTCGACGACTGGCGCAATGCGACGGCCGCGATGGTGAAGCGGGCGCGGGAGCGGGCGCGCCGCTGGCACTCGACGGCGACCGGCGCGGAGCCGACAGCAACGACCTAGGGCGGGCCCTGCCCGCCATCGCGAGGCGCTGTGGGAGGGGCGGAAGCCCCGACGGTTCCGCCGTCGGGACGTCGTCCTTCCGAATGGGGCTTGAACGTCTCGCGCGTCGAGACGCACCCTGCGACGGCGCGCAGGGCGGGCATCGGGACCGCCATCGCGAATCCGGTGTCGATACCGTCCGAGGCCCGCCCCGACCCACCGGGCGGCAGGCGTTGCTCGGCATCGCCGGACGATTCGTCATTCCGAGCCGTGACCTGGGAACCTGTCCGGACGCTTGCGAGGCCGGGTCGGCGAGTAGACCATAGTGCTTTTCCGGGTGTTTGCGATGTACAGAGTCCTCGCGGTTGCCGTGGTCGCGGCCTGCTTGTCCAGCTCCTTCGGCGTACATGCTGGCGAAACGCAGAAGTGGCCTTTCGACCTGAAGCACGCCGTGGCTCGCTACGGCCATGGCGATGTCAAGCAGGTCCGTGCCGGTGCGATCGACGCGCTGTTCGTCAAGCCCAACGCACGTGCCGCCGGTTACACCAAGGTGCACCTGAAAGGCTTCGAGGTCACCCTCAGCCGCGACTTCAAGATGCGCAAGTTCTCGTCGGCGGGTCGGGGTCTGATGGACGTCGAGCGGGTGGTGGAAGGTGCCGACGCCCTCGCGCGCGAGGCGCTCGGACGCTCGCTGCAGGAAGGCGGCTACGAGCTGGTGGACGCGCCGGGTCCGGACGTGGTCGATGCCGACGTCCACATCGTCGACCTGTGGCTCGCCGCAACCGCCGAGAGTCAGCGCACCGGCAACGAGGTCTATGCCGCCTCGCTGGGCCGGATGAGTCTGAACGTCGAGCTCAGCGATTCCACCACCGGCGAGTCGATACTGACCGCGTTCGATCAAGAGGTTGCGCCGCCGCCGGACAACGCCCACAAGACGAGTTCGGAGTGTGCCGCCTGGATGATCAAGACCCTGGGGGTCTGGGCGGAGTCGATGCGCAAAGGCCTCGACATTTCCAACGGCAAGAGTCCGGCAGGGGACTGAGCTCGACACTGCCTGCGCCGGTGTCGAAGCTCGAGCGACGTCGGCCTTCGACCGCCCTCCGGCATGCTCAATGCCCGACCTGGACGCCATGCGGCTCGATCACCCCGGACCAGATCCCCGCGCCGATCAGAGCGATCAAGAGCACCGACAGGCCGATCCGGCGCGTCAGCGAGTTGACCATGCGGTCGCTGCCGCCGTGGTCGGTCATCATGTAGTACAGGCCGGCGAACAGGTTGTAGACGATCGCGAGCAGAAAGGCGCAGATCAGTAGCGTTTTCATCGAAGGGACCTCAGACGGAGGATGGGTTCGGCGACGGGCGCACCGCGCGGCCGCGGGTGGGCGCGACCAGCAACCAGTGGCGCAGCAAAAAGGCGGCGCTCAGGACGCCGAGAAACACGCCGTAGGACACGGCGGTCGGCAGGATCTGCTTCCAGAGCCGGCCATAGAACGGATCGGCAACCGCGTAGCTCCAATGGACGCTCGCGACGAATCCGGCGATCGCCACGGTCAGCGCCAGGCTGTCGTAGACGATGCGACCGACGCCGCGCGGAGCGCGTGGATAAAGCCAATAGAGAACGATCAGGATCGCGAACCAGGGCAGGAACAGGATCAGCGTGAGGTTCTGCTCGACGACAGGGTGCATGACGACGGGCCCGGAGGGGGTTCCCCATGCTGGGCGGATCGGTGCAGAGATCCTAGACTCAGAGTTCGTAGAAAAAACCAGATCAGTTGAGCATTTTCCGACCGCCATCGGCGGCCTGGAAAAGCTCCCATATGAAGAGATATCAACTACTTGCAGAAGAGATTTCAGAAGCCATTCGAACGGGCTTGCTGAGGCCTGGGCAGAGGCTGCCCTCGGTGCGGCAGGCCAGTGCGAGTCGTGGGGTGAGTCCGGCGACCGTGTTCGAGGCCTTCTACCGGCTGGAGGCGCAGGGACTGATCCGGGCGCGACCGCGGTCGGGCTACTACGTCGCCGCCCGGCCGCGTCGGCTATCGCCGGAGCCTGTACAGCCCTCGGCATCGGCCGATGCGGCGCGTGAGGTCGCGGTCAGCGACCTGGTGTTCGGCATCCTGAGTTCGGCCGCCTCGCGCGACGTGCTGCCGCTCGGCTCGGCCTTCCCGAGTCCGCTGCTGTTTCCGCTCCTCCGGCTCGGTCGCGCGCTGGCGACGACCTCGATCCACCTCGATCCCTGGAGCACCGTCGACAACCTGACGCCCGGCAGTCTCGCACTGCGCCGCCAGATCGCGTTGCGCTACCTCATCGACGGCGTCCGCATCGATCCCGAGGACATCGTGGTCACCAACGGCGCGATGGAAGCCTTGAACCTCGCCCTCGCCGCCACCTGCCGGCCCGGCGACGCGGTGGTGGTCGAGTCGCCCTGCTTCTACGCGTGCCTGCAGGCGCTCGAGCGTCACGGCCTGCGCGCGATCGAGGTCGCGACCGACCCGCGCACGGGCATCGATCTCGCGGCGCTGGAACAGGCGATCGAGCGTCACGCGCCGCGGGCCTGCTGGCTGATGACCAGCTTCCAGAATCCGCTCGGAAGCGCGATGAGCAGCGAAAAGAAGCGCGCCCTGGTGGAACTGCTCGCGCGCCGGCAGCTGCCGCTGATCGAGGACGACGTCTACCACGAGCTGTTCTTCGGCCGCCGCCCCGCGCTCGCCAAGGCCTGCGACGAGCAGGGCTGGGTGCTGCACTGCAGTTCGTTCTCGAAGTCGCTGGCGCCGGGCTACCGGATCGGCTGGGTCGCGCCGGGGCGTTTCCGCACGGTCGTGCAGCAGCACAAGCTGACGGCCTCGCTGGCGACGTCGATCCCGGTCCAGCTGGCGTTGGCGCGCTACCTCGAGCGCGGCAGCTTCGAGCGCCATCTGCGGGTGCTGCGCCGGAGCCTGGAGACGCAACGCGACCAGTACCTCGCGGCGATCGCGCGGGGCTTCCCGGCGGGAACACGGGTCAGTCGCCCGACCGGCGGCTACTTCCTGTGGCTGGAACTGCCGGACGACGTCGACGCGATGGCGCTCTGCCGGCACGCGATGGCGGCGGGGATCAGTCTGGCGCCGGGCCCGATGTTCTCGGCGTCGGGGGCCTTCCGCAACTGCCTCAGGATCAACTTCGGACATCCGTTCGATGCGCGGGTGGGCGACGCACTGCGCCATATCGGGCGGTGGGCACGGTCGTAGGGCGCATCGCCTCCGGAACCGGCGCGGTGTCTTGCCGCCGCCGGGTCCGGGCGGTAAAAGCCGAGCACTCTTCGGGATTTCCATCGTGCGCCACATCCTTTCGACCGTTCTCCTTCTCACGGCCCTCATGGTTTCATTCCCTGTGCGTGCCACCTCCGCGCCGGCCTGGCCGACCAACCTCCGGCAGGCCCTGGAGATGTGGAACAAGGACGGAGCCACGGCTTACGCGGCCGCCGGCATCGACGTGCTGCTGGTGCCGCAGGGGGCGCGGCTGAACGGCTTCAGCAAGGTGATGCTGGGCCAGATCGACATTCGGCTGTCGAAGCGCTTCCGCGATCGAGCGCAGAGCACGATGAAGACGACCAGCATCAACACCAAGGCGCTCGTCGCCGAGGCCGAGTCGGCGCTGCGCGGGGAACTGGCTCGGCAGCTCCTCTTCAGCGGCTACGAGCTGGTCGATGCGTCGGGGGAGGACGTTGCCCGCATCGACGTCGGCGTCGTCGATCTGTGGCTGGCGGCGACCGAGGAATCCGATAATCGCGGCGCCAGCTCGGTCACGATCTCGGTCGGCCACATGGCCCTCGCGGTGACCGTCAGCGATACCGTCAGCGGCGCCACCGTGTTGCACGCCTTCGACATCGAGGATGGGCCGATCGAGGACGTGCACGGTAATCGGATGAGCCCGGTGTGCCGAGAATGGGAACGCCAGACCTTCGCCCGATGGGCATTCGCCCTGCGCCGTGGCCTCGACCTGTCCAACGGCAAGGGGGGCGAGCCGAACTGAGCCTGGGCGCGACTCGCGCGGTCGGTGGCGCCTCCGCCGGGCGCCTCGCAATGGCGGGCAGGGCCCGCCCTACGCGGCCCTTGCGTACTCGCGGATCCGGGCGAGCATTGCCGCCAGGCCGTTGCTGCGCGAGGCCGACAGGTGCGCCGACAGGCCGATGTCGGCGATGAAGGTCGGCTCGATGGCGAGGATGTCGGCGGCGCTGCGGCCGGAGTAGACGCGCAGCAGGAGCGCGATCAGGCCGCTGACGATCGAGGAGTCGCTGATCGCCTGGAAACTCAGCGCCGACGCGTCGCCCGACGACACCATCCAGACCTGCGACTGGCAGCCGCTGACCTTGTAGGCCTCGGTCTTGAACTCGTCCGGCAGCGGCGGCAGCTTGCGGCCGAGGTCGATCAGGTACTGGTAGCGCTCGGTCCAGTCGCCGAAGAAGGAAAACTCCTCGACGATGGCGCGCTGCGCCTCGGTGGCGGTGGTGACGGTCGCATTCATCGGACGGCAATCACCCGCGCGCCACGCGGCGCCAGCGCACGCCGTCGGGGCCTTCCTCGATCACGATGCCGAGCTCGGTCAACTGGTCGCGCAGCGCGTCCGCGCGGGCGAAGTCGCGGGCCTTGCGTGCGGCCTGGCGCGCGGCGATCAGCGCCTCGATCGCGGCGTGGTCGTCGTGCGCGCCGGCACCCTGCTTGAACCAGGACTCCGGCGACTCGTGCGCGAGCCCGAGGAAGTGGGCCGCGGCCAGCAGCTCGGACTTGCGCAGCCGCTGCGCCGCCGGACCCTCGGCCTTGCGGGCGTCGGTCGCGAGCTGGTTCACCAGCGCCAGCGCGTTCGGGGTGTTGAGGTCGTCGCACAGTGCGGCCTCGAGCGCCTCCGGCAGCACCGGGGTATCGGCATCGACCGGAACGTCGGCAAGGTCGCGCAGCACGCCGTAGATGCGGTCGAGCGTGCGTTGCGCCTGGGTCAGGGCCGACGCGGACCAGTCCAGCGGCTGGCGGTAGTGGGCATTGAGCAGCAGATAGCGCAGCGCCTCGGTCGGCGCCGTCTTGCGCAGCTCGTCGATGGTCAGCACGTTGCCGAGCGACTTCGACATCTTGCGGCCTTCGACGGTGACGAAGCCGTTGTGCAGCCAGTAGCGCGCGAGCGGGCGGCCGCCGTGGGCGCAGTTCGACTGCGCGATCTCGTTCTCGTGATGGGGGAACAGCAGGTCGTTGCCGCCGCAGTGCAGGTCGATCGACTCGCCGAGGTGCTCCTCGATCATCGCCGAGCACTCGATATGCCAGCCCGGGCGACCGCGGCCCCAGGGCGAGTCCCAGCCCGGCAGCTCCTGTGTCGAGGGCTTCCACAGCACGAAGTCGCCGGGATCACGCTTGTACGGCGCGACCTCGACGCGGGCACCGTCGATCAGCTCGTCGGGCGTGCGGCGGGACAGCTTGCCGTAGTCGGAGAAGGTGCCGACGGCGAACAGGACGTGGCCCTCGGCCGCGTACGCGTGGCCGGTGGCGATCAGCCGCTCGATCATCGCGACGATGCCGGCGATGGTGGCGGTCGCGCGCGGCTCGATGTCGGGGGCCTGGACGCCGAGCGCCGCCATGTCGGCATGGAAGGCGGCGGTGTAGCGTCCGGTGATCACCTCGATCGGAACGCCCTCGGCGAGCGCCATCGTGTTGATCTTGTCGTCGACGTCCGTGATGTTGCGGGCGTAGACCACCTTCGGATGGCGATGGCGCAGCAGACGCGCCAGCAGGCCGAACAGCGTGAATGGCCGCGCGTTGCCGATGTGGGCGTAGTTGTAGACCGTCGGCCCGCAGACGTACATCGTGACCCGGTTCGGATCGGCAGGCGCGAACACCTCGCGCTGGCGGGTCAGGTTGTTCTGCAGGATCAGGTCCATGTCTTGCTTGCGTCGCGGGAGGGTGGGCGATGATAGCGAAGGCGCTTCGAGCATGGCCTCGAGTTGGCCTGACATGTCGCAAGGTGATGTGGGTTGGGGGCAGGGCCCAGGGCACAGGGCCCAGTTCGACGGGTGCGATCATGAGCCGTGGGCCTTGCGCCGGGCCGCGCTTCGTCGAAGCGGCTCCGAGGACAGGGCGCATCCCCGAGGCTTGCCCCAGCCCGACTGGGCCCTGTGCCCTAAATCGACGGACCGACAACGCTCACAGCAACCGCTGACTCTCGAAACTCAGCGGATAGCGCGCCTTCTCGATCGCAAAATACGCGCGCAACAGGTCCTCCTCGATCCCGATCCTCCGGCGGCATTCGGCAAGACTGAGGTCCATCAGCGCGTCGTAGTCGATCGTGTGCAGCGGCTTCGCGTCGGAGATGAAGCCGAGGCGCACCGCGTCGCGGAACACCCGGAAGTCGTCGTCGGTGAAGCGGTACTCGCGCGGGTAGAGGTACTTGGTGAGCAGACCGAACAGGCGCTCCTCGGTCTGCCCGACGCGGTCCGTGCTGCCCATCGTGAATCCGATCACGAAGGCCTCGTCCTTGGGCAAGAGACCGCGGCCGAGGATGATGTGGATGCGGTCGTGGGTCGCGAGGTCGGTCGCGCCGTGGAAGAGGTCGAAGCCGGGCAGGTCGTACTTCGGGTTCTCGACCAGCTGGATCAGGAAGGGGATGTCCTTCTGCTTCAGCCCCAGTTGCGCGAGCTCGGCATAGCACTCGCGCAGCGTCCGCTTCGACTCCGATAGCGGGATGCGCCAGCGGCGCACCCGCTCGTGGACGTCGTCGGTGGTGGCGTCGGACACGTCCGTCTCACGCCTTCGCGTCGAGGCTCGCCAACCACTCGTCGTCCGAGCCCTCGTTGATGCCCTCGAACAGGATCGTGGTCAGGTAGCGCTCGCCGGTGTCGGGCAGCATCGCCAGGATGACGTCGCCGGGCCGGGCGTGCTTGTTCGCCACTTCCAGGGCCGCGGCGAAGGTCGCGCCGGAGGAGATTCCGCAGAAGATGCCCTCGTTGGCCGCCAGGGCACGCGCGGTGTCGCGGGCGAGGAGGTCGTCCACCGGCAGGATCTGGTTCGGCACCGAGCGGTCCAGCACCGCGGGCAGGAAGTCCGGCGTCCAGCCCTGGATCTTGTGCGGCTTCCACTCGCTGCCGGAGAGCAGCGCGGCGCCCGCGGGCTCGGTGGCGACCACCTTCACCTCGGGGCGCGCCAGGTGCAGCATCGAGCCTACGCCGGTCATCGTGCCGCCGGTGCCGTAGCCGGTGACGAACCAGTCGAGCCGGCGGCCGGCGAAGTCGGACAGGATCTCGGCGGCGGTGGTCGCGCGGTGGTAGGCCGGGTTGGCCTCGTTCTCGAACTGGCGGGCGAGGAAGGCGCCGTGCTTGGCCGCGAACTCCTGCGCACGCTTGACCATGCCGCTGCCGCGCTCGGCCGCGGGAGTGAGGATCACCTTGGCGCCGAGCGCGCGCATCAGCTTGCGGCGCTCGATCGAGAAGGTCTCGGTCATGAACGCGACGAAGGGATAGCCGCGCGCGGCGCAGACCATCGCGAGCGCGATGCCGGTGTTGCCCGAGGTCGCCTCGACCACGGTCTGGCCGGGCTTCAGGGTGCCGCGCGCCTCGGCGTCGAGGATGATCGCCAGCGCGAGCCGGTCCTTCACCGAGGACATCGGATTGAAGGCCTCGACCTTGACGTACATCTCGATCCCGGCCGGAGCGAGGCGGTTGATGCGGACGATCGGCGTCTTGCCGACCGTGCCAAGGATGCTGTCGTGGATCATGGCGGGCTCCGGGCGTCGTGGTGAGCGTACGCTAGCAGAGCGACATTCCTTCATCATGGATGGCGACGGATATCGATATTCCGCGCAGTTGGGGCGCTCGGAGAGATGGGCACAGGGCACAGCGCACGGTGAAGCCTCCGTCATTGCGCGGAGGAGCGCAGCGACGACGAAGCAAGCCAGCGCCTTTGCTCTTGCCTTGGCGCGGAGAAGAGCAAAGGCACTGGATTGCTTCGCTGCACTCGCAATGACGGAGGTCCCTGGCTGGATTCCGCGCCAGGGGCTCGACAGCGCAGCGGGCCAGGGGCCGCTCGACCTGCGGGCGGCTCACTGCGCCTGTGATCGACACCGAGGCCTAGTCGACGGTCATCCCCAGAGTCTTCACCAGGAACGCGAAGATGTCGGTGTTCTCCTCGATCTGCTTCGTCGTCGACTTGCCGGCGCCGTGGCCGGCGCGGGTCTCGACCCGGATCAGCATCGGGTTGGCCGGGTGGGCGGCCTGCAGCGCCGCGGCGAACTTGAAGCTGTGGGCGGGGAACACGCGGTCGTCGTGGTCGGCGGTGGTGACCAGCGTCGGCGGGTAGTTCACCCCGGACTGGACGTTGTGCACCGGCGAGTAGGCGCGGATCGCGCGGTACTCGTCCGCGTTCTTCACCGAGCCATAGTCAGACTCCCAGGCCCAGCCGATGGTGAACTCGCGGAAGCGCAGCATGTCCTGCACGCCGACGGCCGGCAGCGCGGCGCCGAACAGCTCGGGACGCTGCAGCATCGTCGCGCCGACCAGCAGGCCGCCGTTGGAGCGGCCGCTGATGGCGAGCTTCTTCGGGCTCGTGACCTTCTCGCGGATCAGGTACTCGGCGCCCGCGGCGAAGTCGTCGAACACGTTCTGCTTGCGGGTCTTCATGCCCCCTTCGTGCCAGCGGGTGCCGTACTCGCCGCCGCCGCGCAGGTTGGCGACGGCGTACACGCCCCCCATCGCGAGCCACGCCGCGTTCGCCGGGTTGAAGGTCGGCGTCACCGGGATGTTGAAGCCGCCGTAGCCGTACAGGATGGTCGGGTTGGCGCCCGTCATCGCGAGGCCCTTGCGAGCGGTGATGAACATCGGCACGCGGGTGCCGTCCTTGCTGGGGTAGAAGACCTGGCGGGTCTCGTAGTCGGCGGAATTGAACGCCGTGGTCGGTGTCTTGAACGCCGCGATCGTGCCGCTGGTGGCGTCGTAGGAATAGGTCGCGGTCGGCGCGACGAAGGTGGCGAAGGAGAAGAACGCGCGCTTCTCCGCGCTGCCGCCGTGCAGGTCGGCGACCGTGCCGATCGCCGGCAGCGTGACGGTCGCGCCGCGCTTGCCGTCGAGGCCGTAGGCGACCAGCTCGGAGCGCGCGTCACGCAGGTAGTGCGCGAGCAGCTGGCCCTTCAGCATCACCGTGTTGCGCAGGTTGGCGTCCGACTGCGGGATCAGCTCCTTCCACTCCGGCGTCTTGCCGAGCTTGACGGTGACGACGCGCGAGCGCTCCGCGGACTCGTCGGTCTGGAAGTACAGGGTGTCGCCGACGTTGCCGAGGAATTCGTAGTGGGCCTTGCGTTCACGCACCAGCTCGACCACCGCGGATCTCGGCTGCGACAGGTCGCGGTAGAAGACCAGGTCGCGCTCGTCGGTGCCCTGGCTCACGTTGATGATGAGAAAACGGCCGTCGTCGCTGACGGTGGCGGCGAAGCCCCAGTCCGGCTGATCCTTGCGCTCGTACACCAGCGTATCGGCCGACTGCGGCGTGCCGAGCGTGTGGTGGAAGATCTTCTGGAACTTGTTGACGGCCTTCAGCTGGCTTTCGCCCTTCGGCTCGTCGAAGCGGCCGTAGTAGAAGCCGCGGTCGTCGTGATCCCAGGCGATGTTGGTGAACTTCGCCCAGTGGATCTCGTCGCCGGTGTCCTTGCCCGTCGCGACGTCGCGCACCTTGATCGTGCGCCAGTCGGAGCCGCCGTCCGACAGCGAATAGGCGAACAGCCTGCCGCGGTTCGAAGGTTCGGCCTCCGACAGCGCGACGGTGCCGTCGGTCGACAAGGTGTTCGGATCGATCAGCAGCGTGGCCTTGCCGTCGACGCCGTCCTGCCAGTACCACGGCGCCTGGTTCTGCAGGCCGTCGTTCTTCGAGTAGAACAGCCGCTCCCCGCGCGCCTTGGGCACGTTGTAGCGCTCGAAGTTGTAGACGGCCGTCAGCTTCGCCTTGATCCGGTCTCGCGGCGTATCCGCGAGGTACTTCTCGGTGACCGCGTTTTCAGCCGTGATCCAGGCCTTGACCTCGGGCGCATCGAGCGATTCCATCCAGCGGTAGGGGTCGGCGACCTTCTCGCCGAAGTAGTCGTCGACCACGTCGCCGCGGGCAGCGGCGGGGTAGTTCCACCGCGGCGCGGCGGGAGCCGGCGCCGCGGCGACCGGCTTCGCCGGAGTGGGAGCCGGAGACTTGTGCGCGGATTCACCCGCACAGCCGACGAGCGTGGTGGTGACGGCAACGGCGAGAAGGACGCGTGTGTTCAAGGCGAGGCTCCCGGGCAAAGCGGGCCAGCATACGGATGTGGGGGGCGGGCGCTAGTGCCGGAAGAGCGAGGGTCCAGGGCTGAGGGTCCGGGACCCAGTTCGACAGGGGCAAGGGTGTAGGGCGGGCACTGCCCGCCGTCGCGTCGCGCTTCCAGCCTTGTCTCTTGGCGATGCCCCTGCGCATCCCTTTCCGCGGCGGAACAGGGTGGTGTTCGACCTCGAACGGCTGCAACCTCGCCGACCTGAGAGGCGTGGAGCCGCGCAATTCCACGGCGGCGTGTCGGCTCGCGGAGTTGATGGCGAGAGTGCAATCGGCGCGAACCGGTTCGTAGGGTGCGCCTCGGCGCACCAGCCGTACGACGCTGGAGTGCCGGTGAGGATTTCGAAACGGCGGGCAGTACCCGCCCCACAACCTCGCCGCGACCCAACGGGGCCCTGGGCCCTGTGCCCTGGGCCCTATCTCGCTAGACTTCACGATCCTCAACGCAGCAATTGCCCCAAGCGCATGTCGAAAACCAACCCCAAAGTCGGCTTCGTCAGCCTCGGCTGCCCCAAGGCCCTGGTCGACTCCGAGCGCATCCTCACCCAGCTGCGCGCCGAGGGCTATGCGATTTCGCCGAGCTACGACGCGGCCGATCTGGTCGTCGTCAATACCTGCGGCTTCATCGATGCCGCGGTGGAGGAATCGCTCGACGCGATCGGCGAAGCGCTGGCCGAGAACGGCAAGGTGATCGTCACCGGCTGCCTCGGCGCGCGGAAGGGGATCATCGAGGAGAAGTTTCCCGAGGTGCTGTCGATCTCCGGGCCACAGGACTACCAGTCGGTGATGAACGCGGTGCATCAGCAGTTGCCGCCGAAGCACGACCCGTTCCAGGACCTGGTGCCGGCCGCCGGCATCAAGCTGACGCCGAAGCACTACGCGTACCTGAAGATTTCCGAGGGCTGCAACCATCGCTGCACCTTCTGCATCATCCCGTCGCTGCGCGGCGATCTGGTGTCGCGGCCGATCGACGAAGTGATGCGCGAAGCCGAGCGGCTGGTGAAGTCCGGCGTCAAGGAACTGCTGGTGATCTCGCAGGACACCAGCGCCTACGGCGTCGACCTCAAGTACGCGGCGCGCCCTTGGGGCGGCGGCGAGATCGAGACCCGGATGCAGGACCTGTGCGCGGCACTCGGCACGCTCGGCGTGTGGGTGCGACTGCACTACGTCTATCCCTATCCGCACGTCGACCGGGTCGTGCCGCTGATGCGCGAGGGCAAGGTCCTTCCCTATCTCGACATCCCGATGCAGCACGCCAGTCCTCGGATCCTGCGGCTGATGAAGCGGCCGGCCAGCGGCGAGCGCAACCTCGACCGCATCCAGGCCTGGCGCCGCGAGTGCCCCGACATCACGCTGCGCAGCACCTTCATCGTCGGCTTCCCCGGCGAGACCGAGGCCGAATTCGACGAGCTGCTGGCGTTCGTGAAGGAGGCCAGGCTCGATCGCGTCGGCGCCTTCGCCTACTCGCCGGTCGACGGCGCGAAAGCCAACGCGCTGCCGGATCCGGTCCCGGAAGAGGTCAAGGCCGATCGCCTGAAGCGCTTCATGAAGGCGCAGGAGAAGATCAGCAAGGCCCGCCTCAAGGCCAAGATCGGCAGCACGCAGCAGGTGCTGGTCGACGAGGTCGGTCCTTCGGTCGCGGTCGGCCGCTCGCGCGCGGATGCGCCCGAGATCGACGGCAAGGTCTACATCGCCACCGGCGAGAAGAAGCTGAAGCCCGGGCAGTTCGTCGAGGTCGCGATCGAGACCGTCGACGCGCACGATCTGCACGGGCGGCTGGTGGTCTGAGTCGCGGCGCAACGATGCGTTTCGTCGCGCCGGAGCGCAGTGCGATCGCGGCGACGCGCTGGTCGCATCCGGCGTTCGTCGGGCTGGCCGACTACCGCGACCTGCTCGCCGGTGAGCGCTGGCTGACGGTCGCTGAGCTTGACGAGCGGCTAGACCCGATCGTGCATCGCCGAAACGGCCTCCGGGTGAGGCTGGTCGAGCAGACCCCGGCGCTGTTGTCCGAAGACCTTCACTACGAGCGGCGCATCCTCGAACGCGGCGAGTTGTCGACGCGCGCCGGCAACTGGCACGACCTGTTGAACGCCCTGGTGTGGAAGACGCAGCCGGCGCTGAAGTCGGCGGTCAACGCGCGCTACGTCGCCGACATCGATCCGGCCGCTCCGCGGCGACGCAGCCGAGCCCAATGCGCTCTGGCGCACTTCGACGAAGCCGGTGCGGTGGTGCTGTTGTCGTCGGAGTGCCTGCTCGCGGCCTGGGATGCCCACGACTGGAGCGCCCTGTTCGTCGATCACCGCGACGCGTGGACGCGCGGCGCCGCGCGCCTCGTGTTGTTCGGCCACGCGCTGATGGAGCACGCACTGGCGCCGTGGCAACTGATGGTCGGCAAGTGCCTGGTGGTCGTCGTGGCGGCGCCTCCGGATGACGCGACGACCGCCGTCGCGATCGACCGGGTCGCCGACCGTATCGCCGGCGGCGATCTGCTGGTCGACCCGCAGGAACTTCGCCCGTTGCCCCTGTCCGGCATTCCGGGCTGGGATGCGCGCAACGAGGATCGCAGCTTCTACGCGATGGCGCCCTGCTTTCGGGCCCTGCGCGAGGGACGACGTTATCCCGCGCCGCGCTGACGCGACCGGCGGCCCGCGGCGAGAACGGACGCGGAAGCCCGCGGGTCAGAAGTCGATCCCTTCCTTCACCGTCGGAACGTCCGCGCAGGCGATGAAGCGAAGGCGGGTGCCGCAGTCCGCGTAGGTCGTCGTCTCCGCGTCGAGGCAATGGCGGCGCTCGATCGCGAGGCAATCGCGACGCCCGTCGCTGGCGGCGGGCAGCGCCTCGATGCGACGGAGTTCTTCCTCGTCGAGCAAGGATTCCCCGGCCGGTGGCCAGTTGTAGTGGAAGCGGCTGGTGTATTCCGTCCAGTCGTCGTTTCCGAAGACCTCGAGGCCCTGGGCGCCATTCATGCTGTAGCAGTAGCCGAAGTACGTGAGCTCGCTGGCGATCACCGCGAGCGGGTGCGCGTCGTGGTCCGCTTTCCACGCGGTGAATGTCAGGAATGGGCAGGCCGCGCCGTTGCCGGTCGCCGAACCGGAGGTGGTGATGCCCGGTCCTTGCACGAGCAGGACGTCGCCGTTCGGCCGGTCGTAGCGGCGAACGCTGCCCTCGATCGGCGGGAGGTCGCCGGCGCGCGTCGGCGTCGCCCCGATGGCGAGTACCAGCAGGGCCACGCAGCAGGTGAGTTCGAGCATCGGTCGGCGGTGCGCGGGGCCGGGATGCGGCGGGAAGGGGGCAACGTAGGAGCGGCGCAAGCCGCGACTCGTCGTGTCTCGCTCTCGCAGCTCACGCGGCTCGGGCATCGCGGCTCACGCCGCTCCTGCCGGCGCTTCTATTTCTGCCAGTCGGGGACGAGGTACTTGCGCAACATCGCGTCGAGCTGGCCCGACTTGCGCAGCTGCTCGGTGCCGGCGGAGAACATGTCGGCGTATTTCTTGCCCTTGGGATTGGCCGGCGTGCAGGCGACGTAGATCTCGTTCGGCTGGTTGGCCACGCCGAGCTGCACGATGCGGTCGTTGAGCTCGAGCTTGATGACCGCGTTCATCACCACGTTGACGTCGTCGATCAGCACGTCGGCGCGCTTGTTGGAGACCTGCGAGATCATGTTGACGATCGCGCGGCCGATCGGCTTCACCATCACGATGCGCTTGGGATCGGCCTTGTACTTGGCGATGTAGGCGTCGAGCTCCTCGGTGTAGGAGTAGCCCTCGATCACCGCGAGGCGCACGTTCGACAGGCTGTCCAGGCTCTCGAACTTCCAGGCGCTGTCGTTGAGCCCGTAGAACGCGTTCTGCGACTTGCCCCAGGGCTTGGCGGCGAAGGCGAAACCCTCGGCGTCGGACTTCAGCGCGCCGACCACGCAGTCGTGGTCGCCCTTGCGGGTGGCCTCGAGCGCGTCCTTCCACGGCATCGTACGGTAGTCGATGGTGTGGCCGTTGGCCTTCGCGATCGCGTCCGCCATCTCGATCATGTAGCCGGCGGGATTGCGCGAGGTGGCGCCGTTGTAGGGCAGCCATTCGTCGGCGCGGATGCTGATCGTATCGGCCGTTGCGGCCGGCGCGGCGATGACGAGCAGTACGAACAGCAAGGGAACGCGGATGCGATCGAACATGGGGGTCTCCGTGAGGTCAACGCCAGCCAAGCAAACGCATGAGTCGATCATACGCCTGCGAATCGCGGATTGCGTCGCTGGGGCCTCGTTCGAATCGCAGCGCGAAGCCGCGAGGGGACAGGTCGGCCGCGGGATACGCCTCCCGCGTTCCCGCCGGCAGCGGCACGTACCGTGGCCGTTCGCGCGCCCGTACACTGCCGCGATGACCCTGAGCGCTCCGTCCCCGAGGCTGCGGCAGTGGCTGTCGGCGCAACAATTCGTTGCAGCGAACGGGCAGCGTGTCGCCTATCGCCGGTCGTTCGAGCCGCCGGCCCGGCGGCGCTGCCTGATCCTGATCCATGGCTTTCCGACGGCGGGCTTCGACTGGGTCGAGCAATGGGACGCACTGGTCGCCGATTTCGACCTGATCGCGCCGGATCTGCTCGGCTTCGGCGCTTCCGCCAAGCCGCGCGACCATGATTACCGGCTGACCGGACAGGCCGACCTCGTCGCTGCCGTCGCCGCAGCCTGTGGTGTGCACAGTGCGCATCTGATCGCGCACGACTACGGTGACAGCGTCGCGCAGGAACTGCTGGCCCGCGCGACACTGGATCCGCCGCCGGCCCTCGCGCTGGAGTCGGTGATCTTCCTCAACGGTGGCCTGTTTCCCGAGGCGCACCGCGCGCGGCGGATCCAGACGCTGCTGGCCTCGCCGTTGGGGCCGCTGCTGTCCCGCCTGCTCGATCGTGCGCGCTACGGCCGCAGCCTGGCGTCGGTGTTCGCGCCGGACCGGCAGCCGACAGCGGCCGAGCTCGACGACTTCTGGTACCTGACCGCCCTCGACGACGGCCACCGGATCGCGCACCGGCTGCTGTACTACCTGCACGAACGACGGCAACGGCGCGCGCGCTGGGTCGCGGCGATGCAGTCGACACGGATCCCGCTGCGCTTCATCAACGGCTCGCTCGACCCGATCTCCGGCGCGCACATGGCAGCGCGCTATCGCGAGCTGATCCCGTCCCCGGACGTGGTCGCGCTGGACGATGTCGGGCACTACCCGCAGGTCGAGGCGCCGGCGGAGGTGCTGGCGGCGTGTCGCGAGTTCTGGCGACGGATCGGCGTTTAGGTTTGCTCGTGTGGGAGGGGCTGGTGCCCCTCCCACAACCGATCTAGTGAATCGCGAATTCGGCGGCGCAGCCCTGGTCGACCCAGATCCCGTTGCGGTCGTAGCCCCAGGAGCGGTTGAAGCGGCAGGGAGTGTTGCTGCGCTGCTCGATCAGTTCGACCCCATTGCGCACCGGCACGTTGCAGCGCTGGTAGCGGTAGTCGCGGGATTCGCAGACCAGGGTGCTGCTGTAGCTGCGCGCGCCGTTGCTGCCATAGCCGCGGGCGGCGTCCGGAGTGCGGTCGTAGCCGTAGATGCGACGTTCGCCGTCGCGCGCGGGGGCGTTCGGAGCGCCCGGCTCGGCGTAGCTGCCGACGCCGATCTGGAACTCTCCGCTGCAGCCCCCGGTGACCCAGATGCCGCGGCGGTCGTAGCCCCAGGTCTCGCCCTTGATACAGGCCGCGCTGGAGCGCTGCCGTGCCAGCACCACGCCGCCGCGGGTGTTGGCCGGGCAGTAGTTGTCGCGGCGGTCGCGCGATTCGCAGACCAGGTTCGCGGCCAGTGCCGGGACGATCGGCAGCACGGCGAGTGCGAGTGCCAGGACAGAGCGCAGCAGCGCCCGCTTGACCGGGGTCACGGTCGCGTCGCGCGTTGCATGGCAGGCTGTCCCGAAATTGCGAATCATGGCTGGCAGTCTGCGACGGTCCGACAAGTGTAGTGTCGCCGCATGAACGTGACGAAAACTTCCAATGTTCGGATGCGGTCGCGGCGAGTCGACCCCGCGCGGCGACTCACGTACTCTATGTCCGGACCGGCGTGGACGGAGGCGCCAGCGGCCTCGTCCTGCGGGTCCCGCGGCCCCTGTGCGGCATCCGGGAGTCGCGCCGCGCACACCAGCCAGGAGTCAGTCCTCCGATGAAGCCGTCGATCCGCCTTGCCCTCGTCCTCGCGTGTTGCAGTGTCAGCTCTGCGTCCTGGGCGGTCGGGCTGGGCAATATCGTCGTCCGCTCGCACCTGCACCAGCGCCTCGTCGCCGAGATCCCGGTCAGTGCCGGCAGTCCCGGCGAGGCGGCCGCGGTCGTCGCCGAGCTGGCCCGCGGCGAGGAAGTCGCCCGTGCCGGCAGCGGCCGCGCGACGGTCGGCGTCGACCTGCTGGTCAGCGTGCAGCACAAGGCCGATGGGCGCGCCGTGATCCTCGTGGAGAGCAGCCGGCCGGTCGACGAGCCGAGCCTGTCGTTCATGATCGCTGCGGACGCCGGCCGCGGGCGCGTGCTGCGCCAGTACAGCATCACGCTCGACCCGGGCGCCGGCCTCGCCGATCGCGCGGAGGTCGAGGCGCAGCCGAGCGCGGTTCCCGAAGCCGCCCCGGTGCCGGAAGCGCTGCCCGCACGACCGACGCCAGCGGCTCCGGCCGCAAGCGGCAAGCCGATTCCGCCGGGCCCGGGCACGGCGGCGCCGGCGACCACCGTATCGAAGCCGCCGCCGGCCACTCCGCCGGCGCCCGCGAAACCGGCGGTCGCCGAGGCGACCAAGCCCGCACCCGCACCGACCCCCCCGAGTGCGGCCCCGGCAAAGCCGGCGCCCGCCGAGACGGCGAGGCCCGCGCCGGCGAGCGGCACGGCCGGCACCGGGACCATCGCCCGCAATGCGCCGGAACCGGCGGCCGCTCATCCCGCAGCGGCGGCGCCCGCGACCCCACCGGGTCCGAGCAATGCCGAGCTGATCGCCGCCGCGAAGCGCGCACAGGCCGAGGTCGAGGCCAAGGAGCGCGAGGCTGCGGCGCTGCGCGAGAAGGTGAAGCAGATGGAGCAGGGCACGCCGGAAACGCGGCGTGAGATCGAGGCCAAGAACGCCGAGATCGCGCGTCTGCGTCGCGAGATCGAGTCCACGGCGAAGCAGGTGCCCAGCGAGCCGGCGAAGCCCGAAACTGCCGCGCCAGCGCCAAACCCGACGAGTCCCGCGCCAGCGCCGGACCCGACCGCTACCACGCCGGCGTCGACGGCGACCAGCGCGGCGCCCGTGCCGGGCACGGCGGCGGCGCCGCCGCCGGTCCCGACGGAGGCAGCGCCGGTCGAGCCTCCGGCCGCTCCCCCGGGCGGGTCCGGCGTACCGGTCTGGGCCTGGGGTGCCGGCGGCGTGCTGCTGCTGGCCGGTGCCGCGCTGCTCCTGTTCCGTCGCGGCAAGAAGGGCCCGGCGATGGAGTGGGTGATGCCCGAGGGCAGCACGACGTCGCCCAGTGCCGCGATCCTCGATGCCCCGCGCGAAGC
Organism: Ahniellaceae bacterium; assembly: GCA_044221335.1. Lineage (GTDB taxonomy): Bacteria > Pseudomonadota > Gammaproteobacteria > Xanthomonadales > Ahniellaceae > JBGAPI01. The sequence goes on from JBGAPI010000009.1 coordinate 87,028, forward strand.
GACCGTCAACGATGCCACCGCGTCGCTCGACATGACCTTCGACGATCTGCCGGCAGTGTCCCCCGCCGCGCCGGCCCCGGCTGCTCCCGCCCCGACCGCTTTCGAGACGGCGGTGATGCGCTCGCCGACCGCGGCACCAATGCCGCCGGCTCCTGCGCCGGTGGCGAGGGCCGCGCCGCCGGTTCCGGTCGGTCGCGCGCCGTCGCCGCTGAGCCTCGAACAGGAGGTCGCCAGCGCGCAGGCGCGCCAGCCGGCCGCCTCGTCGCGGCCGCAGGTCGAGATCAAGCCGCTCGATGCCGACCTCGCGAGCCTCGCCGAGGCGCTGCAGGAATTCGAGCCGCACACGCCATCGGCCCTGGCGCCGACGGTGCCGGCGCCGATCCCGGCCGCGCCGCCGCCGTCGAAGTCCAACCCCTTCCTGCGCGAGAGTTCCGGCCTGTCGCTGGAAGAGCAGCCCGAGTCGCACCTGGTGCCGATGCCGGGTGCCTTCGAGCACGAGCATCACGAGGCGTATCCGGAGTCGCCGCTCGCGAAGGAGCGCCACGTCGTCGAATTCGGCGACCCGTTCAGGAAGAGTCCTGCCGAGCCCGGGTCCGCCCCGGTCACCGTGGATGCGCCCGACGTCGCGCTGACCCGAGCGCTCGGCGAGTCGGTCCCGGAGCGCGCGACGACGCCGCAGGCCACGCTGGAGTCGGAACTGCAGGCCGCGGTGGACGCCGTCCTCGGCGACGACGACGAGATGCGCACCCCTTCCGGAAACGATGCCGTCGCCACCAAGCTGGAACTGGCGCGGGCCTACCTCGACATGGACGACGACGAGTCGGCGGTTCACATCCTCGAGGAGGTGGCGCACGAAGGGGATGCCGAGCAGAAGCAGAAGGCGGCCGCGATGCTGGCCGAGGCGCGCAAGCGCTGAGAGGCGTCTGAACGCCCTCCGAGCCTCGGCCCCATGGCGCGCGCCCGCGATTCGCGGGAGCGCGACGTCCGGCCGTCGCCCGGATTTCACGGGAATGTGGCGCGGTACCGAGGCGGCGGGCGCGCGGCTCCGGGGCGGGGGCCGGCCATCCGCGGGGACGAGCGCCGTGCCGGAAGTTCCGCGGTGGATTCCTCCGCAATCACCGCGTCGGCGACTTGCCGCTAGGATCGGTGGCAGGGCAGGGGACAGGGAGGTCGCGTGAGTACATCGCTGCAGCGTCCCGAGGGCGGGTCGGGCGCGCCACCCTGGCGCATCCTGATCGTCGACGACGAACCCGGCGTCCACGCCGTCACCCGGCTGGCGCTGGGGCGCTTCCGCTACGACGGCCGCGGCCTGGAGTTCCTGTCGGCGCATTCGGCGCGCGAGGCGCGGCTGCTGCTGCGCCAGCATCCCAGCATCGCGGTGATGCTGCTCGACGTGGTGATGGAGACCGAGCGTGCCGGCCTGGAGCTCGTTCACTTCGTCCGCGAGGAGATGCGCGACCACCAGATGCGCATCGTGCTGCGCACGGGCCAGCCCGGCCAGGCGCCGGAGCACGAGGTGATCGTCACCTACGACATCAACGACTACAAGGCGAAGTCCGAGCTCACCGCGCAGCGCCTCACCACGACGCTGTTCGCGGCCCTGCGCGCCTACCGCGACATCAGCCTGATCGACCAGCAGAAGAAGGGCCTCGAGCGGATCCTGCTGGCCTCGACCCACCTGTTCTCCCATCGCCAGGACCGCAGCTTCGCGTCGGCGCTGCTGCAGCAGCTGGTCGGAGTTTGCGGCGTCGGCGAGGACGCCTTGTGCTGCATCGTGCCGCCCGGCGACGACAGCGACGAGGCGCCGCTGCTGATCGCGGCCGGGTCCGGCCGCTACGCGCGGCTGATCGACGACGGCAGCACCACGTTGCCGGAAGACATCACCGAGCTCCTGAAGGAGGCCCGCCACCGCGGCGGCCACGTGCTCGGCGACCGCCACTGCGTGCTGCATTTCCGCGATCGCCGCAATTCCGAGACCCTGCTGTTCGTGGGCCACGGCTGGCAGCTGCCCGACACCGTGCGGCGCCTGCTCGAGGTGTTCTGCACCAACATCACGCTCGGCTTCGAGAACCTGCATCTCAATCGCGAGCTGTTCGACACCCAGGTCGAGATGATCTGCCTGCTGGCCGGTGCCGCCGAGAGTCGCTCCAAGGAGACCGCCAACCACGTCAAGCGGGTCGGCATCCTGGCGGAGTTCGTCGCGCAGTCCTGCGGGATGGAGCAGCGCACTTGCGAGAGCCTGCGCTTCGCGGCGCCGCTGCACGACATCGGCAAGATCGCGATCCCGGACGACATCCTGGGCAAGCCCGGCGCCCACACGGCCGAGGAGGCCGCGATCATGCGACGCCACGCCGAGCTGGGTCACCGGATGCTGTCCTCGTCGCACCATCCCCTGCTGCAGCTGGCGGCCGACATCGCGGTCAGCCACCACGAGAACTGGGACGGCAGCGGCTACCCGCGCGGCCTCGCCGGCGAGGCGATCCCGATCGCCGGCCGCATCACCTCGCTCGCCGACGTCTTCGATGCGTTGGGCTCGGTGCGTTGCTACAAGCGCGCCTGGAGCGAGGACGAGGTGCGCCGCTTCATCGCCGAGCAGCGCGGCCGCAAGTTCGATCCGCACCTGGTCGACGTCCTGCTGTCGCAGTGGGAGCGGGTGATCCAGGTCCGCCGGTTGCTGCCGGACTGACCCCGGTGGTCGACACCGCTCCGCGCTCCGTTCGAGGAGGCTGTGGCGGGCTGCTGCGCGGTTCGACGCTGCGCCGACTGCTGTTGCCGATCGTCACCCTGGCGATGACCCTCGCCGCCGCGCCGGCGCGGGCACTCGCGCCCGGCGTCGAGGACGTGCGCTTCGCGCGGCTGTCCAACGCGCAGGGCCTGGAGCAGCCCAGCGTCCGTGCGATCCTGCAGGACCGGACCGGTTTCGTCTGGATCGGCACCCGTGACGGGCTGTTCCGCTACGACGGCCGCAATCTCCGGGTGTTCCGTCGGGTCGCCAACTCCGACCACGATCTTCCCGACGACTCGGTCAACGCTCTCGCCGAGGACCGCCAGAGCGGTCTGATCTACGTCGGCACCCGTTTCGGCGGCCTGGCGCGCTTCGATCCGCAGACCGAACGATTCTCCCAGGTGGACCTGTCGGCGGCACCGTCGTCGAGCGCGCTGGCCGGAGAGATCGCCGCGCTGCACGTCGACATCGGTGGTCGACTGTGGATCGCCCGTGCCGACGGCATTCTGCTGACCAAGACCCGCAGCAGCGAGCATGCGGACCTGGTGGTCGGATGGGACGCGGCCTTCATGGGCGCCGTGCACGACTTCCTCGAACCCGCCGCCGGTCAGGTCGAGGCGGCCGCCGATCACGGCTATTTCAGCCTGTCGGCGATGTCCGGTGCGATGCGCATCGCGATCACGCCCGAGCAGCGCGGCGGCTACACGGCGCTCGCGAGCACCGCCAAAGGCCGCCTGCTCGGTTCCGCCAGCGGCCTGATCGAGATCGACGCCGAGCACCGCGTCGTGCGGCGCCTCGATTCCCGCTCGGGTGGGGGCATGGCGCTTCCCGACGACGCCATCCGCTTCCTCCTGCGTGACCATCAGGACCGCCTATGGATCGGCACCAACAACGGCCTCGCCCGGCTCGATCCCGGTGCCACCCGCCTGCGCATCTGGCGCCACGGCTCGGATCCCGCCGGCTTGTCGAGCGACCGTCTCGCGACCGCGATGCTCGATCGCGACGGCGTGCTCTGGTTCGGCACCTCCGGCGACGGCATCGCGCTGCACGACCCCGCGCAGGAGTCCTTCATCCGGGTCGCCGGCGATCCCGACGGACTGCCGGCGACGCCGGTGGCGGCAGTCGAGCCGGAAGCCGACGGAACCTGGTGGATGGGCCTGCTCGACGGCGGCGGACTCGTCCACTTCGATGCGGAGCGCGGCCTCCTGGCGCGCTACCGACATCTGCCCGAGCACGCCGACTCGCTGCAGCACGACCGCGTGCGCGACCTCCTTCGTGCGCGCGACGGCGCGCTGTGGGTGGCGACGCAGGGCGGCGTCGACCGGATGGCGACGGAGGGCCGCTTCGAGCACTTCGTCAATGATCCCAGGCGCGACGACACGCTGCCCGCGGGCCGGATCGATTCGCTGTTCGAGGACCGCGACGGCACGCTGTGGGCGGGCGCCGCCGACGCCACGCTGTCGGCGATCGCGAAGGACAGCCACGCCGTGCGTCGCCATGCGATGTGGGGGGAGGACACCAGCCACGACGAGTACCAGATCAACTCGATCGCGCAGGCACCGGACAACGCGATCTGGGTGGCGATGGCCTATGGCGGCGTATCGCGGCTCGATCCGGTCAGCGGCAAGGTCCTGCGCTTCCGCCACCAGCCCGGCCGCGACGACAGCCTGCCGTTCGACGAGGTCGACATGGTGCTGTTCGACAGCCGTGGCTGGCTCTGGGTCGCGACCCACGGCGGCGGACTCGGTCTCGCGAAGAACGCGACGGATCCCGGGCACCTGTCCTTCACCGTGGTCGACCGGCGCCACGGCATGGCGAGTGACGTGCTGACAGCGCTGGTGGAGGACCGCCAGGGCGCGCTGTGGGTATCGTCGGTCAGCGGACTGTCGCGGGTCGATCCGGGGACGCTGGCGGTGGTCAATTTCGCCGCCGCCGAGGGCGCACTCAATGCCGGCTACTTCGTCAGCGCCGTCGCGACCGACACCGCCGGCAACCTGCTGTTCGGCGGCCCCGGCGGGATGACGGTGGTGCGCACCAGCGACTCCTGGCGGCCGCGCGACGCGCCAGCGCCGATCGTCACCGAGATCCGCGTGCTGAACCGGCCGTTGCCGCTGTCGTGGCAGGACCCGACCTCGACGCTGAAGGTCTCGCCGCCGTTCGCCACCGGCATCGGGCTGAGCTGGCAGGAGGGCTCGATCGCGCTGGCCTTCTCGTCGCTGACCTTCTCCGGCGCCGAGCGGATCCGCTACGCCTACCGGATCGAGGGACTCGGCGAGGACTGGCTGGAGACGCCGCCGGGATTCGGCTACGCCGCGGTCAACGGCCTCGCACCGGGTCGCTATCGGCTGCACCTGCGCGCGGCGAGTCCGCAGGGGCAGTGGCAGGAGTCGCCGCGGGTGCTGGCGATCGACGTCGCGCCGCCTTGGTGGCGCTCGAGCGGCTTCTACGCGGTGATCGCGGCCGCGCTGGCTCTGCTGCTGCTGCGCCAGGTGCTCGCCGCGCGCGAGCGGCGCCGCACGATCGTCGAGGAGGCGATCGCCGGCCGCATCCTGGAGGAACGCCTGCGGCTGGCGCTCGAGGCCTCCAACGGCGAGCTGTGGGAGCTGTCGCTGCCCGACGGCACCTACATCCGCGAGTCGCCGAAGCCCGGCTTCGTCCAGCGCGACCGCGGCGGCCGCGGCGTCACCACGATCAGCCAGTACAACGTCGACGTCCACCCCGACGACCTCGACAACTACAAGGAAGAGATGCGCCGCCACCTGCGTGGCGAGACGCCGCTCTACGACGTCACCTTCCGGGTACGCAACCTCGACGGCGAATACCGCTGGGTGCGCGGCCGCGGACGGGTGGTGTGGCGCGACGAGGACCAGCGCGCGCGGCGGGTGGTCGGGACCACGGTCGACATCACCGAGCTGATGCAACGCGAGGCCGAACTCCGGCGCCTGAACACGCAGCTGGAACAGCGCGTCGGCGAGCGCACCCGCGCGTTGCAGGACTTGAACGACGACCTGTCGAAGGCGCTCGCCAACCTGCGGCTGACCCAGGAGCAGCTGGTGGAGTCGGAGAAGATGGCGTCGCTGGGCGGTCTCGTCGCCGGCGTCGCCCACGAGATCAACACCCCGATCGGCATCGGCGTGACCGCCGCGTCGCTTCTGGTGGACGAGGCCCGGCAGCTGAAGAAGCGTCGCGCCGCGGGCAAGTCCGACCCGGAGGACGTCGATGCCTTCGCCGAACTCGCGACGGAATCCTCCGAACTGATCCTGGGCAGCCTCGAGCGTGCCGACAAGCTGGTGAAGAGCTTCAAGCAGGTCGCGGTCGAGCAGTCGAGCGAGGAGCGCCGCCACATCCTGCTCGACCGCCACGTCGACGAGATCGCCACCTCGTTGCGCCCGCTGCTGCGCAAGGCCGGCCGCACGCTCGAGGTGATGTGCCCGCCGGACATCGCGATCGACAGCTACCCCGGCGCGCTGTTCCAGGTGCTGACCAACCTCGTGATGAACTCCCACGTCCACGGCTACGAAGGCGTCGACGGCGGCACCATCCACCTGGTCTGCGAGGACTACGGCGACAGCGTGCAGGTCATCGTCGGCGACCAGGGCGTCGGGATGGAAGAAGCGGTCCGCAAGCGCGTCTTCGAGCCCTTCTTCACCACCAAGCGCGGCCGCGGCGGCACCGGCCTCGGCCTCAACATCGTCTACAACCTCGTCACCGGCCTGCTCGGCGGATCGATCCGCTGCGAGAGCGCGAAGGGGGTGGGGACGCGGTTCGTGGTGCGGGTTCCGAAGCAGGCGCCGATTGCGCGAGCGTAGGCGGGGTTTCGCCCTGCGGGCTCGACCCCGCCTACGCTCGGCGCTTCCAGGCCGCCATGCAGACGAAGCCGCCGATCAGGCCGCCGAGGTGCGCGAAATGCGCCACCCCCGCCAGCGTTCCGGTGACTCCGGCATAAAGCTCGAAGGCGGCGTAGAGCAGGACGAACCAGCGCGCCTGCATCGGGATCGGCGGGATCAGAGGGACGACGATGCGGCGCGGGAAGATCAGCGCGAAGGCGAGCAGGACGCCGAACAGCGCACCGGAGGCGCCGACGGTCGGCACGGCCTCCGGGAGCGACGAGGTCACGACCAGCTGGCAGAGCGACGCGGTGGCGAGGCTGGCGCCGTACAGCATCGCGTAGCGGCGGGTGCCGAGCACGATCTCGACGTCGCGGCCGAACATCCAGACGCCGAGCATGTTGGCCATCAGGTGCAGCAGGCTCGCGTGCAGGAACGCGCTGGTGACGAGCTGCCAGGGCGCGAAGCCGGCGCCGAGCGGCCACAGGGCGAAAACCCGGATCGCCGCATCCTCGTCCATGCCCTGCAACACGAACACCAGGACGTTGACGGCGAGCAGGACCAGGGAGACGGGAGCGGCGGGCGGCCGGGCCGCGGGGGCGATGGAGGACATGCGGCGATGGTAGGGCGCGGGCGTCGTCCGCGACGATGCCGTTCGTAACGTCAAGGATTCATCCGCCGGCCCGGAAACGCGGAACGACGCGCTAGAGTCCGCAGCGGCGTCGCCCCTCGGCGCGCCGCGGCAGGCACCGGGAATCGCCCGGTGGGCCGCTACCCAACGCGGAACTCGGAGGTTCCCATGTCGATGCCGAAGTCGCTTTCGAAACTGCTCGCGGTCGCGGCGTTCGCCGCCAGCGCGGTCGCCATCGCCGCTCCCGGCCAGTGGTACTTCTACGTGGAAAACGGCGCTTCGTCCAAGATCACCTCGCTCGAGGTCTCGCAGGACGGCCGCCAGTGGGGCAAGTTCAACATCGGCAGCGGCATCCCCGCCGGTGCGACCGAGAAGCTGGTCTGGGACAGCAGCACCGACAACCAGTCCTGCGAGCAGTTCATCCGCGCCAAGTTCAGCGACGGCAACTACAGCACGCCGTCCAAGATGGATTTCTGCCAGAACCTCGACGATCCGATCGTCTTCAGCGACTAGGGCGGGCGGCGCCCGCCCTGGCTGTCTGGCGGTGGGGCGAGTCGGAACTGCACCGAGAGGTGTCGGTGGATCGGATTTTGCGGCAGGGGCGCGAGCCCCGATGCTCTGTTGGTCTGATCAGACGCCAGAGCATCGGGGCTCGCGCCCCTCCCACACGCGCGTCGCGGCTTCCGCCGCTCCTACATTGCGGCGAACCCAGCGCGAATCTCTTCCTGCAGCGCCTCCACCACTAGTCCGGTGGGGCGGCTCGCGCGCCGCAGGTTGAGGTGAAAGCGCGGCAGTTCGGGCAGATTCGCGTCGCGCAGGATCGTCAGTCGCTCGGGCACGGTCGTGGACAGGAAGGGGGCGATCGCGAGGTCGGCCTCCAGCGTCGCGAATACCGGTTCGAGGCTGCCGACCTGGCAGATCGGCCGCCAGGGAATGCCGGCGCGGTCGAGCGCGGCGACCGCCGAAGCGCGGAAGCCGCAGTCTTCGCGACCGAGTGCGACCGTCAGCGGGCGCCGCCCTGCGGCGTCGCCGTGGCGGGCGCCGACCCAGACCAGTGCGTCGGTCGCGAGGCGATCGCGCCCGCGCGCCGCGGCGCGGTCGGTGGTGATCGCGAGGTCGATCTCGTCGCGCTCCTGCATCGCGGCCAGCGCCGCCGTGGTGTCGCTGACCAGGGTGACCAGGACCTGCGGGTGCTGATGGCGGAAGCGCCGCAGGATTGGCGGCAGCAGTTGCGCGACGACGTCGAGGGCGACGCCGAGCCGCACCGTGCCGTGGAAATCGGCGGCGCGCATCTCGGCCAGCACCTCGTCGTTGGCGGCGATCAGCCGGCGTGCGCGGGGCAGGAGCTTCTCGCCGTCGCGGGTCAGCACCAGTGCCGTGCTTCGTCGCTCGAACAGCGCCGCGCCCAGCTGCGACTCCAGCCGCTGGATGCGCTGGCTGACCGCGGACTGGGTGACGTGGACGATCGCGGCCGCCTGCGTCATCCGCCCGGTTTCCGCGGCGGCGACGAAGGCGCGCAGGGCGGCGATGTCGAGATCCATCTCATTAGCGTCGCTTATGTCGTGGATAAATTCAATTAGCTGTTGTTTTGGATGACGACTCTCTACGGTGGCCGCCTCTTCCATCGAGGTGTTGCGATGTCGACGCTGTCCATCGATTTTTCCGCCGCCGGCCTGTTCCTGCTCACCGCCATCGCGCTGCTCGGCTCGCCGGGTCCCGGCATCGCCGCGCTGGTCGCGATCGGACGCGAACGTGGCTTCGCCGGCGGCCTGCGATATTTCATGGGCCTGCAACTGGGGCTCGCCACCGCGGCCGCGGCCAGCGCGTTCGGCGTCGTCGCGGTGCTGTCGCTGGTTCCGGGCGTCGCGTTGCTGCTGACGATCGCGTCGACTTCCTATCTGCTGTGGCTGGCCTGGTGCATCGCCACCGCTCCTGTGGGTGGTATCGAAGGCGGTGGCGCGCCGTCCGGGTTCGGCTCCGGCCTGCTGCTCGGGCTGAGCAACCCCAAGGCCTACCTCGCGTTCGCCCTGCTGTTCGCCAGTCGTTCGATCGTCGCCGGCCCGGCCGGCAGCGACGCCGCCGGAAAATGGCTGCTGATCGTCGCGGTGATCGTCGCGGTCGACCTCGTCTGGCTGGCGATCGGCGCGGTGCTGCGCCGCGCGCCGCTCGGGCCGCGGTCGGAGCGGGCGATGAACGTCGCGCTCGGGCTGGCGATTCTCGTCGCGACGGGGATGAGCGTCGTTTAGGGCGGCCGTTGGCTGCCATCGCGAGGCGCGCCGGACGTGTGACGTCGACGTCGCGCTGAGGCGATGGCGCGCAGTGCGCGCCCTACTCGAAGCCGTCGCGGAACAGGTCGTTGGCGTCGCGGGGATTGCGCCAGGTGCCCGCCAGCGGCAAGTCGCCGCTCTGGCCGAACTGCACCGTCGCATCCGCCGGTGTGTCGTCGAGGCCGTACTTGAGGAAAAAGGTTGCGGTCGACGGGCGGAACACGCCGAGGCCGCTCTGGCCCTTCCGGGTCCAGTCGCCGACGACGGGCAGGTCCCCGCTGGCACCCGCGAGGTAGTTGCCGACTTCGGGCGCGCTGCCGGTGAGGCTGGCACTGGCGGCGTGGACACGTCCGTCGCCGGGGCGGAACACGCCGAGCGCGCTGCCGCCGTCGCCATCCCAGTCGCCCGCGACCGCGAGATCGCCGGCCATGCCGAAGTTCACTGCGTAGTCGGCGGCGCCGGCGGTCAGGCGGTTGCGGATCAGCGTCTGGTTCAGGCTGGGACGGAACACGGCGACGGTGTCGATGCCGTCGTTGTTCCAGTCGCCGGCCAGCGGGCGATCGCCGCTGGTGCCGAAGACGAAGCTGTGGTCGGCCGTCGCGACGTCGAGCGCGTCCCAGTGTTCCCACAGGTAGAAGGTACCGGTCGCGGGGCGAAACAGTCCCGGCGTGTCATAGCCATCGCCGTTCCAGTCGCCGACCACCGGCAGGTCCAGCGGATCGGCGCCGATGACGGTCGCGGTCAGATCGGCCGGCCCGGCGCTGTTGCTGTCGCGCAGCAGGAAGGTCCGGGTCGATGGCCGATACACGCCGACGGTGTCGGCCTTGCCCTGGGTCGCGCCGAAGCGGGCGAGGGTGCCCGTGCTGTCGCCGACGTGCATCCGGCCGCTGCGGGCGTCGACGCCGACCGCGAGCGCGAGCGCCGCCGGGAAGCTCGTCAGGAAGTTGCCGTGATCATTGAACTGGGCGACCCGATTGCCGCCGCTGTCGGCGACGTAGAGGTTGCCGTGCTGGTCGGTCGCGAGGCCGGTCGGCCCAGCGAGTGCGCCGCTGCCGGCGGTCGACTCGCCGAACACCTGCACGAAGTCGCCGTAGAGCGTGAAGCGCTGGATCCGGTTGCCAGCCTGCTCCGCGACGAACACGGCGCCGCTGCTGCTGTCGACAGCGATGCCCGAGGGCGTGTTGAACTGGCCGTTGCCGGCGCCGAGACTGCCCCATTTGCGGGTGAACACGCCGTTGCCGTCGAGCTTCTGCACCCGATGGTTGCCCTGCTCGGTGACGTAGACGGAGCCCTGGTTGTCGACCGCGATGCCGACCGGCGTGTTGAACTGGCCATTGCCGGAACCCAGCAGGCCGAACTGCCCGGAATAGGCCGCGCTGGTGGTGAACTTCTGCACCCGGTGGTTGTTGCGGTCGACGACGTAGATCATGTCGTTGGCGTCGATCGCGATGCCGGCGGGGCCGTTGAACTGGGCGTTGCCGGTGCCGGTGCTGCCCCACTGGGTGAGCGGGGTGCCGTAGCGGTCGAACTTGTGGATCCGGTTCGTGGCGGTGCTGGTGACGTAGATGTTCTCGTTGCTGTCGTAGGCGATGCCGCCGATGGTGCTGCCGAGCCCGCCGATCGTCGGCAGTGCCGGATGCGCGAGCGGGGCGGTCGCTGCCGAGTAGAACTGCATCGCGTAGCCGGCACTCTTGACGTCGGTGACGACCACCGCGGATTGCCCGTCCAGCGCGGCGAGCGGTGGACTGACCGCGACGCCGCGGATGTTCTCGATGTAGCCGTTCGGTCCGGTGCCGAAGGTGCCGCCGAGACGCGGCGAGTCGGCGCTGTAGCTGCGGAGCACGTTGCCGAGCGGGTCGAAGCACTGCACGCGACCGACGTCGTTGACTCCGGAGGCGACCCACAGCATGCCGGCCGGATCGATCGAGACTCCGTAGGGGAATGCCGCCGCGGTCGGAAAATTGCGTTGCCACTGGCCGTTCGCGCCGAAGCGCACCACCCGCCCGTTGACGGAGTCGGCGACGTACAGCGCTCCGTTGCGGTCGATCGCCAGGCCGTAGGGATCGACGATCTGGCCATCGCCGCTGCCGGGCGAGCCGACCTGGCCCATCGAGGTGCCCCCGGTGGTGAATTTCTGGATGCGGTCGGTACCGAGTTCCGCCACGTAGAGCAGGCCGTCCGTCGGGTTGTAGGCGATGCCACTCGGGTAGTCGAGCTGGCCGAGATCGGTTCCCATCGTGCCGAACGAGGAAAGCCAGCTGCCGCTGGGCCAGTCGAAACGCTGCACGCGGTGGTTGTAGGTGTCGACCACGAAGAGGTCGTTGCCGACCACCGCGACCTGGCCGGGCGTACTGAACTGGCCGTTCGCGCTGCCGGCGGTTCCGGTGCCGATCGTGCGGACGTACTGCGGCGTACCGCGGGAGACGATGCGCAGCACGGTGACGTCGTTGCGGCCGTAGTCGGAGACGAAGACGAAGTCCTGCGAAAACGCGACGTAGGCCGGTGCCATGAAGCTGCCGTTGGCCGGCAGACCGGTGAACTCGTAGTGCAGCCCGCGGCTCGCCGTCGGCGCCACGGCGGTCGTCGCCGCCCGCGCGGGAGGTCCGCCGAGCAGGCTCGCCACGACCATCAGTGCCGCCACCCGCGCCCGAATCAGGACGGTCCGCATCGCCAAGCTCCCTGCGCCGACATCGGCGCCGATGCCCGATGACACGGGAAAGACCGCTGGCGGGGATCAGGTCGGGCGGCCACTGGCCGCCATCGCGAGGCGCTGAGGCAACGGCGCGCGGTGCGCGCCTACCGTAGGGCGGCCACGGGCCGCCATCGCGAGGCGCTGAGGCAACGGCGCGCGGTGCGCGCCCTACCGTAGGGCGGCCACGGGCCGCCATCGCGAGGCGCTGAGGCAACGGCGCGCGGTGCGCGCCCTACCGTAGGGCGGCCACGGGCCGCCATCGCGAGGCGGTACGGCAATGGCGCGCAGTGCGCGCCCTACCAGCGCCAGTCGAGCTCGATGAGGGTCTGGCGGCCGCTGTAGTCGAGCAGCGCGATGGACTGCGGCGGAGGGCGGGAGACGATGCTGGTGATGTCGGCGTCGGTGGCGTTGCGCAGCGAGGCGGTGAGTGACAGGCCCTCGACCGCGGCGAATCGATGCATGGCGGAGAGGTTGACGGCGTTATAGCCCTTCACCGCGCCGCTGTTTTCGAAGCGTTCACCGACGTGCTGCAGGTGGGCGCCGAAGGTCCAGTCGCTGCTCGGCTGGGCGATGACGCCGAGGTTGGCGAGCCAGTCGGCGGAACCGGGCAGCTGGGACGACGGCGGCACGCGACTCCCCGGCGGCACCTGGTTGCTGCCCTGGGTCCCGAACTTCGTCAGGTTGCCGATCAACCGCAGATGCTCGGCCAGCCGCAGGTCGGCCTCGAGCTCGACCCCGCGGGTGCGGCCGAAGCCGCGATTGCGGAAACCCGTGCCCGCGGGGCCGGCTGGATTGAGCCGTCCGTCGACGCGTTCGGAGAACGCCGAGACCCGGTACACGTTGTCGTGCTGTCGATGGATCCACTGGATCTCGCGGGTCTTCGCCACCTCGAAGTCGAGCTTGCGGTTGCGAGTGCCGGCGTCGTACAGCTCGACCGTGATCGGCGGCCGGAAGCCCTCGCCATACTGCGCCTTCACGGTGTCGACCGGGCTTGCGCGCCAGACCAGCGCGGCGCGCGGGGTGAGGTGCGAGGTCACGTCGGAGAAGCGGTCATAGCGCGCGCCGAGCGTCAGCGCCAGCTCCGGCGACAGGTCGAACTGGTCCTGCAGCAGCACAGCCTGGGACGGCAGGTGCGCTGAAATGGCGACCGGACGATTCGACGGCGGTATCGGAACGCCGGGCGGGGGCGGGGCGGCCTGCGGCAGGATGGAGCGGTCGACGTCGAGAGCGCCGAAGGTGGCTTCGACCAGCCAGTGGTGCGCGCCCCAGCGCCAGTCGGCATCGGCACCGAGCTCGTAGCGCTGGCCGCGGAAGCCGAGCGGCGGGGTGTCGAAGTTCGCGTCCGACCAGCGCAGCCAGGCGCCGATCCGCTGCTGCTCGGCCGGATGCGCGTCGTAGCGCAGCTCCAGCGCCTTGGCGTGGTCGCCGTCGACGACGTCGGGCGCGTTCGGATTCGGGACCGGCCGCTCGACCCGGCGCGCGATGCCGGCGGCCTTCAGGCTGAAGCCGGCGTGTGCGATCGCGAAGTCGATGAACTCGTGGTCGTCGTCGCCCCCGCGCGGCTCCGGTGCGTCGTAGTGGTCGGACTGGTCGTGCGACACCGACAGCGACCATGGCCAGTCGCCACCGCCGTGCCAGTTGCCGCCCGCCCGCACGCGGCCGCCGCTGCCGGCGCCGAGGTAGACGTTGCGCCGATCCTGCAGCGTGACGATGTTGATCAGCCCATTCAGCGCGAAGTCGCCGAACACCACCGATCCCGGGCCGCGGATCACCTCGATGCGGTCGACCAGCTCGATCGGGATCAGCAGGGTCGAGGAGTTGAGCCCGGCGACGCCGAAGGACACGTCGAGCCCGTCGACCAGCAGCTTGACGTTGCCGTTGTTGAAGAAGGCGTTGATGCCGCGCACGGTCAGCGTCGGCGCACCGGTCGGATCGCGTTCGACCTGGAGGCCGGGCAGCAGCCCGACCGCGTCGAGTGCGGTTCGGGCGCCGAGCGCGCGGGCCTCGTCGCCGGAGACGACGCTGATGATCCCGGGGACGTAGTCGGCGTTCTGCCGGCTGCGGGTCGCGACCTCGGTCTCGTCGGCGAGCACGTTCATCAGGCTCCGCAGCTCGGCGTCGTCGCCGCCGGCGGGAGCGGACTGCGCCCGCGCGGCCCCGCTGCTGCCGGCGACTGCGCAGGCGATGGCGACGGCGAGCGCGGCGCGGCTCATCGGCTGAGGTCGCGGAAGGGATCGATCTCGAAGGCGTCGTGCTCCGGCGCCAGCGCCAGCGCGCGGCGGCGGCCGCGGCGCTTGGCCTCGTAGAGCAGCTGGTCGGCCTGCTCGACCAGCTCGGTGCCGCTGGTGGTGCTCGGTGTCGCCGACAGCGCGCCGATGCTGATCGACACCCGCCCCGCCGCTGTCGCCGGGTGCGGCAGCGCGAGCGCGTCGATCGCCGCCAGCGCGCGCGCCGCCTGCTCGGCGAGATCGCCGCGACCGGGCAGCACCGCGAATTCCTCGCCGCCGTAGCGGGTCACCACGTCCTCGCCGCGGCCGAAGCAGTCGTCGAGTGCCTGGGCCACGGCGCGCAGGCAGGCGTCGCCCATGCTGTGGCCGTGATGATCGTTGTAGAGCTTGAACTGGTCGACGTCGATCATCAGCAGGTCGACGGTGCCGAGATGGCGCATCGCGGTGGCGGAGCGTGTCGCGAGTTCGGTGTCGAAGCGGCGGCGATTGCCGACGCCGGTCAGCGCGTCGAGCAGCGCGTGGCGCTCGAGCAGGTCGCGCTGGCGCTTCAGCTCGAGGTGGGTGCGAACGCGGGCCCGCACGATCGGCGGGCTGATCGGCTTGGCGATGTAGTCGACCGCGCCGAGGGTGAGGCCGCGCTCCTCGTCGACCAGCGCGTCGAGCGCGGTGACGAAGATGACCGGCGTCGAGATCGTCTCCGGAGCGGCCTTCAGGCGCTGCAGCACCTCGAAGCCGTCGATGCCGGGCATCGCGACGTCGAGCAGGATCAGGTCGGCCGGCAGGCTCGCGGCCAGCTCCAGGGCGCGCTGCCCGTCGGTGGCGAAGCGCAGTTCGGCCATGCCCTCGAGCACCTCGGCGAGGACCCGCACGTTGGTCGGTTCGTCGTCGACGATCAGGACGATGGGGCGTGCTTCCTGGCTCATGGCGGGGTCTCCGGTGACGGATGCGCGAGTTCGGCGCGGGCGCGATCGTAGTCGAGCTGGGTGATCGCCTGCGCGATCGCGGCGAGGACGGGCGAGTCGCCCTGGACCCGGCGCAGGTGCGCGACGGTGGTGGCGGCGTCGAAGCTGCCGCCCTCGAGTTCGGTGCGCAGGCGCTGCCACAGGGAAACGGCGTCGACGGCCTCGTCCGCATCCGCGCCTTCGCGTTCGGGAGGCGCTGCATCGGCGACGGGATCGCCGGGCGCCGGCTGCAGTTCGATGATCGCTTCGCGGAGCTCCGCCAGCACGGTCGCCGGGTCCGTGGCATCGCGCAGGCAGCGCTCGAATTCCGCCGCGGCCCGGGCAGTGCGGTTCGCCGCCAGCGTCGCGGCCGCGCCCTTCAGCGTGTGGGCGAGGTCGGCCGCGGCCTTCGGGTTGCCGGCGGCGAGGTGTCCGGACAATGTGGCCGCGACGTCGCGATAGCGCTGCCGGAAGTCGGCGAGCAGTTGGGTCAGGAGCTCCGCCTTGCCGTTCACCCGCGACAGGGCCAGCGGCCAGTCGACGCCCGGGACGCCGGCGGCGCCCAGTCCCGGTGGCGGGGCGACGGTCGCGTCGGTTGCCACCGGGCGATGCTCCGCAAGCCGGTGCGGCAGCCACTTCGCCAGCACCCGGAGCAGGTCCTGCTCCTCGATCGGCTTGGCCAGGTAGTCGTCCATGCCGGCGTCGAGGAAGCGCTGGCGATCCGCGGCCAGCGCGTGTGCGGTCAGTGCGATCACCGGCAGGCGCGGATGACGGCCGGAGGCGCGCAGCCGGCGGGTCGCCTCGATGCCGTCCATCTCCGGCATCTGCACGTCCATCAGCACCGCGTCGTAGTGACCGGACTCCAGTCGCGCGAGCGCTTCGAGGCCGTTGCCGGCCGCATCCGATGCGAGACCCGCGGCAGCCAGCAGTTCGGACGCGACCTGGCGGTTGATCTCGTTGTCCTCGACCAGCAGCACTTTCGCGCCTTCCGCGAAGCGCAGCCCCTGCAAGGGCGTCGCGCCGGCGCTGCCGCTGCCGAGGCGCGCGCCGCGGCTCGCGCCCAGCGCCGTCATCGCGGCGTCGTACAGGGTCGACGGGCTGATCGGCTTGTGCAGGAACACTTCGATGCCGACCTCGCCCGCGGCCCGCAGCAGGCTGTCGTCGCCGTAGGCCGTCGCCATCACCACTGCGGGCCGCCGGAGCTGTCGGCGCGCGATCTCGCGGACCGCGGCGATGCCGTCCATGCCGGGAAGCTTCCAGTCGATCAGCAGCAGGTCGAACGGCGGCTCGGCGCCGGCGAGGCGGGTGAGTGCGGTCTCCGCGGTGTCGGCCAGCGAGACGTCGAAGTTGAGCGACTCCAGCATCCCGCCGAACACCTCGCGGGTGGTCGGGTTGTCGTCGACGACGAGCGCCGACAGGCCGCTGGTCGCGCGGGGCGCCAGTCGATGGGTCGTCGCCGGAACGGCGCCGAAGCGCGCGGTGAACCAGAACCGGCTGCCACGGCCGCGCTCGCTGTCGCAGCCGATCTCGCCGCCCATCAGCTCGACCAGGCGCTTGCAGATCGCGAGGCCGAGGCCGGCGCCGCCGTGGCGGCGGGTGTCGGAGGCGTCGACCTGGCTGAACGGCTGGAACAGCCGGGCGAGGTCCTCGTGGTCGATGCCGCTGCCGCTGTCGTTGACCGACGCCCGCAGCAGCACCTCGCCGGGCGCCGGGTCGTGCAGCCGCGTCCACTCGACCAGGACGGCGCCGCGCTCGGTGAACTTGATCGCGTTGGTGACGAGGTTGAGCAGCACCTGCTGCACCCGCAGCGGATCGCCGATCAGCTGTTTCGGCACCTCCGGCGCGATCGCGAACAGCACCTCGAGGTGCTTCTCGCGGGCGCGCTCGCCGATCAGCGCGGAGAGGTCGGTGACGATCTGGTCGGGTTCGAAGGCGATGCGCTCGAGGCTCATCTTCCCAGCCTCGATGCGGGACAGGTCCAGCACGTCGTTGATCAGCCCCAAGAGCAGCCGCGCCGACACCGACAGCTGCGCCAGCAGGCCGCGCTGGCGCGGGTTGAGCTCGGTCTTGCCGAGCAGCGTCGACATCCCGATGACCGCGTTCATCGGCGTGCGGATCTCATGGCTCATGTTGGCCAGGAACTGGCTCTTCGCGCGGTTCGCCGAATCCGCCTGTTCGGCCAGCGCGCGCTCGGCCTGGCGGGCGCGCTCGCGCTGCAGGTCGAGCTTCGCGGTGAGCCGCACCAGCAGCGCGCCGAGCAGCGCGATCACCGCCGCGATGAAGACGCCCTGGAAGACGAGCTGGCGGCGCACGTCGGCGCCGAAGCGGCGGAAGAAGGACGGGCTGACCGCGAAGTGGGCGACGCCGAGCAACTCGGCGCTCGCCGGATCGTAGAGCGCGACATCGATCCGGTAGGACTCGCTGTCGGCGTTCTCCAGCGGATGCTCGAGGCTGCCTTTCGGCGCATGCAGTGCATCGTAGTCGAGTTCCAGTCCGACGCCTTCGAAGAAGGCGGCACCGTCGGGATCGCGCTGCAGCAGCAGCAGGTCGAGCGCGGCCCCGAGTCGGCGCGGGCGCTCGTCGGTCGCGGTCGTCAGCGCGTCGACCAGCACCGGCGCCTGCGACTGCGCCAGCACCTGGGCCTGCTGGTTGGCCTCGCGCGCGAGGCGCGGCTCCAGCAGCAGCCGCCAGTAGATCGCCAGTGCGCCCTCGATCAGAACCGCCAGCAGCACGAACGCGGCGGCGACCAGCACCGGGATGCGGCGATGCGGGGCGAGGCTCATGGCGTCACCTTGGCGACCTGCAGGAAGAACGGCTTCAGCTCGATGCCGGCGGCCTGCAGGGTCTTCGTGTTGAGGAAGGGCTGGACCTTCGCCTCGACCGACAGGCCGGCCGGGATGCCGCGCTCGACGTCGCCCTCGAACGGCGAGTACACGATCGCGTGGTGTTCGATGCTCCAGCGCACCAGCGTGTCGACCTGGGCGCTGCTCGGTCGCGAGGCGAGAAAGATGGCGGTCGGTGCGTCGCCGGGGCCCGGCAGGTCGGTGCGGGGGGTCGCAGCCAGCGTGAGGTCGCGCAGCTTCGCGGCGGCGACGTCGCCCGGTGGCACGATCTGGTCGGCGGCGTCGCCCGCGCCGCGTCGGTCGGCGGCGTAGACCCAGACCTGCACCTGGCCGTCGACCAGCCGCTTGTCCAATCCGATGTCCGCGGCCAGCAGGGACCGCAGCAGCCGCGCGCCGGCTCGCACGCGGCGGTCGTCGGTGTTGTCGGCCGCCGCATTCGGCACCGCCAGCGCGAGCGTCGTCGCGGCCAGCAGCGGCGCCAATCGCAGTGCGGCCAGCAGCAGCCGGCGCCGGCGCGGAGAGCCGGGGGTGCTGGGATCGCGGGCGGCGGGCGGGGTCACGGGGTCGGATTCTGCCGGTCTCGAGGAGCGGGCACATCTTGTCGCAGACCATGCTGTCGGGAAATCATGGAGGAAATGGGGAGGGGGCTCGGCATGCGCGACGGGAATTGCAACGCAGGGTGTCCGGCGTGAGCGCGGTCGCGGCCGGCAAGGCGGTTCCACGGCGCGTGCTCGTCGTCGAGGACGAGCCGACGCTGGCCCAGCTGCTCGCCGAGACCCTGCGTGGCGACGGCTTCGACGTCGGCGTGCTCGGCGACGGCGGCCAGGTCGCCGACTGGGTGCGCAACAACGCGCCGCTGGCCGTGCTGCTCGACCTCAACCTGCCGGTGAAGGACGGCTTCGCGGTCTGCCGCGAGATCCGCGCGTTCTCCAATGTGCCGCTGATCATGATCACGGCCCGGGTCGAGGAGATCGACCGCCTGCTCGGGCTCGAGATCGGCGCCGACGACTACGTCTGCAAGCCGTTCCAGCCGCGCGAGGTGCTGGCGCGGGTGCGCGCCCTGCTGCGCCGGGCGATCGACTGGCGCGAGGCGGCGCCGAGCGGTCCGCTGGCGCTCGACGAGGGGCGCTTCGAGGCGCACTGGCATGGCCAGCTGCTCGACCTCACCCCGGTCGAGTTCCGCCTGCTCGCCGCGCTGGGCGCACGTCCGGGTCGCGTGCTGTCGCGCAGCCAGCTGCTCGACGCGATCTACGTCGACGAACGCGCGGTCAGCGACCGCACCATCGACAGCCACATCAAGAACCTGCGGCGCAAGCTGGCAGCAGTGCCGAATGCCGAGGATCCGATCGAGTCGGTCTACGGGGTGGGCTACAAGCTGGCACTGTAGGGTGCGCCTCGGTCGCACCGACGCCAGGCAGTTCGAGTCAAGTCGCCGATGAGGCCTTGCTGCCCTGTCGTGTTCTCGCCAGCACGGCGACGGCTAACAGGGCGAGCAGCGTAGTCCGCAGATGCCAGGTCCGGTATGCGGCGTCGTTCGCGTTGACGGCCTCCATCCGCGCAAGGAGCACCTTTCGCTGTTCGGGGTCCCTAGACGCTCGATATTCAGAATCGGTCTGCTGGAAGAGCGTGGTCGAATACCAGTGGACGGCAATCAGCGACATCGTCCACACGAAGCCCGCGATTGCGACGAGCAACCAGAGGCGCGGGCGCCGCTGTGTCGAGGACGAATCGGACACTGGATTGTTCGCGCGGTTCACGCGGTCGCCGGAAGTGAGACGGTCGCCTTCGATCCTACCATTGGCGCGTCGCTGGCCCGGGCTTCACCCATGGTTCCACTACGCGCCGTCTATTCCGAAGCAATGTTTGCCCCGCCCCAGGGCGGCATCTCGCCGAGCGCCGCCAAGCCGCGCTCCGTGATGGAGGCCTGGCGCCGTGAGTGGCCGGAGCTGGTCGTGCGGCCGCCGACGCCGGTGCGGATCGAGGACCTCGAGCGCGCCCACTGCCCGCGCTACGTCGCCGACGTGCTGGCGCTGCGCACGCCGAACGGCTTCGGGACCCGCTCGCGCGAGCTCAACGACTCGCTGTTCCACACCAGCGGCGCGCTGCTGACCGCCGCGCGCTGGGCGCTGGCCGACGGGGGCGCCGTGGCCGCTCCGGTGTCGGGCTTCCACCACGCACACTGGGACGCCGGCGAGGGTTTCTGCACCTTCAATGGCCTGCTGGTCGCCGCGCTGGCGCTGCGTGCTGCGGGCAAGGTGAAGCGCGTCGGCATTCTCGACTACGACTTCCACTACGGCAACGGGACCGACGACATCATCGATCGGCTCGGGATCGACTGGATCGTGCACGTCACGGCGGGGGCGAGCTATCACCAGCCACAGCAGGCGCGCGCTTTCCTGCAGGCGATCGACGCGCACCTGGAGTCGATGCGCGGCTGCGACCTGGTGCTCTATCAGGCTGGTGCCGATCCGCACGTCGAGGATCCGCTCGGTGGATTCCTGACGACGACCGAATTGCTCTCGCGCGACTACAAGGTGTTTGCGGGGCTCGCGCGACGCGGCATCCCGGTCGCCTGGGACCTCGCCGGCGGCTACCAGCAGCCGCTGGCTCGGGTGGTCGAGATCCACGTGAACACGATGCGAATGGTGGAGGCGGTGCATGGATCGACGCCGCAGGCCGGCCCGGCATCGGAATAGCGGGCTTGGGCTCGCCGGTTGTTTCGGACCTGGAACCCGGCCAGCCGTCCTACCGCTGCGCTATCGTGCGCGCGGTTCGCCAACGGAGTATTGCAATGCGTCGCTCGATGATGCTGTTCCTCGCCGGTCTGCTCGCGGTGCCCGCGCTCGCCGCCGACAAGGACGACAAGGCCGAGCCGCTGTGGCGGACGAAGCTCATCGAGGCCAAGGGCCTGCCGGTCCCGGTGTGCGCCCGCCTTCCGGTGCGCGTGCGTCCCGGCGTGCCCGGGATCGATCTCGATCTCGCGCCCGAGGTGCATGCGGTCGCCGGAAGTCCGCTGATCTCGCTGCTGCAGGACAACAACGACGAGAAGGCGACGAAGATGATCGCGGAGTTGACGCTCCGGGTCGCCGGCGACGACTGGAAGGCCGAGCTCGCGCCGGCCGTAACCGGGCTCCCGGCGGGGGCCTTCGGCGCGCTGGACCCGGTCGACGCGTTCGGCGAGCCGGGAGAGTGCGCGTTCGAACTGGAGATCGAGCCGCACATCTCGATGTCCTTCATGCTCGACGCGCTGTTCGTCGACCTGCGTGTCGAGCTGTACGAGCGCAAGGGTGGCGAGCGCACGCTGCGCTATCTCGGCGCCGTGCGCTCGGAGAGCGGTTTCCGCGAATTCGAGGACAAGAAGATCCGCGACAAGGACAAGCGCGCCGAGCTGTGGAACGCGCTGTCCGACGAGGCGCTGAAGGCCCGCATCGCCGCGGACCTCGCGCGCGACCTGACCCTGGCGCAGAACGACATCACCGGCAAGTACGCGACGGCGAAACCCCTGGGATACCGCCGCCAGCGCTTCGTCCGCGAGTTCGTCGATCGCATGCGGGTCGTCGCGGAGCTGGACGGCCATTACATCCTGCTCGGACACAACAAGTGGTTGTACGCCGTCGACACCTGGCGAACTCCGCCATGACCCTGGCGCCCGCGGGACGCCTGCTCGCCGCGCTGATCCTGGTCGCGACTTCCGCACCGGGCCGCGCCGACGAGCTTGCGAAACTGGATCGGGCGGCGAGCTGTTGCCGGTCGATCGTGGAGTTCGCCGCTGCCGACCTTCCCGTCGGCCGCATCGTCGACGTCACGATCGACGAGTCCACGGATGCATTCGACTTCGCGGAGGGGCGCAGCCGCTTCGTCGCGTTCGATCTTGCTCCGTCAGACCGGCCTCGGAGTATCGACCTGGTCGTCGGCAGCGGTGCCTTCCTGATTCCGACCACCCGCGTGTGGGTGCCGACGCTGTTGTTTCTCGATGCCGATTCCGTGCCGATCCGCCAGCCGGGCGTATCGACGCTGCAGCCGCGCGCGCTGTTCGACGGCATGGCGTTCGCGTCGTTCAACTGGTCCGGGCGGATCCCGGTGCCGGACGGCGCCCGGCGGGTGGTGATCTTCTCCGACCGTCGCGTCGTCGGCCGCCGGATCAGCGAGATCGACGCGACGTCGCGGCGGATACCCGACCCGCTGGACGGCCGGACAGTCGTGTTGGGGCGCACGCTGAACAATGCCGACCTCACGGCGAACACGGTCGGGAGGCTGAAGCTGCGGCTCGTCGAGACGGACGTCGGAGGGGCGAAGGCCCCGATGTAGGAGGGGCGCAAGCCCCGACAGCCTCAAACTTCGATCAGATCCTCCAACGACGCGAAACTCCCATCGACGATCGAGGCATTCCAATACGGATAAGACCAGGCGGATCGACACAAGCCGGCCCTCACCGGATTCGCCAGAACGTATCGCAGCACTGCCAAGATCGTTTCCTCGTTGCGCAATGCGTGGTCGTGAAAGCCCACCTGCCACACCGGTTCATTGCTTGAGCGCGCCTCATTGACTGCCCGAGCCGTCACCGACTTGAATCGGCGGGCCACATTCGACAGGTCGTCGCCACCGAGCTCCAGCAGCGCGTGCCAGTGGTCTGGCATGAGTACCCAGCCATGGAGACGACCACCGCGCCACAGATCCGAGCAGAGCGTCTTGCGGGCGACGATACGCGCGAGCGCGTGATCGCTGAACAGGCGGCGCCGATCGAACGTCGCCGTCGCTTCCAGATAGAGGCGGCCGGTTTCCGACCAGCGTCCCTTACGGAGCGCCTGGTAGCCGGGGTCTAGGAGCGAGCGCATGCCGATAGGCTGGATCGGGTGCCGTTTCCAGCCTGTACGAAACTCGCTCGTCGTTCTGTAGGAAAATTGATTGTCGGGGCTTGCGTCCCTCCCACATTCGATGGCTGTGACTACCCTCAACTCCGAACGATTCTCTGGCCTTGCCCGGCTCTACGGCCGCGACGCCCTGCCGAAACTCGCGAAGTCCCACGTCTGCGTCGTCGGTGTCGGCGGAGTCGGGTCCTGGGCAGTCGAGGCTCTGGCGCGCAGCGGGGTGGGGAGGCTGACGCTGATCGACGCCGACGAGGTGTGCGTCAGCAATGCCAACCGTCAGTTGCATGCGCTCGATGGCCAGTTCGGCAAGCTCAAGGTCGAGGTGCTGGCCGAACGCTGCCGGGCGATCGCTCCGGAGATCGTGGTCGATGCGATCCCGAACTTCCTGACCTCGTCCAACCTCGTCGAACTGCTCGACCGCGGCTACGACCACGTGTTCGATGCCTGCGACGCGTTCCGCACCAAGGTCGAGATGATCGTCTGGTGCCGGCGGCGCAAGCTGCCGCTGATCGTGTCGGGGTCGGCCGGCGGCCGCGTCGACCCGACCCGTATCCAGGTGCGCGACCTGTCCCGAACCGAACATGACGCGCTGCTCGCGCTGATCCGCAAGAAACTCCGCGGCGAGTACCAGTTCCCGCGCAACCCGGACCGCTACTTCGGCGTGCCGGCCGTGTTCTCGCTGGAGAACGTGCGCTATCCGCAGGCCGACGGCAGCGTCTGCGGCACCCGTCCGGCCGGGGCGGAAGGAGCACTGAAGCTCGACTGCGGCGCCGGCCTCGGTGCGGCGATGCACGTCACCGCGACCTTCGGGATGGTGGCGGCGTCGCGGGTGATCGAGCGGCTGTTGCGCTGAGGGAATCGCTGCGTGCATTCCTCCCGCGACGAGCAATCGATCGGAGGGGATGATCGAAGTCCGGGAGTAGGGCGCGCACAGCGCACCGCGACCCGAACGCCCCGAAGGAGCGGACGAAAGGAACGCTTCTCGATGGTGGCCAGAGGCCGCCCTACAGGGGGAGCCAGGTGCCGATGCCGCGCTCCAGGGCGAGCCGAAAGACCTCCGGCGCGACGGCCATGTCGTCGAGCGCGAGGCCCAGGTTGATCGCGATGGTGCGCTCTTCGCGCGAGGCGCGACCGGGCTTGCTGCCGATCGCAAGTTCGCCGAGATCCGCTGATGGCATCGGGGTCTGCCCAAAATAGCCGAGCGTCCGGTAGTAGGCGAACTGCGCGTGGTCATCGGTCGTGACCAGGTCGAATTCCGCCAGCGCGGCGCCGCTCCAGTAGGAATCGAAATCGACGGCGGAGGCGAATGCCCCCGGCGCGACCCAGCCGGCTTCGATGGTCGGCGTCGGATGCTTGAGGATCGGACCCGAGGTCACGATCACGTCCGCCGCCTCGACGGCGGCGCGCGGAGTGTCGACACCGACCACTTCGATGCCGAGCTGGGTGCGCATCTCCTCGACGAACCGCTGTTGCACCTCGCGACGGACGTCGTAGGCATAGGCGCGGCGGATCGGCAGAACCAGCGCGAGCGCCTCGAGATTGACCCGACCCTGGACACCGCACGCGAGGATCGCGGCGCTCGTGCTGTCCGGCCGCGCAAGGTGGCGCGCCGACAGTGCGGTGGCGGCGCCGGTGCGGTAGGCGGTGATCCAGGTGCAGTCCATCAGTGCATACGGCAGGCCGCTGTCGACATCGTTCAGCACCAGCAGGCCGCTGATGTAGGGCAGGCCGCGCGCCGGGTTCCCGGGATAGCCGCCGACCCACTTCATCCCGGCGGAGCGCAGCGTGGGAAGGTAGGCCGGCATCGCGTGCAGGAAGGCGTCCGGCCGGGTGTGGATGCCGGGCTTCGGCGGCATCTCGATTCGCCCGTGGCCCTTCTCGACGAAGCCGCGCTCGACCGCCGCCAGCACGCCGGCCATGTCGAGAGCGACGGCTTCGACGTCGGCGCGGGAGAGATAGAGCAATTGTCCCGGCCGGGCGGCGGGAGCCGGGTGTGGGTCGGTGGCGGACATGGCGCGCTCGCAGACGACGGTGCCGCTGAGTGTAGGGCGCGCACAGCGCACCGTTGCCGGAACGCCTCGCGATGGCGGCCGATGGCCGCCCTACGTCCGACTCCCGAACATCCGGTCGAAGTTCGCCGAGGTCGCCCGCGCGATCACCTCGGTATCGACCCCGCGCAACGCGGCAACGTCGCGGGCGACCTCGACCAGCAGTGCCGGCTCGTTGCGCTGGCCCTGGCGGCCGCACAGCGGCTGGTCGGGGCTGTCGGTCTCGAGCAGCAGCTGGTCGAGCGGAATGCGGCGCACGAGGTCGTGGATGCGCGTCGAGCGCGGATAGGTGACGGGGCCGCCGATGCCGATGAGGAATCCGAGCTTCATCAGCACTCGTGCCTGCTCGACGCTTCCCGAGTAGCTGTGCACGACCCCCGTGAGTTTCCCGACCCGGCGGAACTCCGCGATCACCGCGTCGACGGAGCGGCGGGCATGGACCACGACCGGGAGTCGCAGGTCGCGCGCGAGTTCGAGCTGAGCGCGGAAGATCCGCGTCTGGCGTTCGCGGTCGAGATCGTCGACGAAGAAATCGAGGCCGCACTCGCCGACCGCCGGCGCGCGCTCGCGCACCAGCCAGTCGCCGAGGTCGCGGAGGTCCTCGTCGCGATGCTCGGCGAGGTAGATCGGGTGCAGACCGAATGCCGGGACGAGCCCGTCGAAGTCGCGGCATACCTGCGCGAGCTTCGCGAAACCGGACAACGCGATCGCCGGCACCAGCTGGCGGTCGATCCCGGCGCGCAAGGCGCGCTCGATGACTGCCGGGCGATCGGCATCGAATTCCGCGACGTCGATGTGCACATGGGAATCCGTCCACATGGCGCTCGCCTCGTGCTCAGCCCAGTTCAGCGGCGGGCAGCGCGTACAGGAAATACGGCAGATCCATCTCCGGAGCGCTCGCCCCGAGCTGGGTCAGCGCCGCCGAGATCTGGCCGCGATGATGGGTGGCGTGGTTGAACACGTGCAGGATGCACGATGCACGCGGCAGCGCGGCCTGGGTGTCGTCGATCTTGCGGTAGTGCGCGATGCCCGCCAGCGCGTCCGGCGTCAGTCCGGCGATGTAGTGTTTCCATACATCGGTCCGGGCAAGCAGGCGGTCGCGCAGCGCGGCGCGATCCGTTTCGATCTCGTCGTTCAGGCCCTTGATCGGAAAAGGCTGCGCAATCATCCGGCCGTGCCACAGGTGATCGACCAGCAGCAGGTGGTTCAGGGTGCCGTGGATGCTGTGGAAGAACAGCGATACGTCCTTGCGGTAGGCGAGATCGGACAGTCCGTCGATCTGCTCGTAGATCTTCTCCAGCGCCCAGCGGTTGTAGCGGGCCATCAGGAGGCAGTGGCGGCGCAGGTCCATGGCGGCGGTTCCATCGGGTGGCGTCCCGCCCGTCATTGTAGAGCGGGCCCAGGCCCGCTGCGCCTGATCCGCGGCAGGGAGAGCGGCCCGGGTGTCGCTCTACGGCGCCCGGCGCCGAGGAGGAACCTGCTCTCCCCCTTGAAATCCGCCGCGCAGTCCACAAGGATGTCCAGCATCGTGACCCACATTCGATCTCTCGATTCGGTCGCCGCGACTCCGGGGAGTCGCCTCGTCAAAGCCCGCCGTCCCTCGATGATGGGAGCCTCGCGTCCGCCGCCGGCGAACGACACTCTCGGATGTCGCTTTTGCCCCTCGGTCGTCGTTGACGCCTAGTGGGGCAGCGGACCACGGTCCGCTCTACCGATTCGCAAGCAACGCGTGCTGCGACGGTGACCCGGTCGGGTCACCGGCGGCGCGCGTGGATTCATCCGACTACAAGGAATAGCCATGTTGCTCTCCACGGTGTTCGAGTACTCGACGTTGATCGTCGGCGTGCTCCTGTTCTTCCTGATCTGGACCTCGGTGGTGTACGTGCCCAACAACCGCGTCGGCGTGCTCGAGCGGCTGTGGTCGCTGAAGGGCTCGGTCGAAGGCGGTTTCCTCGCGCTGAACGGCGAGGCTGGCTACGCGCCCGACGTGCTGCGCGGCGGCTTCCACCTGCTGTTCCCGTTCAAGTACCGGGTCCACAAGGCCGACCTCGTGATCGTGCCGCAGGGCGAGCTCGGCTACGTGTTCGCCCGTGACGGCGCGCCGCTCGGCGCCGGCCAGACGCTGGCCGCCAACGATCGCGCGACCGACTTCGAGGACGTGCGCGACTTCCTCGCCAAGGGCGGCCAGAAAGGCCCGCAGCGCAAGGTCCTGCGCGAAGGCGCCTATGCGATCAACACCGCGCAGTTCATCGTGCTGACCCAGGCCAACACCTACGCGCTGATCCTCGCCGACTCCGACGACGACAAGATCAAGGCGATGCGCCACCAGATCGATGCGCGCCTCGGCTTCAAGCCGATCGTGATCGACGACTCCAAGGACATGATCGGCATCGTCACCGTGCACGACGGTCCGTCGCTGCCGGCCGGCGAGCTGATCGCGCCGCCGGTGGGCCAGGATCGCGCGAAGCTCGACACCTACCACAACAGCTTCCAGGACTCCGACCATTTCCTGACCGCCGGCGGCTACCGCGGTCGCCAGTACTCGGTCCTGGTGGAAGGCACCTACTTCATCAATCGACTGTTCGCGAGCGTCGACCTGGTGCCGAAGACCCGGATCGCGATGGGCTATGTCGGCGTGGTGGTGTCGTTCACCGGCCGCCGCGGAACCGACCGCTCGGGCGACAAGTACCAGCACGGCGAGCTGGTCGACACCGGCGAACGCGGCGTCTGGGAAGTGCCGCTGCTGCCGGGCAAGTACCCGTTCAACACCTTCGCCGGCAGCATCATGCTGGTGCCGACGACCAACTTCATCCTGAAGTGGGAGTCGGGCCAGTCGGGCAGCGACTTCGACCGGAACTTGAAGGAAGTGTCGCTGATCACCAAGGACGCCTTCGAGCCCAACCTGCCGCTGTCGGTCGTCGTGCACATCGACTACCGCAAGGCCGCGCTGGTGATCCAGCGCTTCGGCAACGTGCAGCAGCTGGTCGAGCAGACCCTGGACCCGATGGTCTCGGCCTACTTCAAGAACATCGCGCAGACCAAGACGCTGATCGAACTCTTGCAGGACCGCGCCGACATCCAGAAGCAGGCGCTGGGCGAGATGAAGGACAAGTTCGCCAGTTACAACCTCGAGCTGCAGGAAGTGCTGATCGGCACGCCGCATTCGCCGGCCGGCAACAAGCAGATCGAGGACATCCTGGTGCAGCTGCGCGAGCGCCAGATCGCCCGCGAGCGGGTCGAGACCTATCAGCGCCAGGAGGAGGCTGCGGTGAAGGAGCGCACCCTGCGCGAGGCCGAGGCGGTGGCGCTGCAGCAGAAGGGCCTGACCGAGTCGAAGATCGCGATCGACATCGCCGAGAATCGCGGTGTCGCCGAGGTCAAGACCCAGACCCGCCACGGCGAGGCCGAGGCCGCCAAGATCCGCAACGTCGCGATGGCGGAGGCCGAGCGTATCCGCGCGATCGGCGCCGCCGACGCCAACCGCATCGAGCTGACCGGCGAGGCCGCCGCCAAGGCCGCCAAATCGCAGGTCGACGCCTACGGCGGCCCGGAGATCCGTCTGGCCCAGGAAATCACCGCCCAGATCACCAACGCGATCAAGGAGGGCAAGCTGCCGGTGGTCCCGCAGATCCTGGTCGGCGGCGACGGCAAGTCGTCCAATGCGATCGAGGCGATCACCGCGATGGTGCTGGCGGCGGGCAACACCCTGATGAAGCGTGAGGCGGCCAAGCCGCAGGCGTAGGGCGGCAAGACCGCCGGCGTAGGGCGGCCATTGGCCGCCATTGCGAGGCATCGGGGCTGAGAGCGCCGGATGTTTCCCTCTCCCCCGCGTGCGGGGGA